>JBJXFG010000072.1:0-37137 GCA_046154665.1 Phycisphaerales bacterium | reverse complement strand
TCCCCCATCCCCCCTCCCCCATCCCCGCTGCCTCTTCCCTCTTGCTTATTCCCGCCTTCCGACTGCCCACTGCCCACTGCCCACTGCCCACTGCCCACTGCCCACCGCCCACTGCCCACTGCCCACTGCCCACCACCCCTTTCCCCACGTCCGAAAACCTTTCAAAATCCGAACAGACAGAGCCAATCACCCTCCTGAACGGAAAATTGTCTTCGCGGCATTCAGATTCCCCGCACGAAGCATTTGGCGCGCTTGAAAATCGGGGTATACTCACGATGCACAAAGGCCCTGCCCGCCGTGGGCAAGGTCTGGGATTGGAGTCACAAAGTAAGAGATGGAGATTTTTTTCATGGTTACGAAGCTGCTTTCCGCTTCTGCGGTCCTCGCTCTCGCTGGCGCTGCCTCGGCTGCGCCGTTCGCGATCAACACGGTCGACGTCGGCGGCATCCCCGGCGGCTCGCTCGGCGCCCCGATCACCTGGACCGGCCCCGCCGGCACCGGTGCCACCGGCGCCGCGTTCAACCCCGCCACCGGCGGTAACTTCGCCCCCGCCCAGCAGTCCATCGCCGGCAACGCCGCGATCGGCTGGGACTCGTACGCGATGTTCGACGGCCTCGGTCGCTCGACCGCCTCGTCCTGCACGACCTGCTCTGACGGCTACACCGCCACCAGCCCCTCGAACGCGATCTTCCCGAACGCCACCCCCACCACCTTCTTCGGTGCCACCGGCGCCAACGGCTCGCTCAGCGGCGTGTACTTCAACGCCGGTGCGGGCGGCGGCTTCGTCTCCAGCGGCCCCACCGACCGCTTCTTCATCGCCCAGATCACCCTCCGCGCCGGTTCTAGCGTCCCCACCACCCAGGGCGCGCTGATCAACATCAAGGACTCGGGCACCCTCAACGCTGACGGCGAACTCGGCACCCTCCGCTTCGGCCTGGCCAACGCCAGCAACAACGCCGGCAAGTGGGGCTTCGCCTACTACCTCGACTTCCGCGCCACCCCCGCCACGGGCCTGACCGGCGCGTTCGCCACCGGCGCGATCTCCTACGAGATCTTCGTCGCCCAGGTCCCGACCCCCGGCGCCGCTGGCCTGGCCGGCATCGCTGGTCTGGTCGCCCTCCGTCGCCGTCGCTAATGCGACCGCTTCGGTAAGCGTCGTCTGAAGAAGATCCAAGGCCCGATTCTCCATCGAGCCTGAAGCAAACCTTCGAAACCAACCGGCGGGCCCAACTGGGTCCGCCGGTTTTCATTTCTCAGTTGACGCGATGCCGGCACTCCGCGAACCAGAATCGCCAAGAAAACGAGCCCCGAGCGTAAGCGAGCGGGTTGGAATGGCCCTGCTCTTCCGGCGCTTCCAAGACCCGTCGCTGACGCTCCGGGCTCGTTTGGCTTGGCGCCCACTCGAGTTTGGTGCCAGCCCATCACGTGTGACACATCGTTGCAAACCCTCGAAGCCGTGCCGGGAAGAAATCAGTCCAAAAAATCCGCTTCGCACTTGCGTGGCGTTTCTCGGCCGTGGTAAGTTCTCTGCTGAGGGCGGCCGCGGGAACGGACCGAGGTGTTCCGCGGCACGACGATCGAGAGCCAGGGGCTTCGGGAGATTCGGTCATGAACCAGCGGCTCGTTTCTTCGGCGTGCGTTGGCGTGCTCGGTGCTCGCGGTGCGGCGTTGTCGATCCTCGCGCTCGGCGCATCGACGGCCCTCGGTGCCGGCGCACCATTCCAGATCAACACCATCGACGCCGGCGGAATCCCCGGCGGTTCGCTGGGGAACCCGATCACTTGGACCGGCGGCGCGGCGTTCAACCCGGCGACGGGTGGGAACTTCCCGCCGGCTCAGCAGGCCATCGCCGGGAACGCCGCGATCGGGTGGGACTCGTACCTCGCGATCGACCCGCGCGGGCGGTCTTTCGGGAATCTGAAACCATTCAACCCAGTTGAGGGCTACACGGCACTCGGCCCGACGAGCATCATCTATCCGACCGCCACGCCCACCACGCCCTTCTCAGCTTCTTCGCTCAGCGGCGTGTGGTTCAACGCGGGCGCGGGTGGCGGCTTCGTCACCAGCGGCTCGAATGAGAACATCATGTTCATCGCCCAGATCACGCTCCGTGCGGGGTCGAGCGTACCAACCACCGACGGCGTGCTGGTCAACATTCGCGACTTCGGCACCGTCAGCACCACCGGCGAACTCGGCGCGCTGAAGTTCGGCGCGCAGAACGCCACAAACAACAGCGGCAAGTGGGGGCAGGCGTACTTCCTTGACCTTCGCGTCACGCCGACCACCGGGCTGGTGGGGGCGTTTGCCAACGCGACGTCGTACGAAGTGCTGGTGCGGGCCGTGCCGGGGCCGGGCGCGGCGGGCGCGATGATGCTGGTGGGCGTCGCGGCGGCGCGGCGCCGTCGGTGAGTTTTCGTTTTCAGGTTCGTCTCGGGTCGCGGGCCATGCGTTGCACAACGCACAAAGGAGTTTTCGATGCGGTACTTCGGAACGGTTGCGGAGATGGACTCGGTCTGCTTGCAGGCGATGATTGAGGCGTGGGTGCGGCACCACTTTCGCGGCGCGTCCGCGGTGGCGCTGGGAGCGGCGTGCCCGCGCGGCGCCCGCCGCGCCGGTGTGATGCTCGCGGTGCTTGCGTGCGCAGGCGTGTGTTCGAGCGTCCGGGGGGCGCCGTTCGAGGTGAACCGCGTCGACGCCGGGGGCGTGCCGGGGCAATCGGTGGGGAATCCGATGACCTGGTCGCCGGCGAATGCGGCCTACAATCCGGCGACGGGGGGCAACTTCCCGCCGCACACGAATGCTATCGCGGGAAGTGCACTGGTGCAGTGGGACTCATATGTTGCAATTGACCCAGCCGGCGCGAGTCAGGCTCCGAGTTGCAGCACCCAATCTTGCGGGTACACCGCGCTGGGGCCCACGAGTCTTGTGAATCCTCCCGCAACGCCAACGACACCGTTTTCGCTCGGCTCGCTTGGCGGAGTGTGGTTCAACAACGCGAGCGCGCCCAACGCCGGGTTTATTCGGAGTGACGAGTATCGTCCGGGTGATGCCTTCAATGACCCGCTGACCCTGTTCATCGCCCAGATCACGCTGCGACCGGGCACCAGCCCGCCGACAACTGCGGGTGTGGCGGTCAACATCCGCGACTTCGGCACCGCCAACCCGCTCGGGGAAACCGGCCTGCTCAGGTTCGGCATTGAAAACGCAACCACCAACGGCGGGCGGTGGGGGCAGCCTTACTACCTCGGGTTGCGTGCTCGACCAGCGCGTGGGCTCACCGGCGCTTTCGTTGGTGCGACTTCGTACGAGATCTATGTGGTCGCCGTGCCGGGGCCCGGCGCGGCGGGGTTGCTGGGCTTGGCTGGGTTCATGTCGGTGCGGCGTCGTCGCGTGCTGAACGCCGGAGTTGCGGCGTGCGCTGCGCTGGGCGCGACGGGTGCGGCTCAAGGTGCCGGCCAGCCCTTCCAAGTGAACACCATCGACGCCGGCGGCATCCCCGGCGGTTCGCTGGGGAACCCGATCACCTGGACCGGCGGTGCGGCGTTCAACCCGGCGACGGGCGGGAACTCCCCGCCGGCGCAGCAGTCCATCGCGGGCAACGCCGCCCTTCAGTTTGATTCCTATGTCGCAATCGATCCGATCGGCCCCTCGCGTCCGAACATCAATCCGGTCGAGCCGCCGGACGATTACACCGCGCTCGGTCCTTCGAGCATCATCTTCCCGACCGCAACGCCCACGACGCCCTTTGGGTCGAGTTCTCTCAGCGGCGTGTGGTTCAACGCCGGCGCGAACGGCGGGTGGATCGCCAGCGGCCCGGCACCGCAGGAACCGCTGCCGGGTTCGCAGCAGATGTTCATCGCGCAGATCACCCTGCGGGCGGGGAGCTCCGAGCCGACCACGCAAGGTCTGCTCGTCAACATCCGCGACTTCGGCACCGTGAGCACCACGGGCGAGCTGGGCGAGCTGAGGTTCGGAATTCAGAACGCCTCGAACAACGGCGGCAAGTGGGGGCAGTCGTACTACCTGAGCTCGCGGTCCCGACCCGCCGACGGATTGACCGGGTCGTTCGTCGGTGCGGTGTCGCACGCGATCTTCGTCATCGCGATCCCGGCCCCCGGCGCGGCGGGCATGCTCTCGATCGCGGGCTTGGCGGCATCGCGGCGTCGGCGCTAGTCGGCGCAGCGCCGCGTCGTTCGTTCCCGCGCGGTTCATCGCCGTTCCAAGTCTGTCTCTCTTTTCAAAGCGTTTCACGCAACATCGGAGCACATCACCATGCAACTCGCTTCACGGTTGGTTTCGACGACGTGGCTGGCAATGACGGCGCTCGGAGCCCCGGCGGCCCTTGGCGCGGTCACGCCCTTCGAGCTTAACCGCATCGACGCCGGCGGCATCCCCGGCGGTTCGCTCGGCAACCCCATCACCTGGTCGCCGGCGCATGCGGCGTACAATCCGGTGTTTGGGGGGAACATCCCGCCCTCGCCGCAGGGCATCGCGGGCAACGCCGCGCTTGGGTTCGATTCTTATCTCGCGCTCGACCCGATCGGGCCTTCGACCGCGGCGTCCTGCACCACTTGCTCGGACGGCTACACCGCGAGCGGGCCGTCGAACATCCTCTTCCCCACGGCCACGCCGACGACACCGTTCGGCGTGGGTTCACTCAGCGGCGTGTGGTTCAACGCCGGCACCGGCGGCGGGTGGGTGAGCAGCGGGCCGCAGAGCCGCGTGTTCATCGCCCAGGTGACGCTGCTCGCCGGCACGCCCGAGCCGACCACGCTCGGGATCATCGCCAACATCCGCGACGCGGGCACGCTCAGCCCAACGGGTGAACTCGGCACGCTGAAGTTCGGCGCGGCCAACGCCTCGAACAACAACGGCCTGTGGGGCCAGTCGTACTACCTCGAGGTTGAACAGCGCCTCGGGCCGAGCATTTTCCCGATCTCGCCGCCGGCCAGCGCGTTTGTGTACGCGATCTATGTGCGGGCGATCCCGGCTCCGGGCGTCGGAGTGGCGGTTGCGTTGGCCGGCGGGGTGCTGGCGTTCCGTCGACGGCGCTGAAAAGTTGTTGCGGCGCCGTGTCCCGGCGGAGGAAAAGCGGCGGGCGTGGACGCATTCCGTTCGGGCGACACGGCCCGCAGCCGACCGCAAGAGCCGGGTGCTCGGGTACGGCGTCTCCGCTGTGCCTCGTGGGGGTGTGCATTCTGGACCGTCGGGGTACGCCCAGAGCGGCGTAACCCCGGCACGCGCCACCCGGCTGATTGGATGGC
This sequence comes from Phycisphaerales bacterium, assembly GCA_046154665.1. Taxonomy (GTDB): domain Bacteria; phylum Planctomycetota; class Phycisphaerae; order Phycisphaerales; family UBA1924; genus JAFLCM01. The sequence continues at coordinate 31,873 of JBJXFG010000072.1, read as the reverse complement.
GGCGCGGCTTCATTCTTCACGAAGATTGTGGTTGGCGCGGCGGGATGCCGGGGTAGACTGAGTTGGTGAGGCTCAAGCATCGGGGGCGTTATGCCGCTCCCGGCGCGGGGCCGTGGTTGACCTGAGGAGGTCGAAGATGCGTCGTTCAATGATTGCCGTGATGGCGGTTGTGGTGTTGGCTGGGTCGGCTTTGGCGCGGCCTGCTCCATTTGAAGTGAATGTGATCGACGCGGGGGGGCTCGTGGGAGGGACTGGGCCCCAGTCGATCGGGAACCCGATCACCTGGACCGGGGGCCCCTCGTACAACCCGGTGATTGGCAGCAACCTTCCGCCTTCGGCGCAGCAGATCGCGGCGTTCCCGCAGCTGCAGTGGGATTCGTATTGGACGATTGACACGATCGGCCCGTCGACGCCGGCGAGTTCGACGACCGCGAGCGATGGGTACACCGCGCAGGGGCCCTCGCTCCAGCAGTTTCCGTTGTCGTCGCCGACGACCCCGTTCGAGGTGAACTCATGGTCGGGGGTGTGGGCGAAGCTCTCTCCGGGAGGATTCGGGGCACCGAGCGGCTCGGACGATCGCGTGTTCATCGGTCAGGTGACGCTGGCACCGGGGTCGTCTCTGTCGACGCTGGGCGTGTGGGTGAATCTGCGCGATTTCGTCGCTGTGAACAACAACGGCGTGCTGGGGCCGGTGAAGTTCGGGGCCGCGAACGCTTCGAACAATGGCGGGCAGTGGGGATTCAACTACTACCTCGACGTGGATGTGATGCCGACGAACCTTGGCGGCCAGTTCGCGGGGTGGGTCACGCACGCGGTGTATTTGAAGGCCATCCCCGCGCCCGGCGCGGCGGGGTTACTGGCGGTGGCGGGTGTGGTGGCGGCGCGACGGCGTCGGAGGGCGCTGCCCCGGTTCGGCTGAAAGCCGCCGGTCCGCCGTGAAAATGAACCGTGAGAGAGCAACTGACGGGTCTTGAAAGGCGGGCACGGTGCGGCTTTGAGCCCTTTCGATCCCGTTTTACACAACATCTGCTTGGCGCGGCGGTTCGCGGAGTTAGACTTCGAGCGGAGGCTTCGGGCCGGGGCGCGATGTACCGCGCTGAGGCTCTGGGGTCGACGTTGACCTGAGGAGGTCGAAGATGCGTCGTTCAATGATTGCCGTGATGGCGGTTGTGGTGTTGGCGGGGTCGGCTTCGGGGCGGCCGGCACCTTTTCAGGTGGGCCTTCTCGATGCGGGCGGGGCCGGAGTCAACCAGCTCGGGAGGGCGATCACCTGGACGGGCGGGGAGGCGTACAACCCGCCGATCGGTTCGACCTTGCCGCCGTCGGCGCAACAGATTGCCGCGTTTCCCGTTCTGCAGTGGGATTCGTATTGGGCGATCGATCCGAACGGTCCTTCCACGCCAGCGAGTTCGACCACGGCCACGGATGGGTACTCCGCCCGCGCGCCGAACATCCAGTTTTTTCCGTTGACGTCCCCGACGACGCCGTTCCAGCCAGGCTCCTGGGCGGGCATTTGGGGCGTTTCCGGGGCCAGCATGGTTCAGAGCGGCTCGAATGATCGCGTGTTCATCGGACAGGTGACATTGGAACCCTCGGCCACGCTGTCGACGCTGGGCGTAAGTGTAATCGTGCGCGATTTCGGGGTTTCAAACCCGCCTGTTCAGCCGGGCCTGGTGAAGTTCGGTGCCGCCAACGCCTCGAACAACGGCGGCGCGTGGGGGTTCAACTACTACCTGGATGTGGAGTTGCTGCCGACGAACCTTGGCGGCCAGTTCACCGGGTGGGTCACGCACGCGGTGTATCTCAAGGCCATCCCCGCGCCCGGTGCGGCGATGGTGCTCGTGACGGCGGGCTTGGCCGCGGGGCGGCGTCGGCGCGCGACCATGTGATCGGTGGAGTCCGGTGTTCTCTTGAGAGTGTGCTTCAACAGGTTCGGCTCAAACCTAAGGAGGTTGAAAATGCGTCATGTTGCGATGCTGGGCGCGGCTGCGCTGGCCATCATCGGTTGCGGCTCGAGCGCGATCGCTCGGGCTTCGTTTGATGTCAACACGATCGACGCCGGCGGCATCCCCGGCGGGTCGCTGGGCAACCCCATCGTCTGGAGCGGCGGCGCGGCGTTCCAAGCGGTCAACGGGTCCGACAGCCCGCCCACTTGGCCCGACATCCAGTTCGATCCGGCCCTTGGTTTCGATTCGTATGTCGCGATCGATCCGGTGGGGCCCTCGAGCTTCCCGCCAGGCTACACGGCGCGCGGGCCGGACGGGATTTTTACCCCGGGCGGCGGGCCGAGCCTGTTCTCGACCGCCGCGCTGAGCGGGGTCTGGTTCACGAACGGGCCGGATTCCGGTTTCGTCGGCAGCGGCGCCGGCGACCGCATCTTCATCGCACAGATCACGCTGCGCCTGACCAGCTCTGGCCCCAACACGCAGGGCGTTCTTGTGAACCTGCGTGACAGCGGGACCGGCAACGCCGGCGCTCTGGGGCTCCTTCGCTTCGGCCTCGCGAACGCCTCGAACAACGGCGGGCTGTGGGCCCAGTCGTACTACCTGGACGTCGAAACTCGGGCGGTCTCGGGTGTGTCGCCGACGTTTAACGGCGGGACGTCTTACGCGATCTACATCCGGGCGATTCCGGCGCCGGGTGTCGGCGGTGTGCTGGTGCTCGCCGGAGTGGCCGCGGCGCGGCGGGTGCGTCGGGCTGGCTGAGCCGCGATCGGCTCGGCGTGCGATTTTCTTCAACGGGACCGCGCGGGCCGTAGACTGACCCGTGACTCGCTTCCCGGTGATCATCGGTCCGACGGCGGGCGGCAAGTCGTCGCTGGCGGTGGAGTTGTGCCTTTCGCTGGCGGCGAGGGGTCGGCGCGCCGAAGTGGTCACGGCGGACTCGATGCAGGTGTACCGCGGGATGGACATCGGGACGGCGAAGCCGACAGCCGTCGAGCGCGGCGGTGTGCCTCACCATTTGATTGATCTGGTGGAGCCGACGGAATCGTTCACGGTGGACCAGTGGTTGAAGCTGGCGAACGGGCTAATTGATGAGCTGCGCGGCAGGGGCGTGACGCCGGTCGTGGTGGGGGGGACGAACCTGTACGTCAAGGCGCTGCTGGAAGGGCTGTTCGAGGGGCCGGCGGCGGATGCTCCGCTGCGCGAGCGCTTGAGCGCGATGGACCCGGCAACGCGGCGCGCGGAACTCGAGAGGGTTGATCCCGAGGCGGCGCGGCGGATCCACTTCAATGATGTCCGCCGGACGGTGCGGGCGCTGGAGGTGTTCCATCTCACGGGGACGCCCATCAGCGAGCATCAGTCGCAGTGGGAGTCTGAAGCCGGGGTGCGCCAAGACGCGGTGGTGATCGGTCTGGAATGGGAGACCGAAACGATCAACCGGCGTATCAACGCGAGGGTGAAGCAGATGGTCGAGCAGGGCTTTGTCGAAGAGGTGCGCGGGCTGTTGGAACGCCGGGCGATGGGCGCGCAGGCTCGGGAAGCGCTGGGCTATAAGCAACTCGCGGCGGCGCTGGAATGCGGCGGCACGGCCGGGCAGATCGACGACGCGGTCGAGAAAACGAAGATCGAAACGCGGCGTTTCGCGAAGAATCAGCGGACGTGGCTGAAGCGGTTTCGCGCGCTGCCGGGCGCGGTGTGGCTGGACGGCGGTACTGATGGGTTGGTGGAGCGAGCAGTGGCTGCCCTGATGTGACGACTCTCGACTCCCGACTGCCGACTGCCGACTCCCGGCCTCCCCCGAAACCCCTCCCTGACGGTCGGGGTTCTGATCGCAGTCCGATAACCACAGCGCCTTGACTTCGCACCTCGGGCCGCCTCAAGTGCTCTAAGGAGTGGGCCGAGAACCTCCGGCGTCCCGATGAGGATGCTGCCCCAAGACGGGTATGGGTGTCTTCGGTCGGCCTGATGCGACGACCCGCGGACCCTCGGTACGCTCATCGTCGGCTGCTTTGTGTTCTACCCGAATCGTTTACGAACGGAATCTCATGGCCAAGACATCGACCACCAAGAAACCCGCGGCCGCCTCGAAGAAGGCCGGGGGCACGTCGGCCGCGAAGTCGGCGGCGAAAACGAGCGCGAAGTCGTCCGGGAAGGCGGTTGAGTCGGTCGAGGTCGATGGTGACGAGGGCGCGGGTGCCGGCGGGGGAGGCTCTGGCGGGGGAGCCAAGGGGAAGAAGCTGGTGATCGTCGAGTCGCCGGCGAAGGCGAAGACGATCAACAAGTACCTCGGGTCGGACTATCTGGTGAAGGCGTCGGTTGGGCATGTGCGGGATTTGCCCAGCAAGAACCCCAAGGGGGTGAAGGCACCGGTGCCGGGGGTTGACCTTGAGAGGCGGTTCGCGCCGACGTACGAGGTGCTGCCGGGCAAAGAGAAGACGATGAACGAGTTGAAGCGGGCGGCGAAGGTGGCGAGCGAAATCTGGTTCGCGACCGACTTGGACCGCGAGGGCGAGGCGATCGCGTGGCATTTGGCGCAGGAACTGGGCATCCGCCCCGAGCAGGCCAAGCGGGTGATGTTCAACGCGATCACGCGCGACGAGATCAAGCGGGCGTTCAGCAACCCGCACCCGATTGATCAGAGCCGGGTGGACGCGCAGCAGGCGCGGCGGATTCTGGACCGGATCGTGGGGTACCAGGTCTCGCCGCTGCTGTGGAAAAAGGTGGCGCGGGGGCTCAGCGCGGGTCGCGTGCAGAGCGTGGCGGTGCGGCTGGTGGTGGACCGCGAGCGGGAGATCCGCGCGTTCGTTCCTGATGAGCACTGGGTGATCGAGGGGCGGTTTACGCTGAGCGAGGGCGAGGCGGCGAAGCTGGGCCCGGCGTGGCGGGCGCTGCTCGAGAAGCGCGATGAGAAGGGCAACCCGCCGACGGTCAAGACGCAGAACGCGTGGCTGGCGGAGCGGAAGGCGATCAGCGCGGAACTGGTGGAAGTGGCCGGGGAGGCGTTCGAAATCTCGAACGCCGGCGGCGCGGCGTTCAAGGAAGCCGATCTTTCGAAGCGCGTGATCGAGGTGGCGACGCGGGCGGGGCTCATCAACATCAAGTCGTCGCTGAAGGAAGACCCCGAGGGCAAGGGTCCGGCGAAGCATGTGCGGACGGTCACGGGTGATGCGGACGTGAAGACGCCGTATGTGATCCGGAGCATCGAGACCAAGAGGACAAAGAGCCGGCCCGGGGCGCCGTTCATCACCTCGACCTTGCAGCAGGCGGCGTCGAGCCGGCTGGGGTTCGGGGCGCAGCGGACGATGCGGACGGCGCAGCGCTTGTACGAAGGCGTCGAGGTGCCGGGCGAGGGCGCGGTGGGTCTGATCACCTACATGCGTACCGATTCGACGCACCTTTCAGGCGATGCGCTCAACATGGCGCGGACGTTCATCGCGCAGACCTACGGCGAGAAGTACCTGCCGGAGAAGCCGAACTTCTTTGGGTCGACGAACAAGGCCGCGCAGGAGGCGCACGAGGCGATCCGTCCGACGAGCATGGCGTATCCGCCGGAGCGGGTGCAGAAGTCGCTGGAGCCGGACCAGTTCAAGCTGTACAAGCTGATCTGGGAGCGGTTTGTGAGCTGCCAGATGGTGGCGGCGGAGTGGGACTCGACTTCGGTGCTGATCGATGGGGGGGTTGATGCGAGGAAACTGCTCACGTTCAGGGCGACCGGGCGCGTGCTGGCGTTTGACGGGTTCTACCGCTGCTCGGGCGTTCCCACGGCGAGCGACGAGCAGACTTTGCCCGCGGTGAAGGAGGGGCAGAAGGTATCGCCGTTCGCGATCGAGCCGGAGCAGAAGTTCGGGAGCCCGCCGCCGAGGTTCACCGAGGCGAGCCTGATCAAGAAGCTTGAGGAAGAGGGCATCGGGCGCCCGTCGACATACGCGAGCATCGTGAGCGTGATCCAGGAGCGGAAGTACGTCGAACTCAACGAGCGGCGGTTCTTCGCGACCGATCTGGGCGAGGTGGTGACCGACAAACTCATCGAGGCGTTCCCCGACATCATGGACGTGGGGTACACGCGCGACATGGAGCTGGAGCTCGACCATATCGAGGATGAGCGCAAGGACTGGGTCGATGTGCTCGACCACTTCTACAAGCCGTTCAAGGGGCGGCTGGAGTGGGCCCACGAGGAACTGGGGCACGCCAAGGCCGAGCTGGTCCCGGCGCCGAAGGAGTATCGCTGCAAGAAGTGCGGCAGCGATACGGTGTACCGGTTCGGGAAAAACGGCCGGTTCCTGAGCTGCGCGACGTACCCGGCGTGCGACTTTGCCTCGCCGGTGGACAAGGACGGAAAGCCGCGGCCGGTCGAGGATTCCGGGGTGGCGTGCCACAAGTGCGGTCGTCCGATGCTGAAGCGCACCGGGCGTTTCGGTGCGTTCCTGGGTTGCAGCGGCTACGGCGTCAAGCCGCCCGAAGTGGCGTGCGACGGGATTCTGAAGCTCGACAAGCACGACCGCGTGGTGGCGCCGGCGGTCCCGCCGCTGGAGACCGAGCTTGAGTGCGAGAAGTGCAAGAGTAAGTTGTACTTAAGGAACGGGCTGAAGGGCCCGTGGCTGAGCTGCTCGGCGTTCCCGAAGTGCCGCGGGAGAGGGAAATGGGCGGCGATCCCGGAGCCGGAGCAGAAGAAGCTGCTGAAGATGCTCGAGGAGCACGAGAAGGCGCACCCGATCCCGATCATCCGTTCGACGGGCGGCGCGGTGCTGACGGATGCCAAGGGCAAGCCGCTGGTGAAAGTGGAGGGGACGGGGTTCGACCCGCGCGGCGGTCCCGGTGGAGCAGGAGCGGGTGAAGCGAGTGAGGCGGAGGAGATGGTTGGGGTGGGCGAGGAGTAGAGGTTGCCGCGTACAATGCGGTGCTGCACGAACGCGGTCTTTCAGTCCAGTTGCGTCGATCGAAAGGGAGCCGCATAGTTTCGCTCCCCACCGTGGACATGACCCCGAAGGGTCGGGTTGTGATCCCTGAAGCGATCCGTCGCAGGATGGGACTCGCCAAGGGCGGTTGATTCGTGGTCATCGAGCAGGGTGATTCCCTCATGCTCAAGTCGGTCCGGCCCGGCGGACCGCGCGGCGATGGGCGAGATGCTCGCCGAAACGCGCCGGGCTGCCAAAGAAGCTGGGGTGAGACGCGCCGATGTCGCCGCCGCCATCAAGCGGGCTTGCGCCGCCGCACGGAAATCCAAGCGAGTTTGACCGTGCTGGTGGTCATCGACACCATCGCAGTTGTCTCGGAGATCCACTTCGGCGGCGTCCCGGCACAAGTGCTCGCGTGCTGGGGTGATGCCCGTTTTGAGATCGTCGCCACGCCCGACATCCTCGGGGAGTATCAGCGAATCTGCACGGTCATGCGTGAACGTCACCCCACGGTCGACCCGCGCCCGGTGCTGGCCGCCCTTCACGCTGAGGCGAAAGTGATCCATGCGGCGGAGTTGGCGGAGTCCGTCTGCCGCGACCCCGACGACGACAAGTTCATCGCCTGCGTGCTGGCGTGCCGGGTGCCGCGGCCGGTGATTGTCAGCGGCGATCGTGATCTGCTGGCGGTGTCGGGGTATCGAGGTGGTTCGGCCTCGGGAGTTGCTGGCGCGCGTGAGACGGTAGACCGTTGCTGCGCATGCCGAACTCCTTTGCCGCGGCAGCGATGTCGTGGCACGTCGGAAGTTGAGCACTCGCGTACGCTGCGGCATGTCCAGCGCGGATGTTGCGAGTTTGAGCGTCGATCAGGTCATCGGATTGATGCTGATGGTGGGGGTGCGCGGAGGGGATGCGGGCGCGTCGCCGATGCGGGACGACCTGGAGGTTTGCCGCGCGGCGCGGGTGGGCGGGGTGATCTTGTTTGATGTGGACTTGCCGGCGTTTCTTCGGCGGCGCGAGGCGGGTGAAGAGGAAGGCGCGGCGCGGATGGCGGCGGTGCGGAATGTTGTTTCGCCTTCGCAGACAGGCGCGCTGAGCGCTGCTCTGCGCGAGGCGCTGCGGCCGCCGGGGGGGTTGATGGTCGCGGTGGATCAGGAGGGGGGGCGGGTGGTGAGGTTCAATCCCGCGCGCGGGTTTGCGCCGACGGTGTCGGCGCGCGAACTGGCCGCGATCGACGATGCCGCGTGGGAGCGATCGGCGGCGGCGAACGCGTCGATCGTGCGCGGCGCGGGGTGCGACGTGAACTTCACGCCGTGCGTGGATGCGGCGGTGAACCCGGCGAACCCGATCATCGCGCGGAAGGACCGCTCGTTCGGCGCGGATGTTGAGACGGTGTGCGCGTGTGCGCTGGAAGTGATCGAGGCGCACACACGCTTGGGTGTGGTGACGGCGCTGAAGCACTTTCCGGGGCATGGCTCGTCGGAGGGCGACACGCACCTGGGGTTTGTGGATGTGACGCACACATGGCGGGCCGACCCGGAACTGGCGGTGTACCAGCGGCTGGTGGGGAAACTCGACGCCTCCCGCACGATGGTGATGACGGGGCACCTGTTCCACGCGGGCATTGACGCGGACCATCCGGCGAGCCTGAGCCAGGCCCACACCACTGGGTTGCTGCGTGAAACGCTGGGGTTCCGCGGCGTAGTGGTGACGGATTCGCTCGACATGGGTGCGGTGACGGCGCGGTACGGCGTGGACGAAGCGGTGTTGTTGGCGGTGAACGCCGGGGCGGACATCCTGCTCGATGCGTTCAACGGGCCGATCGCCGCGGAGGAAGTAAGTCGGACGTGTCCCGCGGGGCGGATGCACGAGGCGATCGCGCGGGCGCTGCGCGACGGGCGCATCGACGGCGGCGAGGCGCGGCTGCGCGAGAGCGCGCGGCGCATCCTCGGCTTGCGGCGGTGGAGCGCGGCGGCGATGATGCGCGGATGAACATGAACCACAGAACCCCGACCGTCAGGGAGGGGTTTCTTCCTCAACCGTTCGAGATGAGGCGTGCTGGCAAAATGCTGCGGCGGGCCGCGATGCCGCGTCTGGCTGGAGGCACGCAAGAAAACCCTCCCTTCCGGTCGGGGTTCTGCTTTGCTTTTCTTGCGGCGGCGGTGTGTGGTGGGTGTGCTTCCACGCCGCGTGAAGCGCCCGTCGCGGCGCGGGCTTCGGCGGTTGACCCGGTGCCGGGCTTCTTGCGGCAGTTTGCCGAGACGAACCGCTTCCGCAGCGGGCGGCCGAACTCGTTTGTCTTGTCTCCGGATGGGAAGACGGTGTTTTTCCTGCGGTCGGGGCCGCGGGACCGGGTGCAGGCGCTCCATGCGTATGACGTTGGTGTGGCGTCTGGTGGCGGGGGTGGCGGGGGTGGTGCGGAGCGCGTTCTTCTCACGGCGGAGACTCTGCTGGGCGGGGGCGATGAGGGCGAGCTTTCGCCGGAGGAGAAGGCGCGGCGCGAGCGGACGCGGCAGACTGCCCGAGGCATCGCGTCGTTCGAACTCTCGAAGGACGGCAAGCGGATGCTGGTGCCGTTGGCGGGGCGGCTGTTTGTGCGCGAGATGGAGAGTGGCGTGGTGAAGGAACTCAAGCCCTCGGCCCAGGGGGCCGATGCGCTCGCTTCTCCCCTGGCCCCCCCGCCCCCCCCGCCCCCCCCACTCGATCCGCGCTTCAGCCCGGACGGGACGAAGGTGGCGTTTGTGCGCGGCGGCGAGTTGTGGGTGGTCGATGTGGAATCGGGGAAAGAGACCAAGCTGACGAGCGGCGCGAGCGATACGGTCTCGTTCGGCGAGGCGGAGTTTGTCGCGCAGGAAGAGATGGGGCGGACCAAGGGGTATTGGTGGTCGCCGGGGAGCAAGTGGATTGCTTTTCAGCGGACGGACGTGTCGCAGGTGGAGCAGGTGTTCATCAGCGATCCGTTGAACCCGTTCAAGCCGGCGCAGTCGTGGCGGTATCCGCGGGCGGGGACGAACAACGCCGAGGTGACGTTGTGGGCGGCACCGGTGGATGGATCGATGTCGTCGCCGGTGGAGTTGAAGTGGGACCGTGTGGAGTTCCCTTACTTGGCGACGGTGAAGTGGGAGCGTCAGCGTGGGCCGTATGTGCTGGTGCAGAACCGGCTGCAGTCGGACCAGCAGTTGCTGTTGTTCAGCGCGGACGCGGAGTCGGCGGCGGGCAGTGCGTGGAGTTCGCAGTTGATCCTGTCGGAGACGGACCCGGCGTGGCTCAATCTGGACCAGGATTTCCCGGCGTTTATCGAGAATGTGCCGGGCTTTGTGTGGAGCACCGAGGGCGCGGGGTGGGTCGACTATGAGTGGCGCATGGAGGGGCCGGGGTTCAGTGAACGCCGACTCATCGCCGGCGGCGAACTCAATGTGCGCTCGCTGGTGAAGGCCGACTTCGCGCGGCGTGAGGTGCTGGTGACGGCGAGCCCCGAGCCGCAAGGGCCGACGCAGACGCACCTATTTCGATTGGCGTTCCAGCAGGGGGAGCTGGTGCCGCAGTGTTTGACGTGCGAGTGGCCGGGGGTGCATGACGCGAAGGTGAGCAGTGATGGTTCGACGCTGGTGCTGACGACGACGCCCGAGACGGGCGGCTTCACGGCGCGGGTGTTCACGCGCGGCGAGGGCGAGGGCGGGCTGGGGCGCGAAGTCGGCGCGATCGCGTCGAAGGCCGAGGCACCGATGGTGACGCCCAGTGTGGAGTGGACGACGGTGGGCGGGCTGAAGACGGGCGATCCGTTGTGGCACGCGGCGCTGGTGAGGCCGCGGTCGTTCCGCGCGGGGCAGAAGTATCCGGTGCTGTGCAGCGTGTACACGGGGCCGACATCGCAGACAGTGCTGCGGACGGGGGTGTCTTTTGCGCTCGACCAGTGGGCGGCGGAGCACGGGTTCATCGTGGTGCGGATCGACAACCGCGGCACGCCGGGGCGCGGGCGCGCGTGGGAGCGGCTCACGCACCGCAACCTGATCGATCTGCAACTGAACGACCAGGCGGCGGCGCTCAAGCTGCTGGGCGAGAAGCACCCCGAGCTCGATCTCTCGCGCGTGGGCGTGTACGGCTGGAGTTTCGGCGGGTACTACGCGGCCATGGCGGCGTGCCGACGCCCGGACGTCTACCACGCCGCGTGCGCGGGAGCGCCGGTGGCCGACTGGGCCGACTATGACACGCACTACACCGAGCGGTATCTCGGCGTGCCCGAAGAGAACAAGGATGGGTACCGCATCGGCAACGTGATGACGTGGGTGAAGGACCTGCGCGTGCCGATGCTGCTGATCCACGGCAGCGCGGACGACAACGTGTACTTCACGCACAGCCTGAAGATCATGGAGTCGGCGCTGCGCGAAGGGACGTCGGGTTGGATCGACTTTGTGCCTTTGGCGGGCCAGACGCACGTGGTGGTGGAGCCGACGGTGGTGGAGCGGATGTACGGTCGGATGATGGGGTTCTTTGCGGAGCGGTTGGGGGCGCGTTGATTTCGCGGTGCAGGGCGGTGGATTATCGGACGCGGCGGGATTCCGCCGGGCGGTTTCCACCGGGTACTTGCGAAACTGCGACTCATTCTCAACAATGACGTGGTATGCTTGGAGTGTCGGAATGTCGGACCGAGTTCTCCGTGAAGCCCTTCGTGGGGCCTCTCGGCGTGCTCGCCCGGCACCACGCCCGACGCTCGGATGGATGCGCAACGCATGAGCCACGATGCCTGCTGTTCCGGCCAGACCAACCCTTCCGCTGCGGAAAGCTGCTGCGCATCGGCACCCGGTGGCGAAGTTGTCACGCGGCGCATCCCGCTCTCGCAGCTGCGCTGCGGCGAGATCGGGCGGGTGCTGACCAACCAACTGGACCCGAAGGACGCGGCGGTGCTTCGCGCGATGGGGCTGCGGGCCAACGCCGAGGTGAAGCTGTGCCGACCGGGGCAGCCTTGCATCGTGAGCGTGGTGGGGACGCACGGGGCGTGCTGCCGGATCGGGCTGGCGGCGCCTTTGGCGCAGCGCGTGGTGGTGGGGGTCGAGGGGTTTCCGGGGGTTGGTTCGCGGCTTGGGGATGCGGGGGAGTGAGCTTCGAGCGCCCGTTTCACGGGCTTGTTCTTCCGAGCGGAGGAGTTCACCAGACGCTGGCGCGTCTGGCAACCATCGAGTGCCCGCTTCGCGGGCGGCGCGGAAGCGCGGTGGTTGTCGGTTGCAATCGAGTGGTGGCGATTGCCCAGAGGCGAGCCCCGAGCGTGAGAGAGTGGGTTGGAGCCATCCGAGACTCCCGGCTGTATTGCAGACCCGTCGCTGACGCTCCGGGCTCGTTGTTGGGGCGATTCATCGGTGCGGATGGGATGGTGTCATCGTGAGCGCCGCCGCGGTGGATCGTGAGATGTCGGCGTCGGCACCTGCTTCGGGCGGCTCGTCGATGGCGCGGATTGCGCTGCTGGGCAATCCAAACACCGGCAAGACCACGCTGTTCAACCGGCTCACGGGGCTTCGTCACAAGACGTCGAACTTTCCGGGGACGACGCAGGAGGTGCGGTTTGGTGTGATCGCCGCGGAGGGGGCTTCGAGTGGTGGGGGCGTTGAGGCGATCGCGGCGGTCGAGGTGATCGACATGCCGGGGGTGTATTCGCTGGAGCTCGACCTGCCGGAGAGCGACCTGTGCCGGCGGGCTCTGGCGGGCGAACTGGCGCTGCCGGATGTGGGCGCGGGGAGCGGTGGAGCAAGCGGCGGGGCGGTGCGGGCCGGTGCGCCCGAGGGCGTGTGCGTCGTCGTCGATTCGACCAACCTGCAGCGGAATCTGATGCTGGTGGGCGAGGCGCTGCGGCGGCGGCTGCCGATGGTGGTGGCGCTGAACATGGTCGATCTGGCGGCGGCGCGGGGCATCCGCGTCGACGCGGCGGCGCTGGCGCGCGAGCTTGGCTGTCCGGTGGTGCCCTGTGTGGCGCGATCGGGAGAGGGGTTCGTCGGTTTGCGTGCGGCGTTGGCGGCGCCGGCGATCCCGACCAACACGCCGCCGGGCGATGAGGCGGGGCTGGCGCGGTGGGCCGACGAGATGATGCGGCGCGTGTGCGCACCGACGGGTGATCTCGACATCGAGGCGAGGAGGCGGAGAGCCGACGAACGGACCGACCGCATCGACCGCGTGCTGACGCATCCGGTGCTCGGCTCGCTCGCGTTCATGGCGATCATGGGCGGGCTGTTCTGGGTGCTGTTCTCGGCGGCGTCGTGGCCGATGGACCTGATCGATACTGTGTTTGCGTCGCTGGGCAAGTGGACGCGGGGCGTGCTTCCGGAGGGGATTCTGGCGGAGTTTTTGGTGGGCGGGGTGATCGGCGGGGTTTCGGGAACGCTGATTTTTCTGCCGCAGATTTGCCTGCTGTTTTTCCTGATTTCGATCCTGGAAGACACGGGGTACTTGGCGCGGGCGGCGCTGCTGATGGACCGTGTGCTGAGGCCGTTCGGCTTGCCGGGTCATGCGTTTGTGCCGCTGCTTTCGAGCCATGCGTGCGCGCTGCCGGGGATCATGTCGGCGCGGGGGATTCCGGACCCGCGGGAGCGGTTGGTGACGATTTTGGTGGCGCCTTTCATGACGTGCTCGGCGCGGCTGCCGGTGTATGTGCTGGTGACGACGCTGCTGTTCAAGGACCGTCCGATGATGGCGGCGCTGGCGTTCATCGGGTGCTACGCGCTGGGCATCGGCGCGGGGGTGCTGAGCGCGCTGGTGGCACGACGCACGTTTCTTCGCGGCGAGAGCCGTTCGATGGCGATCGAACTGCCGACGTTCAAGCGGCCGAGCGTGCGCACCGCGCTTGTGACGACGTACGACCGCGGGCTGACGTTCGTGAAGAAGGCGGGGACGAACATCCTGGCGATCTGCGTGGTCTTGTGGTGGTTGAGCGCGTTCCCGCGTGTGGAGCCGCCGGCGGAGGTGGGGGCGATGCGGGCGCAGGCGGCGGAGGTGCGGTCTGGGGACGCGGCGCGGGCCGATGAACTGGAGTCGAGCGCGGCTCATCTGGAGGCGTCGCACGCGGCGTCGAACAGCTACGCCGGGCGGATCGGGCGGTTTGTGCAGCCGGTGTTCGAGCCTCTGGGCTATGACTGGCGGCTGACGATCGGGGTGGTGACGAGCTTCGCGGCGCGAGAGGTGTTCGCGTCGACGATGAGCGTGGTGATCGCCGGTGAGGAGGACGCCGAGGGTGAGGGCGTGCTGGAGCAGATGCGCGGGGCGACGCGGGACGACGGGGTGACGCCGGTGTTCACGCTGGCGTCGTGCTGGTCGCTGCTGGTGTACTACGTTCTGGCGATGCAGTGCCTGCCGACGCTGGCGGTGACGGCGCGCGAGGCGGGGCACATCAAGTGGGCGCTGCTGCAACTGGCGTGGATGAGCGCGGTGGCGTACGCGGCGGCGTGGGTCGCTTTCAAGCTGGCGACGCTGTGGGGCGGGGGGGGTGGCTGATGAGCCTGCCCGTTCATGATTGGCAGTTCTGGGTGGTGACGCTGCTGGTGCTGGCGGCGGCGGTGTACCTGGTGTGGCAGGTGGTCGGCGCGGTGCGGGCGCGGCGCGGCCGGGCTCGGCGTGCCACGTTGACGGTGGGGGGGAGGCCGGTGGGGGAGAAGCGGTAGCGGGTCGTGACCCCCCGGGGGGCCGGGGGGCGGGGGCGGCATTTGTGCGCCACTCTGCCCCTAGCATTGGTCATGCACGCCGAGATCACGTCCAAGCGCGATCAACTGCTCGCTCTGTGCGTCAAGCACCGGGTGCGGACGCTGCACCTGACGGGATCGGCGTCATCGGGGGGCTTCGATCCGGCGCGGAGTGATCTGGACTTCGTGGTGCGGTTCCAGCCCGGGCCTCGAGCCGGGTTTTCCGACGTGTATTTCGCCCTGCTCCACGACCTGAAGTCGCTTTTCGGGCGTCCGATCGACTTGATCGAAGAGGGGTGCGTCCCGAACAAGACGGTGGCGGCGTCGATCGAAGCGAGCAAAGTGTGCCTGTATGCCGCGGCGTGACGCGAGGGCGTTGCTGGAGGACGTCGTCGCCGCGGGGAGCGCCGCAGCGGCGATCGCGGGGCGAACGAACTTTGAGGGCTACGTTTCGGACATGGTGATCCGGTCGGCGATCGAGCGGCAGTTGATGATCGTTGGCGAGGCGGTGGCGCGGCTGCGGGACCTGGATCGCTCGATCGCTGAGAGGCTTGGGCCGGTCGAGAGCATCGTCGGGTTCCGCAACATCCTGGTTCATGGCTATCACATGGTGAACCACGAGGTCGTCTGGCGCATCGCGAGCGAGGATGCGCCCGAGATTGTCGCCCGCGCCGCGGCGACCCGCGCGGGGCTGGGGGCGGAGGGGACGCCGACGGTAGACCCGCCGGCGCGTGGAAACCGCGGCGGGTCGGATTCCGAATGAGGTGTCCATGAAGCGACGCGTCGGCAGGATCGCCGTGAGGCTCGGTGTGCTGGCGGTGCTGGTGTATGTGGGGTTCGGCGCGGTGCTCGCGCTCTCCCAGACCAGCCTGATCTTCCCGCGCCACATGACCGGGCCGGGGCTGTCCGACGCGGAAGTCCCGGCGTTTGTCGAGCGCTGGTGGGTCTCGCCCGCCCCCTCCGATGCGCCGGGTGTGAAGGTCGAGGCGTGGTTCATCCTGGGCGATGGGCGAAGCGCGACCAGCCCGGGGCCCGCCGTCGTCCTGCTGCACGGCAACGGCGAGCTGATCGACGACAACCTCCAGACGGCGGAGATGTACCGGCGGATGGGGATCAGCGTGCTGATGCCCGAGTACCGTGGGTATGGGCGCTCGGGCGGCACGCCGGGGCAGCGCGTCATCACCGGTGACTTGCTCAAGTTCCACGCGATGCTGCTGGCGCGCTCCGAGGTGGACGCTTCGCGGTTGATCTATCACGGCGAGTCGCTGGGCACCGGGTTCGCGAGCGTGCTGGCCGGCGAGCGACCGCCGCGGGTGGTGATCCTTAACTCGCCTTTCAAGAGCGTGGCGTCGATGGCGGCGCGGTTCCTCGTGCCGGGATTCCTGGTGCGCTCGCCGTTGCGCTCCGACGAGGTGCTGGCGAAGGACATCGCTCCGGTGCTGATTTTTCACGGCGTTTACGACCATGTGGTGCCGATCGAGCAGGGGCGGGCGCTGGCGAAGGTCACACCTCGTGCGGTGTTCGTCGAGCTCGACTGCGGACACAACGACCTGCCGCCGTCGTGGCCCGCGTACCGGGAGCGGATCGCTGTATTTCTCGAGGAGTACGGCGTGACGGGCGGCGTGGGCACGCCGCGCTAGGGTTGGGGATGGTGATGCGAGCGAGCATGAAAGCCGGCACGACTCTCCCGCGGACGGGAGCGTCGTGGCGCGGTGTGCGAGCGTGCGGCTTCACGCTGGTCGAGCTGCTCGTCGTGGTCGCGGTGGTCGCGCTGCTGATGGGGCTGCTGCTGCCGGCGTTGTCGCAGGCGCGTGAGTCGGCGCGGGCCACCGGGTGCGGGTCGAACTTGAAGCAACTCGGGGCGGGGCTGGCGATGTATTGGGGCGACTATCGAGACGAGCTGCCGCAGATGCGCGTGGACGGCTCTGGCGTGCCTGTGAAGGGCAGCGAGGGCGACAACATCGGCTCGTTGTTCGGCGGGAAGAAAGGGACGCTGCCCTTTCTCGGGATCGACCGGATTGGCGCCGAGCGCCGCCCGCTGAACGGCTATGTGACGGACGCCGCGGTGCCGAGCGACGACAGCGCGGGCTCGGAGTCGTTCGAGCTCGAGATTTTTCGTGATCCGGCGGACCGCGGGACCAACGACCCGTTCACCGCGTCGCTGGGGCTCGACGTCTCGAACATCTACAACCTCTTGGGCACGTCGTACAACCTGAACGACCACGCGCTCGACGACGACCCGGCGCAGGAGAAGTTCCCGACGCTGATCCCCAAGCGCGGCGGCAAGATGCCCCGCGTCGCCAACACCGCGCGCACCTGGCTGCTGGGCGACCAGCCGATCTACAACTACGACGACGGCGGCGACCGCGGGCAGGCATGGCACCGCGGACGCGTGCAGGCCAATCTGCTGTTTGTCGACCTGCATGTCGGCATCGGGTTGAACATGCCGCCGCCCGATGCGCAGGGGGTGGTGAACGAGACGCCGGATTACACGTTCTGGCCGGGCGCGAAGCCCGCGGAAACGCCGTAGCACGCGGGCGTCAGTGCTCGCGCGATTTCTCTTCAAGCATCGCGGGTTCAGAGCCGTCCGCGCAAGTGGACGGTCCAGACGAGTCGTAAGTCGGCTCGTTTGGACCGACGGCTTGCGCCGTCGGCTCTGATCGGCGAGCCCCTCCAACTGAAGCGAAACCGCTCTAACATCGGGCCATGACGATGCACGAGCAGACCATCGGCGCGTTCCTCGACTCCGTCGCAGCGAAGTCGCCGACGCCCGGCGGCGGCGCGGTGGCGGCGGCGGTGGGGGCGCTGTCGGCGGCGCTCGCCGGCATGGTCGTTTCGTACTCGATCGGCAAGAAGAACCTCGCCGAGCATCAGGTCGAGCTGAACGACGCCGCCGCAAAGCTGACGCGGGCCCGCGGGCTCATGCTGGCGCTGGCGGCGGAGGACGAACAGGCGTACGGCGTGGTGAACGAGCTGATGAAGCTGCCCGAGGGCGACGCCCGGCGCGTCGCCGAGGTGCCCGCAGCGGCCCTAGCGGCGACACAGGCGCCGCTGTCGGTGATGGCCACGGCGTGCGACCTGCTTCGGCTGTTCGAGCGTCTCGCGGCGATCACGAACCGGCATTTGCGGAGTGACCTGGCGATCGCGGCGGTGCTGGGCGATGCGGTGTGCCGCGCGGGGCGGTGGAATGTGGCAATCAACCTGCCGATGCTGCGCGAGCTGGGGCTCGAGCAGGGCGCGGCGATCGAGCGGACGTGCGAAGAGCTGCTCGCGGCGTCGGGGGCGATGGCGCGATCGGTTGAAGAGAAGTGCCGGTAGCGTTGGGCAGTCGGGCACACTTGCCACTGGCGTTCGCACCGTCATGCACGAGTTGCAGGGCAGAGTCATCGCGCGACCGGCTGGTCAAGTCCGCGAAGCGGGCTCACGATCGTTGCCAGACGCGGAGCGTCTGGTGCCGTGCGGTCGTGTCAAGTTCGACCGTGAAACGGTCGAGCGTCGGCCTGGAAGCCGAGCGGCTGCCTTGCAACGCCCGCCCGCCTCGCGGGCGGCGTGGTCTCGGTGCCCGTTCTCCAGACGCTCCGCGTCTGGCAACCAACGAGCACCCGCTTCGCGGGTTCATGGCGTGGTCAAACAAGATGTGGGAACGCGCCATTCCCATTGACCCAAGGGGACCGCACGCCGAGGCCTGGCGTCCGACCGGGTTCAATACCTCGGCACGCGCGGGTCGACGTCGAGCGACCACTGATCAATGCCGCCGGACATCGAGACGGCGTGCTCGAAGCCGCACTGGCGCAGGAACGCGGTCACGCGCAGCGAGCGCACGCCGTGGTGGCAGTGGACCACCAATGGGTCGTCCTGTCGCCCTTCGATCTCGCCGAGGCGCTGTTCGAGTTCCTGCATGGGGATGAGCACGGCGCCTTCGATGCGGGCGGTCGCGTGTTCTTCGGGCGTGCGGCAGTCGAGCAGCAGCGCCCGGCCGCGCGCCCCATCGAGCAGGGCCGCGGCGTCGCGCGGTGTGATCTCCATTGCGCCTCCGGGTGAGAATCGCGGATGACTGCCGCTCACGGCGTGGGCTCCGTCGCCGGTGCCGGCAGCCGTTCCCATGTGTTGGTCCCGGACCAGGCGCACTCGCCGGTGTGGATCGTGACGGCTTGCTCCGCCGTGGGGAAGCGCCCGGCGTGGCGCGGGTTCGACCAGCGCCGCGTGTTGACGGTGAAGCCGTGGTTCAACGCGCGGTCCATCGGCACCGGTGCGAGTGTCTCGGGCCAGTGCCCGCGGTCGGTGCCGGTCACTGAAGGGGCGGCGGCCGGCGTGAGCGGCGTGCCGGGCTCGATCACGCTGAGCACCGCGTCGTCGCCGCGGGCGTCGCCCAGCGTGAGCCGGTCGTTATCAACGGCGCAGGCGGAGAGCAGCGCGGCGGCAGTCAGGGAGGCGGCCAAAGGGGCCATCATCGCGGCCCGCGGCGTGGGGTTTGGGTGACGCATCACGGGGATGATACACGTCGCGGCGGGCATCCAGGCTCCGCCCCGTTACCATTGCGCGCCCACGCTTGCCACGGAGCCCCGGATGCCAGTGATGACCACGCAGACCGATCTCAACGCCCTCATCGCCCGGCGCGAGAGCGCCCTGCGCGAGGACCTGCGCCGGTACGTCGCCATCCCCACGGGGTTCAATCACACGCGCGGGTTGGATGAGTTCCGCGGGCTGGTGGTCGGGCGGTGCGAGGCCCTCGGTGCTCGAACCGCGCTGGTGCCCGGCACGCCGCGGCCCGACTGGCTGCACGCGGGTGACGAAGGCGCCGCCGATGAATCGTCGTACGTTGTGCCGCCCGCCGCGGTGTGCTCGCGGCCCGTGCCGGGCCTTCGGCGGATCCTGATCGCGTCGCACCTCGACACGGTGTTCGATCCGCGTGGGCCGTTCCTCAAGCTCGATTGGAGCCCCGACGGCGCGAAGGGCGTGGGCCCCGGCGTGGTCGATATGAAGGGCGGCATCGTCATCGCGCTGCACGCGCTCGAAGCGCTTGCGGAAGCGGGGCACGAGCTTTCGTGGACATACTTCTTCAACTCCGATGAAGAGACGGGGACGTATCACTCCGCCGAGGCGCTGATGGAGCAGGCTCGTGCACACGACTGGGGTCTGGCGACGGAGCCGGCGTTGCCCGATGGATCGATCGCGGTGGAGCGCAAGGGCTCGGGGCAGTTCATCGTCGAAGCGTTCGGGAAGTCGGCCCACGCCGGGCGCGACTTTGAGAAGGGCGTGAGCGCTGTTTACAAACTCGCCGCGGTGCTGACGAAGATCGAGCGGCTCATTGATCTCTCGGCGGGGGTGACCGTCAACATCGGGCCGCTCAAGGGTGGGGCCGCGACGAACATCGTGCCTGATTACGCCGCGGCGTGGGGCAACGTGCGCTACCCCTCCGAGCAAGCGAGCGAGACGTTCCGCGTCGGGCTCGAGGCGCTCTCTGAGGTGGCGGACGGCACGACGCCCGCGCCCGGCCAAGTGCGCATCCGGCACTCGCTGAACCGGCCCGCGAAGCCGCGCACGCCGGGGAGCATGCGGATCGCTGAGATCGCTCGTGACGCGGCCGAGGGGTTGGGCCAGCGCGTTGGGTTTGGAGCCACCGGCGGGGTGTGCGACGGGAACATCATGCAGGCCGTCGGCCTGCCCACCATCGACAACCTCGGCGTCCGCGGCGGCGGGTTGCACACGCACCAGGAGTGGATCGAATCGGCCAGCCTCGTCGAACGCTGCCAGCTTCTCGCGGCGGTGCTGCTGAGGCTGTCGCGCGAAGCGCCACCGGAACGCTGAGCCTTGATTCGACTTTGATACCAACCAAAACCTAAACGCACTCGACGTGTCTTGGGACATGTGGTAGCGTGTCCCGATCCTCCGAGGTGCCCCGTCGGATTTGTCGGCCGTTCCTTCGCCCCGTCCGTTGAACCAGTGGAGGCCCCATGGACATGCTGATGCAACTGTGGCTGCCGATCGTTCTCTCGGCGCTGCTGCTGTTTTTCGCCAGTTCCGTGATTTGGATGGCGCTTCCGATCCACAAGAACGACTACACCGACCCGAAGGAGAAGCAGCATGCCCTGCACGAGGCGGTGAAGGCGTCGGGGCTTGCGCCGGGGCAGTATTTCATCCCGTTCGACAACCAGGGCAAGGACAAGTCGCCGGAGATCGCGGCCCGAATGGAAACCGGACCCTATTTCCTTGTCCAGATCATGCCCGGCAAGCCCAACATGGGGATGATCCTGGGCCTGTGGCTCATCAACCTGCTCATCATCACGTTCTTCGTGGCGTACGTCGCGGCGTATGCGCTGCCGGCGGGGGCGGAGTACCTCAGTGTGTTCCGCGTGGTGGGTGCGGCGGCGCTGCTCGCCCACGCCGGCAACGCCTTTACGCAGATCATCTGGCAGGCCCACCCGCTGCACACGCTGCCGGGCAAGCTGTTCGACGGTGTGGTCTACGCGCTGCTGACGGCGGGCACGTTCGCGTGGCTGTGGCCCAGTGGAACGGTCGCCGTGCCTTGACGCGGCGTGATTGGGGGCGCGGCGCGTGATCAAGTACCTGGGCTCAAAGCGGACGCTGCTGCCCGTCATCGTTGACGCGGTGCGCGACGTCGCCGCGCGCACCGGCGCGACCACGGTGAGCGACCTGTTCGCCGGCACGTCACGCGTGGGCATGGCGCTGAAGCACGCCAGCGGCGGCGGGTTCCGTGTGTTGGCGAACGACCACAACGCGTATGCCCACGCGCTGGCGCGGTGCTACATCGAAGCCGACGCCGAAGACGTGCTCGACGATGCGCGGAAGCTCGTCGATGAGTTCAACGCGCTCCCGGGCCGGCCGGGCTATTTCACGGCGACGTTCTGCGAGAACGCGCGGTTTTTTCATCCGAGCAACGGCGAGCGCATCGACGCCGTGCGCGAGGCGATCGCGGCGAAGGGGCTGCCCCCCGATCTCGAAGCGGTGATGCTGGTGTCGCTGATGGAGGCGGCGGATCGGGTGGACTCGACCACCGGGGTGCAGATGGCGTACCTGAAGTCGTGGGCCCCGCGGGCCAAGAACCCGCTGCTGCTCCGCGTGCCCGAGTTGCTGCCGCGGGCCGCCGGGGGGAAGGGTGCCGCGTTCTGTTTAGACGCGTTCGAAGCGGCGAAGCAGCTCGAGGCGGATATCGCGTACATCGACCCGCCGTACAACCAGCACTCGTACCTGGGCAACTACCACGTGTGGGAATCGCTGGTGCGTTGGGACAAGCCCGAGGTTTTCGGCATCGCGTGCAAGCGCGTCGACGTGAAGGCCCGGCGCAGCGTGTTCAACTCGCGCCCGCAGTCGCAGCCGGCGCTGGCGCGACTGTTCGAAGAGGTGCGTTCCCCGGTGCTTGTCGTTTCGTTCAACGACGAAGGGTTCATCTCGCGCGGGATGATGGAGGAGACGCTGACGTCGATGTGGGGTGGGCAGGCGGTGGTGCGGACCATCGCGGTCGACTCGAAGCGTTATGTGGGCGCGAAGATCGGCATCCACAACCCCAAGGGCGAGAAGGTGGGCACGGTGAAGCACCTGACGAACACCGAGTTTGTGTTCGTGGTGGGCCGGAGCCGCGAGATCGTGCTGGGACCGGGGCGGGCACGCGAGGGCGGGCCGCGGGTGTTTATCCCGCGGCGCGAGGTGGAGGCGGCGGTGGAGCCTCAGACCCCCGCCTGAACCGCACTGCTCGCGGAGGTCACTCGGGCCGCGTCGAGCGCTGCTTTCACCCGCGCTGCGGCGTCCGCCGACTCACACACCACAAACATCGTGCTCCCGCTACCGGTGACGTGGACCGGCAGGCCGGTGACTTCCGCCGCGCGGCGGCGGAGCGGGCCGAGTTCAGGGGCGACCGCCTCGGCCGCCGCAGCGAGATCGTTGAAGAGGGCACCCGATTCGAGCGAGGACGAACGTGCCAGCGCATGCACCTCGCGCTCGCGCAGCGGCCCGGGTCCGAGCGCGTCGAACGCTTTGTACACCGCCCCCGTCGGGCAGCCAAACTCGGGGAACAGCAGCACGAGGTGCGCGCCCGCGCCGGCATTGGGCGCGGGCACGTTGGTGAGTCGCTCGCCGAAGCCCTCGACAATCGCGCTGCGGCCCCCTCCGGTACGCCGGCTCTCCGAGCCGACTGCTTCTGCCCCACTCCCTCCCCCAGCATCCGCCCCCTCCCCCACCAACTCATCACAAAGAAAGAACGCCACATCGCTCCCGAGGGTCATCGCCAGTTCGCGCAGCCGCGCCGGCGCAAGGCCCAGGCCGAACAGCGCGGTGACGCCCACCAGCATCGCCGCGGCGTCTGAAGAGCCGCCCCCGAGCCCGCCGCCCACCGGCACGCGCTTGGTGAGTTTCATCTGCACCGGCAGATGGCGCCCGGCCTCGTGCTCGAGCAGCGCGTGGGCCCGCACCGCGAGGTCTTTGGTGATGGGCCAGTCGATGGGGCTGGGGCGCGGCGCGTCGTCGGCCCACACGATGGCGAAACGGCTGAGGCGATCGTCTTCGAGCCGCATGAGGTCAAGGTCGTCGGCGAGCGAGAGCGTGGTCATCCACGAGCAGATGGGGTGAAAGCCGTCGCCGGCGCGGGGCGGGCCGACGGCGAGCGCGAGGTTGACCTTGGCCGGTGCCCGCAGGGCCAGGCGGGCGCGGCGTGTCGAGGCGTTCTTCAACTCGTTCGGCAGCGCGTGGGGACGCACCACCTCCCGGGCGGGCGGGGGCGGCGGGGGGAAAGTGTCATCCGAGGGCGGCGTCAACGTTGAGTCCTTGGGTGGGCGAACAATATGGGGTTCAGTCGGCGATCTGAATCGCTCATCGATCAAGACGCACTGACCCGAAGACGGGTCAGTGGCACATCACAACCGTCGTGCTCGACGGGTCGAGGCCGGAACCCCGCCGGTGTTCGCCCGTCCAATCTCCAAATGACCACCATCACTTCAGCAATCACTCGATCGACGATCGCGCTCTGGGTCTTCGGCGTGGTCGCGCCCGCGGCACTCGCCCAGACCGCCGACCTGCGCTGGCGGCCCCAGCCGGGGCAGAGCGTGCGGTACGAACTTCATCAGACGTCAAAGAACCATCGCGTCGACACCCCGGCGTCGTCTCCGAAGGGCAAGAACAAGCCCGCCGAGACGAAGACGGTGGAATCGACGATGGACCAGACGTTGACGCTGCGATTCGACGTGGTGACGCCGGAGAAGGGCGCGGCCGGGCGCGGGGCCGAGGAGACGACGGTCCGCATGACCATCGAGCGGGTGCGGATGAAGATCGAGTCGGAAGCGGTGCGGACGGAGATCGATTCCGACGCCGCGGGTGGTTCCGGGGGTGGAGGCAAGGCGGCGGACCCGATTGCCGAGGCGCTCCGCGCCATGGCGGGCACGACGCTTACCCTCACCGTTGACGCGCAGGGTCGAATCACCAAGAGCGAAGGCGGCGGCGGGGCGCTGGGACTCGCATCGCTGCTGGGCAGCCTGGACCCGGGCGCGGCGGCGCGGCTGCCCACCGACGCGCTGGGACTCATCACCCCAGGAGAAGCCCCGCCCGCGAAAGCGCGCGTCGGGCAACGCTGGACATCAACCTCGTCCCTCGGCGGCTCGCTGCTGGGTGATGTCGCCGTCACCACCACGCATGCGCTCAAGCGACTCCGTGCCGGCATCGCGGAGGTGGAGACGCAAGGCTCAATGGAGCCGAAGCGCCAATCCAACCGCGCTGGCGATGAAACGCTCAGCCCTTTTCGCGTCATCAGCGCTTCAAACAAGGGGGATTACCGCTGGGATATCGATTCGGGGTGGCTGGAATCACTCACCACGGCGCAGACCCTGCGCCTCGAAGGTAGCCTCATCGGCGAACAGCGCGTGATGGAAAGCACGGCCGAGACCCGCTTGAAACGACTCGAAAATGCGGGAGAACAGGCACCGAATCGCGCGCCGCGCCGTTGATGAATGCACGCCGACTTTGGGCGACGTGCCCCCTACGATGCGATTCGCAAGCAGGGGCCGGTGCCGCAACATCGGATCGGGTCGGCGGTTGGAACCGTCTGCCGCTCTCGGCATCGAAGCCCCGCGGAATCTTCCCGCGCCTCCCTTGGTACCCCATCCCAGATGATGGGGGAGGTGGCGAATGGGAACCGAGTCCGACACGCGACTCCACCCTCCGGGGAGTCTGAGGGTCCATCGAGCCATGACACAGCACACCATGAACACACTGAAGTACGCCACGACGCTGCTCGCGCTCGCCTTGTCTCTCGCGCTGACGCCCCTGGCCAGCGCTCAGGGCGACGCCCCCGACACCACCACGACGCAGAAGGTCTACGCCTCATTCTCCAACGGCCAGCTGCTGCCCATCCAGCAGGTGACCAGATTCGACTTCACCGTGACCACGCGCGACACGGTCTACTTCATGTTCTCCGCGCCGACCTTCGCCGACGCGTTCATCCTGAACAACGAGCAGTTCCAGAACTTCCGCCTGGCCCTGCCCTTCACCGCCGCCGGCGGGTTCCGCAACCAGTCGGGGCGCCAGACCATCACGCTGGCGGCGGGCAACTACACCGTCGGCGTCAAGAACACCGGCGGCACCGGCCTCGACTACGCCTTCCGCGTCGTCAGCGCCGCCAACGTGCAGACCATCCGCGCCTCGGGCACCGAGGTGCTGTTCCCGAATGCTCGGTTCACCAAGAGCTTCACGGTGAACCCTGGTGATCAGATGTTGCTTTCCGCCGTGGGTGAGGGGCTCGAGGGCTTCGTCATCACCCCGAGCGAGGTGAACAAGTTCAAGGGCGGCGTGGCCTTCACGCCCGTCGGTGGGCAGCAGATCCTCACCGATCTCGCCTCCGGCTCGGCGTCGGGCGAGATCACGCTCAACGAGGGCACTTTCAATATCGCATTCCGGAATCCCACCGCCATCAACCGGCCGCTGGTTTACGTCGTTTCCGTCAAGCGTCCGCCGTTCAACGGCGGCGGGCCCGTGAACCCGCCCTCGGATGTCGTCCCGTTCTTCGATTCGAGAACCGACGAAGGCGTCGGCGGCACGTTCGACGGCGCGGCCTTCCGCACCCGCTTCAACAACCGCAATCCCTCGCTGGCCCCGTCGTTCCTGGTCTCGGGCTGCACTCCTGGGCAGTTTGTCCGCGTCTATGCCGGCGATGACCTCATCGCCCAGGGCGTCGCCGGGAGCGCCCAGCTCACGCTCAAGGCCAACGGCAGATTCCGCCTCGAAGACGGCACCTACACCCTCACCGCCTCGCAGTTCAACGGGCAGACCGAGAGCGAACGCGACGAGTTCTTTGACTTGGTCATCGATACCCTCGCCCCGGTGCCGCCGGACAATCTTGATCTCGTGGACGCCAGCGACACCGGCCCCTCGGCGGACGACAACATCACTTCGGCGTCGCAGCTGACCTTCACCGGCACCGCCGAGCCCCTGGCACGCGTCATGCTCACCCTGGGCGGACGCGTGAGCGGCTCGTCGTCGGTGCAGGCCGATGAGAACGGCGACTGGACCAGCACCGTCACCGTCACCCGCACGGGCAAGGTGAAGTTCGCGGCGTTGCAGCTCGACACCGCGGGCAACCCCTCGCGTCCCTCGCCCAACCTTGAGGTCACGCTGCTGAAGCGGCCCAATGCGCCGGGCCGCCCGGACCTCATCAAGGCCGACAAGGGCCGCACCGTCAACGGTGCCGTGAACACCTCAAACCCCAACCCGACGATCATCGGCAGCGCCGGCAAGGGCAACACCGTGACGCTGGAGATCGACGGTCAGGATTCGCAGTCGGTGGTCGTGCCGACGAATGGTCGCTGGTCGATCGCGCTCGAAGCGCCGCTCGCGCTGGGCGAGCACATCATCCGCGCCAAGCAGACGGACCTGGCGGGCGGCGTTTCGCCGCTGGGCCCGGGCGTGCGGATTCGGTTGGTGGAGCCGCAGTAAGGGCGCTTCTGAGAATCTTCTCAAGGCAGTGTCATCGCGCCCTCGCGTTGAAACGCCTTCGGTATTTCTCCACCTACGCGGCGTTCTCGGCGGTGAATGGTCTTAACGGCCCGTCGGCTCGACGCTGAAGATAAAGCCCAGTGCCGCGGGGAAGCGTTTGGCCCAGGCTTCTTCGAAGTGCCGTGCACCCTCTTCGACGATGGTGACGAGGCGGTCGTCGCCCAGGCCCTTGCTTCGCATGACGTCCATCATCTCGCGGTTGAGGTCGGCGAAGGCCTTGGCGTCGCCGCTGCGGGCGGTCTCCGCCGTGCCCACCGCGACGAACATCTTCAGCGGCCACTTTTCGTTCTCGCGGAGTTTCTTGACGATGGCGGCGTTGTCGAGAAAGACGGCGGCGGATTCGACGATGGCGCGGCCGAACACATCGGGCCGCTCCATGATGGCATACAGCGACGCGTTGCCGCCGAAGCTCGAGCCGCCGATGCCCGTGTGCTCGGGCCCGGTCAGCGTGCGGTAGTTCTTGTTGATGTACGGCATGACCTCGTCGACGACGAACTTGAGGTACGCATCGCCGCGGTTCTGCTTGTCGAGGTAGCGGGTGTACGGCGGGTTGTACTCTTCCGCGCGAGTGCCCCCGGTGTTGTCCATCCCGACGATGATGAGCGGGCGGATCTTGCCTTCTTTGATGAGGGCTGTCGCCGCCTCGTCGCACGACCACTCGACGCCCGCGAAGCTGGTGGCGGCGTCGAAGCAGTTCTGCCCGTCGTGCATGTAGAGCACCGGATACCGCACGGCCTTGCCCTGACCCCCCGCGCCGCCCGCGGCGTAGCCCGGCGGCGTCCACACGCGGACTTTGCGGGTGTTCTTCAGCGTCGTCGACTCGAAATCCAACACGTCGAGCGTGCCGGTGACGGTGGACTTCACCGGAGCGCCGGGCGGGGGCGGCGGCGTGAGGTTGGGCCAGCGCGTGCCGCGCTGATCGATGAACCCTTCCACCGCCGGCAGCGTGATGGGCTTGCCCGCGGCGGACTTGATCTGGGCGGCTTCGAGCCGTCGATTGCCCACATCGCCGCCGGCTGCGTCGACCTCGACGAGGTTCCAGCCGCCTCGGGTGAACTTGAACTCGACGACGCCGTCGTCGGGCATGCCGGGGGGGGTGGGGGCGGCGAAGGTGATGGTCCACCAGCGGGTGGCGCCGGGGCGCGGCTCATCGCGATCGGCCTCGGGTTCGAGTTCGAGGGTCCAGCGCGGGTCGGCGGGGTTCCAGGCGTTGAGCGATGAGGCCATCACCAGCGGCTCGCTGGAGGTGCGCCCGCTGCGGTCTTCGACACGCAGGGTGACTTCGAGAGGCTCGCCCGAGACATGCCCGGCGGCGATCGGCGAGAAAACCAGCGCGGGGATCAGCAGCGATTTCAGCATGGCGTCAGGATAGGAGTCAAAGCTCGGTGCAAACAGAACCCCGACCGTCAGGGGGCGTTTCGACGACGCTCGGAGCACCGTCCGTTCGCCGACCCCTCCCTGACGGTCGGGTTCCGTTGAACAAGGATTCGGCGTCTCACCGGAAGCTCCGCGCGGGACCGAAGTGCTCCAGCGCTCTAGAATCCCCACCAACCCCGACTGGCTCTTTCCGCACGGTCCAGCCCCCTGCCCAATCATGAGCAACGCCCCCACCCCGACTTCACCCGCGATCAACGGCTGGAACGCCGAGTACCTCGAGCAGATGTACCTCGAGTTCAAGCGCGACCCCTCGACACTGCCCGAAGACGCCCGATCGTTCTTCCAGGGCTTTGACCTTGCGGTGGCGGGCGGTCTCGGCGAAGCGAGCACCAACGGCGTGGCCCGCGTGTCGGTCAGCCCGAACGCTGCCGCCACCACGACCCAGGCCGAGGCCCACGACCGCGCCCAGGGTGCCGTCGCTGATCTGATCCGCGAGTACCGCGCCCAAGGCCATCGCTGCGCCGCGATTGATCCCTTCGACCGGGAACGCATCGCCCCCGAAGAGCTCAGCCCCGGCGCCCACGGGCTCACCCAGGGCGACATGGACCGCACCTTCAACGCCTCGGCACTCGTTGAAGCCGGGGGCGGGCGGATGACGTTGGGCGATATCGTCCGAGTGCTCGACGAAACCTACTGCGGCTCCATCGGCGTCGAGATCGCCCACATCTCCGACCGCGAGGAGCGCGCATGGCTTACCCAGCGCGTCGAGAAGAACCGCAACCGAGTCACGCTCAACGCCGGCGAGAAGGCCCACCTGCTCTACCAGCTCCACAAGGCCGAGCTGTTCGAGAAGTTCTGCGCCAAGCGCTACCCGGGCGTCAAGCGCTTCAGCCTCGAAGGCTGCGAGAGCCTCATCCCCGCCCTCGACCGACTTGTCGAACGCGCCGGCAAGGAGTACGACTGCGAAGAGATCATCTTCGGGATGGCTCACCGCGGCCGCCTCAACGTGCTCGTCAATATCATCGGAAAAACCTACGAGCAGGTCTTCACCGAGTTTAACGACTCGTACACCGACCCCGAGTTCGAGGGCGTCGCGGGCGGCGACGTCAAGTACCACCGCGGCTATTCCTGCTCGCGAATCCTCGGCGAAAACAAGGAAATCTGGCTGGTCATGGCCAGCAACCCCAGCCACCTTGAGAGCGTCAACCCCGTCGTGCTCGGACGCTGCCGCGCCAAGCAGCGCCTCGAGGGCGACCTCGACCGCGTCCGCTGCATGCCCGTGCTGATGCACGGCGACGCGGCGGTCATCGGCCAGGGCGTCGTCGCCGAGGCCATCAACATGTCGCACCTCGAGGGCTACGACGTCGGCGGCACCATCCACGTCGTCATCAACAACCTCATCGGCTTCACCACGGGCGAAGAGGACGCGCGCAGCACCCGCTACTGCACCGACTTCGCCAAGGCCGCCGAGGCCCCGGTGTTCCATGTGAACGGCATGGACCCCGAGGCGGTGGCTCAGGTGGTTGACATCGCGGTCGATTACCGCATGCGCTTCCGCAAGGACGTGTGGATCGACATCGTCGGCTACCGCTTCCACGGGCACAACGAGACGGACGAGGCCCAGTTCACCCAGCCGCTGCTCTACAAGGAGATCAAGCGCAAGAAGAGCGTGATGAATGTGTACGCCGACAAGCTGCTGGCCGGCGGCGTGATCACGCCCACCGACGCCGAGGCGATCCGCCTGAACCTCGACGAGCAGCTCGACCAGGCCTTCAGCAAGGTCAAGCAGACACCCGTGAACCCCAACCCCAAGCCCGGGCACGAGCGCTGGAAGGGGATGAAGCGGACGTGGGATTTCGATGCCGTCGAGACGGCGGTGCCGCACGAAACGCTGCACGAGATCGCGAGCGCTCACGCGATGTCGCGCCTGCCCAAGGGCTTCAAGCCGCACGAGAAACTCACCAAACTGCTCGACGACCGCTCGCGCTGCGTGAAGGACGACCTGCCCATCGACTGGGGCACCGCCGAGGCGATGGCGTTCGGCTCGCTTCTGATCGAAGGCACGCTGGTGCGTCTGAGCGGGCAGGACGTCCGTCGCGGCACGTTCTCGCACCGCCAGGCCGTGCTGCGCGATATCGAGACCGAAGTGCGCTACGTCCCGATCAACCACATCCGTGATCTCGGCCAGCCCGGCACCGACAAGGACGTCGGCACGCTGGACGATCGCGGCCGCCCGCGCCAGGCCAAGTTGTGCGTCTTCGATTCGCCGCTGAGCGAGTTCGCCGTGCTGGGGTTCGAGTACGGCTTCAGCCTCTCGTCGCCCAACATGCTGGTGCTTTGGGAAGGCCAGTTCGGCGACTTCTGCAACGGCGCCCAGACGATCATTGACCAGTACATCGCCAGCGCGGAGATCAAGTGGAACCGCTGGTCGGGGCTGGTGATGCTGCTGCCGCATGGCTATGAGGGCCAGGGCCCCGAGCACTCGTCGGGACGCATGGAACGGTTCCTGCAGCTGTGCGCGGATGAGAACATCCAGGTGGTGAACGCGTCGACGCCGGCGCAGTACTTCCACCTGCTGCGCCGCCAGATCAGGCGGAGCTTCCGCAAGCCGTTGGTCGTTTTGACGCCCAAGAGCCTGCTGCGGGCCCCGCACGCGGCGAGCCGCATCAGCGAGTTCACCTCGGGCACGTTCCGCGAGGTGATCGACGATTCCCTCTATTCGGTGGGGCAGGCTTCCAGCCTGCCTTCGAAAGCAGGCGTGAAGCGCGTGATCCTGTGCAGCGGCAAGGTGTACTACGACCTCGCCGCCCGGCGCAAGGAACTCGAGCGCACTGATCTGGCGATCGTCCGCGTCGAGCAGCTGTACCCGCTGCACGCCGAACTCTTGAAGAAGATCGTCTCGTCGTACCCCAAGGACGCCGAGGTGGTGTGGTGCCAGGAAGAGCCCAAGAACATGGGCGCGTACCAGCACATGTTCGTGACGCTGAACGAACAGTTCGGCTGGGAGCTGCCCTACTGCGGCCGCCCGGCGAGCGCCACGCCCGCCACCGGCAGCCATCACCACCACCACGAGGAAGTCGAGGCGTTTCTGGCCGATGCGGTGGGGGGAAAGGTGGAGGGCAAAGTGGCCGCGAAGGCGGCGCACTGAGCACGGGTACCCCGCCGGTGCTCGGCGGAGCTTCGTAAATCTCCCCGGCTCTCGTTTCCGATGAACCCGGTCGCGCCGCCCTGTCGCGATTGCAGGACGCCCCGGTCGCTCCACCTACAATCCCCGCATGGGAACCCAGCCGGACATCCCACTCGACGCCATCCGCGCCCTGTGCCTCAAGCACAATGTGAAAGCACTGTGGCTCTTCGGTTCTGCGGCGTGCGGCGACTTTGACCCGGAGCGCTCGGACTTTGATTTCCTCGTCGAGTATCTGCCGCTCGCCCCGGGGTCGCACGCCGACGCTTACTTCGGCCTGAGGTTTGACCTCGAAGACCTGCTGGGCCGAACAGTCGATCTCGCGACGGTCGGTGCGGTGAGAAACCCTTACGTGCTCGCTTCGGTCGAGCGCACCCGGGTGCCGATCTATGCAGCCGCGTGACCCGAGGGCATACATCGCCGACGCCATCGAGTGCTGCGAGCGCGTTCTCGCCGCGGGCACCGGAATCACGCTCGAACGCTACGAAAACGATTGGATCCTCCGATCCGCCATCGAGCGACAGCTCTCAATCATCGGCGAAGCGCTCAACCAGGCGTCCCGGCTCGACCCCGGGCTGCGCGGCAAAGTCACCGACTTCCGACGCATCGTCGCCTTCCGAAACATCGTGATCCACGTCAACCACGGTATCGACGGGCCGATCCTGCTGGCGATCATCGCGAGAGACGTCCCCGTCCTGCTCGGGGAGCTGCGCTCCGTCTTGGCCGCGCTGCCGCCTCCCGGCACAGGGCCCGGCTGAACTCCAGCGGACCTGAACCGCCCACTTGTCGTGATCGAGTCACGCGCCGGCCCTCCAGCGCCGT
>JBJXFG010000066.1:0-14195 GCA_046154665.1 Phycisphaerales bacterium | reverse complement strand
GGAGAGCCGACGAACCAGTGGGGTGGTTACGGGCAGGGCACGCCGAAGACGGCGAGGAACGTCACGAGGTCGACGGTGTTCACCAGGCCGTTGCCGTCGAGGTCGCCGTTGGTGTTGGGCGGCTGGGTGGTGCCGAAGAAGCTGAGGAAGGTGACCAGGTCGACGGTGTTGCGTTGCCCGTCGCCGTCGAAGTCGCCGGGGCAGGCGGGCGGCGGGGTCGTGTTGATGCGGAACGAGAACGAGGTCGGGGTCGCGGGCGTCGACCCGAACGGGTTCACGGCGAGGACCTTCCAGAAGTACGTGACGTTCTCCGAGAAGGTGCCGAAGGAGGTGAACGCCTCGCTGGCGGTGACACTGACGGTGAACAACGGGCTGCTGAAGTCGGCGTTGTCATCGACGGTCAGGGTGTAGCTCTCGATGTTGGTCGCGTCGGTCCAGTCAAACGTTGGGGCCAGATCGGTGATCACCGCGCCGTTGGCGGGCGTCAGCAGATTGCACGATCCCGGCGGGGGAGGCGGGGTGTTGTCGAACACGTTCACCGTGATCGTGTCGTCGTCGATCCGCCCGTTGGTGTCGGTCACACGCAGGCGAACCGTGCGCAGGCCGGCGGTGGCGTAGATGGTCGAGACCTCGGCGCCCGACGCGTCGAAGGTGCCGTCGTTGGTGAAGTCCCACTGGTAGCTGCTGATGCCGGCGCCCGGCTGCACGGCGCGGGAGTTGAGGTCGCCTCGGAACCAGCACACCAGGCCCTGGCCGATCCGCTTATTGATGCCGGCGATGGCCTGCGGCGGTGCGGTGGCGCCGCCGACGTTCAGCGTGAGGTCGTAGGTCTGGAGGAACTGATTGACGGTGGCGTTGGGCCCGACGTCGAACACGCGCACCGTGTAAGTGCCCGCGGGGACGCCGTTGCGGGTGAGCACTTCGTTGACGCCCGCGGCGGAGGTGGCGGCGGTCTGGATCACCACGGCACCGGCGGAATCGCGGAGTTCGATGTTGAGGTTGCCGGCCTGGTCGGCGTTCACGCTGGCGGTGGTGCCGGAGCAGCCGCCGGACTGCTGCCCAGTGGTGTAGACCCCGCCGGTGGGATCGACGGTGATGACGATGTTCTGGGTCGAGCCCAGGGTGAAGCGGAACCAGTCTTCATCGGAGTTGTCGAATCCGGTCGCGCTGTTGGTCGAAAGATCGCGCTCGATGATCGAGGTGAGGATCGGGCTGGTGAGGTTGCCGAAGTCGGTGGCCGCGGCGGGGGAGTTGTTGTCGGCGAGGCGGTCGCCGTAGTTCCGCTGGATGCCGCGCCGGTCGTCGTTGGCGACCATCTCGAACCCTGTGGAGGCCTGGGGCTCCATGAGCTTGGTGTCGTTGCAGGGGACCGAGTGGATGTACGACATCCCGTGGCCGTGCTCGTGGGCGGTGACGTTGCGGAAGAAGCGGAAGGCGTCGGTGGAGTCGTAGAACGAGCCGCCGGCGAAGTCGCCGGAGTCGAAGTTCATGTCGCTGCCGCTGGAGGTGAAGTTGTTATAGGCCAGGACATTGAAGAAGCCGTCGAGGAAGTAGGAGCCGATGCGGACGTCGCCGCGGAAGTTGCTGCGTCCGGTGGCGGTGGTTTCGGGGGAGTTGTCGTCGAGCACTTCGGTGTAGGTGATGCCGCCGTTGCGGCGCCACGAGCCGAAGGCCTGACGGATGAGCTCGTAGGCACGGTCGGCGTTGGCGTTGCCGAAGAAACCGTCCATGCGGTTGCGGAGGACGTTGGGCCCGGTGCCGAAGCCGCTGCCGGTGCCCCAGGTGGTGCCGTCGGCGGGGTACGAGATGGTGAGGTTGATCGGCTGGGCGCGGCCGCTGGCGTTGGGCACCACGCCGCCGTCACCGACGAACACGGTGGTGGCGCTGACAAAGCGTTCCTCACCCAGCAACGACGCCGGCATCAGGTCGTACATGCGGACGAGGCGGTCGAAGTCCTCCTGCGTGGCGGCGTAGTAGCACGCCGGGGAGTACTTGATCTTCTCGATCACCTCGCGCTTCTTCGCCTGCGGATCGGGGAAAGGCTTGGCATACTTATCGAGGGCGGCGGCGAGCAGCGGGTTCAGGTGCTGCGTCACGTCGCACTTGGCCGCGTCCTTGCGCGACCAGCGGTCCGCGAGCGAGAGCGGCCCGGCGCTGTCGGCCGAGGGCTGGGCCGCGGGCTCGGCCTGGGCCGGCGCGGGCTTGGGGATGATGACGGTGTCGGGTTCGCCCGACGCCGTGGTCAGCGACAGGGCGCTCAGGGTCGCGAAGGTCAGGACCGCTCGTTGCAGCGACATTACGTTTCTCCTCGTCCGATGGGGAAGGGGTACGGCGACCCCGGCCTGGCCCGCGTCGTCGGTGGTCGCACCGAACGCCTCGGGCCGCTTCTGCACTGAACCGCTCACGGGCGACGCCGCAACGTGACGGGACACCACGACGGGGCTTCGGGGAAGATCGCCCGTGGGTGTCTGGGGCAATGTACGGGCCCGAGGCTCGGTTCGGAACGGTTCATCGGCGGAGTCCCGAAGATGGTCCGG
Organism: Phycisphaerales bacterium; assembly: GCA_046154665.1. Classification (GTDB taxonomy): domain Bacteria; phylum Planctomycetota; class Phycisphaerae; order Phycisphaerales; family UBA1924; genus JAFLCM01. The sequence continues at coordinate 11,658 of JBJXFG010000066.1, read as the reverse complement.
CGGAGTTTGGGAGGCGGGGTCGGGGACTTGTGCCGGGACAGGTTGGAGTGGGTTCTCGGGCGTTCCGAACGCTCACAAACGAGCCCCGAATGAACGAGCCCCGAGCGGGAACAAGTGGTTTCCCAGAAATGAAAAGCGACCGTCCTTTTCGGGACGGTCGCTGGTGGTTTGTGAACTCATGATGGGGAATGTCGGCTCAGAGAGCCGACCTACCAAATCACGGGCACGGCACGCCGAAGACCGCGAGGAAGGAGACGAGGTCCACGGTGTTGACGAGGCCGTTGCCGTCGAGGTCGCCGTTGGTGTTGGGGGGCTGGACGCTGCCGAAGAAGCTGAGGAAGGTGACGAGGTCAACGGTGTTGCGCTGGCCGTTGCCGTCGAAGTCGCCGGGGCAGGGCGGCGGGGGTGCGGTGTTGATCTTGAAGTTGGCGGGGAAGGGGACCGAGTTGGTGTTGCCGACGGGGTTCTGGGCGATGACGCGCCAGTAGTAGGTGACGTTCTCGGCGAAGGAGCCTGGCGAGGTGAACAACTGGCTGGCACCGACGCTGACGGTGAACAGAGGACTGCTGAAGTTCGAGTTATCGTCGACGGTGACGAGGTAGTTGTTGACCTCGGTCGAGTCGGTCCAGTCAAAGGTCGGGCTGGCGTCGGCGATCGTGGCGTTGTTGGGCGGGTAGAGCAGCGTGAAGGTGCCGGGGCCGGGGGGTGGGGGGGCCTGGGTGCCGGTCATGGCGGCGTAGGCGCTGATCATGCCCCAGCCGTGCTCGGTGTCGTAGCCGGCGGTGCCCATGTCGCGGGCCGTGCTGGTCATGCGGTTTTCGATCTGCGTGGGCGTGAAGCTCGGGTTCTGCGAGATGACCAGGGCGGCGACGCCGGCCGCGTAGGGCGAGGAGTACGAGGTGCCGTCGGTGGTGAGGTAATCGCCGAAGACGTACCCGTCGCCGCCGGTGCGGTCGCAGACATAGATGGCCTCGCCCGGAGCGAGGATGTCGAGGCCGAAGCCGAAGTTCGAGAACCCGGCGCGGGCGCCGAAGCGGTTGGTGGCACCGACGGCCATGACGGAGGTGCCGTTGGCCGGGAAGGGCAGGGTGCCGGTGGGGTTGTTGCCGCTGGAGGCGAAGTGCACCATGCCGGGGGGCGTGTCGCGGGTGCCGGTGTAAGCGCTGTCGACCAGGCCCGAGAAGCCGACCGAGAACGAGGCGTTCGATACGCGGGCGCCGGCGTTGAAGGCCCAGTCCAGGGCGTTGTTGTGCCAGGTCTGCGAGTAGGTGCCGCCGCTGCCCGAGCAGTTGAGGTTCGAGATGGTGACCTTGCCCGACATGGCCTTGACGCCCGGGGCGACGCCGACGGTGCCGATGCTGTTGTTGATGATGGCCGAGACGCAGCTGGCGACGGTGGTGCCGTGGTTGTCGCAGACGTTGCCGGGGGCGCCGTTGAGGGTACCGGCGGAGGTGAAGTCCTCACCGGGGAGCTGGTTGATGTCGGGGTGGTTCTGCTGCACGCCCGAGTCGAGCACGACCACCTTCACGGTGGCGCTTCCCAGGTTGACGTCCCAGGCGTCGGTCGAGTCCATGTCGAAGTCGAACGCGCCGGTGGTATTGCGGTGGCCCCACAGTTGGGCGAAGCCGGCGTCGTTGGGGATCAGGTTGAACGACGCCGTCGAGATCGACTCGGGCTCGGCGAAGATGACGTTGGGCTCGGAGGCGAGCTGGGCGGCGGCTTCCGCGATCGTGAACCCGTTGCCGCCGCGGAGGTCAACGCGGTAGCAGTTGCTGACGACGCGGTTGGCGGCGGCCATCGCGGTGACGGTACCGACCTGGTCGAGCCGCTTGCGGGCCGCCTCGGGGGTGACGGTGTGATCGAAGCGGACATAGATCGCCGGGAGGATGTACATCGGCCCGCCGTTGACGTCGACGAGCACGGGCGAGACGAACACGCTGGGGTCGATCTCGGTGCGCTCTTCGAGGGCGAGCACGGGGCGCGGGTTGGCGACGAGCTGGCGCACCGTCTCGGGCGTCCGCAGCTCGGGGGCCAGCGTGACGAACGACCAGCCCGGCACGTCGCGCGCCTCGGCCCCGGCACGCAGCGCCGCGTCGAGCGTGTTGTGCGGGTCGTACACCGCGATCCGCGTCGCGTCGATCGCGTGGAGCTTGGACTCCTTGTAGTACTTGATGTCGACCACGTCACGCCGCGCGTCAGCGCCAGCGACGGGGGCGGCGGCGAGCGCCGTGGTCGAAACGGCGAGCCCGGCCGCAGCAGCCAGGGCCGAGAGACTCAGGGTGGCAATCTTCCTCATGTCATTTCTCCAGCGAGGCGCCGCTGATTGATCAGCGAGCGCGGCCCACAGCGCGTCGAAGCACGGTCCACTCGGACCGGTTGATTCTGACCTCAGTCTATCGATCCGCAACCCCGATTCCGACATTCTTCTGGGGAAGGACCGAAAATCGTGGGGCGGGGTTCGCCGATGCCGATTGGAAAGCGTCATTCTGGACCAAGGACGGGTTCTCGGGTGTCCCAAAGTCGGGCGATCGGGCCGAGCGGGTCAAGGGCAGGGCACGCCGAACCGGCCCAGGAAGAACACCAGGTCGGCGGTGTTCACCTGCCCGTCGCCCGTGAAATCCGAGCTGGTGAAGGGCGGTACGAGGGTGCCGAAGTCGCCCAGGAACGAAACCAGGTCGACCGTGTCGCGGTCGTTGTCGCCGTCGAGGTCGCCGGGGCAGGCCGGCGGGGGGGCCGTGTTGATGCGGAATGAGAACGACGGCTGCAGCGCCGGGGTGGAGCCAAACGAGCTCTCCGCCGTCACTTTCCAGTAGTACGTCTGATTTTCTTGGAACGTGCCGGGCGCGGTGAAGATCTGGCTCTGCAGCGCCTGGACGGTGAACAGAGGAGAGTTGAAGGTCGGGCTGAAGTCCACCACGACGGTGTAGAAGTCCACGTTGGTCGAGTCGGTCCAGTCCAGCATCGGGTTGATGACGTTCACCGTCGCGCCGTTGGGCGGGTCGAGCAGCGTGGGGGCCGAGGGCGGCGGCGGGGGGGTGGCGTCGAACACGTCCACCACGATCGTGTCGTCGTCGGTGAGCCCGTTCGAGTCGGTCACGCGCAGGCGTGCCGTGCGCGGGCCGGGCGTGCTGTAGGTGGTCGAGACCTCGGCGCCTGTGGCGTCGAAGACGCCGTCGTTCTCGAAGTCCCACTGGTAGTTGGTGATGGTGACGCCGGACTCATTGGCGCGAGAGTTCAGATCACCCCGGAACCAGCACGGGAACCCCGCGCCGATCCGCTTGTTCACCCCGGCGATGGCCTGCGGCGGTGCCTTGCTGGTGCCGACGCGGATGCTCAGGTTGTACGTCTGCACGATCTGATTCACCGCCGAGTTGGGGCCGACGTCCACCACCCGCAGCGTGTAGGTGCCGGCGGTGGTGTTGTTGCGGGTGAGCACTTCGGCGCTGCCGGCGGCCGCGGAGCTGGCGCTCTGCACCACCGTCGTCCCCGCCGAGTTCCGCAGTTCGACGTTCAGATTCCCCGCCGCACCGGCGTTGATCGTCGTGGGCGATCCGGCGCAGTCCCCGTTGTTGTTGTTCACCGTCGAGAGGTACGAGCCTCCCGTGGGCGTCACGGTGATGACCAGGTTCTGGTTCGAGCCCAGGGTGAAACGGAACCAATCTTCATCGGTGTTGAGCGGGCCGGCGGTGCCGTTGGTCGAGAGGTCACGCTCGATGACCGAGACGACGGCCGGGGAAGTGAGGCTGCCGAAGTCCGTGGCGGTCCCAGCTTCGTTGTTGCCCGCGAAGCGGTCGCCGTAGTTCCGCTGCACGCCGCGCATCTCGTCGATCTGGATCGCGTCAAAGCCGGTGTTGATGAACGGCTCCATCAGCTTCTGCCCGTTGCACGGGATGACGTGTGCATACGCCAGCCCGTGCCCATGCTCGTGGGCGACGACGTTGCGCAGGAAGCGGTAGTTGTTGTTGCTGTTGGAGTACGAGCCCAGGAAATAGGCCGAGTTGATGGTCATGTCGCCCCCGCCGTCGGGGAAGAAGTTGTACGCGAGGATGCCTGTGGCCCCGCCCCCGATGACGACCGAGCCGACGCGGATGTCGCCGCGGAGGGGCGTGCGATTGGTCCCGAAGTTGAAGGGCGTGTTGTCGTCGGCGACCTCGGTGTAGCGCAGCCCGCCGGCGCGCCGGAACCCGGCGTAGACCTGGCGGAAGAGCTCGAGGGCGCGGTCGCGGTTGGCCACCCCGAAGAACGCGTTGAGCCGCAGGTTCATGTCGTTGGGCGCGGTGTCGCCGTCGACGCCCCACAGGGCACCGTCGGCGGGGAAGGAGAAGGTGAGGTTGGCGGGCTGGGCGCGTCCGCTGGTGCCGTTGGCGTTGCCCTCGCCGGCCCACACCGGGCTGGTGGTGCCGAAGCGCTCGCCCGGCTCGGTCAGCATCCACGCGGGCAGCAGGGCGGTGCGGCGGATGATCGCGTCGTACTCCTCGGGCGTCGACGCCGTGTAGCACATCGGCGAACGCACCATGCGATCAAGGATGTCGGCGCGGGCCGCGGCGGGGTCGTCGGCGCACATGGCGTATCGGTCCAGCGCCTCGCGGAACAGGCTCGGAAGCGCCTCGGGGTGGGCGCACACCGAGACGGTCTCCGCAGCGCCGGCCTTGACGCCCCAACGCTCCGCCAACGAAGCAGGCGCGCTCGAAGGCTCGCCCGCGGCGGCGGCGACGGTGAGGGCGGTCAGGGCCAAAGCGGCGACAGCGGTGCGAACCGGCATGCGGGGGTCTCCAAACGACAGGCGGATTGAACGGGGTCCACGAGGCTCGTGCAATGTACGGGTGAAAGAGGCGGATTCGAGCCATGCATGCGCGGAACTCACGGACTTTTCACCGACCGAGTTTGGGTAGGGCGCGGGGGCGGGGGGGCTGGGTTCGGGTGCCGGGGTTCGGAATGAAAACGGGGGACGCCGTTCGCGTCCCCCGTGGGTTACCAACGCTCAAGTTGCTTTTCGTGAGACATTACGGGCAAGGCACGCCGAAGACGCTCAGGAAGAGCGTGAGGTCGTTCACGTTCACCTGTCCGTCATTATCGAGGTCGCCGTTGGTCCCTGGGGTGACGGCGGTCCCGAAGAAGGAGAGGAAGAGGGTGAGGTCGTTGACGTCGCGGTTGCCGTCGTTGTTGAGGTCGCCCACGCAGGCGGGCGGGACGGTGATGAAGGAGAAGGCGGCGGGAGTCGAGGCGGTGGTGCCGTTGCCGTTCGTGGCGGTGACGCCCCAGTAGTAGGTCTGGCCCTGCGAGAGCGTCGCCGGCGCGACGTTGGCGAAGGTCGTGACCAGGCTCGACGCGGTGAAGATCGACGGGGTGAGCGTCGGATTGTTCGACACCCTCAAGTTGTAGGTCACCGCGCCGGGGGCCGCGGCCCACGAAAGCGTCGGCGTGAGTGAGACGTTGGTGGCGCCGTCGACGGGCGAGACGAGATTGAACGGTCCGGGCGGCGTCGGGGGAGACTGCACGAGGAACGCGCTGTTAAGAGTGGCGTCCCCGCTGACGGTGCCCGAGCCGTCGGAGTTCAGCACGCTGACATTCCGCATGCCGACCACGGCGAGCGGGGCGATCTGGAACGAAAAACCGGTGACGGAAGTGCCCAAAGCGTTGGGCACGCCGGTGCCGGTGACGGTCACGCCCGTGCCCGAGACGGCGACCTGCGTGGCGCTGGTGAGGCTCTTGAGGTTGACGCCGTTGATGGTGACCGGGACGGCGGTCCCGGTGTTGCCGTTGGCGGGGGCGACCGAGGAGATCGAGGCGGTGGCACCGAACACCGTGACGTTGATGGTGTCGGTGGCGGAGCGCCCGTTCGAGTCGGTGAGGCGGAGGGTGACGGGGTAGACGCCGTTGGAGGGGTAGGTCCGGCTGAACTGCGGCTGGTCGTTGGTATCGAAGGTGCCGTCGCCGTCGGAGTCCCAGTCGTAGCCGCTGGGGGTGGGGATGGTGGCGCCGGTCTCGTTGGTCTGCGAGTTCATATCGCCGATCAGCCAGCAGTTGGTGTTGGCGGCCACGCGTTTGTTGATGCCCGCGATGGGCCACGGGTCGGCCAGCGTCCCGGTGACGCGGATGGTGATGTCGTACAACTGCACCGTCTGGTTGGCGGCGGGGTTGGGGCCGACATCGATCACCTGCACCGTGTAGGTACCGGCCGAGAGCGAACCGGCGTTGACCGTCTCGGTCGCACCGGCGGCGGCGGTGTTGCCCTGGGCCGGGAACAGGTTCGTCGTCCCCGCGTTGTCACGCAGCGAGACGTTCAGATTGCCCGCCGAAGACGACGCGATCGACGCCGTCGTGCCCGAGCAACCGCCGGACTGCTGACCGGCGGTGTACGTCCCGCCCACCGGCGTCACGGTGATGCTCACTGTCTGGGCCGAGGCCAGCGAGAAACGGAACCAATCCTGGTTGGTGTTGTTGGGCCCGGTGGCACCGTTGGTGCTGAGCCACCGCGCGATGTACGAACGGGTGGTGAGGTCCCCGGCGTTCACGGCGTTGGCGGCGGAGTTGTTGCCCGAGAAACGGTCGCCGTAGTTGCGACCACCGCCGCGCCGCTCGTCGATCTGCACCACGTCGAACACAGTGGAGATGAAGGGCTCCATCAGCTTCGTGTTGTTGCAAGCGACCGAGTGGATGTTGCCCGTGCCGTGCCCGTGCTCGTGGGCGATCGTGTTGCGGAAGTAGCGGTAAAGGTTGGCGGCGTTGTTGTAGTTGGCGGCGATGAAGAACGAGGTGTTGATCATCATGTCGCCGCCGCCCCCGCCGTTGACCCCGAAAACGCCGTTGGGAGACGGGAAGCCGTTGTAGGCGAGGAACGAGCCGGTGCCGTAGGCCCGCCCGCCGATGCGGGTGTCGCCGCGGGTGGGTGAGCGTGCCTCGGTGTTGTCCATGGGCGTGCCGTCGTCGCTCACTTCGTCGTAGTCAAGCCCGACGTACTTGTGCCACGAGGCGAACCCCTGGCGGACATGCTCGCGCCCGCGGTCGTTGTTGGCCGCCCCGAAGGTCGTATTGAAACTCGCGTTCAGCACGTTGGGCCCCACGGCGGCGATGGTCGCGAGGCCCCAGGTCACGCCGTCGGCGGGGAAGGAGTACGTCAGGCGGGCACGGCCGGCCTGACCGCTGATCCCCTGCAGCCCGTCGCCGGTCCACACGCGGTTGTCCACCCAGAACCGCTCATCCGTCGGCCCCTCAAGGCCCGGCGGCAGGAACTGGTTCTCGCGCATGATGCGGTCGAAGTCCTCCTGCGAGAGGTTGTCCGGGTAGCACAGGATGGTTGAGTTCGACGTATCGAGCGGCGCGGCACGCTTGTTCAAGCGCGCGAGATACGCCGACTGTTCCGCCGCCGCCGCGCGGTCCGGGGTGACTGGGGTCTCGGTGGCGGCTTCGCGGGCGCTGCACGCCGCGCCGCACGCGAGCAGCAGCGCCGTCGCGGCGAACATCCGACCCATGGGCACCCCGGTCAATCCGTTCATCATCACGCACTCGCCCTTCTTTGATGAGACAACAGCCTTGATAGAACAAAGCGCATCACCGGGCTGGCCGCCGCGCGGCGTCCCACGAGGCCGGTGGTGTCCGCGCCCCGACAAACCGGGACGCGAACCAACGAAAACCTACCCGCTAGGCGGGAATGGAACAGGCCCAAACCTGAAGCAACCCAAACTTGGGTGCCGCAGGCTTCCCCGCCCTGGCTGAAGCACTGTTATGGGAAGGCTCATCCGAGCCGGCGCGCCAGGCCGACGTGCCGCCGGGTCGATCCGACCGCGCGGCTACCGTCCACGCTTCTCTTGGCCCGTACCGCGATGCCCGAACCGTCCGCCCACGCACCCGCCTTCCACCACCGCCACCCGCACCTCTTCGGCGTGGCGTGCGTGCTGTTCACGCTCGTTGGGTGGTCGAGCGTCCCGCTGTTCCTCAAGCACTTTTCGCATGACATCGACGCCTGGACCAGCAACGGCTGGCGCTACGGCTTCTCGGCTCTGGTCTGGGCCCCGCTGCTGATCGTTCATCGACTCCGCGGCTCACTGCCCTTGGGCCTCTGGAAGGCCGCTCTCGTCCCCGCCGCCTTCAACATTCTCGGCCAGGTCTGCTTCACCCACGGGTTCTATTACATCAGCCCGGGCCTGTTCACCTTCGGCCTGCGCACCCAGATCGTCTTCGTCACGCTCGGTGCCGTGCTGCTTTTCCCCTCGGAGCGAAAGGTCATCCTCTCGCCGTTGTTCGTCGTCGGCGCGGTGATGGTGCTGATCGGAGCCGCGGGCGTCGTGCTGCAAGGGACCGACGTGTTCGCTGGCGCGACGGCGTTCGGCGCCCTGCTCGCGGTGGCTTCGGGGTTCCTGTTCGCGTCCTACGCGCTGGCGGTCCGCAAGTTCATGGCGGGGATGCCGTCGATGCTGGCGTTCGCCGCGATCAGCCAGTACACCGCCGCCGCCATGCTGGCCCTGATGTTCCCGCTGGGCGAGCGGGCCGGGGCCGGTGCGTGGGACATGCCCTGGGACCAGTTCGGGCTGCTGCTGTTCTCGGCCCTGATCGGGATCGCCATCGGGCACGTGGCGTACTACATGGCGATCGCGCGGCTCGGGGTCGCCGTGTCGTCGGGGGTGATCCAACTCCAGCCCTTCCTCGTGGCGGCGTGCAGTTACTGGCTGTTCGCCGAGGTGCTCAGCGCAGGGCAGTGGGCCGCGGGGCTGGTCGCGGTGTTCGGGGCGGGGCTGATCTTGTGGAGGCAGGGGGCCGCTTCGCGGCAGAACAGCAAAGCAGCAAATCAGCAAAGCAGCAAATGAAGGCAAGCAGGAAGGAAGGCACGAAAGCACGCAGTGGGGGTCGGATTGCGGGACGCTTGCAGAGTCACAGCAGGCGGCCTCGATTTGCTGCTTTGAGCTTTGCTGCTTTGCTGCTTTGAAATGCCCAGGAGAGGACTCGAACCTCCAACCTTTTTAGGGGACCAGCACCTCAAGCTGGCGCGTCTGCCAATTTCGCCACCTGGGCTTCGGGGGTGGGGGGGAGATGATAGCGGGGTTTCCGAGGTTTGAAAAGGGACGCGGGCTCTCGCGCCTTGATCCCGCCCCGGCTGGCCCCAATGCTGCTCCCATGAACCGTGCCGTGGTGCTCCTGTCGGGCGGATTGGATTCGGCGACCTGCCTCGCCCTGGCCCGTGCCGAGGGCCGAGAGTGCCACGCCCTGACCATCGCCTACGGCCAGCGCCACAAGATCGAACTGCTCGCCGCCGAACGCGTCGCCCGAGCCCTCGGGGCCGCCTCGCACCGGGTGATCTCGATCGACCTGCGCGCCTTCGGCGGGAGCGCCCTCACCGATGACCGGATCGATGTGCCCAAGTCCGAAACTCAGCCCCAAGCCGCGGACGCGCCGGCGGTGATCCCCGTCACCTATGTCCCGGCCCGCAACACCATCTTCCTCGCCTACGCGCTGGGCTACGCCGAGGTGCTGGACGCTTCGACCATCGTCATCGGTGCCAACGCGGTGGACTACAGCGGCTACCCCGACTGCCGACCGGCGTTCATCGAAGCGTTCCAGAACCTCGCCGACGTCGCCACCCGCGCCGGCGTCGAAGGGCACGGACCCCGCGTCGTCGCGCCGCTCATGCACATGACCAAGCCCGACATCATCCGCCGAGGACTCGAACTCGGCGTCGATTACTCGCTCACCCACTCGTGCTACGACCCGGTCGAACTCGGCGCGGGCGCGTGGCAAGCCTGCGGGCGCTGCGATTCCTGCCGCATCCGCGACGCTGCGTTTGCCCAGGTCAACGAGGGTGCCCCGAGCAACGAGCCCCGAGCCCCGCGCAACGAGCCCCGAGCGTAAGCGAGCGGGTCCTGAAAAACCGAGAACCTCGGAGCAGCGCCGGAACCCATCGCTCACGCCGCGGGCTCTTTCGAGGCGCTCAACGAACCCGAAGCGCAAGCGAGGGCCGGCGCACGATCACCCCAGTCCAGGATTTCATCTGCAAACCAAGTAGACGACGGACCCCAACACGAGCGCGCCTCTCAGTTCGCGCGCTCTGCGATCGCCGCGACATCATCAATCGTCCACCCCCGCGCCGCCCGAGCCGCCGTCATCCCGGCGCGATCGATCACCACGTCGTCACCCGCACGAAGCCGCACGAAGCCGCGGCGCAGCGCATCGCTGCTGTAGAGCACCACATCCCCCAACCGCGGAAGATCACGCCCCTCAAGAGGCAGCCCCGGCGCCGCCAGCGCCCGCGGCCAGGCCGAGCCCTTCACGTACAGCCGCGCCGCGTTGAGGTGCGCGCCGGGCGCCACCCATGTGACCGGGTCGCCCGATTCCCGCAGCGCCTTCTGCAACGCCTCGATATCGCCCGAGGGCGGCTGGTGCGCCGTGACGCCGAGGCGCGACAGCAGCATCGTGCCGCCCAGGGCGACCACCGGCAGGGCCGGAGCCCACAGCGTGAGCGCCCGCCGCGCGTGCCGGCGCAGCCACGCCGGTGGCACGCAGCTCAGCCACGAGGCGCTCAGCATCGCCAGCCCGGGGTACAGCGGCACCATGTAGCGCGAGCGCTTCCCGGCGAACAGCATCAGCCCCGCCGCGAACAGCACCGACCAGACGATGCCGAGCCGATCAAGGGCCGGGCTGCGACCAATCGTGCCACGCCGCGCGAACGCAAACAGCGCCAGCGCAAGCGTGACCAGCCACGGCCAATAGGTGGAGGCGAACTCGGTGGGCAGGTAGAGCAGCGCCCGGACGCCGGAGCGCTCGGGGGAGTCCGCCGGGGCGTTGACCGCTCGCTCCAGCGTCTGGCGGATGAAGTGCTCCTGGATGAACGCGTCGCCCCAGCGGGTGTACATCGACAGATACCACGGCGCGGCGACCACCAGCGCGACGACAACGCACAGGCCGACCGCGCCCATCCAGCGCACCCGGCGCGGAACGCCGTCCGCACCGCGCGGCACCGACCACATCAGCCACACCGCAATGACCGCGGGCAAGGCGAGCGCATACAGCGGCTTGACCAGCAACCCCAGCCCGATGAAGCCCCCGGCGAGCGCGAACCGTCGCATACACGGGACGCCGCGGCGCACCGCCGGCGCGACCACCGCGAGCGCCAGCAGCATGAACGCCACCAGCCAGATGTCGAGGGAGATCGCCCGCGTGTAGCGGAAAAACTCGAGCGTCGTGGCCAAGACCACACCGGCAAAGAGCCCCGCCGAGCGACCCGCCAGCGTCATCACGGCCCGCTGCAGCGCCGCCACGCCGAGCATCGCCGCCAGCAGCGTCGGCAGCCGCACCGCCCACAACTCCGCCCCGAACACGTGGATGAACGCCCCGTGGACCCAGAACGCCAGCGGCGGCTTGTTGAAATACGGCGCATCGCCCAGCATCGGGAACCACAAAGGCCCGAGTGACCCCCGCGCAATCGCCTCGGCGTACATCAGCTTCGACAACGCCGCGTACAGCCCCGTATCGGTGCGGAAATCGCCCTCGTTGCAGTCTGGAAGCCAGAGCGCCAGCAGCACCGCCGGCGCGGCGAAAACGTGCATGGCGCGGAGGAGCCTCAGGTGCGGGCGGGAGGCGATCACGGAGCGAGTGTACCGGTGGTCATGGGCGCTGATTGCGGAGTGGTATCGCAGTTTGAAATACAGATCGGTGGGGGGGGGGGGG
>JBJXFG010000063.1:0-35909 GCA_046154665.1 Phycisphaerales bacterium | reverse complement strand
GGGGGGGGGGGGGGGGGCGTGCCACCGACCCGTCTTCGGGTCAGTGCCACACTGTCCCGCACCTCGCCGCGCGCGCAACGCAGCGTAGAAGCACTGACCCGCGGACGGGTCAGTGGCACATGAAGCGCGTTCTTCGAGGCGAGTTCAGTCCCCTTACGCCGCCGCCGACATGATTCGCGCCAGCGTGCGGTTCAGGTCCGTCACGATCGCTTCCTTGTGCAGGTAGAAGTTCGCGCCGGCCCTCATGCACTCGCTCTCGTCCTCCGGATTGTCAGACGCCGAGAGCACGATCATCGGCAGGGCGCGGGTCTTCGGATTCGCGCGGGCGCTGGCGATGAGCTGCGCCCCGTTCATCGCCCGCAGACGCAGATCGGTGATGACGAGATTGGGCAGCGAGCTCGCCGGCCCGCCCAGGATGGGCAGGGCCTCTTCGGCGCTGCGGACGTGCCGCACGTTTGTGTTGGGGCGTTTGCCCAGCAGCGTCATGAGAAGCCGCCCGGCGAGCGGGTCGTCCTCCACCAGCAGCACCTCGACCTTGCCGGACCTGTTCGCCGCCAGAGTGGCGGCCTGTGCCGTGGGAACTGGCGCGGGGGTTGGCGCGGGGGTTGGCGCGAGAGTTGGCGCGGGGACCGGTACCGCGATGGGAGCGGGCGATGCCGCCGTCGGAACCTTACTCGGCGCGATTGTCGACACCTCCGGGAGCAACCCAAGTCCCGGTGCCGCGGCCGCGGCGATTACCGCCCCGGCGCGCTCCACCCGGTTCCGCCCGTTCTTCTTGGCGGCGTACACCGCCTCGTCCGCCGCGTGTACCAACGCCTGCGCGTCGGCGTACATCTTCGTCCCGTCGACCGCCGCCACGCCCACGCTCACCGTCACTGCCAGCGTCGGCGTCTTGGCGCCGGTGCCCGCGAGTGAGAACGGTTCGCGGGCGATCTCGGCACGCACCTTCTCCGCCGCCGACGCGCCCCGCTCCAGGTCGTGCCCCGGCAGGATGACGGCGAACTCTTCGCCGCCGTAGCGGCACACCATCGAGCCCTGAGGGGCCGAGGCCTTGAAGCGTTTAGCCAGCTCCTTCAGCACCGCGTCGCCGGCGGCGTGCCCGTGCGTGTCGTTCACGCTCTTGAACTTGTCGCCGTCGATGAACAGCACCGAGAGCGGGGCGCGGGCCGGGTCGCGCTTGGCCTCGTCGAACGCCCGCGCGACGGCCTGGTCGAAGTGCTTGCGGTTGAACGCGCCGGTGAGCGCGTCGATGGTCGCCGCTTTGGTCAACTCTTCGGCGCTCTGCTTGAGCGTGACGACCTCGCGCTCGCCCTGCAGGTTGGTCTCGAGCAGCAGGTCGTTGGCCTCGGCCATGATCGCCGCGGCGTCGTACTTCGAGCCCAGGTCCTTGCCGAACTCCTTGGCGAGCTGGTTGGCGGCGTCGCCCACGCGGTTGAGCAGGCTCTCGGCGTCGAGCGCCCCGTTGCCGAACCAATCGTTGGTCCGCACGATGAGTGTCGCCGCGGCCTGCCCGGGCAGTTCCGCGCGGGCCACCTCGGCAACCAGGTTGCTCAGCGCCACGACGCGGATGAGGTCGCGGAACGCTTCGTCCGCTTCGTCCGGGCTGTGGTGCCAACGGATCGTCTCGATGTGCTGCGTGGGCAGGTTCCACTTCTCGGCGAACCTGGCCCCGCACTCGCAGTGGTCAAACCCCATCTCCGACTTCTCGAACGCGCTCAGCCCCTCGTGGGCCAGCGGCGCCGAGGTGAGCAGCGCGTCGTACTCGCGCCCGATGGCCGCGAAGCACGCCAGCATGCCGATGTCCTGGAACAGGCAGGCGGTGAATGCTTCGTCGGGATCGGTCGCGCCGGTGGCGGTGGCGATGAGCCGCGCCGCGGTCGCCGAGTAGATCCCGCGCCGCCAATACTCGGAGAGATCAAACCCTTCGCCCTCGACCGACCGCGTCGAGTCAACCAGGCAGAAGCCCAGCACCAGCGACTTCACGGTCTTGACGCCCAGGAACCCGATGGCGCGGTTGAGCGTGGCGCACTTCTGCGCCAGTCCGTAGTAGCTCGAGTTGACCGTCTTGAGCACCTTGGCGGTCAGCGCCGGGTCGTTCTGGATCACCGCTGCGATCTTGTCGAGCGGCACGTTTGGATCGCGCGTCAGGGCCAAGACTTCGACCGCCACCGTGGGCAGCGTCGGGAGAGTGCGACAACCGAGGACCTGTTCGATGGTGATCGGCACGGCGAAGAGCCTCGGGTTCGATCCGCACGCCCCGGAACCTGGGCGGGCGGAAAGGTGATCGGCGCAGAACAACAGCGCTTCGGGCGATCATGGCCCTCGGTCGCACATGCACCCCCATACATGAGGGGGACTCTTCATCGGTGATTCCCCTACAGGGAATGAGGGCGACACAAAAGTTGGGCGCGGCGGGCTCGTCCCGACCCGATTCTGCGCTGTAAACCTCGTGCGCACCGAGACTTCGGACCTATGATCGTCGTTGCCGGGCGCGGGCCGAGGGGGCACCCCTGCTGAGGGGAATCAACCGCGCCGCATCATCGCGTTCTTGGCGCGACGCCCGACCGTCAGCCGCAGCACATGGACCCCCAAGATGACCAGCGTGAGCATGGTGATCGAGGCGAAGGTGGCGAAGCCCGCCGTCGCAACGGTGTGCTGGTTCACGAGCAGGCCAAGCTCGCGGGCGAGTTCCTTGCTCGACGTGGCTGCGGCCCACCACGAGAACACCTCGCGCGCGATGATCGCCTGCACGGTCATGGCCGCGACGATCGAACCGAGCAGCCCGATCTGACCGGCGATGAAGCGCCAGCGCGCTTTGCCGCCCTGGGCGGGGCGATCACCGCGGGCCCAGCGCCAGGCTTCGACAAAGGGCATGGAGAGGCCCATGAGGAGATAGAAGAGTCCGCCGATACCGGTTCCGGGAACGCCGACGACCATGGGAGAGTCCTTGGGAAAATGGCCAGGAGGGAGGTGGTGAATGGCCAGTGGGGTGTTGAATCGAACTCGATGCCTCTTGCCTCGATGCCTCGATGCCTTCCGGCATCAATGGCCCTTCTCGAACACATGCACGCGGTTCTTGACGATCAGCTCGCGCCACACGGCGTTGAGCGTGAAGTACGCGTTCACGAACCGCATCACGAAAAAGCCCGGCAGGCTGCACAGCGCCTTGAGCTTCTCGCCGCGCTGGTGCGCCTTGATCAGCACCGGCACAGCCACGGCGGGCAAATCGATGAAATAGCCCAGCAGGAACAGCGGGCTCACCGTGATCGCCAGGATCGGCAGCACCAACAGGAACGCCAAGCTGGCGAGCGTCGCGTCCCAAAGGCCGATCGCCACGACCGAGCGCAGGAACGGCACATGCAGCACCTCGCGCCAGTGGACCATCACCGTCTGAATGAAGCCGCAGCTCCAACGCCGAAGCTGGCGCGAAAGGAAGGTGAAGTTGTGCGGCTCGATCGGGTAGCACACAGCCTCGGGCACGAAGCGCACCTTCCAGCCGTCCATATAGACGACCCAGGTGAGGTCCATGTCCTCCGCGACCGTCCGCGTCGGCCAACCGCCCTTGGCCTTCAGCAGGCTCGTGCGGTACACGCTGAAGCAGCCCGACGCGAGCAGCGGACGCTCGTAGTAGTCCTGGATCGGCTTGTACAGGCTGAACGCGAACAGGTACTCGACGTAGCGCCCGCGCTCCCAGATGGTGTTCACGTGCCGCGGCAGCACGTACCCGCACGCCGCCGCCACCTTCGGATCGTCCATCGCATTCATCAGCACCTCGACGGCGTCGGGCGCGAGGGTGGTGTCGGCGTCGATGGCCAGCGTGAAATCGCACTGCACGAACTGCAGGGCGTGGTTGAGCGCGGTGGCCTTGCTGCCGGTGTTCCGGGGCGTGCGGATGACCCGCACGCCGCAGGCCCGCGCGACCTCGCCGGTGCCGTCAGACGAGCAGTCATCGACGACGATGATCTCGTCGGGAACGACGGTCTGGGCCTGCACGGATCGGATGGTGTCAGCGACGCACGCGGCCTCGTTGAAGGCGGGGATGAGCACGCAAACGCCGGTGGACTTGTCGGACTTTGGTGCCTGACGATGCTCCGGCGATTGCTCGGGTGCAGGCGCGGGGTGGCGGCGCGTTCTGGGGACGCGCGCCGAGGGGTGGGTGTAAGCAGGCCGGAAACGGAACGGCTCGAGGGCCCTTTCGGGGCTGAGGGTTGAACCGAGGGTCCGGGCGAGATCGAGAACGGGAGCGAAGGAAGCCATGGGTAAAGCGCTTTACAAGATGAGAGAAAATGCACTTCGGGCACAGCCGCCGGACGCGAGCGCACGGCAAGCGTCAGGACAAAGCGATAACGCGGTCAGGCTGTGGCATGTAGGCGCTCGCTGGACCGTCCGATCCGCCAGGCGTAACAAGGCCCGGCACGATCAAAGGACGACGGCTCGCCGTTGGTTCCCTGGCGTCCGGCCATTGCCTGCCAGCCGCGGGGGAACGCCAAGAGTATATCGTCTTCGGGGGCTTGCGGTTCCAAGTTTGCGCCATCCTCACCGGGACATGAGCGGCCGAAGCCTGAATTTTACCAAACAAAACACGATCAGATCGATTTCCCGAACACGCGGAGTCGCTTGAACCACTCAATCAAACTCCGCACCTCCGCACCTTCTCCCTCCACCCATCGTCACCGGTCTGCTTCACTATGGTTCCCCAGTGACACTCCTCGCCGCCTATTTCCACGACCTCAGCCCCTTCGCCGTGCGCTTCACCGAGGCCTTCGGCGTGCGCTGGTACGGGCTGTCGTATGTGCTCGGGTTTCTCATCGCGTGGTATGTGCTGACGCGCCTTGCCAAGCGCCGGGCCATCCTGCTCTCGCCGGAGCATGTGTCCGATCTCATGCTCGCGGTCATCGTCGGCACCATCGTCGGCGGGCGGCTTGGGTATGTCCTGTTTTACCGACCCGATTTGCTGCTCGAATTCACCTCGCGGTTCCCGTTCTGGGGCCTGCTCGACATCATGCACGGCGGGATGGCGAGCCACGGCGGAATCGTGTGCATCATCCTCGCCTGCTGGTGGACAGCCCGGCGCGTGCGCACGGAGGGAGGCGCGACCGCGCCGCCGCTGCACGTGATGGACTGCATCAGCCTGGTCGCACCCTTCGGCATTTTTCTGGGGCGGCTCGCCAACTTCATCAACGGCGAGTTGCTCGGGCGCATCGTGGTTCATCCGGCGGATGCCGCGGGGGGGGCAGCGCAACTGCCGTGGTGGGGGGTGCGGTATCCGCAGGAGCTCCTTGAGCGCTCGAGCGAAGCTCGGTTGGACGAGACGCAGCAGATCGAGCTCGAGTCGCTGCTGCTCCCGTACTCGCAGCCGATCGAGAACGATCTCACGTTCGCCGCCGGGCGGGCGATCGAGGAGATTCAGCGCGGCGACCACGAACTGGCTCGTGCCCTCGAACCGCTCATCAGCGTGCGGCATCCGTCGCAGCTCTATCAGGCCTTCGCCGAAGGGGTGTGCTTGATCGTGCTGTTGTGGGCGCTGTGGCGAATACCGAAGAAGCCGGGCGTGATCACCGCGTGGTTCCTGATCGCCTACGGCGTCGGGCGCGTGATCACCGAGTTCTGGCGGTTGCCCGATGCGCACCTCGCGGTGCAGCGCGTGGTGGGGCTGTCGCGCGGGCAGTGGCTCAGCGTTCTGATGGTGGTCGCCGGCGCGGCGCTGCTGTGGTGGGTGAGCAAACGCACGGCGGCAGCGGTGGGGGGGTGGGGTGTGAAACGCGGGGCAACGGCGTGATTTTCTTCGAGAGCCAGCCGGGCGCGTGAGCGACGGTGGCCTTTCACTGCGTCGAGATCGCGAGCGATCAGCCTCACCAAGACCCGTTCGCTCACGCTCGGGACTCGTTCCCCGAGGGCGCGGTATCCTCCGCGCATGCTCTACGTCGGCATCGACGAAGCTGGCTACGGCCCCCTGCTCGGGCCGCTGTGCGTGGGTTGCTGCGTGCTTCGCCTTGACGCGTGGCGCGAGGGTGATCCCTCGCCTGATGTGTGGAAGATGCTGAAGAGTGCCGTGAGCCGTGAGCAGCCCAAGAGCAAGCGCGGGGCGGACCGGATCGCGGTGAATGACTCGAAGAAACTGAAAGGCCCGAACAGCCTCAAAACGCGGCACCCTTTGACTCATCTGGAGCGCGGCGTGCTTGCGTTCGCGCAGTGCATGGCCAGCGAGAACACGGGCGACGATGACAGCGCGAGCGAGCCCGGTGCCGCGCTCGACACCGATGATGCGCTGTTCAGGCGTCTGGGCGTGCGCCTCGATGATCCTGTTTCGCGCTGGTACGCGTGCGAGCCCGTGCGCTTGCCGCTGTCGACCACGGCCGACCACTTGCGGCTGCTCCAGGTGCAACTCGCGTCGGCGTGCGAGGCCGCGAGCGTGCGCGTGCTCGAACTCCGCGCCCATGCGATGACGGAGACGGTCTTCAACCAACGCTTGCGTGAGGCCCGCACAGCGCCCGACGCCGTGCCGCAGGACGATGCGGGAGGATGGGGCGGTGGCGAGCCGTTGTCGGCGGGGCAGCGCTCCAAGGCCGCGGTGAGTTTCTCCGTGGTCGCCGGGTTTCTGCGCCGGGTGTGGAAGAGCGGCGCAAGCCTCGTCGGCGCGCCGGGCGCGGAAGGTGCCGCGATCGTTCCCCGCATCGTGGTCGACCGCCAGGGCGGTCGCGCGGCGTATGCGCCGCTCCTCAACCGCGCGTTCCCGGATGCGCTCGTGACCACCATCGGCGAGAGCCCGACCAAGAGCAGCTATGAGCTCCGCGGCATCGGTGCCGCCGAGGGAAGGGCGGTGCGCGTGAGCTTTCAGACGCAGGCCGAGGACGCGCACTTCCCCGTGGCGCTGGCGTCGATGACGGCCAAGCTGGTGCGCGAGCTCGCGATGGCTCGGTTCAATCGATACTGGTGCTCACGCATCGCGGAACTGAAACCCACCGCC
The DNA here is from genome assembly GCA_046154665.1 of Phycisphaerales bacterium. Classification (GTDB taxonomy): domain Bacteria; phylum Planctomycetota; class Phycisphaerae; order Phycisphaerales; family UBA1924; genus JAFLCM01. The sequence goes on along the minus strand of JBJXFG010000063.1, from coordinate 28,942 downwards.
GGTTATGCGCTCGACGGCGAACGGTGGCTGAATGACGTTCGTGCGCACGTCTCGCCTCAGGAACTGGTGGCCTTGCGGCGAATTGCCTGAGAAGTCGCGCTGAGGCGTAGAACCAGCGTTCAGAGCGGAGGCCCATGGCAATCTCCACCAACGTGCGCAAATCGCTTGTTTCTCCTGCCAACTCGCTTACGCTCGGTGCTCTTCTGCTCGCTCGATTCTGAACAATGTCCACCACGCCGCTTGATCTCCGCATGATCCGTCACGCCGCCCTCGCGGGGTGGCGCGGGTTCGGGCGTGTCGAGCCGAATCCGATGGTGGGCTGCGTGATCGGCACGGTGCGCGGCGAAGTGCTCGGTGTTGGTTGGCACCGCGTCTTCGGCGGGCCGCACGCCGAGGTCGAGGCCATCGCCGATTGCGAGCGCCGCGGTCATCCCACCCACGGCGCAACGGCGTGGGTGACGCTCGAGCCCTGCAACCATTTCGGCAAGACGCCCCCGTGTACCGACGCGCTGCTGCGCGCGGGGATTGCGCGGGTGGTCTTCGCGCGGCGTGATCCGAACAAGCCCGCCAGCGGCGGTGCCGAGCGACTCGCCGCCGCGGGCGTGGAGTGCGTCGAGGTGCCGCCCCAGCAGCAAGGCGGTGAACTCGCCCTGCGGCTCTCCGATCCGTTCATCAAGCGGCTGCACACGGGGCTACCGTGGGTCATCGCCAAGTGGGCGCAAACGCTTGACGGCAAGGTCGCCACGCGCACCGGCGACTCGAAGTGGATCTCCGGCGAATCCTCGCGGGCGATGGTGCACCGGCTGCGCGGGCGAGTGGACGCCGTGCTCACCGGCATCGGCACGGTGCGAGCGGACAACCCGCGTCTGACGGCGCGGCCCAATCACGGGCAGCCGCGACGGACGCCGCGGCGCTGCATCATTGACCCGCGTCTTGAGACCCCGCGCGAGGCGCTGCTGCTCACCGGATCCGCCGCGGGCGCGAACGACGGGCCGGTGACGCTGTTCACGACGCCGGTCGCCGCGCACTCGCCTCGGGCCGAGGAACTGCGCCGCGCGGGTGTCGAAGTCGTCCCGTTACCCACGGCGTCGGGCGGCAGCCTGCAAGGGGCGGGCGGCGCGAGCGGGCTCGATCTTGCCGCAGCGCTGCGCCATCTGGCCCGCGCTCACGATGCGCTGAACGTACTGGTCGAGAGCGGGCCGGGCCTCTTGGGTCGGCTCATCGCGGCGGGGCTCGTTGACGAGGCACTCGTGTTCATCGCGCCGAAACTGCTGGGCGATCCGGCGGGGCTCTCGCCCGCGGCGGTGGGGGAGGCCCCGTCGATCGCACGGGCCACGGCGTTGCGGATGCTGAGGGTGTCTCGGCGCGAGCAAGACATCGTGGTTGTCGCGTCGATGCGCTGAGCCGGAGCGAGAGTGCCGTGCCACTGCTGGCTCCGTCTTCGGAGACAGCAGTGCGTTCGCAACCAGGGTGCGTGCGAAGATCACTGATGTCGGTCCCAAAGCGGACCGCCATCAGCGGCACGAACCGACGAGTCCCACGGCGTGCGTGCGGATTCTGCGCGAGGCATCCGCCGCGACTCGCACCTACACTCGCGCCCCGTCGTTTCGAACCCTGAATCCAGCACCCCGAGCCCCCAACCACCCATGCGCCGCACACCCCTGTACGACTATCACATGAAGCACGGCGGCAAAATGGTCGACTTCGCCGGCTGGGAGATGCCGGTCGTCTACAACCCGCCCAATGCAGACCCCGCCAACACCGGAATCATCGCCGAGCACAAGCGCGTCCGCACGTCCGGCGGTGTGTTCGATGTGTCGCACATGGGCCGCGTCAGCGTCACCGGGCGGCACGCGCGCCGCTTCCTCGATCGCCTCTGCACCCGGCGCATCGGCGACATGGAGGCCGGGCAGTGCCGCTACAGCCTGGTCTGCAACGCCGACGGCGGGGTGAAGGACGACGTCATCGTCTACCGCAAAGACGACGCGGATTTCCTCGTGGTCGTGAACGCCAGCAACCGCGAGAAGCTGCTGGCGCACTTCGACGCCATCAAGGGCGACCTGGTCGTGAAGCTCGATGATCTCACGCTCAAGACCGCGATGGTGGCGCTGCAGGGGCCGCTGGTGATGGACGTCATCGGCAAATACAGCCGCGAGATTCCCACGCTCAAAAAGTACCGCTTCACCGAGAAGAACTACCTCATCATGAAGCTCGTCGTCAGCCGCACCGGCTACACCGGCGAAGACGGCGTCGAGGTCATCCTTCCCGCCAACATGCTCGAAATGGCCATGAAACTGCTGGTCTCCGGCTCCGAGCACGTCACCATGCCCGTGGGCCTCGGCGCCCGCGACACCCTCCGCATGGAGGCCGGCATGCCCCTCTACGGCCACGAACTCGGCGAAGACATCAACGCGCTCGCCAGCAGCCTGGACTTTGCCCTCGCCATCGACAAGGACAAAGACGAACGCGGCGAGCCGTACGTCGGCATGGAGGCGCTGAAGCGCACACGCGACGCCGGCGGACCGAAGACCAAACTCGTCGGCATGTGGGTCGACGGCAAGCGATCGGCCCGCCAGGGCATGATCGTCAAGGAAGGCTCGCGTCAAGTCGGCACAGTGACGAGCGCATGCATCGGCCCGACGGTGGGGCGTGGAATCGCGATGGCGTACATCGACGCTCCCTTGGCGCACGCCGGCCAGAAGCTGCAGATCGATACGGGGCGCGACGCCGTGCTTGACGCTGAGGTGACGACGCTGCCGTTCTACAAGGCACCCAAGAAGGCCTGAGGCTTGGGGCTTGGAGCGTGCGCTGGACGTGGTGGCGGCGCGGGGTCACCGTGGAAGCGTGAGCCCTCGCGGTGACGCGCCACTCCGAGCTACTCTGGCTTTCCCAGGTTCGGGAACGAGACGGTCGCGTCATTCTCCAATCCGCGGATGTTCAGCGTCCCCGGTTGTTCGGGGTCAACGCTCAGCGTGACGTGGTACACGGGGGACATAGGGGTGAACGACAACAGTTCGCCTGTTCGATCCGCCAGCAGCAGGAACGAACCCGCTTCGGTTGATGAATAGCCGCCGTCGCGTGCCAACGAGACCCGCCAGACCCGGTGCATGCCCACGATCGCGATTTCATCGAGACCGTCGCAGTTGACATCGAACGCGCTGATGACCAACTCAAGTTCGTTGCACTCACCGGGCAGCAGCGAACGAATAGGCTGAGGGTACTGGAGCGTCCACAGCAACGCCCCGGTGTCATCGAAGAGCCCCGCGGCGTGCTGGCGAGACAGGAATCCGCTCCTCGCCGCCGGGACATCGCTGTCGGAGTACGTTGCGAACCACGCCGTACCCTGCGCGGCGCGAATCGGCGTGACGCTTTCGAGAAATGGGTTGAACATCGGGGCTTGGAGGCGGATGGTGCGCGGGCCCGCGCGGCTGAAGTTGACGTGTACCGCGTCGGCACCCGGGCCTCGCACCCATGTGTCGGGTTTGCCGTCACCCTCGAGGTCTCGCCACGGTTCGATCCGCCGCGGCAGGTCCTCTCCGAGCTTGCTGCCGAACTCGGGCTGGGTGATCAAGGCGAGGTTGGGCGCGGGGGCGTGGAACATCTCTTCCGGGCGCGTGGCGCGGTCATCCGAGCCGTGCTGGCCGCGATCCCAGTACTCCGAGTAAGCCTTGGAGGCGGTGATTTTTCCGGCGATTTCTTCGTCCGTGAACTTCAGCGTCCCCGCGACGAGTCGCTCGGCGCGGCTCTCGAGGTCTTCGTCGCGAAGGCCGCTGGTCATGCCGGTGCGGACATCGCGGATGATGCCCTCAGCGTCGATGAACGCGGCCACGGGTCTGGTGCCCTCGCCCCAGAACCGCTTGATCATGTCGCGACCGTCTAGAACCATCTTGCCGCTGAATCGCCCGCGAAGCTCTTCCGAAGTGCCAGACTCGCCGCCGCCGGCCTCTCTGCTGATTCCGATGATGATGACCGCCAGCCCGTCGTGCTCGAACCGCTTGCGGAGGGCCTCGATCTGCTCCGGGGTGTCGCGGGTCCGCAGGTCGTCGGCACCGCAAGAGTCAAAGAAAAACACGGCCGGGCGGCCCCGCAGCGACTCATTGGTGATGAGCTCATTCTCAGTGGTTCGGTAGCGAAAAGCCGGCGCGGGACGGTTGATGAACGCCAGTCGCTCCGGCTTCTCACGTTCCCACGGGCCCAGCATCGGCGGCCTGTCTTCGTCGTCGCCGCCGCCGCAGGTCTGCGGCCACGCGAACTCTTCGACGAGCCTGTCGAGCGGGCTCGGCCGCCAGTGCAGCAGGGCGGGGCGCTCCGGCGCGTCGATCCGAACATCCTTGAAGGTGAGAATCCAGAAGGTCCGCCGGTCGGTGTCCGTCGGTCCGCGGCGGCACCACTTGTCGAGCTCCGACCAATCGTCCCACGCGTCCCGCGCGGAGACATCGAACTCTGCGCGGCGGAGCAGTCCGCTCTGATCATCGAACCATCCGCGTACGTGCTCGCGCACCGTGCCGCGCCGGGTTTCGTGCAGACGCGTCCACACCACCCACGTGCCCGCAACGCCGTCGCGGACTTCGGGCATCACACCCACGACTTCGGCGATGTGCAAGGCCGCCAGCGCGGCGTCGCCCGATTGCCGCGAAGCCTCGAACAGACGGATGCCGAAAGGAAGACTCAGCAGCCCACCCGAAAGCCGCTGCATCACCGCCGCGGCCTGATCGCTCGTGGCGCGTTCGTGTCGATACGCCTTGAGCGAGTCGGCGTGGACGAAGACCTGCCGCCCGTCGTGCAGCGCGGTGAACGATCGGGAACGAAACGCGAAGAGGGATCGCTTCGGGCTCTCGGTGCGTTCCAGGGCGAACGCTTGCTCGATCGCATTCCAATCACTGTGCTGCCCGCGCCGTTCGCGCGAGCCGATGAAGTAAGTGTGATTGACCCACCGCTCGACCTGTTCGAGCCGCCGCATGAAGCCGTACGCGCCGAGGGCTCGCTCGATGATCCGCCGGCCCTGCGCCGTGCCTTCGGGTTTGGAATCCATCCAGACCCACTCGGGGTCCTGGTACGGGCCGTGCTCGCTCGTCACCGCCGAGGCGTTCGATGCCATCACCGCGCCGATGTCGACCGGCTGCCTGAGTTCAGCTTGCGCCAAGGCACCGTTCGACGACGCGACGACGCCCAGCGCGGCCGCGATGCAGCTCCTCGTCGCACGCCAGCGCGAGCAAGCGCTCGAATCGGTCCGACAGGTCGACTCAGCGATTTTCATACGGAGTCCTCCCAGCGGGTGGTGCGAGGGCCTTTCGCACACCAGTTTACCGACGATTGGCCACGGAGTCGCGGCGAACCCAATATCCGCGGAGAAACCTCCGCAACCAAGAACGAACCCGCGGCATGCCAACCGGCTAGGCTCGTCACGGCTCGCGCCGCGAGGCGGCGGGAAACCCACCCATTCACACGCGCAACACTCAAACCACCATGTCACGCCAAGCCGCCTTTGCCATTCTTCTCCGCGAATCCCGCACGCTCTGCGCCCGCTATTTCGCCGGGTTCGACGACGCGAACCACACCGTTCAGGCCGCGAACCTGCCGAATCACTTCGCATGGAGCCTGGGACACGTCGCGTACACGATGAACCGCGTCGCCGAGAAGCTCGACGGCAAGCCGTTGCCCGAGAGCGACTTCATCGACGGCGGCAGACCCGAAGGCGGCGGCGACGCGCGCCGCTTCGCCTCAAAGAGCGTCACGATGGGCTCGACGCCCGTCAACGACCCCGCCCAGTACCCGACCGCCGCGCGGTGCGTCGAGATTTTCACCAGCGCCTGCGAGCGCTGCGCCGCGGCCTTTGAGCACGCCGACGATGAAGCGCTCGAGCGCGAGACGCCGTGGGGCAACGTGACCGTGAAGCTGTGGCAACTCGTTCCTCGCATGGCGTTCCACAACGGGGCCCACACGGGGCAGTTGGCGGACCTGCGGCGGGCGCTGGGGTTCAGGTCGATCTTTGCGTAGCGTCACGCTTCGCCGGTCGTGGCTTATACCCCTCGATGACAAGCCGCTCCACCGGCACCCCGAGGCAAGCCTCGGGGACTTCTTGTGAGGCGCTGCCCGAGTCCGGCGCGATGCTCACGCGCACCGCCAGGCCGCCGCCCTTGCGAGGCACAATCCCAATGCCTCTCAACCAAGGCGCGTTAGAAAACCGACTCGCCAGTTCTCGCTTGGCGAGTTCCGCTTCCGCTGGTGTCACGGGCCCCTTCATCGCACAAACTGTACGCCCAGCGCGCTGAGCACGTCGGGGATGTGGTGAGCCACGGTCCGGTCAATCCCGTTCTCATCCGGACCCCCGCCGTACAGCAGCGCGACCGGCCTGAGGCTCCCATCTTCGAGGATGAGCGACCCGCTGTCGCCGCCGTCGCTGAAGTTGATCTGCTCGTCCTCGTGAACGAACTCCATCTGGTTGTCAAAGGTCACCACCATCGGCGACCGAGTCGTTCCGTAGTCGATCTGCACCCCGTCGAGTTCAAACGCACTCACCACGCCGCGGGTGATCTTGGTCGTCCGGCCCTTCTTGACGACCGTTTGGACGCCGTAGCGATCCGTCACCGGACGCGGGTCCATCTCTCCGACGCCCTTGTAGAGCCAGGGCTCGAACCATTCGGCCTCATCCGTCATCGTGGCCAGGGCGGCGTCGACGCCGTCGGTCCTCATCGTGTCAAGATCGATCCAACGGTCGAGCGAGCCGATGACCGTTGGCTTCCGTCCGCGTGGCACGTCAACGCGGCCGGGTTGCCAGATCGGATCGTTCTTTCGGCAGTCGTTGCAGTTGGCGAGCACATGGTTGTTGCTCAGCATGTAGTACGCATCGGCGTCCTCGACAAAGGCACCCAGCGTTCCCGCGGTGATCTTGGGGTGTCCGACCGAGCCTCCGGCGGTCAGCGTCAGCCGCGGGGAGTATGTGACTCCACGCGCGATATCGATCTCATCGCCCGAGAGCCTGGGCATCCGCGCCAAGATTGTCTCGCTCAACGCCGAGCCGCGTCCGTACACGCGTACCGCGAGTCCGTACTGCTTCTTTCGCTTCGTCGTGCCGCGGCGCGGAGCCACCCCGAACGCCACTCCGGAAGAAACCGCCGGACGCTCTTCGGGCGCTCGGCGTGTGGCTGAGGATCGCGCTGCGAACGCCCCCGCCATTCGACGGGTGACGATCGATTCGGAGCGGACCACGGCCCGGTTCAACGCGGCATCGCGCGCCAGCATCGTGAGATTCAGCTTCAGTTCCCGCGCACTTGAAAGTTCCATGCTCAAGAGCTTAACAACGTGCCGTATGGCTGCAAGTGCGTCGCAAGCAACGCGGTCGCCGGTATCCTTCGCTCATGAAATCTGAACAAAGGATCATCCTGAGCGCTCTCGAATCCACATTTCATTCCCAAAGGTCCCTCGCCGAAAAAGCCCTCGCGCAAGTCCCCGACCATCTCCTCCACACCGCCCTCACCAAAGACACCAACAGCCCCGCCGTCATCGTCAAGCACATGAGCGGCAACCTCGTCTCGCGCTTCACCGACTTCCTCACCACCGACGGCGAGAAGCCGACGCGCGATCGCGACACCGAGTTTGAGGACGACGACGCCGACCGTGCCGAGATTATGCGCCGCTGGGAGCGCGGGTGGGCCGTCCTTTTCGCGACCCTGGCTGAGCTCAATGATGCCGACCTCGCCCGCACCGTCCACATCCGCGGCGAACCTCACAGCGTCGCCCTCGCGCTGCACCGGGCGCTCGCACACCAGTCGTACCACGTTGGGCAGATCGTCCAACTCGCCCGGGTCCTTGCCGGCGAGCAGTGGACGACGCTGACCATCCCACGCGCCAAAGGTGCGAGCGGGGCGTTCAATCTCGGACTTGGCTATGTACCGGGGCCAGGCGATTCATCGGCCCCCGCCCGCTAAGCCGCCGCGTGCGAGCCCCAGACGTGGCGCACCGACTTGTCCCAAAGACCCGTCTCTGGGGCCCGATGCCTGGCCTCAGGCCCCCAACCCCCAAGCCTCAAGCCCCGAAAAACCCCCGTCCATTTTCCGTCCAACGCATCGGTTGAGCCGAGCCAGGCGTATACCTCTGAGCACGGGCCTCGCATTCTCCACACTCCCGCTCACTTCGCGCCGATAATCACCCGTTGACCTTCGGGGAATCCGACTCGCCGCCGACCTCCTTTTCCCCCCCGCCTCCCAGAGCCCGACGGTTCACGCCGTCAACGCTCATTCGGCTCGCACGGACGCCACGACCATGCACCTTTGAAGGGTGCAAAGGGGTGCGCCCACCTGTTCGGCACGCGAGTCGATCGGTCGATCGCAAGGAGGCCACCATGACCACTTCTGACTTCCCCACCGGCCACGGCACGTCCCAGGGCGGCTTTGCCTCTCTCATTGATTCCGCGCTCGACCGCCGCCGCTTCCACGAGCAGCACTGGGAGGGCACCTTCTGGGATTACCTCGACATCGTCGCGCGCAACCCCAGCGCTTGCCGCAACGCCTACCAGCGTCTGTACGACATGGTCATGGCCTACGGCAGCGAGCGCTACCGCCTCTTCAAGCGCGACCTGGTTCGCTACCACTTCTTCTCCGACCCGTTCGACAACGGGCAGGACGGCATCTTCGGCCTTGATGAACAGCTCATGGCTCTGGTGGACGTGTTCCGCTCCGCCGCCGAGGGGTACGGCACGGATCGGCGCATCCTGCTGCTGCACGGGCCGGTGGGGTCGAGCAAGTCGACGATCGCGCGGCTGCTGAAGAAGGGGCTCGAGAACTACTCGAACACCGACGCGGGGTCGATGTACACGTACGTGTGGATGCTCGACGCCGGTGCCGGCCCGAGCGAGAAGACCCACGAGTTCCTATGCCCGATGCACGAGGACCCGCTGCTGCTGATCCCCAAGGAAGCGCGCACCGCGGTGCTGGCCAAACTGAACGAGGCCTACGCCGCCAAGGGCGGGCGCGGCAAGGTCCGCCTCTACGACGACGTCAACCCCTTCTGCCGCAAGGTCATGAACGACCTGATGGTCCACTACGGCGGCGACTGGAAGCAGGCCATGACGCACGTCAAGGTCCGCCGAATCGCGCTGAGCGAAAAAAACCGCATCGGCATCGGCACCTTCCAGCCCAAAGACGAAAAGAACCAGGACTCGACCGAACTCACCGGCGACATCAATTACCGCAAAATCGCCCAGTACGGCAGCGATTCCGACCCCCGAGCCTTCAACTTCGACGGCGAACTGTGCATCGCCAATCGGGGCATCTGCGAGTTCATCGAGGTGCTCAAGCTCGACGTCGCGTTCCTCTATGACCTGCTCGGCGCGTCGCAGGAGCGTGTCATCAAGCCCAAGAAGTTCGCCCAGACCTCGATCGACGAGGTCATCATCGGGCACACCAACGAGCCCGAGTACAAGAAGCTCCAGAGCAACGAGCTCATGGAGGCCTTCCGCGACCGCACCATCAAGATCGACGTTCCTTATAACATCCGCCTCGACGACGAAGTGAAGATCTACCAGAAGGACTTCGGCCCCCACCGCATCAAGCAGATGCACATCGCCCCGCACACGCTCGAGGTCGCCGCGATGTGGGCCGTGCTGACGAGGCTCGCCGAGCCCAAGAAGGCCGGCGTCACGCTGCTGCAAAAACTCAAGCTCTACAACGGCAAGAGCATCCAGGGCCTGACCGAGGACTCCGTCAAGGAACTCAAGGAAGAGGCCCCCCGCGAGGGCATGGAGGGCATCAGCCCCCGCTACATCCAGGACAAGATCTCCAACACGCTGGTCTCCGCCCAGGCGATGGAAGAAAAGCAGATCAATCCCTTCATGGTGATGAACGAGCTCGAAGGCGGCCTGAGCCACCACTCGCTGATCAACGACGAGGACACCAAGAAGAAGTACAAGGAGATGCTCGCGGTGGTGATGAGCGAGTACGAGGACATCATCAAGGGCGAGGTGCAGCGGGCCATCTCCGCCGACGAGGAGGCGATCCGCCGCCTGTGCGCCAACTACATCGACAGCGTCCGCGCCTACACGCAGAAGGAACGCGTCAAGAACAAGTACACCGGCAAGGACGAGGAGCCCGACGAACGCCTCATGCGCTCGATCGAAGAGAAGATCGATATCCCCGAGAGCCGCAAGAACGACTTCCGCCAGGAGATCATGAACTACATCGGGGCCCTGGCCCTCGACGGCAAGAAGTTCGAGTACAACACCAACGCCAGGCTCTACCGCGCCCTCGAACTCAAGCTCTTCGAAGACCAGCGCGACACGATCAAGCTGAAGAACCTCGTCTCCAGCGTCATCGACGACCAGACCCAGCAGAAGATCGACATCATCAAGAAGCGGATGATCGAACAGTTCGGCTACAACGACCGCTCCGCGGCGGACGTGCTGAACTACGTCGCCTCGATCTTCGCCCGAGGCGATCAGAAGGGCGATTGAGCGCCCGGTCTTTCCGGCAGGACTCACCGCGGAGGCGCGGAGTGTGCGGCAAGCGGCACGGGAGTGCGGACTTGTGCCACCGACTTATTTGTGGCGCGCCTCGCGCGACGCAAAGTTCACGTTGCCCAACGCCGTTCCCGCACTCGCTTCACCGATCCGGCACGCTCACCGACGCCGTCGGGCGCTTGTCGGCGGCTCGGCCGGTCGGCGGCAGTGAAGCCTCGGCGGGCACGATCGCGTTGGCCGGGTTGGGGTCTTCGCCCAGCGTGATCAAAGCCTCGCGCACCTCTTCGTTGTAGGGCTCGATCGCCTGGGCCATTCGGTAGCGCATGATCGCGTTGGGCTTGTCGCCGCTGGAACGGTAGAGCTCGGCAAGAGCCAACTGCGGGCCCGCGTTGCGGCCTCGGTCGAGTTCCGCGCCGCGCTTCAGGGCCCACTCGCCCTCGTCGGCGTCGCCCGCGACCGACATGTACCAGCCGTAGCGGACCCAATCGCGGGCCGTGTTGCGCGCGTAGGCCTCATCCTTCATCACCCGGGCCATGCCTTCGACGTCGCGCGAGGCAACCATTGATTTCGCCAAGAGGTCGAGCACATCGAAGCGGTTGGGCTTGGAGGTGTAGAGGATTTCCATCTGCTCGCGGGCCTCGCCGGGGCGGTTGGCCGCGAGCAGCGACTTGGCGTACTCCATCCGGTCCTGCCAGTAGCCGGGCTTGCGCATCACGACCTCGCGGTATTCGGTGACGGCGAGGTCGTAGTTGCCGTAGGTGTACGCGCGGGAGGCGGACTCGCGGACCATCGGCAGGGCGCGGACCTCCTGCTGCGACTTGCACGCCGACAGCGGCAAGGCGGCGAGAGCGATGAGGACGGCGGCGGTGAGGTGGCGGGGGTGCATGGTTTGGGCGGGGTTCGGAGGGTGTGGGTTCAGGGTTCGGCGGGTGCGGGGGGCCCGGGGGGCGGGAGTTCCGGATGCCTGCCGGTCGACCGATCCGAGGCGAGTGTAGTCTTGTTCATCGGCTCGCCCCCGAGCGGGGCACGAGCCGGGAGCGGCGAAGGTCCTGTGGGCGCCCATGCCAAACCCCGAACCCCGATCCCCGAGCCCCGACCCGCCTCATTGGCCGATGGCGCTGCTTCGGCACACCTTGCCGGACGGATCGCACCACTTTGATTGGGTGCTGGGGCTGTGCTCGATGGAGGCGGCGCAGGCGGAGCCGGACCGGCGCGATGCCGTCACGTTCCGGGTCGCGGAGCGGGTGGATGTGGAACGCGGTGCGGACGGCGCGGCTTCGCAACCCCGGCTGATCGAAGGCGAACGGCTGCCCGATCACCGGCGGCGCTATCTGTGGTACGAGGGTGAAGTCGAAGGCGGGCGCGGGTGCGTCGAGCGCGTCGCGGCGGGGTGGTGGCGGCCCGATGTGGTCAGCGCCGATGAAGTGAAGTTGTGCGCAGCATTTGAAGGTCGCGCAGCGGCGCAGTGGCTTTGGACGGCACGCTGAAGCGAGGTGATCGAGGCTGCTCCCCGGATCGTCGAACGCCGAAACCGGTGAGGCGACGCTTCGTCTACTGTCTTCGTCATGAGGACTCCAACACCTGTTGGCGTGATCGTCATGTGCGTGGCCGCGCTCGCCGCCGGTTCATGCTCGATGCAGCCGGGGCGCGCTTCGAGGTCCGTCGGCAGCGTCGGGGTCATCCGCACCGACCTGGACGTCCAGGCCCTGGCGATGTCCATGGCCGACGACCACTGCGCCGCGATGCTCGAAGCCATGCGCCCCATCATCGTGGACCCCGCGGCGAGCCCTTTGGCGCGCTCCCTTGCGCAGGCGTTTCAGAGCAACGGCACCATCGCGGCGATCGATATCGCCGCCGGCCCGAACCCGGACGCGTCGGTCCTCGACATGCTCGTGCTGGTCACGCTGCAGCGCTGGGCTTTCTCGACGCACTGGGCCGCCCGCATCGGCGAAGCACCGGCCAGTGCCGCCTCACAGCGGCTGACACAAGCGGAAGAGGCCGCGTGGACCGCGGCGGGAACCGTCCTCTCGCCCCCCCAGCAAAAGGCCCTGCGCTCGCTCATCGACGCGTGGATCGCGGCCAACCCTGGCCGCTCCGAGGTCACCTTCGTCCGCTTCGAAGACTTTACCGATGTCCGCTACGCCCAGACGCTGGCGAACCGCAACATCGCCAGCGGCCTGCTCAAAGAGCTGACCGAAGCCAGCGCCGTGGTCGACTCGGCCCGGCTGCTGGGCGAGCGGGCCCTGTGGTTCGCCGCCCGTTACCCGCTGGCGCTCGGGCAGCAAGCCGAGTCCACGGCGTATCAGCTCGTCGACCAGCCGGAACTCCGCTCGGCCCTGGCGTCGCTCGAATCCGCGAAGAAGCTCAGTGAATCGCTCGCGGCGCGCATCGACTCGCTCGATGGTGATCTCAAGGCGCAGATGGACCTGCTGTTCGTGAAGATCGCCGCCGAACGCGACGCGACCATCGCGCAGGCGACGGCGAAGATGGGCGAAGCCGCCAAGTCCGCGGCGGAGGACTTCGATGCCCGCGTCAACGCCGCGCGTGAAGCCGCCGTCACCCAGACGTTCGACCGCCTGGCCACGGAACGCAAGGACCTGCTCGACGACCTGCAATCACGCAGCGGGGCGCTGCAAGAGATGATGAACGAGCTGCGGAGCACCATCGGCACGTCGACCGGCCTGGCCAAGGAACTGACCGGAACCGTCGACGCCATCGACCGCGTGGTCGCTCGGTTTGACAAGGCGTCGGTGCCGGGCAAGGAACCGCTCGATATCAAGGACGTCCGCGACGCGGCGATCGAAGCCACCAAGGCCGCCGAAAAGCTGACGATTCTCCTTGAGCGAACCAACGATCTGGCGGGCTCGGACCTGTGGGAAAAGCGGTTGTCACAGTTCGATCACGCCACCAGCGACGTGATCAACCGCGCGTTCTGGCGTGGTTTAGTGCTCGTAGTCATCCTGCTCGGCGGCCTCGCGGCGATCCGCTTGATCCCTGCGCGGGGGAGGGCCGGGGTGAGTGCAGTGGACAAGCCGAGGGCTTGAGTGCGCCTTCGAGCACGGTGCCGCCTGCGGAGCGCGCGCTTCGTTCTTTCGGTGGCCCTCACGCCGCCATGCGTTGCGGCATGTCCCGGGCGAGGTCCTCGAACGAATAGCTCGGGGCGTCGGGGGCGGCGATATGGAGCTGGCTGACCCAGGTCCCGAAACGGTTGAGGCGCAGGCCGCCCGCCGCGTAGTCGGCGAGCCAGTGGCTGTCGTCGACGAGGTACTGGAACTCGTGATCGCCCGCGCCGAGGTCGAGCTCGGCGTGCCACCAGCCCGCGGGGTCTTTGGTCATGGCGACGGCACCGTCGCGCCAACTGGTGAACGAGCCGACGAGCTTCACGTCGGAAGCGTCGGGCATATAGACCTTGAAACGAACCCCCCCGGTGTAAACCCCCCCGGTGTAAACCCCCCCGGTATGAACGCCCCCATTCGCTTCGCCGAACGTCTGTGTCACCACGGTTCGCCTCTCTATTCTTTCCTCGGAGTGTCGGGGCCCATTCGTCGCGTGCCGGTCGGCGAGCGCGGCGGCCCACTCAATGATCGGAACGCCCAATGCCCTACTTTGGTGGAAATCCCTCGGTCCATGCGAGTTCTTTGGTGGCCGCGGCGTCGGCGCTGCTGCTGTGCGGCGCGGTGGGGTGTTCGGCGGGCGGCGGGGTGGAAGGTGGTGGCGGAACGAGCACGCCAGGCCCGACTCGGGCCGCGGGCGCTGCGGATCGGGCCGACGCGCCGCGGGCCCAGAGCGCGGGGCCCGTGGCGAGCCCGCCAGCTCGCGCCGGGGGCGCTGACTCAGGCGCGGCGGCTTCGTCCGGGGTGCTGGCCGAATCGGTGTTATCGCGGGTCTATCTGGCCCAGGGCCGCGCGGCGGTGTTGCCGTTGATCCCGCCGGAGGGGTTGCCCGAGGCGGCGCGTGCATCGTGGGTGCCGAGCGGTTCGCCTCGGATTCTTCTCGAGAACGGGGCGGAGCTTTCGAGCACGGTGTGGGGGATCGTGGCGTCGCCGCCGGTGGATCGGCTGGCACCGACGCGCTGGCTGGCGCCGGGGCCGGCGTGGTCGGCGTTCCGGCTCGGCGAAGCGGACGTGGGGGCCGCGAGCGGGCGCGTGCGCTGGGTGGCGGTGGTCGAAGCGCCGACTGGGATTCCTGAGCGTCGGCTGCCGAGCTTCGCGCGGGTGGATGATCGGGTGATCGAGCTTGGCTGGCTGCCGCCGGCGCGGCAGAACCCGGACGTGGCCAAGGCGGCGCGCCCGCAGGTTTCGCCGGAGTCGCTGCGGGAGCTGGGCGAGATGCTGCGGAGCGAGGCGGCGGACCCGCAGCGGCGCTGGCGCGTGCGGCTCATCGAAGAGCGTTTCACGCCAAGCGCACTCTGGGGCGATGCCGGAATTCCGCCGGGGTTCGGCGGCGTGGCGTCGCAACTCGCGCCGCCGCTGGAAGCCACCGCCGAGCAGTTGGAACTCAACGCCCGTTCGGCGCTCGACAACCTTCGGAGGCACGACGCGGCCTTGGCGCTCGACGTGTTGAATCGGATGACGGCGGTGGTGCGCTCACCCGAAGGCGTGCTGCTGCCGGCGTGGCCATCCGGCAACGAGGGTGTCGGCGCGTTGCTGGAAGTGCTGCTGGCACCCGCGGCGCAGGGCGTGGATGTCGGCGCGGTGCGTGCCGAGGCGGCGCGGCGGTGGTTGAACGAGACGCCGGCGGCGCAGGCGTGGATCATCGATGACATCGGCGTCCGCAGTTCCGTTGAGGGCGCGGCACGGTTCGAGCCCAGCGTGGGCGTCGCCGATCTCACGGGAAAAGGCGGGCGGGCGTGGGCGACGAGCTCGTCGGCGTACAGCGGGCAGGAACTCGAAGTCGCGCTGCAGCCCGTGCAGATGGCAGCGCTGCGGATGAAGATGCCGCTGCCGGAGAAGTCGCTCGCGGCGCCTCGCGGCGGCGACGCGGCGCCGGTGATCGAGGCGGGGCTGGATCAGAGCGGGGGCCGCGAGAGTGTGGCGTCGGCGGACGCGACGCTGCAGCCGATCTTCGGCGTCGCACCGATCCGACCCCCGGGGTTTGTGATGGGGCCGCTGCTGGAGCCGTGGACCATGGCCTCATGGCGCGCGCGCCGTCCGGTGGCGACGGGGACGGTGCGCGGCGGGTCGGTGACGATCCAGCGCGCGGTGAGTTCTGAGGGCGGCGGTGGGGGCGGCGCGTGGGAGATGGTGGTGCGCTGCGGGCCTGCCGTTGGTGCATCCAGAGGCGAAGACGACCAGACTGATGTGGTTCGAATGTGGTGCGGTCCGTTCAACAAGGCTCGGGGGATGGTGCAGGTCTCGCGCGAGCGGGGCGGGGCGGAGTGGGTGCGTAAGCCGGGAGAGCGAGGAACCCGGTTGATGTCGCGTGAGTTGCCGCTGAGCGCGGCTGAACCGGCGGGCAGTTGGGCGATGCTGGTGACGCTGCCGAAGGAAGCGTTTGAGGAGGACGGCGTGCTGGTGGTCGGGCTGGAGCGCGAGTCGCCTCGGGGCGTTCGGACATCGTTCCCCCGGCCGATGATGCCGGGGCAGGCGGAGCCGGGGCGGGTGGCGCTCGATCCCGGGGCGTGGGGCGGCTTGAACGGAAGGTGAGGGCGATCATCCTCCCGCCCGAGCCCCGCGCGAGCTCGGGGGCCACGGACGCGGTGCCGACCGGGCCACGCGGCTTCGCACGAAGCCTGGTCCGGCGCTCCAAGTACATCGTTCTATACTTTATATCGGCGATATCAAGTATTGGACCGTCCGAGGCGCACACTCGCACGGCTGCGCTGTTGTTCATGGTGACCTCTCGCTCGTGCTTGAGCGAGTTCTCGCGCGGTCACGCGATCGGATCGACGGCCCGCATCCACTCGACGACGCTGCTCTGTGGCAGGTTGCTGACCCCCAAATGGCGGAGCATGTTGAGGGCCTGGGCTCGGTGGTGCATGCCGTGGGTGGTGACGTGGGTGAGGACGCCGGCGCGGGTGTACTTCCAGGTCTTGCCGTCGCGGGTTCGTTCGACGACGCCGGTGAGGGGGTGGGCTCGGGCGATCTCGTCGAGCTCGGCGCAGGTGATATCCAGGAGCATGAGGAAGTCTGGGACGTCGCGGGTCTTGCCGTCGGTGATGGGGCGGACGTCGCGCTGGTGGAGGATGTCGGTCCACACGCGCATGGCGCCGATGGTGTGGTCGAAGGTGTCGTGCAGGTTGCCCAGGCCCATTTCGAAGCGGTGCTGAAACTGCTCGGCGGTGAGCGCGGCGCAGGCGTCGAGCAGGTTGCGGGTGGCCCAGTGGTTGTGGGCCAAAAGGATGTCAAGCGGGTTCGAGAGGGGCATGGTGTGGCTCCCTTGGGGTTGCAGGCATCGTAGTGCTGGTTGAAGGGCCGCGCGGGCGCGAGGTGGCGATCGCTCTCGCGCTGGCCGGGGCCGAGGCGAGCGGAGTGCGCACGAGAAGGTGCGTTCCGCGCGAACGGGTGGTTTGCGTCGCGCGGTGCCTTTGGTGCTGGCTGGAGCTGAGCGGGGGTGACGGCCGACGGATGGACGTAGAGGGTGGCGTGAGGTGCAGCGAGTTCGTGGGCAAAGCCCATGCGCATGGGAAGTGGGGGTTTCCCGTTCAACGCTGGGCGGGCCGACTCCGAAGAGGCGGCTCGGCGTCGCGAGGTGGGAGGGCGGGCCTTTCGGCTCGCGGCGAGACGGCGAGACTTGAAACACCCTTTGCTTGGCCGGCCGGCGTTTGCGGTTGGGCTGTGGGTTCGGGTCGCTTGCGCGGCATCGCACCCACACCCTTCCCCTTCGCGCCCCTGATTCGGCGCACAATCGCGGTCAGTGATATTTGGGGTTGGTGGCGGTAAAGGCTTGTGGGGGAAAGGGTTGGACGTGTCTTACGAAGTTTGGGTGCGATGTGGCGCGGCGACCGGTTTGGGCGCGCGGGGGTGGTAAGTGAGGGTGGGGGGTGAGGGTGGGGGGCGAGGGCACTGGCGTCCGTCGGAGTTGACTTCAGTGAGGCGGGCCTGTTTCGGTGCCATTCCGCTCCGTCATGCTGCTCGGCCCTTGCCGTAGAGATCCGCGAGCGCTTCCGGCAGCGTGGGGAATCGGAAGTCGAAACCCCGTTCGCGCAGTCGGCGCGAGACGACGTACCTGCCGTAGAGGGCCAGTTCGGGGTCGGTCCGCAGCAGCAGTGGGGCGGCGATGCGGACGGCGAACGCCGGGGCTGGCAGGCCGATGGGCATGCCGACGGCGCGGCGCAGTCGGTGCATGAACTCGCGGTTGCTGACCGGGTTGGGCGCGGTGGCGATGTATGCGCCGGCCATGGTGTCGTCGGTGATGGCGGCCTCGAACAGGCGGTTCATGTCGAGTTCGTGAATCCACGACATGCCCTGTGTGCCCGAGCCGACGGTGCCGCCGAGCCCGAGCCTCGCCAGCAGGCCGAGTTTGCCCATCGCCCCAGCGCCGCCGCGGTTGCGTCGTCCGATGACGAATGAGGTCCGCAGCACCACAGCGCGAACGTCGCTGGGGAGCGCCTGGGCGAACGCGCCCTCCCATGCCCGCGCCACCTCTGGTGCCAGGCCGGTGCCGAAGGGGGAGTCCTCGTCGCAGACGAGCGTGGGCGGGTCGCCGTAGGCGTGCGCGGTGCTCATCTGCACCCACACGCGCGGGCGACTCGAGGCGGGCAGCCCCTGCATCGCACGCCCGAGTGCCGTGGTCGCCTCGACGCGCGAACGGAGAATCTCGTCTCGGTTGTCTGGTGACTTGATGCAGTCCACGGTGCGGCCTGCGAGGTTCACCACGGCGTCCGCCGACGCCAGGCGATCCGCCCACGCACCCAGGGTTCGTCCGTCCCACTGGGCGTAATCAGTGTGCGGCGGGAGCAGCTCGGGCGAGCGCCGTGCGAGGATGGTGACAGCGTTGCCTCGGGCGACGAAGTACGCCGCGAGCGAGGTTCCCAGGAAACCGCTCCCACCGGCGATGAGGATTCGCGGCTTGGCGTGGGAAGCGGAACTGGTCGTGGTGCGGCTGGGTATGACGGCGTCATTGTAGGTTGTATTTCAGCAGTTTCAAGATAACATGAAAACAGCGGTTCTCCCACCCGCATGCCCTGGAATTGCCCGTGACTTGCCGCAAGACCGGGCCCACGTCACGACATGCATCGGCAGAGAGAGACCCCGGAGCGGGTGCTCGGTGGTCCATCCCCGAGCCCCGCACCGGCGGCCCCCCTCGAACGCGTCGATCCGGGCGCGACTCAACCAACTCGGGCCGGACCCGGACGTCCGGCCCCCTCAGATGGACCCCGCGGCGTTTTCCGAGTCAGGAGCGCGGCGAGGGGTCAATAGGAGAACTGCCATGTGTCAGTCTTGTTCGTGCGCCGCCAACGGCGCTGCCGCTGTGATGGATGCCGCCTCGGGCGGAGCTGCCGCGATGCCGGCGTTTGTGCAATCGATGCTGGACATGCTCAACCACGCCGGCCTCGCGATGATGATCTCGATCGGGCACCGCACGGGGCTCTTCGACACGATGACACGCGGGGTGTGCTGCGAGACCGGCGCGCCTGCGGCGTGGAACAGCGAGGAGCTGGCGAAGGCCGCGGGGCTTTCGGAGCGGTACGTGCGTGAGTGGCTCGGGGCGATGGTGACGGGGCGGATCGTGACGCTGGGAACGGACGGCCGGTACACGCTGCCGAAGGAGCACGCGGCGTGGCTCACGCGGGCGGCGGAGCCCAACAACATCGCGGTGACCGCGCAGTGGGTCGGGCTGCTGGGCAAGGTCGAGGACGAAGTGGTGGCGGCATTCACGCACGGGCGTGGCGTGCCGTATTCCTCGTATGGGAAGCGTTTCCATGATGTCATGGCCGATGAGAACCGTCAGACCGCGGTGCTGGCGCTTGACTCGGCCATCGTGCCGCTGGTCGAAGGCCTGCACGAGCGGCTGGAGCGCGGCATCAGCGTCCTGGATATCGCGTGTGGCAAGGGTCTGGGCATGCTGCACCTGGCCAAGCGGTACCCGCGCAGCCGGTTCACGGGCGTGGATTTTTCCGCCGAGGCGATCACGATGGGTCGTGACGAGGCCCGCGCGGCGGGGGTGCGGAACCTCGAACTGATCGTGGGCGACGTGACGAGCTTCGGTTCGTCCGGTGTCTACGACCTGGTGACGGGGTTCGATGCGATCCACGACCAGGCCAAGCCCGCTGCGGTGCTGGCCAACATCCGGCGCCTGCTCGCGCCGGGCGGCGTGTTCCTCATGCAGGACATCAAGGCGCGCACGGCGCACGCCGACAACCTCGACCACCCGATGGGCCCGTTCCTCTACACCATCAGCACGATGCACTGCATGAGCGTGTCGCTCGCCAACGGCGGGCCGGGGCTGGGCGCGGCGTGGGGACGCGAAAAGGCCCTTGAAATGCTGGGCGAAGCGGGCTTCGGCAACGTGGGCGTGAACGAGCTGGATCACGACCTGATCAACTATTACTACGTGTGCCGGCGCGACGCGGCCTGAGCCGCTTGGCAACGCTTGAACGAAATCGCACGGCCCCGGCTCGGTTGTTTGAGCCGGGGCCGCTTTGTTTCGTCACTGGCAGGTACCGCCGAAGCGGCCGAGGAAGAAGGTGAGGTCGGCGGTGTTGACCACGCCGTCGGTGTTGAAGTCGGCGAGGCAGGCGATGGGGCGGGCCTGGACGGCGATGCTGGCGGAGGTGACGGCTCCGAAATCGGCGAAGGCACAGTCCTCGATGGTGAGAGTCCAGGTTCCGCCCCCGGGCAGGCCCCGGAAAAAATCGGCGAACTCGACCACGGGGAAGGTCCCGTTGAAGTTGTTGGCAAAGGGCGAATAGACACCGAAGGTGAGCGTGCTGACCGTCGTCGCCGCAGAGTTGAAGGACGTGGCTCCGACGACGAAAGTGAAGTTCCCGTTCACGTCGTTGCCCGAGCCGATGCCGTTCGGGACATCCGCGCCCGCCCGGTTGATCACCCACGACGTGGTCGTGGTGGCCGAACCAGTCGGGGTGTACGAAAGCCTGATGCGAAGATCGCCCACAAACGTGTGGTTCATCGCGATCGTGAGCACCACGTCCTGGATCGGGTTGACGGCGTTGCTGTCTGTCGTGAGCACTCGCGGGGTGCCGCAGCCGGGATTGCCGGAAACGTCGTCGGGGATGGCGCCGGTGCCGGTGAAGTAAAAGGTCTGGGCACCGGCGGGTGCGTGCATCAACGCGGCGGCAAGGAGAGCGAGCGGGATGCGGGTCTTCATGGTGGGTCTACGATGGATGGAAGCCTGTGGAAAAGGTCAGGACGAAGGGTAACGCGCCGTCACGGCGCGGACCGACTCACGGGCACGTGCCGCCGAAACTCCCGAGGAATGAGACTAGGTCGGCGGTGTTGATCGCACCGTCGGCGTTGAGATCCGACAGGCACGCGGACGGACGCGCCTGCAGCGCGATGTGCGCGGCGGTGACGGCACCAACGTCCGAGGCGGTCCCGTCCTCGACGATGAGAAGCCATGTGCCTTGGCCGGACTTGCCGCGGAACGTGTCGGCGAACTCGGTGACGGTGTGCGTGCCGTTGAGGTTGCTGCTCACCGGTGCGTAGGCCCCTGGCACGAGTGTGCTGACGCCACCGAGCGGCTGCACGGCGGTGAAGAAACTGGTCGCGCCCAGAACAAACACGTAGGTGCCGTTGAGGTTGGCGCTGTTGCCCGTGCCGTTGCCGGGGACCGCGCCGACCCGGTTGAGCACGGTCGACTGCAGGGTGATGCCCGAGCCGGTTTCCTGGTACCACAGGCGGACGCGGAGGTCGCCGATGAAGGTGTGGTTCATCGTGATGGTCAGCACGACGTCCTGGATGGGGTTCGGTGTGTTGCTGGGGGCGAGCATCGTCAGCTGGGTGCCGAACGACCCCGGCCCGCCGAGGGAATCCGGGATCGGGCCGGCGCCGGTGAAGAAAAACGTCTGCGAACTCGACACGGCGCAGAGCGAGAGCACGAACATGGCGGCCGACACAAGGCGGGTGGTCTTCATGGGGCGTCTCCTCACAAGAAGTGGGTGGGTGTCCGAAAAGCCGATTGCTCGCCGCCGATAGGCAGGGAGCGCGAGCATGCGTGCCGTCGGGGGGACTCAAGGGCACGCGCTCCCGAAGCGCCCGAGGAAGAACGTCAGGTCCGCGGTGTTCACCACGCCGTCGGTGTTGAAGTCCGCCAGGCAAGGCAGCCGGCGCGCCTGCAGCGCGATGCTCGCCGACGTGACGGTTCCCGTGTCAATGACCGCCCCGTCCTCGAACGTCAGCGTCCACGCACCTGTGCCCGAAAGCCCACGGAAGAAGTCCGCGAACTCCACCACCGAGTGCGTCTGATTCAGGTTGCTGGTCACCGGCGCGTACGCCCCAGTCGGCAGAATGCCGGCGCCGTCGAGCGATGTAACGCCCGACAGGATGCTTGTCGCCCCGAGCACAAACACATAGGTTCCATTCAGGTTGCTGCTGTCCCCGTTCGCACCCGCAGACAGGGTGCCGACCCGATTCAGCACAAACGCGGTCGTCGTCCCCGAGCCCGTCGGCGTGTACCCCAGCCGAACCCGCAGGTCACCGATGAACGTGTGGCTCATCGTGATCGTCACCACCACGTCCTGGATCGGGTTCGCCGAGTTGCTGCTTGCGTTCATCACCCGCGCCGGACCAAAGATACCAGGAGCACCCGGCCCGTCCGCGATCGCCCCGGCGTTGTTGAAGAAGAACGTCTGCCCCGACGCGGCGGAACCAAAGGCGAGCAAGGCGGCAACGGCGAAGAGACGGCGGATGTGCATGGACAGTCCTTTCAGAGTAGGGTTGTGGATCGAAGTACGGAAGAGTCGATCAGTACGAAATGTTCGCCGAAGGGTCTGACGTCCCGATCGCCCCGCCCGAAGCCACCCGGTTCACGATCGGCCCGGCGATATCGCCGCTCCCCATCACATAGTTGGCGTTCGGGTTCCCGCCGCAGACATTGCGGATGACGACGTTCCGCGTGCTCAAAATGAAGATGCCGTTCCACGGCCCGTTGTTACAGGCGTTGGCCTCGATGTGGTTCCGGTCCCCGAAGACGGCGATCTGCCCGGTGAAGTTGAACGACCCGCCCGCCGTCCCGTTCCCGCGGCACTGGTTGCCGATCATGCGGTTGCCCCCGCCGGACATCGCGATTCCCGACCCCGCATTGTTGATCACCGTGTTGTTGCGGATCGAGCAGTCGCTCACCAACGCGATGCCATAGCCCGTATGCCCCGACACATGGCAGTCCGAAATGTCGGCGTAGTAGCCGTTGGCGATGGCGTTGGCGAACCCCGGCCCGCCGATGCCGAAATCGCCGTTCGCCGACACGTTGCACCCCTTCACGGCGTTGCGCGAACTTGCAAGAAAAATGCCCCCCGAGGCGCAGCTCCGAACCGTCGTGTCTGTCACGTTCGACCCCGTCGCCAGCCCGATCCCGTACCCCGGCTGGTTCGCTTCCCCGTCAAACACCGTCCCCACCACGCTGCACCGCTGGATGCGGCACGTCCCCGTCGAGTTGATGCCGTAGCGCTTGTTCACAGACGCCGACGAATCCACCAGCAGCGTGCCCTCGCCGATGAGGAAGCCGGCCTCCCCGTTGGCCGTCGCCGAGCACCGCTCCACCACCGCCGCGCCGCTCGAAACCGTCCCGAAGTCGGGAATGACATACAGACTCGCCAACGTCGTGATGCCGACCCCGCCGTTCTCAAACGCGCTGCACTCCGACACCAGCACCGCCGCGGCGACGATCCCGTTGAAGCACCCCGACACCCGCACACCCAGAATCTGCGCATCCCGCGCCGGCGCATGCACCCCGATGTTGAACCCCTTGATGCTCCCGTTGCACAGTCTGAAGTTCGTCCCCACTGCGCCGGTCCTCACCCCATCATTCCCCAGCCCCGCCGGCCCCGGCCCCGACAGCGTGAACCCGGACAGATCAAGCGTGACATCCGCCGCATCCACGCTGATGGCCGGCCCGCTCCCCTGGAAATCAAGATTCCCTGACAGGTAGTACGCCCCCGGCACGGTGATGCTGTAAGGCAGCGCCCCGATCGCCGTCCCGGGCCTCACCTCGTCAAGCGTCTTCATCGTGGGCGCAACCGGCCCCGCTGGCGGGTCGAGCGGGCCCGCCAACGTATCTGCGCTGATCGTTCCGAACACCAAGGCGCTCGCCGTCGCCCAACGCTGCAATCGAACCGCCGCACGCATGGTCATGATGGCATCTCTCCGTTGGCGAACGAGCGGCCTCACGCCGCGCCGTGTCACGCTCATCACACTACCACGAGCCGTCCGCGCCACCAACGAAAAAAAACCGCTCGCGGCACCGGTTCCAACACGCCCCTAACCTCTTCCGATGGCCACCCTCCGCGCGGTCTATGAGACGATTCTGTACGCCCGCGATCTGCAGGCGGCGGGGCGTTTCTACGCCGAGGTTCTGGGCTTGCGGGCGATCCGCGAGAACGCCGAACTGCTCGACGCGTTCCGCCTGCCCGACGGCGGGGTGCTGCTGCTGTTCAACCCCGATGAGAGCCGTAAGCCGGCGCGGGCTGTTCCCAGCCATGGTCCGGGCGATCACCCCGGCCCCGTCGGTTCAGGTCACGTCGCATTCCGCATGGAGAGCGGCGCGTACGGCGCGTGGCTCGAGACGCTGCAACGTCACGGCGTCGGCATTGAGCAGGAAGTCACATGGGATTCCGGGGCGCGGAGCATCTATGTGCGCGATCCGGCGGGGAACTCGGTCGAACTCGTCGAGGGCGAGATCTGGCCGAGTTGAAGCCGCTGATGAGTGAGTCGCGCCGCTTACGGTAAAGATGAGCGGAGTCTTCGCGGCGAATCGTCGCGCGATGGCCCTGGATTGAGAGATGCTTCATCGAGCGCGGGGCCGAGAAGTCGCACGCGTTTGATGCCGCGCCCTTTCTCGGACATGGGTCAAAGGCGTTGCGGCGATCTGGCGCGGCTGTGCGAATCACGCCGCGGGCGGCTTTCCCGGCAAGAGCCGGGGGGGACAAGCCGCGCCTCGTGCCAACCGATTTGAGGTGCGTCCGCGCGCTCTGACTCACCTCGTGCCTCTCGCCTCATGGCTCTTGTCTTCCAGGGGACCTTGCATGAACAACCTGATGAAAGCCCTCGCGGGCGGGTTTCTCGGCGGCGTCGTCGGCGCTGTCGTCTGGATGCTCATCGCCTGTTTCACCGGCTACGAGGTCGGCATCGTCGCGTGGCTCGTCGGTTTCCTCGCCGGGCTCGGCGTGATGATCGGAACCCGAGGTAGCGGCGGCACGCGCTACGGCCTGCTCGCCGCGGGCATCGCCGTGGTGTGCATCCTCGGCGGCAAGCTGGGCGCGGTGAGTCTGGAGATCGACCGCTTCGAACGCGAAGAACTCACTGTGACTGAGGCGAACGTCATTGACTACATCAGCGGCGAGGTCGCGTCGGAGATGATCGACGCCGGGAAGATCGAGGATTCGGCGTGGGAAGGGCTCGGCGCCGACGAGTATCACCCGCCGGTGGTCGTGGCAGAGGCCACGCGGCGCTGGGAAGCGATGTCGAGCGACGAGCGCGGTGCGTTCATGCGCGAAACCACGGCCGAGAACAAGGCGGCGGCGAAAGAGTACCGCGGCATCGCCACGGCCCTGTTCTTCTTCCTGAGCTTCGGGCTGTGGGGTTTTTTGTGGCTCGGCTTGGCGACGGTGTCGGCGTTCAAGATGGGCTCGGCGCGGCGCGATGCGGGGCAAGAGGTGCAGGCCGGCGTTGCTTCGGAGAGTTTCAACCCCGAGCCCGGTGAGCCTCAAGGCGTTTCCGCCCTGGACGGCATCAACCCCGGCGTTGTGAAGGGTCTGCTGACTGAAGCGGCAACGTTGCCAGCGCCGCGCAGCGCTCGTCCGCGCTTCACGATGACCGGCGAACCCATCGACGGGCGTGATCTCTCCGCCGACGGCGACGGCACGGCTTCGCGCGAAGCGGCGTGAGCCTGGCTGCCGGAGCGAACGGCGGCGTCTTCGTGCTACGGTTGCGAGCGTGCTGCAACTCTCAGCCCTGAACTCGCGCACCGAGATCGACCTCGCCGGACTCCGCCGCGCCGGCGCGGTCGCGGCCCAGTGCCTGCGAGCGGCGGTCAGCGCGGCACGCTCCGGCGTTCACACCCGCGATGTGGATGCCGTCGTCGAGACCCGCATGCACGAACTCGGGGCCGAGCCGCTGTTCCGCGGCTACACCCAGGGCACGCACCCGCCCTTCCCCGGCGTGTGCTGCGTGTCGATCAACGACGAGGTGGTCCACGGCGTTCCCGGCGATCGCGTCATCGAGCCGGGCGATCTCGTCTCCATCGACGTGGGCGTCAGAGCGGACGGTTGGTGCGCCGACAACGCCCGCTCGCTTGTGGCCGACGCCGAGCGGATCATCGCCAACCCGGAACTGGCGACCTCGCCGCTGACGGCCCGCGTGCGCCGCCGGCTTCGGCTGCTGGAGCAGACCCGGGCCACGCTGGCGCTGTGTGTCCGAACCATGCGCCCCGGTGTGCGCTGGAGCGCCGTCGCCGACGCCGCCGAGAAGCACGCTCGCAAACAGGAGCTGGGCATCGTGACCGAGTTCGTCGGCCACGGCATCGGGCGCGAACTGCACGAGCCCCCCAAAGCACCGTGCTTCACTACGGGCTACACCGGCGAAGACTTTGTCCTCCGCCCGGGGATGACGCTTGCGGTCGAGCCGATCCTCACGCTCGACGGCCCGCGCGCGTGGCTGCCGGGAAACCCCCCGGGGCCGCGGAATCGCTCGCGCGTGCGGACCGACGGGCCCGCGTGGGGGGTGCGCACCGCCACCGGCGTCGATGCTTGCCACGAGGAGCACACCATCCTGATCACGCCTTTCGGCGTCGAGGTGCTGACGGGGGATTGACAGCGCTATCGCAAGATCGGCGACGCGCCAACGCTGGCCCCGACATTGGTTCGAACACCGCCGGCAGAGGCGCGGATCGGGCGTGCCGCGATCACATGGTCGTCCACTCCACCTGATACTGTGCGGCCCCGCATGAACGACCGTGTTCACATCCCGGTGCTGCCCCAAGAGGTTCTCGCGGCGCTCGCGCCCCAGCCCGGCGAGATCTGCCTCGACTGCACGGCGGGCCTGGGCGGTCACGCCGCGATGGTCGCGGAACGAGTCGGGCCCACGGGCACCCTGGTGCTGACGGACCTTGACGCGGGGAATCTCGTGCTGGCTCGGAAGAGGGTCGAAGCGATGCCCAACGCGCCGAAGGTGGTGGCGATGCACGCCAACTTCGCCGAGGCGCCGCGGCGGCTGGTCGAGCTTGGGCTCAGCGCCGACATGGTGCTTGCGGACCTGGGTTTCTCGTCGTCGCAGGTTGATGATGCGGCACGCGGATTTTCGTTCATGCGCGAGGGGCCGCTCGACATGCGGCTCGACGCGGGGCCCGCCGACGCGGGGGGCTTGCCACGCCCCACGGCGGCCGATCTCGTCAACACCCTGCCGGAGCACGAACTGGCGGAAATCTTGCGGGAGTTCGGCGAGGAACGGCGGGCCGAACTGGTGGCCTCGAAGATTGTCGGGGCTCGGAAAAATGGTCCGATACTCACCACGGCGCAGCTGGCCGCGGTGGTGCGGTCGTGCGTCCCGCGCGGGAACGCGAACATCGACCCGTGTACCCGGACTTTCCAGGCGTTGAGGATCGCCGTGAACGACGAACTGGGCAATGTGCGAGCGCTGTTGGACTCGGTGGTCCGCGCGGCTTCGTTGCGTGCCGGGTCCGCCGGCAAGCGATGGCTCAACGACGGTGCCCGGGTGGCGCTGATCTCGTTCCACTCGCTGGAAGATCGCCCCGTCAAACAGGCGTTCGCGGAGCTCTTTCAGCGCGGCATCGCACGGCCACTCGGATCGCAGCCCACCGAAGCGGGCGACGCTGAGCGAAAGTCCAATCCACGAGCTCGTTCGGCCAAGCTGCGAGCGATGCGGATTGCGTATACTCCCTCTTGATCATCGGTAATCTCGGACCTCGACCCTGCTAAAGTCCGAACGAGTCCCCTGAACCCTTTCGAGGTCTCTCTCCGTTCCACCGCCTTTCCCGGCAAGGATGCCCCCCCTTATGACGCGTGAACACAAACTGGCGTTGATCTTCGGTTTCGCCCTGGTCCTCGTGGTGGGCTTGCTCATCTCGGACAACTTCTCGGCTTCGCGCCAGACGACCCCCGGTGGGCCCAGCACCGCAGAGGCTCAGCAGCCCATCATGCGTGAGGATGTGCTGGTGGGCGACGGCGCGACCAACAAGCCCACCATCACGGCCGCACCGATCGACGGCGTCATGCCGGGCGCTCACTCTGGCGCGCTCGCCGGCGGGCCGGAATCGACGCTGCCTCCCAACGGCGTTTCCGGGACCAACCAGCCCGTATCAGCCGAGCCCGACACGCTGGCCTTCGGAAACCGCATTGAGGACGCCTGGACCTCCGCCATCGACGATCTGAGCAACGGCCACGCTTCGACCCCCGCCGCCGCGGAGACGGATCGTGTCTCCGGCGGGACGATCACGAACCCGGCAAATCCGGCGTCGTCGCCCTTGCCACAGCCGACCCCCATGATGCCCGCAGAGAATGTCGGCGGCCTCTCGACCCCCGAGTCCGCGCCTTACCGCAGCAACGGCGTCGACGGGCCGGGCGGTGACACGAGCGACCTGGGCGTTCGTCCTTCGCAGTTCGTCAGCCCCGCGCCGGCGCCTCGGCCTGTGCCCGCTGAAGAGACCTCGACGAAATCGACCGACAAGCGGCACCAGATCGCCGAGGGCGATTCGTTCTGGAAGCTCGCTGCGAAGTATTACAACGACGGCAAACTCGCCGAGGCGCTGAAGTCGTACAACAAGGACCGCATCGGGAAGAACGGGCAGCTGCGCGTGGGCGCGAGCCTGATGATCCCGGAGAAGTCGGCCTTGACCGGCGCGAAGTCCGCGAAGGCGACCGAGCCCAAGACCGCCGCCAAGCCCGAGCCCAAGAACCAGCCGAAGGCCGAGAAGAAGTCGGACCTCAAGGTGCCGAACCGGGACACGATCGCCGCGGCGAAGGACAACGAGAAGAAGTCCACGCGCGCTTCGTCGTACACCGTGAAGAAGGGCGACACGCTCGAGAAGATCGCGGTGAAGTTCCTCGGCTCGGCGTCGCGCATCGATGACCTGATGCGTGCGAACCGCGGCGTGCTCGACAACGAGGACGACCTGCAGGCCGGCCAGGTGTTGAAGATTCCCGCCCGGTGAGCGTCAGACTCGACTGATACGGATTCTGAAAGATCCTCGTGCCACTGACCGGTCTTCCGGTCAGTGTTGTTCTACGACCTCGGGCCAACCGCACTGACCGGCGGACCGGTCATACGCATTCAGGGTGAAATTCGGGCTTGGGGTTGTCGGGGGGGGGGGGGGGGGGGGGGGGGGGGGGGGGGGGGGGGGGGGGGGGGGGGGGGGGGG
>JBJXFG010000058.1:0-4120 GCA_046154665.1 Phycisphaerales bacterium | reverse complement strand
TCGTGATCGACGCCAGCCAACGAACCCGAAGCGCAAGCGAGGGCCGGCGCACGAACACCGCACAGTGAAAAACGCGGTGACCAAGTGGGACTCGTATCAATCCGAACTTGATCTTTAAGCGTTGACCTTTGAGCTTCCGCGCCGCGTACCCTCCCCCATGCCCCCGGTCGATCTTTCCGGCAACTCCAAGCTCCCCCAGATCGTCGAGTTGCTCGACGTGATGAGCCGTATCCGGGACCCGCTCGAGATGCAGCGTGAGTACGCCGCCCGCATCCGACGCATCCAGACCAGCGCCGGCTATGTGTCCCTGAGCGTGCGGAATCTCCCGCCCGGCTTTTACCGCATCACGCGGCTGACGCTCGACTCCGCCGCGCCCGCCGTCTGGCAGGACAACTGGAAACTCGGGCACACCCTCCCACTTTACACCGGCGGCTTCCTCGGGCGCGTCGTCGCCACACCAGAGCCCAAGCTCTTCCACCACCTGAACGAACATACTGACCCCGTCCTGGGCGATCTCCTGCAGGACATGGGCTCGGCCATGGCCATCCCGCTCTACGACCAGGGGCAGGTGCTCAACTGGGGTGTCATCTTCCGCCACGACCCGCGCGGGTTCTCGCCCGAAGAACTCGAAGACCAGCTCATGCGCGGCAACCTCATCGGCGGCATGGTCAAGAACCTCGTCAACGCCCGACGAATCGAAGAACTCAACACCCAGCTCAGCGAGCAGATGCAGCAGGTCGCCAACATCCAGCGATCGCTCATCCCGCAGATGCTCCCCGACGTCCCGGGCGTCTCGCTCGCCGCCAGCTACATCACCAGCAACCAGGCCGGCGGCGACTACTACGACTTCTTCGACATGGGCCACGGGCAGTGGGGGGTCGTCGTCGCCGACGTCTCCGGGCACGGCGCCGGTGCCGCGACCATCATGGCCATGCTCCAGACCATCCTCCACGAGTACCAGGATCGTCACAAGGGCCCTGGCGCGATGCTCGCCCACGCCAACCGGCAGCTGCTCAGGAAGAACCTCGACAGCAGCTTCGTCACGGCGTTCATGGGCGTGCTCGACGCCGACCGGCGCACCCTCACCTTCGCCAACGCCGGTCACATGAACCCCGCCGTCCGCGCCTCGGGCGTGAGTGGGGGGGGGACGCCCCGGGACTCCAGCCCCACTGAGGGCGCCGTCCGTGAAGTCCCCGGCCACGGCGACGTCCCCCTGGGCATCCTCAGCGACGCCGAGTACCTCGACGAGACCGCCCCGCTCCGCCCCGGCGAAACCGTCGTCCTCTACACCGACGGCATCACCGAAGCCTTCAGCCCGCCGCCGGAACGAGAGATGTTCGGCACCAATCGCCTGCTCCGCTCGATGAGCGAAGCCCCGCCCGACCCTTCCGGCGTCATCGACGCCATCCACGCGAGACTGCACGCCCACACCCAGTCTTTCCAACGCGTCGACGACCAGACCATCGTGGCGATGAAGGTGACTTTGTAAAACATCAAAGCAGCAGAACAGCAAAGCAGCAAAGCGAGTCTGGTGACTCTTGATCGGCGAGAGAGCCGGCACTCAGCGTTTTCTGAGGCGAATCGCTCGCGGTGTACCCTTCGCTGCTTTGCTGCTTTCATCCCCCAAGCCCCAAGCCCCAAGCCTCAGCCCATGACCTGGTACGAACCCGACGGCCTCCGCTTCGAATGCACCCTCTGCGGTGCCTGCTGCTCCGGCGGCGAGGGCATGGTCCTTTTCTCGCCCGAAGAGGGCGAAGCGATCGCACGCCGCCTGGGCATCCCCGTCGCCGAGTTTCTCGCCCGCTACACGCGCATGGTGGATGTCAGCGGCAGCGCTGGAGGCAGGACAGTCAAAGTACGTTCGCTCAACGAAGTCCCAAAGCCGGAAGGCCTCGACTGCGTTTTCCTCGACCGCACCAC
The DNA here is from genome assembly GCA_046154665.1 of Phycisphaerales bacterium. Taxonomy (GTDB): domain Bacteria; phylum Planctomycetota; class Phycisphaerae; order Phycisphaerales; family UBA1924; genus JAFLCM01. The sequence goes on along the minus strand of JBJXFG010000058.1, from coordinate 2,200 downwards.
CATGCCCGGCAAGGCGATCTGTTCGCTCTACGAAGACCGCCCGACCCAATGCCGCACGTTCCCGTTCTGGCCCGAGCACGTCGACACGCCCAAGGGCTGGAAACGCCTGAGCAAGCACTGCGAAGGCATCGGCCGCGGCAACTTCGTGCCCGTCGAAGCGATCCGCGTGGATCGGGATCGTCAGCGAGCCGTCGATCTTTCACGGTGAGTGGGGGGGCGACGGAGGCGGGGGGCGGGCGGATGCGGTCGCTCTCGCGTCCCGAAGGGACGCAAGGGTGTAGCCACGGGCGCAGACGGCGCTTCGCCGCCAAGCCCGTGGAAAGCTCGCGTTTCCGCACGTGCCCCGGAGGGGCACAGGAATCGCGACGATTCGCTGCGAAGGCTCCGCTCATCGTCCGCGTGGGTTGCGATCGCCCAACATCACCACCTACTTCCGCTTCTTGAACCGCCCCTTGGGCACCTCAACCCGCGTCGAGCCCTTGCCGCCAAACCCCGGCAAACCACTGAGATTCGGCATCCCCGGCAGCGCCCCCGAACCCGCCATCGAACGCATCTCCTTCATCGCCTTCACCCGGCCCATCACGCCCAGTCCCGCCACCTGCTTGGTCATGCGGCTGACCATCTCGAACTGCTTCACCATCTGGGCGACTTCTTCGACCTTCACCCCCGCTCCGTTCGCCACGCGCTTGCGACGCGAGTGGTTGAAGATCGAAATGTCCTTCCGCTCCTTCGGCGTCATCGAGTTCACGATGCCCTCGAGACGGTCGAGCTGCTTCTCCTCGATCTCGACATCCTTCAGCATCGACCCCACGCCCGGCAACATCCCCAAAAGCTGCTTCATCGGACCCATCCGCCGCAGCGAACGCAGCTGATCGAGGAAATCCTCCATCGTCAGCTGGCCCTTGGCCATCTTCTCGGCCATCTTCTCCGCATCGGCCTCGCTCACCTGCTCCTGGGCGCGCTCCACCAGCGAAACCACATCACCCATGCCCAGGATGCGCCCCGCGATGCGCTCGGCGTGGAACTCCTCGATCTGGTCCAGCTTCTCGCCCGTGCCGATGAACTTGATCGGTGCCCCCGTCACCTTCCGCACCGTCAGCGCCGCCCCGCCGCGGGTGTCGGAGTCAAACTTGGTCAGGATCACCCCGTCAACATTCAGACGCTTGTGGAACATCCGCGCCGAGTTCACCGCGTCCTGCCCTGTCATCGCGTCGATCACCAGATAGACCTGGTGGGGGAGGGTCGCGTTCTTGACCCCGCCCAGTTCGCCCATCAGCTCGTCGTTGATGTGCAACCGCCCGGCGGTGTCAAGAATGACCGTGTCGATCTTCTTCTCGCGTGCCAGCCGCACCGCGTTGCGGCACACATCCACCGCCACGCCCACCGCCTTGCCGTACGCGGCCGCCTTGTCGGGCTCGCCGTAGAACTCGACCGTCGTATTGCCCGGCGCATCCTTCGCCACCTGCTCGACAACCGTGCGCAACTGCTCAACGGCGGCTGGCCGCTGCAAATCCGCCGCGGCGACGAGCACCGAACGGTCCTTTTTGCGGAGATACGCGGCGAGCTTGCCGCAGGTCGTCGTCTTGCCCGAGCCCTGCAGCCCGCACATCATGATGACGGTGGGACCGGGGGAGGCGCGGGGGATGCCGCGCATGGACCCTGAGAGGGCAACTCCAGGCGTCCCCGCGCCCGGCAAAGCCCCCCCACTCACGCCCGGCGGAGTTCCGGGCAACGTCTGATAAGATGTGTTATGTAAAACAGGGCCCGATCCGGTGCCGGGAAGGGGGGGGAAGCCGGTCGGAAAGCCAGTGGGAGTGCCCGGAAGACCAGTCGGCTCGGAGAGCCGACGTACCTCGGCGGCGGCCTCCGGGTCCATCAGCGCGATCAGCTTCTGGTGGACCACGCCGATCATCTGCTGGCCGGGGTCGAGCGACTTGAGCACCTTCTGCCCCATCGCGCTGTGCGTCACGTCGGCGCAGAACTCGTCGACGATTTCCTTGTTCACGTCGGCGTCGAGCAGCGCCGTCCGCACCTGCGCCATCGCGTCGCGCACGTTGGTTTCGCTGATCTCGCTCTTGCCCGAAAGCGAGCGGAGCGCGTTGGAGAAGCCTTCAGAAAGTCGTTCAAACATGGGGCGGATGGTAGGGGATCAGAATGGTGAAAAGCACACGCCCCCCCGCGGGGGGGGGGGGGGGGGGGG
>JBJXFG010000056.1:0-125133 GCA_046154665.1 Phycisphaerales bacterium | reverse complement strand
TAGTCGAACTCGTCGCTGACGGCGACCTTCGTCGACGCCTGCTGCGAGCCGCTGACCTCGACCGAGGCCGTGAAGATCTGCGTGTAGTTGGCCTTGCGGACGCGGTTGGTGAAGCGGGCGGCGGGGCGCGCGTCGCCCTCGAGGGCCGCGTTGCCCAGGATGGTGAGCACCATGTTGTCGGTGAGCGTGGCCCGCGTCGTGTTGCCGTAGGCGCGGACGACGGTGAGCACGCTCCCGGCGATGCCGGTGACGAACATCACTTCCGACGAACCGTCGGGTCGGACCTGGTCGCCGATCTGGAATCGGTCGGCGTTGTCGACGGTGATGGCGGTGGCGTGCGTCGCCGAGGGGGTGAAGGTGGTCTGGTTGATCTGGTCGGTGTTGGGGAGCAGCGTGTCTTCGAGCCACTCGTGCAGCGTGCTCCGCGCTTCGGTGCGCGGATCACCCAGGTGGTCGAGCAGCGGCGTCTCCCACGGGCTCACGAGCCCGACAATGTCCGAGACATCCTCGGCGAGTTCGGGCAGCGTGACGCCGGCGGAGTAGGTGGCTTTTCCGGTAAACGGCATGGGTTGGGGGTCCTTTGGCAAAGGGGTGGGGGGAGGGGAAGGGGGGAGGTGCGAAGGTGCGAAGGTGTGGAGTGGCCGAGTGGCGGAGTGGCGGAGTGGTTCAGCAAGCGCGCGGCATCGCCGTGGTGGGATCGCGATCAGTGCGGCCCATCTCGTTTCGCTCTCGTGTCTTTCTGTCTTCCTCCGCGTCCTCCGCGATCTCCGCGGTGAAACTGTCTTTGAAGGGCTATTCGCCGCGGCGGGCGCGGAGGTAGCGGAGCAGTGCGGCGCGGTCGCCGGTCGTGGCGGCTTCGTTGGCGCTGGCGCGGAGCTGGGCCGATGCGCCGCCCGTGTTGCGGGCGCCCATCGCGCCGGGCGCGATCGCGCGACCGCCTTCGCCACGCGCGTTGAGACCGGTGGCTCCACCGGCGGGGCGGAACAGGAACGCCTTGCGCTGCTTGAGCTCGCGCACCGCTTTGCTCACATCACGGCTCGACATCTGGCTCACCGCCTGCTCGGTCAGCAACCGCGCGGTCTCGAGGTCGATCGCGTCGGCCTGGATCAGTGCGAGGTCGATCTGGTGCCGGCGCTCCGCGTGATCGAGCGCCTCGCGCGTCTGCACCAACATGTCGACGAGCTCGGCGACGCGCGCCTCGAGCTGCTCGGGCGTGTCGGCGGCACCGCCACCAACGTTCACGGCGCTGCCGTTGAGCCCAGGCGTCGCGACGCCGGCGGCTCGGTTCTCTGCGCTCTCAACTGCGGTCATCATGGTGGTTTCCTTTCTGAGACTTGTGATCGGAGTGGTCGATCGGCCGCCGGCCCAAGCCGCACGGCGAGTGTTTCATTTGTTGATTTGCTGCTTTGCTGCTCTGCTGCTTTCCTCATCCAACTCCGGCGTCCTCCCGCGCATACCCCAGCTCGGCCAGCAGCTCGTTCACCGGCACGCCCAGGTCGCGCTTCAGCAGCGCCGCACTCAGCCGCGCCCGCTCATCCAGCGGCAGCGGGTCCTGCCAGTGCAGGCGCACGCCGCGATCGACTTCGGTTGTCTTGAGCACGCCCGCCTTGTCGAGCATCGTGAGGACGAGCCGGCACACCTGGGCGATCCCGCGGCCGTAGCTCACGCGCTTGCGGGCGGTCTTGCTCAGCACGCCGTTGAGCGTGATGCGCAGGGCGTTCTCGCTTGAAAGGTGCCCGAGCTTGGCGCGGATGACGCCCAGGGCGACGGGCGACACGCCCGAGGCCTTGTCCATGGCGTCGCGGACCTCATCGATGTGGGCCACCTCGCTGGGTGCGTGCGCGTCCCCGCCGAAGGATTCGACGCGGGCGTCGGGGTTGTCGGTGCTCCAGACCTGCCCGGGCCCGATGGCGGCGGCACCGAAGCCGTCGAGCCCTTTGGCCAGGTACATGTTGAAGCTCTGCAGCGTCACGCGGTGCGCGCGGTCGCTCAGGCGGGTGTTGAGTTCGTCCTGCAGCGGGATCAGCGGCTCGACATCGCTCACGCCGGCGTACGCGAAAGGCTGGCTGGCGTTCTGGATGTGTACCACCGCGAGCTCACCCAGCGGGTTGACCGCGTCGTAGACGAGGCGTCCGTTCTCGAACACCTTGCGCCGCGAGGGCGAAAGCACTTCGACGATGTCGAGGATCGCGGGCTCGCCCGAGCTCTGGCCCGGGGCCGGGGACGACCCGGCGCGTCGTCCGCTCGCACCCGTCAGCCACGCCGCGAGACGGTCCGCGAAGCGCCCCGTCGGCGTCGTCGCGTCGTCGTCGGTCGGCGTGAGCGATGCGTCGTCCCCGGCCCCGTCCATCTGGCTGTTCATCTCGGCAATGCGGCGCTGCTGCGAGCGGATCACATACGCATCGATCACGCGGTAGTCCCCGGCGCTCAGCATCGGAATCGCCCGCGTGCCCTCGACCAGCTCGATGCGGACCAGCGGCAGAAGTGCGTCGAGGCTTGCCTGAGCACTGTCGGCGGTGCTCGCTGTGTCGGGGTCGCTCGTGCCGTCGATCAGCGGGTTGATCGAGTCCACGAAGAGGCGCGAGAACAACTCGTCGCCCCGCACCACCAGGTCGGCAAAGCCGTACACCCCGCCAATCAGTGCGATGTCCTGGAACAGTTGAATCCCGCCCGACGCTTCCCACACGCGGTCGAGCACGCGCTCGATGATCGGGCGCAGTTCAGAGTTCGGCGAGGTCGAGAGAATCGTGAGCGGCTTGCCGAAGACGAAGTCGACCATCGCATCAACGCGCCAGCCGATGTCGTTCTCGATGACGATTTCTTTGGTGGCGGCACGGTCGTCGAGCAGCTGTGTGCCCGAGACGCCGCGGAGGCGGGGCGGCAAGCCGTCTTCCTGGGCCAGGCGCGTGCGGGGCGAAGCCCACGCGGTGGTCGGCAACAGGGCGCTCTTGCGCGGGTTGCGGTAGTACGACCAGAGGCGCTCAAGCTCGGGTCGCGTGCCGGCGTCGTGCTCGTCGAGCAGGCGGCCAAGAGCCGAGGGGCTCAGCCCGACGTCTTCGAATCCGGTGAGATCAAATCGGCTGTTGGTTCGGTTCATGGCGGTGGGGGGCAGACGGGTGGGGCGGACGGATGGGGGCGGACGGGGAGGTGCTGGAGTGAGGCCTTGAAGGGCCCGCGGGCCCGGCCCCTGATCGAGCGGGGCCGGGCAAACACGCGGGCCACACCCTTCCCCCCCGCGCCCCCGAAACGGCGCACAAACCCGGTCACCGATGTTCTGCGGCGATCCACCTAAACCTATTTCCAGCAACCACTTGGACATGTCCCACAAACTTCCGGCGCGCGACCACGCCACGACCGTTTCCGGCGCGCAAACCAGGTTGCTCCTCAGGGGCGTGCCCGCAAACGAGCCCCGAGCGTGAGCCAGTGGGGCTGAACTGCCCGAGCGCTCCCGCAATCCAAAGCTCCCACTCGCTTACCCTCGGGGCTCGTTGGAATTTGCCCCACCCCCTCCATCCCGCTATCCTCTCGACCCCCTCGGGCGAGAACGCCCGTCGGCACATCCCAAGCCCACGCCCATGACACGCGGCGATTCCCTTCAGGGATTCGCATCCGGTGGGCCGAACAGGCTGCCCCCCCCGCATCGGCACTCGCCGATCCGAAACGGGCTGACCAGTTCCCACTCGCGGTTGAGCAGGAGGCTCAACAAGGCGAGCCGAAGTCGTTTCGTCCCTGCTTTGCCCGACTCCCCACTCCCGACTCCCCACTCCCGCTCACAACCATGCGCCAAACCACCATCATCACCCAGCCCGAGAAGCAGCTCAACAAGGCGTGGCACATCGTCGACGCCGACGGCAAGCGCCTCGGCCGCATGGCCACCCAGATCGCCATGGTCCTCATGGGCAAGCACCGCCCGACCTACACGCCGCACGTCGACACCGGCGACTTCGTCGTCGTCGTCAACGCCGACAAGGTCGTGATGACCGGCAACAAGGCCGAGCAGCGGACCCGCACGTTCTTCTCCGGCTACGCCGGCGGCCTGCGTTCGCAGTCCTACAAGCAGCTTCTCGACAAGAAGCCCGAGTATGTGATCGAGGAGGCCGTCAAGCGCATGCTGCCCAAGGGCCGCCTGGGCCGCTCGATGATCACCAAGCTCAAGGTCTACAAGGGCACCGATCACCCGCACGGCGCCCAGCAGTGCGCCGTGATGCAGATCCACGAGAAGTCCCTGTAATCGCCCCGTTTTTCCGCACTTCGCCGCTCGACCTCTCCGCCACTCCGCCACTTCTTCCTGCCATTCGCCACTCGCGAAACCTCACATGAACGAACTCACCCCGACCGCCCCGACCGCCGGCTCGACTGGCACCCCCGCCCCGGCCCTCAAAGCCGCCCTTCCCCCGGATCGTTTCGGGTGGTGGTGGGGCACCGGCCGGCGCAAGACCGCCGTCGCCCGCGTCCGCATCAAGCCCGGCACCGGGCAGTTCATCATCACCTGCACCCGCAAGAAGACCAAGCAGATCAACGAGTACTTCTCCGAGATCCGCGACCGCACCGACTGCGTCGCCCCCCTCAAGATCAGTGGCCTCGAAGGCAAGATGGACGTCATCTGCCGCTGCAACGGCGGCGGATTCATGGGCCAGGCCGGCGCGATCCGCCTGGGTGTCAGCCGAGCCCTTAAGGGCTACGACCCGGCCCTCGAACTGGGCCTGCGTGACGCCGGCTTCCTCACCCGCGACCCCCGCAAGGTCGAGCGCAAGAAGTACGGCCAGGCTGGCGCTCGCCGGCGGTTCCAGTTCTCGAAGCGTTGAGTTTGGACGGATTGTGTTTGGATTTCTCGACGCCCGCCCCTCGGCGGGCGTTTTTCTTTCGTTAACTATCCGTTCTCTATCAGTCTTGTTGATATTGATAGTGTGCGGATGACGTCGCCGGCATGGTCGAAACGCCCCCACTTGAGGCCGTCCGCACAGACGGCTAGTTTCAACGTTTCTGCAATCGGTTGATCGCCTGGTTTCGCGGACGATTCAACTCCATTCGGTCTCACATGAACCCGCTCTAGGTTTTCTTGCGATTGCGTGATGAACGCCCTGACTCTCGCTTCAGCGTCTTCGAGCGCGGTAAATCTTGTCGTGGCTTCGAACAGTCCCGCTTCGCTCCCGCTGGCCAACCGCGCAGGATCACAGCAAGCAGCGCCACATTGATCACATTCAACCATTCGTTCATACGCCCCCCAACTACTCAACTGGTGATGGTCCATCCACTCAGCAGTGCGCGCGCAATGCCCCAAAGCCCACGCTAGGCTCGCTCGCAATGGGGTCAAGCCGCGATCACCACTCGACGAAAGAAAATCACGGATTGCCTGGGATCGATTGTCTCCCCCGCACCACCAAAACCCCCGGCAAAACCACCACCGTCACCCCCCACACCATCACCAGCCCCAGGCTCATCACGATCCCCAGCGACTTGATCCCCAGGTGTTCGCCCGGGATCAGTGCCGCAAAGCCCAGCACCGTCGTCAGTGTGGTCAGGGTAATCGCCCGGCCGCTTCCCCCGGCCAACCCTGGCGGGGGGTCGTTCGGTTGCAAGCGCCAGCGCCGCACCGCGTGCACGCCGCAGCCCACGCCGATGCCCACGATCAGCGGCATCACGATGAGGTTCGCCAAGTTCAGCGCCATCCCCAGCAGCGCCATGACCGCGAGCATGAGCACGGCGCCGACGCCCACGGGCAGCAGGGCGCACAGCGTGTCGCCGAGGTTGCGGAAATCAATGAGCAGGATCAGCACGATCGCCGCCAGCGCATAGAGCGCCGCGTCGCGGTAGGCACCCGTGATGAGCTTTGTGGATTCGTGGATCTGGATCGAGGGGCCGGTGGCGTTGGGTGCCGCCGCGAGCACCGCCGACGCGAACGGGCCCAGCCGCTGAGGTGCGAGCACGCTGCCGCCGCCGTCGCTCGCCTTTGGATACACCCGCAGCAGCAGCGAGCCGTCGGGCGCGACCATCGTTTCGCGCAGTGCCGCGGGCAGGCGCTCCGGCGGCACGGGTGCCGCGCCGCGCAGGGCCAACAGCAGCGTGGACAGTTTTCCTCGGTCATTCGCGTAGGTGTTCAGTGCCGCCAGCAAGACTTCATCGCTCTGCTCGGACAGCGCGCGAGCCGCCGACGCCAGCCCGGCGTCCGTCTTCTCGAACGTCTTCACCACTGACGCGCACACGCCGCGCAGCGCCTGAACCGAGGGCTCGGGCGTTTCCCGCATCGCATCGCGGTAGAAGTACTCATCCGGGAGCGCCTGAAGAACCTCCTGCTTGGCCTTGAGGTCTTCGTCAGATTGGAACAGCATCCCCGCCCCGCCCACGTCGCCCACCTCGAGCAGCGATCGCAGCCGCAGCGTGACCGCTCGCGCTTCCTCGGCATCCCTCGCCAGAACCACGGCGTGCCACACGCTGCGCTCGTCGTCACGTTCCAGCCTTCGTTGCCACGCGACGCTCTCGGTGCCCGACGGCATGAGGTTCTGCAGGTCGGTGTCATAGCCCACGCGCGTCGCCGCGGCGGCCGCGATGACCGTCAGCGCCGCCGCGGGAACGATGACCATCCACGGCTTCACATACAGCAGCCGCCCGAACGAGCCGAGAAACGCCCGCGATTCGCCGCCGTCGTGGGCACGCAGGCGGCGCGCGGGGTCTTTCAGCAGCATCAGCATCGCTGGCAGCGCACACATGATCGCCGCCGTACACAGAAGGATTCCGCCCGCGGCGATGATGCCCATCTCGGCCACGCCGTCGAAGGGTGTCAGGGCCATCGCGCCCGCGCCGGCGGCGACGGTGACGCTGGCGGTGACGATGCCCGGCCCGACGCCGCGGAACACGGCTGCCACCGCCGAACGCAGATCGTCATGTGACGGATGCGCGAGTTCGAGGCGCGCGACGAGGTGGATCGCCACGTCGATGCCCAGCCCCATCAGCATCGCGGCGAAGGTGACGCTGAGCAGTTGCAAATGCCCCACGGCGAGTGTCGCCCACGCGAACGCCCACGCCACCCCGATGAGCAGTGACAGCGTGGCCATCACCGGAACGACGACGCCGCGGTACGCGATGAGCATGAGCAGGACGATGCCGGCGAGCGAGAGGAGGCCCGCGCGCTCGCCGTCACGCATGGATTGCGCGGTCTCATCGGCCTCGATGACCGGTACGCCGGTGACGCCCGCTTCGACGCCGGCGAACTCGCCTTGCTTCTTGAGCGCGCCGATGTGGCCGCGCAGCGCAGCGATCGACGCGATCTTCTGTTCGTCGGTCTCCTTGTGCCGCAGCGACACCAGAACAGTGGCCAGTGATCCCCCCGGCCTCACGAGGCGGCGCACGCCCGAGTCGATGCCGAGCAGATCGGCGCGCTCGCCCCGGCTCGCCGCGAGGGCCCGCTCGAGCAGCCCGCGCATGGAAGCCGCCTGCTCGGGATCAAGCCCGGGTCCTCCCAGCGCGCCACCAAGCAGCGAAAGCCGCAACAGGTTGTCGAGGTTCGGCGCGTTGATGACCACGGTGGCGCGCTTCATCTGCGCCACTTGTGCCTTCACGCGATCGAGCGGCTCGGTGAGGATCAAGCCTGGCGGCGTCTCGTCGGCGGTGAAGCCCGCCGTCACCGCCGCGAAACGCTCCGTGTCGGCGCGGAGCCGCGCTTCGAGCGCCGCGACAAACGCCTCGCCCGCTTCGGGCGAAGACGCCGACGCCAAGTCGATGACCACAGCGGCGTCGTCCCACCTCGGGAAGCGCTCGCGGAACTCCTTGTAGCGCTGCTGGAAAGGCAGCGACGGATCGACCAACTCGCTGCGATCCGAGCGGAACTCGAGAAACCGCAGCGTGCCCGCGACCGACGCCGCGGCGAGCAGCAAGCAGACCACCAGCACCACGACCGGCCGCCCGGTGACGAGGTTGGCCCACGCCGTGAAGAACCGGGCCCGGAGGGCCAGGCGATCGCTGCCGTTGCTGTCTGATGGGGTTAAGTCGTCGTCGCGTTCTGTCACGCGGCGATGGTAACGGGGGGAACCGGGAAGTGGTCGAGTGGTCGAGTGGCGAAGTGATCCACGCGGCACGGGACTGGTCGCCGCGCAAGCATCGCTTGGCACTTGACCACCCGACCACTCCCTTCCCCCCTCACCCATCACAAAAGCCGAGATGCAGCTCCGCGTGCCGCAGCGTCAGGCGTGTGACTTCGTCGAGCGTCATCGGGCCCAGAACCGGGCTGGGATAGCGTGGCACGTCGCCGCCCTTGAGCCGCCCCAGCGCGCCCTTGAACTTCACCAGCCCCTGCTCGGTCGTCAGCGCCTCGGTGCCCAGCGTGCCTCCAGACACCTTCGGGATGCGCATGCCCTTGGGCATCGTGCCGTTGAGAAACCTCCCTTTGAACAGCGGCATCACCAGCCGCATCAACGCCGGCGGCTTGGGCATCGGGAATCCGGTGTAGAAAAAGTCGATCCACGCCGCGAGGTGGCCGAGCGTCTGGCCCAGCGTCCAGTTGCCGGTGTACATGAGCCGCCCGGCCCGCTCGAGCGCCGCCAGGCGGTCAACCTCGCGCTCAAGGTCGGCGAGGCTGCGGAGCCGCATCATCCGGTGCTTTGATTTCTTCGTGTTCAACATGGGGCGCTGCGTCACTTTACCGCGCACAGCCCCGCGCGGCAGAGCCGGGCGCACCGCGCCCGCGGCGAGGCCCCTCACCTCAAGCCCCACAGACCCTGCCCCATGCCCCCGCGCGGCAACCTTCGGCGGAACCATCGGTGCGGTCGTGTTCGCCATGGCCCGGCTCCCTTCGGCATCCCCCGCTTGGACCAGCTCGTCACCAACGCCTCGCAAATACAGATGCACACCACAACGACGCGCTTGCGACGCGCCGCCGTCGTCTTTGTTCCGGGAATGACGCGCGAAGTTGCAGTCCGCATGGTGGCAGTCGTCAGAGCCGACGGCGCAAGCCGTCGGTCCAGACGCATGGAGCCACCTTACGCCGGTACCGTCCGTTCGCGCGGACGGCTCTGAGCTGGCCCGTTTGACGCGAGCCTCCCTGAGTGGTCATCGCGCGCAAATCACCCACTCTTCGCGGGGCGATCCGTATCGGTCGGCATCTCGACCATCGGCACCGCCGAGGGGTCCGGATCGTCGCGCGGGTCGGCTTGCTCCTCGCCACCCTCCGCCGCGCGTGCCGCGTGACGTGCCGCGCGCTTGGCGCTCTTGTAGTGGAGTTTGACGTTGCGTGCGTAGACCACCAGACCGGTGCTCTGGCCGAGCACGCCGACGATGTCCTGCCGCCAGGCGAAGTAGGTGAACAGGATCAGCCCGGCGATGAGGCTGATCCACCAGAAACTCACGGTGATGACGTTCTTGCCCGAGCGTTCGCTGGCGATCCACTGCAGCAGCATGCGGGCCGAGAACAGCGCCTGCCCGCCCAGCCCCAGCAGCACCCACAGCACATTCGTCCAACTGGTGATCTTGAGGAGTTTGAAGAGCGGGTTGCCGGGTTTGGCCGCAAGCCGCTCCGCCGTCGCCGGGCCGACGACTTTGGCGAACTCGTCCATGCTGAGCACCGCGCCGGCCTGGCCATCGCGGGTGACGATGCGGAAGGTTGTGCTCTGAGCACCGCCGCCGCCTACCCCTCGCGCGCCTCCCGCCGGTTCCAGCACTTCAATCACGCCGCGCACATCACCGAGCTGCGCCTCGACCAGTCGAGCCCCCTCGCGCAGCGCCACCCCGCCCACGCGCGGCGGTCCCCACACCAGCCACGCGCCCAGCGCCACCACCGCGACCATCGCCGCCGCTGGTTCCCACTTCACGGCGTTTCTCCCCGAACACGCACCTCTTCGCTGGTCACGGGCCGGCGCCGCTTGCTCATCCAGCCCACCGCGAAGCAGTCGACCAAACCCGGAATCGCGCGGGTCAGAACACCCATGCCGTACTTGGTTTCACCCGCCACGCGCGGGCGATGGCTCACCGGCATCTCGACCACTCTGTAGCCCATGTGCCGCGCCGAGACCGGGATGAACCGGTGAATCCCCCGGAACTCCAGCGGCAGCCTCACCGCGATCTCGCGCCGCATCAGCCGCAGCGAGCACCCCGTGTCGCGGATGGAATCACCCAGGATCCACCCGCGGAACTTCCGACCCACCCACGAACCCACACGCCGAACCACGTTGTCGTTGCGGTTCCGCGAGCGATCCCCCTGCACCATGTCGGCGTTCTCGCGCTTCAGCAGGTGGGCCATGGCGACGTAATCGGCCGGGTCGTTCTGCAGATCGGCGTCGAGCACGCCAACCCACGCCCCGCCGGCCGCGCGGAAACCCGCATGGAACGCCGCCGACTGCCCGTTCCCCTTGCCCGGCGGCGTGTTCGTCATTCCCACGCAGCGCAGCCAGGGGCGCTGCGGCATCAGAGCGCGGATGCGGGCCCGCGTCTGGTCCGTCGACCCATCATCAACGATGATGAACTCGAAGTCAGACGGCAACCCGCCGAGAGCCTCGGCGGCGACCGCCGCGGCGCGCCCGACCTCTTCGACCAGACGGTCGATGTTGTCCTGCTCGTTGTGGGCCGGCGCGACGATGGAGAGGATGGGGGGCATGTGCGGCGCGGGGGCGATATCGGGGCCGATTTGGGGGGTCGATAGTAGAGCGGCAACCGCATGTGCCCGCAATCTGATCTACCTGTCGAGGCGCGCGCTCAAGGGCGTGCCCGCACGCGCAGCACGGGTCCCGGCAACGAGTCGACCCCACCTGCCGCGCGGCGCGCCGCCACGATCTCCGACACACGCTCGTTCGAGAGCGGGGCCGGAAGAACCAGGGACCAGCGCCCCATCGGGCCCGTGCGCGCGGTGCCCACTTCCTGACAATTGACTCGAACGACGATGAGAGTGCCGGGCGTGTCACGCCCTTCGATCCGAGCCCGAGGCGTCACCACCAGCACCCCGTCACGAAGCGCCACACGATCGCGACGCGGGACCGAGACCGCCCCTGGCGGTGCAGGAGGCCGGACGACCCTGATCGTCGTGGGCTCTGACCGCTCGGAGAGATTCCCTGCCTCATCCAACTGCACGGCTGTGAGGGTGTAGACCCCAGGGGTCGGCGGCGTGAATGAGATCGACCAGGTGCCGTTGGGCGCGACAACCGCCGAGGCTGCTCCCAGGGGGCGTCGCCCGCGTTGCAGCATCACCCGCGCGTACGCCTCTCCCGTGCCGGTGAGAAGCACCGGCCCGGTGGAGGTGATCCCGTCGCTGTTGCTCGAGCCGCGGTCGGTGGAGGGCTCGAGCCGCGGCTCCGACGGCGGGTCGGCCACCTGATCAAGCGTCACGTAGAACGCTTCGCGCGTCGGCGAAAACCGCGTCCCGTCGCTGTCCGCGGAAGTCAGCCGCACGCGAACCGGGAACTGTCCGTCAAACGTCGGCACGATCGATCGGAGACGGAACTCCGCCCGATCGCCCTCGCGCTGGACAAGCTCGACGAGCGCGAACGGAGCGAGGATTTCTGGGGTTGTCCCGGTTGGAATCTCGACACATTCCACGCGAAGCTCGGCGTCGGGGTCGAGATCGGACAGCCCCGTCCGCAGCACATGCCCGTCGAATGTCCCGCGGACTCCTCTGCTCTTCGACAGAATCGGACGGCACGAGTTGTAGGGAGGGAGCGTGATCGCGCCGAGGTCGGAATTGCTCGACGCATTGAGCTGCACAAATGCGAGCCCGCCGACGGCTTGCTGGCCTGGGTTCTCAACCAGCAGCACCCGCGGGCCATTGACCGACACGTCGAACAACTCGTCAATGACTTGAAACGCCCGGAGTCCCGACAGAATGGCGATGTCCGTCCCAAAGCGAGATGCCAGCACCGGCACAAAGGGCCCGCCCGTTCGGGCCCGTTCGGCCTCGGCGGGGGTGACGATCGAGGCGCGAAGGCCCGCCGAAAGCAGGAAGAATCGCAGAGCATCGGCCGCAACGGGGTTGCAGGGCGTGAAGGCCCGCTCGCCCGGCTCAAGCACTCCAGACCAGATCGCCGAACGCCCCTCGAGATCCGCGCTTCGAAACAACGCAAGGGCCGCCGTTGCGGGTCGTGTTGTCGGATTTCGGCAGACGAGGGCCAACGGTCCCGCAGGCAACGAGATATCCCCGACGTCTCCCGCTGGGCCCTGAGCTTGGGCGATGAGGCGTGCCGGGCCGCCGGAGCGGAAGCTCGCGACGTCTTCCGCCGGGATCACCGCCGCGGCGACCGACGCATCGCTGAAGACCAGCAGCCGGGTGCTGGTGGCGTCGCCGCGGACCAACGGGATGCTCCGCGTCTCACCGGGCGCGAGGTTCACGGTTTCGGTCAGCGTCGGCGTGCGCGGCGGAGGCGGACCCACCGGCGGCGGAGGGAGCGGGGGCGGCAACGCGAACACCGACGCCGCCAACACAAGAACGCTCGCAGGGATCATCGATACCCCTTTCTGGGTCAAGCTGACCAAGTACCTTCCTAGATCATAAGTGAATCGCCTCGGGCGCGGGACACGCCCCACCCGCCTCCCACGCCTAGTGTTGGGTCCGCGAGCAACGCCGCTTCCCACCCCCACCATGCACCTCCGCCACTCCAACCACGACCACGGCCCCGAGACCGTCCCCGTCACGTTCCTCCTCGAAGACCCCGAGGGACTCACCGGCACCCCCAAGGCCGAGTGGCACATGATGGCCGCCAAGGGCGAGCACCTCCTCGAAGTCGCTTTCGAAGGCGGGGTCAACATCGAGCACGCCTGCGGCGGGGTGTGCGCCTGTTCCACCTGCCACGTCTACATCGAGAAGGGCATGGAGCACCTGTCTGAGTCGCACGAGGCCGAGGAAGACCGCGTCGAGGAAGCCCCCGGCCTGCAACGCAACAGCCGCCTGTCGTGCCAGTGCACGATCAAGGGTGACGGCCCCATCGTGGTGCGCGTGCCCGCGTGGAATCGCAACGCCGTCAAGGAAGTACCACACTGAGGGGGAAGGCAGCAAGGCACCCAGGCACGCAGGCACGAAGTGGGGCCGGTGAGCCGCTTCTCGCCCAAACTTGGGATTCGGGCTGTCTGGGGGATACGGAATCGGGGGTCCGCCCGGTAGCTTTTCAGTCAGACTCGCCGTCATCCCAGAATCATTAGGAGCGCGAACATGGACCCGAAACGAATCACGAGTGCTTTGACCGCGCTGTGTGTGGTCGCGGGTGCGCGGGCGACGTGCGGGCAATCGCTCAACGTCGACTTCGGCACGCCTGGCACCGTGCCGTCGAGCGCCTATGCCGGCGCGGGCTTGGCCGGGGCATGGAACGTCATCGGTGCCATGCCCAACTCGCAAGTGTTCCCCCTCGTCGGGCTCGACGGCATCGGCGTCGCCGCCACCGTCTTCTGCATCGGCGGATCGCACCTCATCGAGAACGACATCCCGTCCACCGCCGGCAGCGACCAGGCCCTGCTCGACGACATGTTCGTCAGCACCAACAGCCCCGTTGATCTGTGCCTGTTCTTCCGCAACCTGCAACCGGGCTGGTACGAGGTCATCAGCTACGCCATCGACCCCGACAACGCCGCGGGCCAGAACCGACTCCGCGCCGACTTCGCCGCCCCCGGCCCCGTGTGGATCGGCGGCGCATGGCCCGGGCAGCACGCCTTCGGCGTGACCTACGCGCGACACTTCGTGCAGGTCAGCGACGGCAAGCTCAACCCGCACTCGGGCGAGTTCGGGGCGCAGTACCGCTCGGGCATGAACGGCATCCAACTCATCTACCGCGGCACCTGCCTGCTCCACGCCGACATCAACCGCGACAACAGCGTGAACACCGCCGACCTCGTCGAGTTCCTCGCACGCTTCGGTTTCATCGGAGCGGCGGGCGGACCGGGCGATCTCAACTTCGACGGCGCGGTGAACACCGCGGACCTGACGGAGTTCCTCGGCCAGTTCGGGACCGGCTGCTGAGATCGAGACGACGCGGCGCGGCCCTAGACTGTGCGGTTGCTTTGCGGGAGCACCACACCATGGCGCAATCGTTTCATTGGCTCGACGTCGACCGCATCGCCGAGGAACTCGCGGACGCCCATCCGGCACGCGATCCGCTGTCGGTGCGCTTCACCGAACTGCGCGAGCTGGTCAAGGCGCTGCCAGGATTCGTCGAGCGGCCAGGGCACCCCGTCAACGAGAAAATCCTCGAGACGATCCAGATGAAGTGGCGCGAGGAGCGTGGCGACGCCGATCGATCTGACGACGAATGACCGCACCCGCCGGCACTTCCGCGTGGACGAGGCTTACCGAGTTCGTGGGTGCCTCACGCCGTCGCCGACATCCCGCGCCGCCGGGTCTCGATCATGTATCGATGCAGCGACGCCCCCGGGCATTCCGTCTGCGCGAGATCACGGTGTACCTTTACGTTGTTCACCATCACGCCGTAGCGCGACATCTGGGACTTCACAAACCGGTCCACCGCGGCACACTGGGCCCGATTCGGTGACTGGCGGTTGTAGTTGCCAAGCACGCAGATGCCCAGGTTCCCCTCGTTCTGCTTGGCGACGTGGGCACCCTGCCAGGCGGTATCGCGCCCCTGCCACACGCGCCCTGCTGGGTCGATGACGTAGTGGTAGCCGATGTCGCCGAAGGGCTCGCCCCTGCGATTGAGGTGCGACTGGCGGATTTGCTCGACGCGTCGCGCCGCGGCCTCGCGCGAGGTGCTGGTAAAGGCGTCGATGCCGTCGTGGTGGACGGTGATGCGGTTGAACGGGCGGTCGGCCAGGTTCATCCGGGGCCGGATCGGGTCCCCGCGGGCCCACTCGGTCCTCGGGATCACGCCCATGCCCGCCAAGTCCGGCGGCTGCGGAACCACGTTCTGCCTCGGCAGCGGGCTGGGCGTCGGACGGAGCTGCTCCGCGCCGACATCCTCGATCGGCCAGCGCGGATTCGGCAGCGCCGCCGTCGATGCGGACGCGCCCCCGCGCTTGGATCCGCCGCAGCCGGAGAAGAGCATCCCCGCGCCCCCCGCCAGCAGCAGGCCGATCACCCCGCGCTCGATCAGACGCCGGCGCGAGATCGCCTCACGGGCGCGCTCGAGCTCGCCGGAATCAACCCCGGACTCGGACAAAATGGACACGTCGAAATCGCGCGTTTCAGGCTGCATGGCTCCACCAAAGATCGGACAAATGCCCCCGCCCATCAGACTTTTCCGGCCCGAGACAGCATAGCCGCGCGGCGACGGCGACAGAACTCCGACCGCCAACCCGCGCGGCATCAACCCCAAGCCCCAAGCCGCAAGCCAGCCACCCCACCCTACCCATACACAAACAGAATCGGCGCCTCGACCTCCGTGTGCAGGCTCGCGTGTACCGGGCAGGTGTGCCCCACCCGTTCCAGCCTTTCGCGCATCTCAACGGGCACCGACGCCGGGAGGTGGACCGTCACCGGCAAGCGGGCGATCCGTCTCGGGCTCGGCGGCGTGCTCATGTGCTTTTCGACGCTCGCCGTCGCCCCCGTCAGGTCGATGCCGTGGCGTTCGCCGAACATTGCCATGGTGGTGAGAATGCACGATGCCAGCCCTGCGGCGACCAGGTCGGTCGGGCTGAACGCCGAGGCGTCGCCCCCAATGTCTTTCGGCGCGTCGGTCCCCAGCGTCGCCCCCTCGGGGTGCTTGAGATCGCACTTCTTGTTGCCGGCGTAGCGGACGCTGATGTTGACCATGTAGCGAGGATACGCCGAGCGGGGTTCAGGAGTCGGGGTTCAGGGTCCGGTGGAAGAGTTTCGGAGTCACTCCGAACCCCGGACCCCGACACCCGAACCCTGCTTCAACCACCAAACGCCGCCCAAGCCGTGAGCGCGATGAACACCAGCGCCGCCACCTGGACGCCGCGGTCGCGCCGGGCCACTTCGGTCGGGTCGTCGAACTTGCCCTTTTCGAGCAGCACGATGCAGCGCAGCAGGCCGTAGGTCGCCGGCAGCACGGTGAGCCACATCACCGGCAGGGTGGTCCGCCCCACTTCTCCGCCCGGCGCGTGTTCGTTCAAGTAGAGCGCGTACGTCATGAGGGTGATGACCGCCGTAACGACCACCATCATCTGAAGCAGGGTGTCGGTATAGAGCGCCTGGACGGGCCGGTGCGCCCCGCCGTCGCCCTCGGTACCGGCGAGCGTGCGCCGTTCACCCAGCCGTTTCCCGAACGCGAGGAACATCGAGAGAAACAGCGTCACATTGAGCAGCCACGAGGTGGGGCTGATCGCCACCGCCGCGCACCCACCCAGCATCCGCAGCACGAACCCCAGCGACAGGCTCATCACGTCGGCGATGATGCGGTGTTTCAAGAACGCCGAGTACGTCAGCACATTGGCGGCGTAGAGCGACAGACACAGCCCCACCACCACCCGCACCTCACTCGGCAACGCCAGCACGCACGCCCCGCCCGCCGCGAACAGAACCAGCGCGAACCCCCACGCCGTCGAGATCGACACATACCCCGCCGCGATGGGCCGGTTCTTCTTGCGCGGGTGCAGGCGATCCGCCTCGGCATCCTGCACATCGTTCACGACATAGCAGCCCGATGACACCAGCGCGAAGGCCAACGCCGCAATCAGCGCCGAGACGATCACAGCCTCGGCATTCCGCCCCGCCCCTTCGGGCGGCACCCCGACCAACTGCTGGAACCCGTAGAAAGGCCCGACGAGCACAAACACGCTCTTGCCCCACTGCCACGGGCGGGCCAGCTTGATCAGTGAAAGGAAGATCGATGGTCGGCGGATCACTTGGATCTGGCTTGGGGCTTGGGGCTTGGGGCTTGGGGCTTGGGGCTTGGGGCTTGGGGCTTGGGGCTTGAGCAAAGGCGCGAAGCGCCCATCAACTCACGTTTTTTCGAGCGTTTCCGACGTTTGCAACCACTTCGTGCCTCCGTGCCTTCGTCTCTTCCTTGATGCCTCGATGCCTATTGCCTCGATGCCTTCACAAGAACCACCAAATACTGCAACCCCCGCCCGAACAGCAGATTCACCCCCGGCGGGTACAGGTTCATCGACAGCTGTTCCTCGACCGCATCCATCCCCAGCCTCTGGCGAACCTCGCGCCAGCCCTGTGGCGTGTGGTAGCGGTACAGGCACTTCACGCCATAAGGGGCATTCGCCGCCCAGTCGATCAGGCTGACCCGCTGCTGCGCCAGCGGCCCCCGCACCACATGGTCCTTGATGATGACCAGTCGGCGTGAAACACGGGCACACTCCCGCAGCAGCCGCAGCTCGTCCTCTTCGTGGTGCAGCACGTCGGCCACGATGACGACGTCGTACGACCCATCACCCATCGGCATCTTGACGCCGTCGTACGCATGGACGGTAATCGGCTCTCCGCCCCGTTTGTAGCGCTCCAGCCCCTCGACCACGACGCCCTTTGGGCAATCGGGGCTGTCCATCAGGGCCCGTCCGAGGGTGCCGTTGCCGCAGCCGACGTCGAGCACCCGGTCGCCCTCTTTGAGGTGCCGCCCGATCGTCGAGACCAGCGTGCGCAGGCGAGCCGCGTACACCGGCCGGTGCAGCGCCCGCATTAACGCACCCATCGGCCCGTGTCCGCTCATCGTGACCGATGGTATCGTCCGAGAAACACCTCCACATGAGCCCGACTTCCTCATCCCCCGTTCCCGCCATCGCCCCGGCGATTGCCCCGCGCCCCCGCCGCCGACCCCTCGGCGCCGCCGTCCTCTTCCTCGGGTCGTTTCTTCTCGCCGCGATCATCATCCTCTCGGGGCGCGTGGGCACCGGCGAATCCGCCGACCAGATCAACTACCACGTCCCGGTCATCCAGACCTTCGCCTCGCAGCTGCCCTCGCCCGACCTCTCGAAATACGACTCCGCCACCACGCCGGGGTACCACCTTGTGATGGCCGTGGTGTGGAAGCTCACTGGGGCTCACCAGCGCTGGCCAGACACAGTGCCCGCCGCCCCCGTCAGCGCCGGCCCCACGCCCGAGTTCCCGCGCCGAACCCTCGACCCCGACGAGCGCGCCGCCTGGAGCGCCTTCATCCGCGACCTCGCCCCCCTGCAACTGCTCAACGCGCTGCTCACCTCCGGCCTGATCGTCACCGTCTACTGGCTCGCCTCGCGCTTCGTCGTGTGGTGGTTGGCGCTGGCGCTCACGCTTCCGCTGGCGCTCAACCAGTACGTCCTCGGGGCGGCGATCTGGCTGACCACCGACAACGTCGGCTGGTTCTTCGCCCTCGCCGCACTGGCGTGCGCCATGACCCTCACCTGTGCCCGTGGCGTGACCCACGCCGCGGCGTGGACCACCGCCGCCGTCCTCGTTCGACAGGTCCACCTGTGGGTGTGCGCCCCGATCGCGCTGGCGGGCGTGCTGGCGTGGCTGGTCGGACACCGTGAACGACGCACCACCCTTGCCATGACCGTGGTGGGCTGCGCCGTGCCGACGGCGGTCGTCGCGGCGTTTGCGTTCATGTGGGGAGGCCTCACGCCACCGAGCCCGCGAATCCGCGAAGTCCACGGCGGCGGAATCAGCTTCGCCGCGCTCCCCTTCGCCCTCTCGCTCTTCGGTGCCTATGCGCTCGTGCTCTTCCCGGCTTGGCGCGATCAACTCCGCACCCTCGCACGGCACAGAACGGTTTACGTCGGCCTCGCGCTGCTCGCCCTCGCCTCGGCACTCATCGTCGCCACCTCAACACAGCAGCCCACCCTCACCGACCCACCCATGCGCGGCTACGGCTGGCTGTGGCGCGCATCAGCCCTCTTCCCGCCCGTCGCCGACCGTTCCCCCGCGCTCGCTCTGGGTGCCCCGATGGGCATCTTGCTGCTGGCGATGCTCGTCCGTGCCGCCCGCGAACGGGGCCACGGCAAGCAGGCCCTCATCCTCCTCGCCGGCCTCGCCGCGTGGCTGCTCGCCCAGATGGTCAACCCCGCCGCCTGGCAACGCTACTTTGACCCGATCATCCTCGTCGGCGTCGCGTGGTTCGCAGCCCTGGCGGCGCCGCCCGAGAGGAAGCGAGCACTCGCGATTGCCGCCGTGGCGCTGGCGCTGTTCATGGCCGCCCTGTCCGCGCGCTCGATCGGCCGCGATCTGCGCAGCAACGAACTCCCCTTCGACGGTGGCGTGCTCAAGATGCAGGGAAAGCTCTGAGCGAGCCCCCGGCGCGCCACCGACGCCCGTCTGCGGGACTTCGGTGCCAGCCTACACGCCGCGCGAAACCTCACGCAGTTGGTTCAGCGCGCCATGCGCTCGCATCGAGTCCACCGAATCGGTCGCCAGCGCCAGCGCCGCCTCCCACCAATCGGTCATGCCCGCAACGATCAGCGCCGCCGCGGCGTTGATCAGCACGATGTCCCGCGCCGCCCGCACATCCGCCCCGCGGTCCCCGCCGACGATCCGCTCAATCAGCGCCGCCGACGCCTCCGCCGTCTCGACGACGAACTCGCCGCACCGCGCCCGATCGACCCCGACGGCAAGCGGGTCAAAGGTCCGCGTCTCGACGCGCCCCGCGCTTCCCGCGCCCCCGCCCGCACTACCGCCCGCCCCCCCGCCCGCACCCCGCACCCGCGCGATGAACGTCTGATCGCAAGTCGTGATCTCGTCCATCCCATCAAGCCCGTGAACCACCATCGCGCCGTCGCAGCCGAGCTCGGCGAGCGCCTGCGCCACCAGCGGCGCGTACCGGCCGTCCCACACGCCCAGCAGCTGCCGACGCGCCCCCGCCGGGTTGGTCAAGGGGCCCAAAAGGTTGAAAATCGTCGGAAATCCCAGGCTCTTCCGCGGCCCCGCGGCGAACTTCATCGCCGGGTGATGGTTCACCGCAAAGCTGAAGCACACGCCCGCCGAGTCGAGGCACCTGGCCTGCACCTGCGGCGACGCATCGATGTTCACCCCCATCAACGCCAGCACCTCGGCGGACCCGCGTCCGGTGCGCGAGCGCCCGCCGTGCTTCGCCACGCGGACCCGCTCGACGGGCGTATTCGCGCCACCCCGCGCCCCCGCCACAACCAGCGCCGCCGCCGTCGAGATGTTGAACGTCTTGGGCGCGCCGCCCGTGCCGCAGGTATCCAGGAGCGGTGCCCGCGGATCGTCCGTCACCGGCAACCGCGTCACATGCCGACGCATCGCCGACGCCCCGCCCACCAGCTCATCAAGCGTCACACCCTTGACGGCGAGCAGGGCCAGCATCGCCGCCACCTGCATCTCGTTGGCCCCGCCGGTGAAGATGAGTTCGAACGCATGGTCCGCCTCCCCACGCGAGAGGGGCTGGCCGGCGAGGAGATGCTGGAGAATGGGTTGCATGGTCAATAATCGGGAATACTCAAGCAAGGTCACGCAATGTGACTTAGTGAGCACCGCGGCTGGCGATCAAGGTGTTCAAAGTGCGCCGAAGCCAAGCCCCCCGCTCGGTGCGGGCGCACCGGGGTACGACACTCGGGGCACAAGAACCCGAACGCGGTGCCCGGGCCGTCACCTCGCATCGCAAGTGCGTCTTCAATACTGAGAAACCGCCCTTCAAAGAGACACCGGGTGATTTTCGGGGTGCCTTGTGTGGCTTGGCTGCCAAGCCCCCGCACCACACCGCACGCCCGCTCAATCATCCCGCGCGAAACATCCATGTGCGTCACCATCCGCACCCGCTGCGGCCCAAACGCCAGGCACCACACCCCCGCCGCCTTGAAGCGCTCGCACACCCCCGCCGCCGTCCCGAGGCGCGGTTCGACGTCGAAAATGACGATGTTCGTCTCGGCGGGGAAGGCCATCTTCAGCCCCGGCGTGGCCGACACCGCCGACGCCAGCATCCGCGCGTGCTCGTGGTCTTCCACCAGCCGCGCGCGGTGATGCTCGAGCGCGTGCAGCGCCGCCGCGGCGAGCACGCCCGACTGCCGCATCGCCCCGCCGAACATCTTCCGGAACCGCCTGGCCCGCGTGATGGTCGGCGCATCGCCCGCGATCATCGAGCCCACCGGCGCGCCCAGCCCCTTGCTGAAGCAGCACGCCACGGTGTCGAAGTGACGCGCGTACTCGGCGGGCTGCACGCCCGTCGCGGCGCTGGCGTTCCAAATCCGTGCACCATCCAGATGGACCCGCAGCCCCAGCGCCCGACCCTTCGCGGCCACGCGCGCGAGTTGCTCCAGCGGCCACACCGCCCCGCCGCCGCGGTTCTGCGTGTTCTCAATCACCAGCAGCCTCGATCTCGGCGTGATGGGAGACTCCGGCCTGAACAACCGCTCGACTTCCCCCACCTCGAACAGCCCGCGCTCGCCGCGGGCCTCGCGTGTCATCACGCCCGAGAGCGCCGCCGGGGCCCCGGTTTCGTAGTGGAGGATGTGCGAGTCTTCGTGCGCGATCACCTCGTCGCCCGGCTCGGTCTGGGCCCGGATGGCGATCTGGTTCGCCATCGTGCCCGAGGGCACGAACAGCGCCGCCTCCTTGCCCAGCAGCGCCGCGACCTTCTCTTGCAGCGCGATCACCGTCGGGTCATCGCCCAGCACGTCATCGCCCACTTCCGCCTCGGCCATGGCGCGGCGCATCGCCGGCGTCGGACGCGTCACCGTGTCCGAACGCAAGTCGATCACCTCCGCCGAACTATGCCCGCTCGTTGGGTTCATCGCTGGACACAGTACCACCGCCGCCGCCCGCCGCGGTTGCCTCGATGGGCGGAACCGCGTCGCCCACCGGCAGCAACATCTCAAACACCGCGCCGCCCAGCCCGCGAGCCGATTCGGCGCTCGAAGCGTTCCGTGCCAGCAGCACCCCGCCGTGCTCCGCCACGATGCCCTCCGCCACCGCCAGCCCCAGCCCCGTGCCCGTCGAATCCAGCCGCGTGCTCGCGAACGGCTCGAACATCCGCGGCAGCATCGACGCCGCGATCCCCACGCCGCTGTCGGCCACCGTGACGCACACCCAGCATCGCCCCTCGCGGCGCTGACGCTCGGCACGGACTTCGATCACGCGCTCGCGCGTGCTCTCCTCCAGTGCATCCACCGCGTTCCGAAGCAGGTTGACGAACACCTGCGTGAGCCGATCGGCGTCGCCCATCACGCCGCCGCTCCCGGCGTCGGGCTTCTCGCCCCCCACGCCGTCCAACGCCACGCGCAGCTCGACGCCCCGGGCGTCGCGGTCGAGGCTCACCAAGGTCCACGCCTCGCTCACCACCGGACGCAAATCAACCGGCGCCACCGTCGGCGGCCGCACCCGCGCAAAGTCCAGCAACCCTTCGCTCAAGCGCTCCAACCGGTTCACCACCCGCAGCATGAGCGCCGCACGCTCAGGATCAACACCCGCTGACGTGCCACGACTTTGGTCCGTCTTCGGGCCAGCGTCGTGCCGGATCGCCCCTGCTCCTCCGTCCGTCGCTCCCCGCGCCAACTCCTCAACACACCCTTTCAACACCGATAGCGGCGTGTTCAACTCGTGCGCGATCCCCGCGCTCATCATCCCCAGGCTCGCCAGACGGTCCTGGTCCGCCAGATTCCGCTGCGCCGCCTCAAGCAGCTCGTTCTTGCGGCGGAGCTCCGTCGCCACGCGCTCGATCTGCTTCAGCGCGTCCTCCAGTTCCGCCTCCTGCCGGCGTAGCTGCAGCACCGTGCGGTTGCGCGAGCGCATGATGTCGCCCAGTTCATCCGCGGGGATGAAGGGCTCGGGGATCACTTCGAGCTCGCGCTTGTCCTCTTGCACCGCCTCATCGGCCAGCCGCAGCCGCGCGATCGGGCCGTACACCTGCCGAGGCAGCACCAGCACCTCGAGCGCCAGCGCGATCACGCCGTAAACCACAAAAAGCGCCACAGTCAGCAGGAGATACAGCCGGTCGACCGCCGAGCGCGCCTCGGGCGATCGCGCCGTCGTGGCCAGGAACTCACCGGATTCCGCAAGAAACACCGCCGCCGTCGCGCGTTCAAACACCGGCGCCGATTCCACCACCACCCCGGGCGTCGCGCGGGCCCGCTCGGCGAGCTCGGCGGAGATCCCCGCCGCGTCCTCCGGCCCGCGCGAAAAGTCGACGCCGCGCACCGATGTCTCCGGCACGCCCGGTGCCGCCCGCGCATGCACGCGCAGAAACTCAAGCGCCAGCCGACACTCGCGCAGCTCCTCGCCCGTCACCAGTTCGCGCACCGGCTGCCGCAGCGCCACCAGCAACGCCGCCGCGACCACCAGCGAAAACAACGTGTGCAACAGGATGAGCTTCCGCCGGATCGACGCCGCCCCGCGCGAGAGCAGCCCGCGCTGCCACGCGGCGAGCGCGGAGAGTTTCCCGGGCCCGCCCGCCCCACCCGCGCCGCGCTCGTCACCCGCACCACCCATGCATCACAAACCCTCTCGCGTCGTGTGTTGTGCCTCGTGCCCCTGGCCTCTTGCCTCTTGCCTCATGCCCTCCCCAACTGCCTAACGCCCAGTGCCTTCCTTCTTCGGCATCGGCAACGAGTACACATCCGCCGGCGTCCGCCGCGCTCGCTCCGCGTCCGCCGCCTTCCGCAGATCAAACATCACATACACCACCGTCAGCAGCGCCCCGAAGAACACGGCGAACTTCAGCGCGTTGAGCGCCGCGCGGCGTCGGCGCAGCCCCGCCGTCAGAACGTCGACGCGCCCCAGCGCCGCCGCCACCATCGCGTCGTCCGCGCCCCGGGCCGCGGGGTCACGCGCGATCGCCCCCACCTCGATCTCCAGCGCATGCTCCACGACGTCCGTCGGCACCGCGCCGGTTTCGATCAGCCGCCGCGCCGTCTCGGCGTCATCAGCGGGCGGCCCCTTGATCCCCGTGGCCCGAACAGCCTCAACCAACACCCGCAGCAGCCGGCTCTCCGAGGCCGCGTTCGGCCGCGCCGACACACCGTGCACCGCCGCCAGCGCTCCGTCTGACACCGCCTCGTCCCCGCTCATCGCCCACGCGGCACGCCACAGCATCGCCTCGGTGCGGCGCTTCTCGAAATCGATCCGGGGCTCATTCATCCAAGGATTATCGCACGCCCGAAGCGCCGAGAGGAATCGGACTCATCTGTGCGCCGCACGCTCCCAGCCTCATCTTTCGGTGCCGGAAACACCGGCCCCCTCAATCGCCCTCCCCCTCCAGACCGACTTCTCGCGTCTCTGAGCTCAAGAACGAGCGATGAGAACCCACCCGACACGCGTGACGACGGCCGGGCAGCCTCAGCGGTCAGTAGCCCAGGCAACGCATCCCTACCCTCCGCCTATGTCCCCCTTCGCCCGCCATTGGCGCCTCGACCCCGCCGTCAACTTCCTCAACCACGGCTCCTTCGGCGCCTGCCCTACCCGTGTCCTCGAAGCACAATGCCAGCTCCGCGAAGAGATGGAACGCGAGCCCGTCCGCTTCATGGTCGAGCGACTCGAACCGCTCCTTGACGAGGCCCGCGCCGCCCTCGCACCCTTCGTGAACGCTCGCCCCGAAGACCTCGCCTTCGTCCCCAACGCCACCGCCGCCGTCAACGCTTTCGTCCGCTCGCTCACCTTCAATGCCGGCGACGAGCTGCTCACCATCAGCCACGCCTACAACGCGTGCGTCAACGTCCTGCGCGAAGCATCCTCGCGCACCGGCGCGAAACTGGTCATCGCCCAGGTGCCCCGCTTCCCGCGCACGGAAGACGAAATCCTCGACGCCCTCCTCGAGCACGCCACGCCGCGGACCAGACTCGTCCTGCTCTGCCACATCACCAGCCCCACCGCGCTCATCCTCCCGGTCGAGCGCGCCATCCGCGCCCTGCGCCAGCGCTGCCCCAGCGCCCTCATCCTCATCGACGGCGCCCACGCCCCCGGCATGATCGACGTCGACCTCACCACCCTCGACGCCGACGCCTACACCGCCAACTGCCACAAGTGGATCTGCGCCCCCAAAGGCGCCGCCTTCCTCCATGTGCCCCAGCGCCACCAATCCACGCTCCGTCCCCACATCATCTCCCACGGCCTCAACTCCCCACGCACCGACCGCTCTCGCTACCTCCTCGAGTTCGATTGGACCGGCACCGCAGACTACACCCCCTACCTCTGCATCCCCCACGCCTTGAGGGCCATGCCCGACATCTGGCGAACCGAAACCCCCGCCGACACCCACCTCTCCGACCGCCAGGCCTGGCAGGCGATCCAGGGCCGAAACCAAAACCTCGCCCGCGACGCCCGCCGCCTCATCGCCGCGGCCCTCAACGCCCCCCTCCCCACCCCCGACCAGATGATCGGCGCCATCGCGGCCATCCCCCTGCCTCCCGGCAAGGGCCCGCTTCCCGTCTGGACCCCGAACACGTACCCGGACCCGCTCCAAAACCGCCTCGTGCGCGGCCACCGCATTCAGGTTCCGGTGTCGCATTTCCCCGCGTGGCCGGAGCGCTCCGTCCGAATCTCGGCCCAGCTCCACAACCACCAGGCCCAGTATCAAGAACTCGCCGACGCCCTCCGGAATGAAGGCGAAATCCACCCCTGATACGCCCCGGCGATCTGGCGCGCGATTGGCACCCGGGGCACTGTCCCCAGAAGTGTGGATAGACCGTGTGCAATCAAGCAGTTGCGCTCACGCCGCGGGCTCCCGGGCCCCCCTCAACCAACCCCCAAACCCCTTTTCAGCCCTTCACACCACCTTCACCTGACTCTCACCAGACCCACAACCGACATCATGTGCCCATCTGTCTGTGTACGCTAAAGCACTGTAAAAACGAGACTTACAGCTCTTCGAAGGGAACATCCCACATCCTGCCACCCCTTCTTCAATGATGATGAAAATGTATCTCTCATCAGTATGAAGAGGCCGAGACGTCCCGAAATCACGCTCCGAAGCTGGGGAAACCCAGACCTTTGAGATCCCTCCTCCAAACTGTGAGTCGAATGTGGATTCCACCCGATCGGGTAGCCCGCCCTAGGCGAACTGTCGAGCCGCAGGACGACCCTCATTCAGAGGATCGCTCCACGCTACCGAAGCCGTCATGGAGCCGCCCGGGGCGAAGCGGCGAATCAACCCCCGCGACGTCCGCTTCTCCCCCGAGCCGCGCCGCTCTGGCACCGTGGGCACCACACCGTCGTCCGTTGTGCGATCGTCGACTGCCGCAGGCGTTGCCCACAGCGGACGCAAGACTCCCCGGCCCGGCCATAGACAAGATGGGACCTCTGGTACGAGCCCGCTTGGCCTGATGGGTCTCGGTACCCCTGGATGGTGCTCCCCCCTGCTCCCACCGCCTCGGCGAGGACCGCTCGGATCGCCGCCGCGAGCCTCTCGACCTCATCGGGACCCAGCCGATCGGCCCGACGCCGGGGGCCGATGCCCGCCCTGAACAGGGCCTCATCGGCGTAGATGTTCCCAACCCCTGCCAAGACCCGCTGATCCAGCAGCGCGGCCTTGATCGCCCGGGCCGTCCGCCCCAGGCCTGCCGCCAGTTGTTCGCCGACGATCGCCAGCGCATCGGGCCCGAGTGCCCCCCACCGCTCGCGCAGCTGCTCCGGTCCCGCGAGCCACGTCAGCCCGCCGAAGCGGCGCGGATCGCGGAACAGGACGCGCGAGCCGTCGTCAAGTTCCCACTGGGCGTGAACGTGCGCGGTGCGCTCGGTTGCGCGCGAGTGGTTCTCGCCCGAGCGCTCGACGATCACCTCACCCGACATCCCAAGCTGCACGACGAGGCACGGCCCGAAGCCAGCATCCATGTAACGGGTTACGCGCGACGCACGGCCCGCGCCGTCCTCCGCGCACACCGCGATCTGCTTCCCATGCCTCTCGACGCGGGCGATGCGCATCCCTTCAAGCAGCAGAGCTCCGCCCATCATGCGCGGCCCTTGAGTGGTTCGCTCTTGCGTGACGTCGCGAGGCGCGGGCTCTCCCCGCGTGTCCTCAGCAACAACTTCCAAGAAGTCCGAACGAAACAAGCGCGCACCCAGCACGCGGCGCCCGAGCGCTGCCTCCGCGATCCCACGCCGAACCACCTCAACCTCGGGCAACTCCGGCATTGCATCCGCTCCGCGCGCTCGAGCCAAAACTCACCCACACGCCGGAGCATATCCAATGCGCGATCCGTACCGACAGCCCGCGCTGCCAGCATCGCGCCGCCGCGTCACACGTCTTCGCCGCGGCAAGCTCGAAACGCTATTGATGACCGGCACCCAAGCCCTGCGACGGCCCGGCACCATCAAATGCGCACCCAGAGCGCGCATCGAAATGCGCGCTCTGGGTCAACGGCGGAGCCGCCAAGCCGACAAGTTAAAACACAACAGGAAAAGGCAGCAAGGAAGGGGCAAGCGCAACCGAGTCACGAAGGCGCGCACTCCGGACACTCCGCACCTCCGCACCTTCGTGCCTCCGTGCCTCCCCCTCACGCCTTCACGGTGTACTTGCCGCGACCGACGCGCTTGAACCGCTTGTCCTTGATCAGTGCCTGGTTCACGATCGTGCGGAAGTTCGGGCTGGTGGTGCGGTAGCCCTGCTGCTGGACCGCCACCGCGACTTCGCTCACGCTCAGCACCGTGTCGGTGAGCGCCTTGTGGAGCGCGTCGACGAGGTTCGAATCGTTGCGTGGCCGACGCCGGCCGCCCTTGGCGGTGCCGCCGAGACGCGCCAGTTGCTCATCGATCTCGATGAGCTTGTTCGCAAGTCGGTCGCGCTGACGCTCGAGGCGCGACAGCGAACCCTCACGACGCCGAAGCTCCGCGGCGATCTCGTGCGTGGACATCTTCGACAGGTTGCTCATGCTCTTGGCCATAGTGTTTCGCTCTTCTCAGGGACAGTTCTCGTCGTCACGAGCACGAATGATCCCGGACGACGACACAAAGAAAAAGGAACTGCGGTCAGACGCCCGTCGCGCTCCCGCCGAGCAACACGCTCGGCACACCAGCGCGACGAGACCGAGGGGATCGGTCGACTCACGAGGCCCACGCACCCGGCCCTTCGCCGCGCGCCGACCCGCCCGCCCAGCATCTCATTCGCACCCACGCGCACCGCATTCGCGGAACAACGTGAGTTGCACGAAGAATTCTCCCCGAAGCATCTTCGGTAGAAAGGTATAGCCACCTTCAGAACCCCGGGCAAGTCGCGCGCCCCAGTTCTGTGCCACGTCGGTGGAAAGTCCCCCGCGGCCCGACTTCGGGCCCCGTCCCCGGTCTGAGGGGCCCCTGTTCGAGTAAACACACACCTGTCCCATCCCAGCCACACTCGCGACGCGACCATCCGGCACGGCTCCGGTCTGGCTCACGCCGCCCCAAATCCGTGGGGTTCAGGACGAAATCACCACACCCATCTGGCCCATCAGACCGTCAAAGTGCTCGACCGAGAAAAACTCGATCATAATCCGCCCCTTCGTTCTCGAAGCGCCCGTGGCGATCCGCACTTTGGTCCCCAAATGTTCACCTAACTGACGCTCAAGCTCACGGATGGCGGCGTCCGCACGCAGCGGGTCGCCGCCCGCCGATCCACCAATCTTGGTCACCGCCGGGGAGCCATTTCCACCCAAAGTGGGGCTCGCATTCCCCAGTTCGGCCTGGACTGACAGCGCGCCCACGGCCCTTTCCAGCCGTCTCACCGACCACTTCTGCCCCGCGGACAGCGTTGCGAGCTTTTCCCGACCGACGCCCGGCGGTGCTGAAAGCAGCGCCTTGCCGTGACCGATGCCCAGCTCGCCGTTGCGAAGCAGCGCCTGAATCGACGCTTCCAACTCAGTCAGGCGAATCATGTTGGAGACACTGGAGCGATCCAGCCCGATGCGTGCCGCGACTTCCGCGTGCCCGAGCGCGAACGCTTCGACCAGGTTCCGCAGTCCCCAGGCGCGCTCCATCGCGTTGAGGTCTTCGCGCTGCAGGTTTTCCACCATGGCCCATTCAGCCGCCTCACGATCGCTCAAGGTGGTGACGACCGCCGGAACATGCGCAAGCCCCGCGAGTTTCGCGGCCCGCCAACGCCGCTCGCCCGCGACGATTTCGTACCGCGGCGCCCCGTCGCTCGCAGAAGCCAGCGCGCGCACGGCCAGCGGCTGCATGACGCCGGAGGCCTTGATCGACTCGGCCAAGCCGTGCAGCGACGCTTCGTCCATCTCACGCCGAGGCTGGAATCGCCCCGGCGTGAGCCGCTCGACATCAATCCGGACGAGCACGCCTGTTTCTTCACGCTCGTCCATGCTCCGCGCGGGCGATGCCGGAGCGGTCACAGCGCGTGCAGGTGCCGCGAGCGGGCCGCTGTTGTCGCGGGTCGAAAGGTCTGTGAGGCCCGCGCCCGCTTGGCTCGACGAGGATGGCGCGCTCGAGGGAGGTGCCGCAGGTGCGAACTTTCCGGCGGGCAAGGGTGCTGTGGTGGTGCCCAGTGGGCCCGGGTTGGTACCGGGGCCACTGATGCCGGCACGCTTCACGTCAGCCGAGGACGCCGCGTTTGCTGTTGTAGGCTCAGGGCCGACGGCATCCGTCTTTGAGGAGGGATTCGATCTTGTGCGAGCCCGTGCATCATCCACCTTGACCGCCACCGGCGATCCGATAAGGCTCGACAATCCGCGCCCAAGCCGAGGCTTTTCAACCTTGCCCGCCATCTCGCACCATCCTTGGAACTCGATCTCAAACAGCTAGTCGGCACGCCGCCAACCGCGCATCACGGCCCGCGTCAGGCCACGCGCAGTGTATCCACCCCGCACTGGACGCGCGGGCGCGCAGCCGCGATCCTGCCAAACATGAGCGACGACCAATTCAATCCCCCTTCAGCCCAGGCGCTTGGTCGCGAGTTCGAGATCGAGACGATCGCCCGGGCGCTCATTGTTTCGCGGGGGCACGTTTTGCTGTGCCGGAACCTGAAACCTGGGCCACGGGGCGGCCATGCGTTCCTGCCGGGTGGGCACGTCGAGTTCGGCGAAGCCGCTCAGGTCGCCCTGCGGCGCGAACTGCGCGAAGAAGCGGGGGTCGAGATGACCGTTGGTCGGTGTGTATTGGTCGGGGAGACGTCGTTCACGCAGTCGGGTCGGCGGCGGCACGAGGTCAATCTCGTCTTCCACGGGGAACTTGCCGTCTCGGCCCCCGCTCCCATCGCGAGCCTCGAACCCCACATCGGTTTCGAGTGGTTCCCCGTGGAACGTCTTGCCGACGCCGGCTTCAAGCCGGACTGGATGGTCCCCTTCATTCGGCAACTCGGCAGAGCCGCAGCGTTCGCCGGTCCCACCGGTGCCGGCGACTTAGAGACAGGCGCGGCGATTTGGCCCAGCCCAACCACTTCGCACCCTGTTTGGGTGTCGTTCATGGAATCACCGATTTCGCCCTGAAGAACGCACCATGAAGCCCCGATATCACCTCTCGGTCCCGCCCCGGGGCCGCTCCACGGACGGAGCCGAGAGATGCACGAGGCAAACTCCAACCCAACTCCCGAGGACCGCACCCCGGCACGATGTGCGCCGCTGCAATCAAGCAGCTCGGCCCAGGTCCGGGTGCGTCAGGACGTCGCGGGGCTGTCGAGTCCATGCCGTCCGGGCGATTCAGGCCTCAGCGTGATTGCTCATGGCGCGACGCTTCCCCCGCGATCCGACGCGGAGCGCCAAGTCGCGGAGCTTCAGTCGCGCCTGACGGCCCTCGAGGCCCAGTTCTTCCGGGCTCACCGCCTTTCGACCCTCGGCACGCTCGCCGCCTCCATCGCCCACGAGGTCAACAATCTTCTGACGCCGATCCTCAGCTACGCCCAACTGGCACTCGCGGCACCCGAGGACGCGGATCTCACCCGCAAGGCCCTCATCCGTGCCGCCGATTGCGCTGAGAAGGCCTCCCGGATCGGCTCGGCGATGCTTGGCTTCGCGCGTATCGAGGAATCGCCCCCTGGGGCTCTCGGGCCGGAAACTCAGATGCCACGGGCCAACGTTGCCGCGGTCGTTGCGGATGCTCTGGCGTGCTTGGGCCGCGACCCGCGGAAAGACGGCATCGCGATCGAGGTCGACATCCCGGCGGGACTCCACGCGGCGATTGCACCGTTGGCGCTGCAGCAGGCTGTCCTGAACCTGGCGCTGAATGCGCGCGAAGCGATGCGGGCGCGGCCCAATGCGTCGATCTGCTTCCGAGCGTTTGGATCTTCCGAACTCGTCGCGAGGCGCCCGACCACCACGGAACGAGGTGACTGGGCACGAGGTTCCACGGGGAACATTACGCTCACGATCGCCGACACGGGACCGGGCATCCCACCGAATGTCCTCGCGCGTGTGTTTCAGCCCTTCGTGTCGGCCACTCGGGGCGACTTGGAGGGTCCGAACTCATCCGGTTCGCCGAGTGCACACCAAGCGGCGGCATGCGGCCCAAACGATGGCACTTGCCGATGCCGCGACGGTTCCCGGGGTCGGACCTGCCGAGGCGTCTGCCACCAGGACGGGCTTGGGATTGAGATTGGTACCGGGACGAGCAGCGCATGCCCGGCTGCAGCGCAAGACGAATCATTTCATGCCAGCGCGTGCATAACTCCGACTCGCGCGAGCAACGGACTTGGTCTCGCCGTCACCCATACCCTGATCACCAACGCCGGCGGCACCATCCGTGTCGAGTCTTCACCGGACCGCGGAACCTGCTTCACAATCACGCTGCCCGCTGCCGCTGTGGTTCGCGCTGCCGCGGCGTGAGAACAGCGGCCTTGGAAATCACATCGCGAGAGTCCGACGGCCCGGGGTCGATCGTCTATCGCCTGGCTTCATTCCAGGTGGAGTGTCTTGCGCGCCGGTGTCGACGGGGCAGACCGGCACACACTCTTCAGTCGCTCAAGACTCAACCGGGATCTGCGAGAACAAGCGCATTTTCCGTTCAGCCGTAGCGGGTGGTCGCCGAGCCGAGAGTCCCAAGCCCACGAAACCGCGAGCGGTTGGGACCGACCGCTTGCGCGGTCGGCTCTGCTCCGCTGCGGATGGTCGGAATCCGCTGTCGTGCTCCCGCACGCCCGTCGCGTGTCATTCAAAGGCCCACGGCCCTCACTGACAACACCCCCCACCCACCCGTCGGTCCGCTCCGAGCTCCCACCACGATTCCCCGACCCCACGACATACTGGGATGAAGCACAGAGCGAATCGAGCGACGCGACTACACCGAAGTCTGCTCATACCGAATATCGCCGATATAGAGTATAGAGATTGGATGACGTGGTTCGTCGCCGTATGGAGACACCCGCTTGCGTCTGATTCAAGCGGCTCGGCGCGTATCCCGGCGGTCGACTTCGCAAGTCACCCGGCGTTTGGCGAGTGGCATGCAGCGCGGTGTTTGGCCCGGCGCGTGGCCCAGCCTGCTCCCGCGTCACCCGGTTCGGCTCAGACGCGCGGCACCCACGCGAGTGAAGAGAGACCGCAACTAACCAGCACGCGCGGCGACGCGGCGCAGAAACCAGTGTGGAATCCCGATCCCCCCGACGTACAACTCGCCGATGCACGACGGCTGCGACTGGGCCGGTGGCGTGTCACTCTGTCGCACCATGGTGGGCACCGCATCGCTCCCGCACTCGCGCAGAAGCCCGCGCTTCAGCGCGCCCAGTGTCACCGTCACATCCGCGAGGACGGCGTCGTCCGACCACAACGCGCCAGTCTGGGCGTCCAACCCTGTCGGTACATCGACCGCCAACACGAGCGATTTCGGGTGTGCGCGCCGGAGGCCGTTGATCCAGCGCGCCGCCGCCGTGTGTTCGGGCGACAACGGCCGATCCAGACCGGTGCCCAGCAGCGCGTCCACGATCAGGACCCGCGGTGCCGCCCGGGCGCGTTCCATCGCGGCGCGAAAACACTCGCTCGAACTCTTGCCGTCCGCCGCCGTGACCAGCCCCATCCGCTCGGCGATCACCCGATTTGTGAGCGCGTCGCCGCGCATGCGGTTCGCGGCGATGAGAGCCAGCGCCTCCACGCGTGCCGCGCCCTCCCGCGAGGTGTCTCCGAAGAGCACATGCAGCCGTCGCGCCAGCGCGAAGCCGTCGCCGCCGTTGTTTCCGCCGCCGCAGATAACGACGATTGTTGAATCGCCCTTTCCGAGGAGATCGAGCATCGCGACGGCGGCATCTTCGAGTGCCGTCGCAGCGTTCTCCATCAGCACGATGCCCGGGATCCCCAGCTCTTGTTCCGCCGCTTCGTCCACCGCGCGGGCCTGCGCTCGTGACAGCACGAGCGACCCCGCGAGGTCGCCCCTCCACAACCGCCCGCTCGTGCCCAGGTTGAGCATGATCGCGATCATACGGGTACCGTCCGATTGACCGCGGTCGCGCCAGCTCACGGCCGCATGCGGCGGACGTTTGCCATCGCGGCAATCACTTTGTGCCTTGGTGCCTTCGTGCCTTCGTGCCTCCGTGCCTCCGTGCCACTTCTTGCCGCCATCCCCCTCATCATGCTCGCGAGCCTCGCGGGGATCTGCGCGGCGTACTACGCCGTGGTCTGGTGGCGCATCACGCAAGTCTCCCGGCAACTCCCGACCCTCCGCGCCGGCCTGGGCGAAGGCGCGTCCCTGATTCCCGACTCCCGACCCGCCACCCCCGCATCATCCTCCGCCCCCCGCCCCCCCCGCCCCCCCCGCCCCTCCCGCCCCCCCCGCGTCGCCATCATCATCCCGGCGCACAACGAGCGCGACGTCATCGAGCGCCTCGCGATCTCGTTGTGCCGGCTTGAATGCGACCACTTCCGCGCCGTGTTCGTTCTGGATCGCTGCACCGACGACACCGAGGCGCTCCTTCGCAACGCGCTCGACGCCCACGCAATCGACAGCGACCACCGAGAGCGCTTCGAGATCATCGTCAACACACACTGCCCCGAGGGCTGGACCGGCAAGAACCACGCGGCGCACCGCGGCGTGCGCGACTCCGTCGCCGCCCAGCACGCCGATTTCTTCTGCTTCATCGACGCCGACACCGCCTTCGAACCCCGTGGGCTCACCGCCGCGCTCAACCTGATGGAGCGCAACGGCCTTGATCTGCTCAGCCTGCTCAGCACGCTCGACATCGCTGCGTGGTACGAGCGGGTTGTGCAGCCCGCGGCCGGCGTCGAGCTCATCCGCCAGTTCCCGCTGGACCTGGTGAACCGCCCCGACTCGAACCGCGCCTTTGCCAACGGCCAGTTCCTGCTGTTCCGGCGCGGTGCCTATGAGGCCGTGGGCCGCGGCCCGCCGAGCGGGCGTGCCGGCGTCGGCGAAGCAGTGGGGGAGGGACGCGACGAAGCTGAGGGCGAGGATGAGACTCGGGACGAAGTCGCGTTGCCGCCTGAGAGCACCGGGAACTCGAGCGTGAGTCTGGGTGCCCACGAACGCGTCAGGCACGAACTGCTTGAGGACCTCGCCTTCGCCCGCAAAATCAAGTGGTTCCACAAGGACCTTCGCCTCGGCGTCGTGCTCGCTGACGGGCTGTTCCGCTGCCGCATGTACCGCTCGTGGCCGGCGTTTGTCCGCGGGTGGAAGCGCATTTATACCGAGGCGGCACGACGACGCCCGGCGCGGCTCCGCACCAACGCGTGGCGACTCCGCGCCGTCGGCACTGCACTGCCGCTGTGCACCGCGATCGCGTTTGTTACTGGGCCGATCGTGATGAAGCTCGGCGACATGCCTTTGGGTGCCGCGCTGCTCATCACCGGTGCCCTGGGTGTCTATGCATTCGCCGGCGCGGTCGCGCGGGCTCTCCGCGCCCAGCACGCCCCCGCGTGGCTGATGGTGCTCTATCCCGTCGGCGCGTGGCTCACGGCGCGGATCATGTCGAGCGCCGCCAGCGACCTCGTGGAAGGCCAGCACACCCAGTGGGCGGGGAAGACGTACCACAGGACCATCCGCCCGTGACCACACGATCATTGCCCTCGGAAGACTTCATATCGCCGATATGAAGTATGAGTTCCGCCGCCCCATCATCCGGTGCGGCCGGATCACCCCGGCCTGCTCCACGCCGTCCCCGCTACGCTCACCATCGCTCACATGAAGACCGACCGCCCATCTTCCAAAGGCCCGACGCGTGCCGGACCGGCCACCCGCGGTGGCACGCGCCCCCGGGCGGGTTCCGCGTCGGACGCCCCCGACGATTTCGCCAGCAACATCCAGCACCAGCGCTCGCTCGACCCGCTCGCCGACGCTTACAACTCGATCACCATCTACGGCAAGCGCTCTGTGCAAGAGGCGCTCGACGAGCCCACCGTCGAGGTCCTGGGCGTGCGCGTTGCCCGGGAACTGCCCGGCGAGTACCGCGAACGGCT
Organism: Phycisphaerales bacterium; assembly: GCA_046154665.1. Lineage (GTDB taxonomy): Bacteria > Planctomycetota > Phycisphaerae > Phycisphaerales > UBA1924 > JAFLCM01. Next base: position 90,075 of record JBJXFG010000056.1, on the reverse strand, counting down.
GAGTTCGCTCTGCCGTGCCAAGAGCGCTCCGCTTGAACTGCGCAGCTTTCGCGAGATCGGCGCCTTCACCGCTGATCCGCGGAACGACCAGGGCGTCGCCGCGCGCATCCGCCTCAAGAAGGCCGTCGAACTCGCGGACTTTCTCGAGTCCGTCAAGGGGCAGGGCTCGCGCGAGCCGGCCCACGTCATCGCGCTCGACGGCGTGACCAACCCGCAGAACGTCGGCATGATCGTCCGGTCTGCCGTGGCTTCGGGAACTCGGGCGGTCTTGTGGCCCTCCGCGGGCGCGCCGTGGGTCGATGCGCTGATCGTGAAATCCTCGGCGGGCACGGTGCTTCGCTGCCCCATCGTCCGCTGCCGCCTGCTCAGCGACGCGCTCGCCGAGATGAAGGGCAGCGGCTTCCGCCTCGTCGGCCTCGACATGAGCGGTAACACAAGCCTCTACGACCTCAAGCCCACCCACCGCACCATCGCCGTCATCGGCGGCGAGACGACGGGCCTGTCGCCGTCGACTCTTGAGCTGCTCGACGAGCGCGTCTCGATTCCGATGGACCCGCGCGCGAAGGTCGATTCGCTCAACGCCGCCGTTGCCGCGAGCTTGCTGTGCTTTGAACTTGCGCGCAAGCGCGCCGCCGCCACGCGATAGTCGTCCCGCCATGCTGCGTACCTCGTGCCAACTTCTCGATCTCGACCCAAACCGCGCGACCCACTCGGCGTTGTTGGAGCGTGACGGATTTGTTGCTCTGCTGTTCTGCTGATTTCCCGCTCTCCCGCTCCCCTTCCCATGCGCATCCTCCTCACCAACGACGACGGCATCCACGCCCCGGGCATCGAGGCCCTCTACAACGCCCTCGCCGATCCGCACAACCAGTTCGGCGGGTCCATCGGAGGGGCGGAAGTCGTCTGGCCCGTCGCCCCGCTCACCGTCCAGTCCGCCACGGGTCACGGCGTCACCTTCAAGTCACCCCTCATGGTCTCGCATGAGACTGTCAGCCCCACCATGTCCGGCGTCGCTGTCGACGGCCGGCCGGCAGATTGCGTCAAGCTCGCGCTCACCGCGCTGTGGCCCGAGCGCTTCGGCAAAGACTCGCGCCCTGACCTGGTGATCTCGGGCATGAACGCCGGTGCCAACATCGGGATTAACGTCATTTATTCCGGCACCGTGGCTGCCGCCATCGAGGCGGCGTTTCTCGGGGTGCCCGCCATCGCTGTCAGCCTGCACTTGGGCAAGGGCCGTACGAGATTCGACATCGGCGCGGCCCACGCACGGCGCGTCATCGAGAGAATCCTCAAGGGCGGCATCGGCCCCTCTGGGGGGCTCAAACCCCATGACTGCCTTTCCATCAACATCCCGATCTGCGAAGGAGGCACCAACCTCCAACCGCCCACGCCGGAACACCCCGAGCTGCGCGTCTGCCCGCACAACATCCACGGCCTCGTCGATTCGTACGAGAAACGAACCTCGCCCATCGGCGAAGCCTATTACTGGTCCACCGGCAGCGGCCTGGGCTTCAAAGACGCCGACCCGGGCACCGATGTTGAACTCATCCGCCAGCGGCACATCACGGTCACGCCGTTGAGGTATGACCTGACGATGCACCAGGACCTGACGGCGTGGCGCGAACGGTTGGCGTGATGTCCCACCACACCGTGATGAGCTGGCGGCTGTCCGAGCCCCACGACGCGGCGGACCATTCCGGCTCTCGTCTGATTATCATTTGATGATGTCCCCCACGCGCCCGATGCTCGTCTTGTTCCTCCTCTTGGCATTCCCGATACTGCCCGCTTGCGGCATCGAGCGCAAGGGCGGCGCTTCCGCTGGGCGCGGGCCGATCTCTCACGCCTCTGATGCCGAGTCACCCTTTGCGCCTGCCCAGCTTGTGATTCACCCCCTCTCGCGCGTGGTCAAAGACCCCGCCACCGGAGAGGAGCGCGTCGAGCTGCACCTGGAACTCCGCGACCGCTGGGAAGACTCCGTGAAGTGGCTGGGTGACGCGGTGATTGAGTTGTTCAAGGAGACGCCGCCGGTGGCGAATGCGTCGGTGGGCAATGAGCAGGTCAAACGGTGGACCATCAACCTGACGAACCCTGACGAAAACGTCAAGGCGTACGACCGCGTCACGCGCACCTACCGCCTCACTCTCGTGGGCTTGCCCGCGGACCAGCGCAAGAACGCCGCGTGGAAGCTTGAGGCTCGATGGCTGCTGCCCTCGGGCCGGACGCTCACGGCGTCGCAACGCATGGATTGAGTTTCGGGAGGGAGAAGGCTCGGAGGTTCGGAGGTGCGAAGGGCCGATCCGCCATCCGAGCCCTGAGCGCGAGCTCAGGGGAACTGCCCGATTCCCATCGACGCGGCGCCAGCGCTCTGCGCTGATGCGGCTTCGCGACCGGGCTCGTTCCCGTGTTCATCCGTCACTTCGCCCAGAGCGGCTCAGTGACGGCTTCTTGCCCCCTGCCCCTTGCCCCCTTGCCCACTGCCCCCGATGCCCCCCGAGGGGGCGACGCCCACAAGCGATAGGTGTCGCGCACAACTTCCCAAGCCCCGCGCTCTTCCAAGCCGATACAAGCCGTACTTTCGAGACCCCTCCCGCGCGTCGGAGACGTGCGTTTCAACTGAAAGAGCAGGACGCTCACCATGCCGATCCATCAGAGTTCCGGGCCCGCTTCACATCTTGATTCGTTCAAGTCGCAGAGCAAGATCAGGTCGCTCCCGCACGGTCGCGGCTCTCTTGTGACGCATGCAGTCGCCGCGGCGTCGTGCATGGTTCTCATCGCTCTCGCCGGCTGTGCGACGAGCAACAAGCCCGGCGCCACCCGCTCGACAGTCGATCGCGAGTCCGGCTCGATGCCGTTGGATGCCGTGCGTGAGCGCGAGGCGCAGCGGAAGCAGCTTCGCGAAGAGCAGGCCGCCCGTGCCGCGGAACTCGGATCGGCGTCGGCTGATCCGACCGCCGCCGCCGACCCTCTCGCGGAGTGGCTCGCACGGGCGGAATCCGACGGCCTCCTCACCGCCGATGCGGACCCGAAGGCCAGCAAGCCCAAGCCGCGATCGCGTGCGCCGATGCTGCCGCAGCACGCGGCGGACCCGGTGGCGGGCTTCTCGCCGCCAGAGGGAGCCGCCGCTGCCAGCCCGACCGACCCAGCGCCCGCCGAGGCGTTGCCCTTCATCGCGGCCTCCATTGAGCCATCCGCGACGCCCGCCATCGATACCGCAACCGACGTCACGACCAGCGACATCAACGCCGCCAATCGGCCGCTTGATCTCGGCGCGGCGAGCCCCGACGTGACGCCCACGCCCGCCGATCCTCGCGCGCAATCGAAACCCCTCTCGGCGTTGGTCAAGCTCCACGCCTCGCGCACCGCTGGCGACACCACCATCACCGATGAACAGATCGCCGAACTTGAACGGTCACTCAGCCCGCGCGAGGCCGATTTTTATACCGCCTGGAAGACGCTGCAGCAGTCCGTGGCGAGTTCGGCCAGCGCCGGCGGCGATGCCGACGAGCTCAAGCGCGCCGCTGAGAAGTTCGCCCTCGCCGCCCGCCAGTGGGCCCCGCTGAGACTGCCCAAAGCGATCCTGTGTACGCGCGTCGAGGGGTTCGGGATGTACCAGGAGCTGCGCCGATCCGCACTTTCCGCCGCGGTGCCGCTGTCATCGGAGGCGAGCGACGCTCCGGCCTACACCTTCATCGCGGGCCAGCGCAACAAGTTCATCGTCTACTGCGAGGTCGACGGCTTTACGTCCAAAGCGGCCGGCACGCCGTCGGCCTCTGGTTCCGCTGGCACCGGCAGCGGCTACGAGGTGCAGCTCGCCCAAGACCTGACGCTCTACACGGCGTCCTCCAGCCGCGATGTGGTCGCGTGGCGAAAGAACGACCAGCGCATCAAGGACCTCTCGAAGAACCAACGCCGCGACTTCTTCATCGTGCAGATCGTCGAACTGCCCGAGACGCTCAGCGTTGGGGCGTATGTGCTGAAGGTGCGCATCCGCGACCTCCATGCCCCCGCGGCGGGGCGGGGCGGGAGCGGGGCCGACAGCCAACCCCAGGCCGAGGCGGTGATCCCGATCGACATCGTGGCGGATGCTTCGGCGATGCGGTGAGGACGGGCGCTGTGTGCGGTGCGCCATGCGCGATGCGCAAAGACAAGGCCAACTCCGCGGGGCGTCGCGGTCTTGGACGCCGGACCTTCGGCTCTGCGAAGGTCCGGGCCGAGGAACCCGGTCCGTCCGAACCGGGTGCTTGGCGCAGAGCGCGACGCGCACGGCGCTATCCCCTCACCACCCCCGCGAACTCCACCACCAAAGTCTCGACGCCGATGGTCACGTCGCCGCGGCCTGATTTTCCGCGGGCGTCCATCTCGACAGCGCGTTCGAGGAGGCGTGCCGCCCCCGCGCCGCTCACGCGCCTTGCCGCCTCGGCGAACGCCGGGATGCGGTCCGCCGGCCAGACCCTTTGCTCTTTCGCGGTGACACCGCTGGGGACGCCCTGCTCGGCCCCGCGTGCGAATGCGTGCAGTTTCTTCGCCGTGTCCATTATCACGAAACGTAACAAGACCTCGTCGATGCGCGAGACTTCCATCAGTTCGCGGGCGTGCGCGAGGGCGGCACCGGCGTCGCCGCTGAGCAGCACTGCGCCCAGCCCCCAGGCTTCCTCCTCGCGTGCCAGGCCGACCATCTCGCGGACCTGGGCCGTGGTGATGGTGCCGCCCGGGCCAGCCATCGTTCCCAGCTTGGCCAGTTCTTGCACCAGAAGTCCCAGGTCGGTGCCGACCCGTTCGACGATGAGTCGCGCCGCCTCGGGCTCGAGCTCACACTTGAGGGTTTCGCGGGCCCGGCGGACCAGCGCCGCCGCGGCCTTGTCCGCCGTCGGTGACTCGCAGTCTTCGATAATCCCTACCGCTTCGATCGCCTTGTCGAGGTTGCCCTTGCGCCACGTTTCGGCCCGCAGCACCAGTGTGGCGCCCATCGTCGGCGACTTGATGTACGCCTCCACCAGGTCGCGTGCTCGGACCGGGGCTCGCCCGCGCTTGCCCGGCATCTTCGCGCTGGGTTCGTCGTCCTCGTCGGTGCTCTCTTTCAAGAACTCGTCGGCCTGATCGACTACCACCAGCTTGTGTTGGGCCATGAGCCCGAAGCTCCGGCATTCGTCGAGCACGTCCGCCGCCGAGGCAGACGCGCCGTCGAACTTCAGCACCTCGACTGGTGTGCCGGCTTTCTCGATCTCGGCGCGGAGCTTATCGGTGTAGGCGGAGCGCAGATAGGCGTCGGCACCCTTGAAGAGTGCGACCACTGTCGCCGGGCCGTAGGTCCCGGGCTTTGGGGCTGATGCGCCCGCGGGCGATCCCTTTGCGGGCTCTTTGGCTGCCGGTTTGGTCTCTCGCTTCGCCACGGGTCCATGGTACCAGCGAGCGTTCGGCCGCCTTCGCGCGTCCGAATATTGCGCCGCGCGCAGATAACCTCACATCAGACCTGCCAATCCACCGTCCGCCCACTGGCAACGCCGAGAACTCGACTTACACTTCCCCGAGTGAAACTCGTCGGCCTCACCAACGCTCCCGCGCGCCCAAGCCACGCGCCCCCATCCACCCCCGCCACGGACGGCGGCCCCACCAGGCCACCACCCGTGCCAACTTCGACCGCGCGCGCTGAGACCATCGCGCCATCGCAACCCCGCGCCAATCACAACATTGCTCGACTGATCGCCGCCGTCGTCCCAGGGCGTGTCGACTTCACGGCTGACGGTGTGGCCAACCCTTCCGCGCCGGAATCACTTCCGATGTACCAGCGCCCTGCGGACAAGCACGCCGCCGCGACCGCGGTGAACGCGGGCAGGCTCATCGACCTGCGGGGTTGAGAGCAAGTCAACGCGCTCGGCTCAAAGCCGTCCGCGCAAGCGGAGGGTTCCAACGTCACAGGAGTCGATGAGCTTGGACCGACGGCTTGCGCCGTCGGCTCTGAAGAACGGCACTCCGAGCCGAAGCAACCCGGCCCTACCGCCCCGCGCCGACCGTCGATGGTTCGTTCAAGATCCTCTCGGCGTAGGTCACCATCGCGTCGCGCAGTTGCTGGAACGAATCAAGCACGTACAGGATCGGCTGGTAGTGGTCGATCTCGAAGCTCGTCGAGCACACGGTTTCGAGCTCGAACGCGCGCCGATCGACCTTCGGCGATTCCAACGCGTGGTGGCCTTCGCCTTCGCTTGAGATCAACCCGCTGCCGTAGAGCTTGAGCTTGCCGTCTTCGTGGATGAGCCCGAACTCGACGGTGAACCAGAAGAGGCGCGCCAGCCGCTCGGTGTGGTACGCGTCGTTGGTGTGGAGGGCCGCCTTGCCGTAGGTCTGCAGGAACTCGGCGAAGACCGGGTCGGCGTGCAACGGCACGTGGCCGAAGACATCGTGGATGATGTCCGGCTCGGGCAGATAGTTCATCTGCGCGCGCGGGCGGACGGTCACGGTGGTGGGAAACTGGCGCTTGGCGAGGAAGGCGAAAAACGCCTTGGCCGGCAGGTAGCCCGGCACGCCGTGGCTCGACCAGCCTGTGAACGCCTTCAACCGCGTGTTGACGTCGCTGAGCAGCGGGATGCGTTTCTCGTTGAGGTTGATGACCTTGGCCCCGTTGAGGAACACGTTTGAGCCGTAGGTCGCCAGCTGCTCCATCCGCTTGCCGAACAGCTCGCCCCAGACGGCGTGGTCGTCGGGGGTGTAGCGGTCGTAGAGCTGGGCGATCTTCATCGCGTCGATGTCGATGAGTGCGTTGGGCGTGGTGGCTGACGCGTCCGCCGCTGCCTGGGCGCGTTTGGCATCCTCGGAGTCGATCACCGCGGAGTAGATGATCCCGTTGCGGATGATGCTGTCGCCTTGCTGCTGCACGATCGCCTCCATCGAAAGAAGGGCTATCCCGAAGCGCCCCGAAACGGTTACGACGCCGGAATACCGACCATTCTACGCACACCCTCCACCCCGCCCCCTGCGGCCCGTTCCCGATCTCAAAAAGAAAACCGGCCCGGACAGTTGTCCGGGCCGGATGGTTTCAAGACGGCGCACGATCAGTTCGCGCTCTTGCCCTGCCGGAGGCGCTCGATCGTCTCGTAGAGTTGGCGGAAGTCCTCTTCCTCCAGACCTTCATAGATCGCCAGCGACGGGGCCCGCTTGACCCACGCCTGCATCTGGTTCACGAGGTTCCGCGCCTTGCCGAACTCGCGGTTGCGGTCCTTCTCGTCGCGGACGTTCTCGGCGTTGCCCACGATGAAGTCAAGCTTCTGGCGGAGCTCGTTGATCTCCACCTGCGCCTTCTGCACGTTCTCGCGGAACTCGACCATGTACTCGTTGGCCTTCTCGCCCACCAGCACATATTCCTGCACACCCATGAGCGACAGCAACTCGGGCAGCGTGTCCGCCGTGCCCTTGCTGATGCGGAACTTCAGGGCGTCGTCGGCGTTGAGCGTCAGGATTCGGTCCTTGCGGTTCACCAGGTACTGGCCCTTCTCGTCGGCCTGCCAGGTCACACGCCCGTCTTGGTCAATGTTCGCGCTCAGCGGCAGGAACTCCTGCATCGCCCGGATCACCAGCGGGTCGTAGCGCCCGTTCTTGGCAATCTGCTCACCCAGGCCGATCACCTGCTCCAGGCCGGCGTCCTTGATCGCCTCGGCCTTGCCCGGTCCGGTCATGCGGAAGCCCACGGCACCCCCGAGGTTGCCGCGCTTCATCATGTAGATCTCTTCCATGTTCATCGCGGTCATGGCGGCGGCGGAGATGGCCGACTCGATCCACGCCACCGAGCGGTAGTTGGGTTTGAGGTCCTTCTGTACCAGGTCCATCAGCTTGGGCACCTCGATGAGGGCGCCGCCGCCGGAGTTGATCCGCATGATCACGATGTCCGGCTTTTCATCCCTGGGGATGAGCGAGAGCGAGTGCTTGAAGGCGTCGGCGTTCATGAATGGGCCGACCATCTCTTCCTGCGAGATGACCGCCACGCGGGCCGCGCCGGTGTTCAGGGCCGGGCGGGACTCCTCGTCCTTCTTCCCGTCCTTGCCGTCGACCTTGCCCGATCCACCGGCGGCGTTGGTTGTCGTGGCGCCGTTGGTTGCTTCGGTTTGAGCCGGCTTCTCGCGGATGATCTCCTTGATGTCGGAGCGCTGCACCAGGCGCGGCTTTTTCATCTCGCCGAACTTCACCTGCACCCACACAAACTCGGGCTTCTCGTCGGTGATGAAGCCGGTGACTTTCGTGCCGTCCTTGAGGACGATGACGTCCTCGGCCAGGGCCCGCGCCGGAGTGGCCAGCAGCGCGGAGATGCCCACCACCAGCGCCGCGATCATCGAAAGGGATTTCTTGAACATGATGCTCTCAGGCTCCGTGTACCGGGTGTCACATTTGAATCGGTGGGACAGGCTCCCGGCCTGCCGCTCACTCTCTTGGGTGGGGCGAAGACCCGCCCCATCACGCCCGCGCGCCGTAGCTCAGCGGTTCTGCCGCTGCTGCTCGCGCTTCTCGCGGTCCATGGTTTCTCGGATTTCCAACTTTTGCAGGTCGATCTGCGAGACCCAGCCCCCGTCGTCATCAAAGACCTCCTTGAAGCGGGTGATCTGGCCCTGGATCTGGGTGAGAATGGCGAGCTGGCGTGCCAGGTTCTTCTGGCGCCCGGCAAATCCTTCGGTCGGCTCGGCGCGCACGTCGTCGAGGTCGCGCCACATGGTGCCGCGGGGCCGCCCGGGCGAGGGGTTCGGGTTGATCCGCTTCAGGGTCGCTTCGATCTGATCGGTCCAGTCTTCGAGCGCTTTCTGGGCCTTGGGCTTCTCGATCTCTTTCCAGTTCCGCTGCACACCGAACTGGAAGGCGAGGTCTTCGACCGTCTCCGCCGTGCCCTTGCTCAGGCCCAGGTTGCGGGCCCAGTCGGCGAACAGGCGCAGCTTGTCGTTGCCCTCGGTCAGCTTCGAGTCCTTGTTCTTGCCCTCGGCGTCGTCCTTCAGCACGATCCAGTTGGGGCTCTCGGCGAGGTCACTCTCGGTGGGGGCCCGCTCAAGCACGATGGGCTTGCCGCCTTCCATCCGTACCGTCAGCCAGTTGGTCTGGCGCGCCAGCGCCCGCACGATCGCCACGCCCACCGACCCGTAGCCGCCCTTGATCGGGATGCCCTCGGCGTGCCCGAGCCGCAGCGAAATCTGCTTCTCGTTCACCATCTTGTCGCCCAGGTCAAACTTGCCCAGGTCGCCGGCACCTTCGAGCAGCCCTTCGTTCTTCCAATAGACCTCGGGCGAGATCATCACCATGTAGCCCGCGCCGCCGACGGCCCGGTCGACCCAGAAGACGATCCGGCGTCCCTTGAGGAACTCTTTCTCAAAGGTGGTCGCGAGCTTCTCGGCCTCGAAGAAGCCGTCGAAGCCGCGGCGCTCCTGCGTTTGGGCGTCGACGTGGAGCACCAGGATGTTCTTGTCCTTGCGCTCGGGCTTGACGTTGCCCGAGGAGTCGAGGTCGTTGAACTCCTTGTCGACCTCCTCGAACATGTTGATCATCGCCGTCTTGGTGATGTTGAAGCCGATCTCGCCCTCGAGCTTGACGACCATGATGCGGGCCGCGTCGTCCTCGGCGGTCGCGGTGGGGGCCTGCTTCTCTTTGATCCGGTCTTCGGGCTTGTCCTTGGCTTTGGTGGTGGTGTCTTTGGCGACGGCGGCCGCGTCAACGGGCAGGTCGCGCTTGATCTCGACGATCTCTGACTTGAGGTACGTCGTCTTGACCGCCGGCATGCCCGGGAACTCGACCATCATGGTGAGGCTGGTGGCGTTCTCTTCGAGGATCTGCCCGCGGACGACGGTGCCGCCATTCTTTGAGAGCACCACCTCGTCGCGCGTGGTGGGCGCGGCTTCGGCGGTCTTGGCGACCTCGGCTTTCTTTTCAGCCGTCGGCTTTTCCGCACCCCAGGCGTTCGCGTCCATCCACGGCGAGGCCCACGCCGCCACGACCAACGCGCCCACCGCGGCGCCACGACCCAGCATCGATTTCATCCACATGGCGGCTCACTCCAAAATGCGGCCTCAGGCCCAACCGTCCACATCCACCAGACACGCGCAGAACAACCCGCCCGGAGATCAGCGGCCCATCTGCATACCGACGCCGACCGCAAGGGTTCCGACGCCGAAGGCCTCCGACTTGTTCCAGACGCACAAAGTATAGTTCACCCCCACCCCGGAACCCGCCCCGCCCGAGCGACCGCACCCCCCTTCATTTGCTGATTTGCGTATTTGCTGCTTTGCTGTTTTCACTCCCCCCCCCGCGCCCACCCCTTCACCAGCCCCACCCCCTCCTCGCGCCCGGCGAGTTCCCCTTCGAGTTGTAGGTCATACAGGCGTTCGAGCCAATGCCCGAACGCCGGGCCGGGGCGCAGGCCCGCCGCGATGAGGTCGTCGCCGGTCACCATGGGCTCGGGCCTGAGGCCGCCCGGCGTCTGGGCCAGTTCTTCGATCCGTCGTTCCACATTCGCCGCCGCATCACCTGACCGAGCCCGAACAAACTCGATCGCCGCGGGGAACCAGGCGCTCGTCGCCACACGCTTCTGCCGCGAGACACGCAAACTGTCCCAATCCTTCTCAAGCAGCGACACGCCCGTGAGCCCGCCCTTGAGTTCATCCCGTTCGAGATTGCTGAGCACCAATGCGGACCTCAACCTCGGCACCGCCTCCTTCGCCAGCTTCACCATGGCCTCAGAGTCGAGCCGCACGCCGTCGGTGACGCCTCGGGCTGGGCCGTCCGCCGCCCCGAGGCGGTCCGCGCTCCATGCGGCCAGTGACCCGGCGAACGACGCCCCGCGCGGAAGCCGGCGCAGCAGGGCGAGCTCACCCCCGAACTTCCCCGGCTCGGATGCCTCGCCCAGCACCGGCCCATCCAGCCCGAGGCGCTGCATGAGCTCGACCGCCAGGGCCCGCCGGGGGTGCGACAGCATGCCGCGGAGTTCGTCGCCGATGCGCTCGCGGCTGACCCCCAGCAGGTCGCGGGTATGGCGCGTGATCGCCTCGCCCGTGGCGTTTTCCAGCTCAAACCCCAACCGGGCGCAGAAGCGGACCGCCCGCAGAGCGCGGAGGTGGTCTTCACTGAGGCGTGCGTCGGGGTCGCCCACCGCGCGCACCAAGCCGCGCTTCAGGTCCGCCACGCCGCCGACGTAGTCGATCACCGTCCCCAACTCGCCCCGCGGCCCGGCGTGGTCAAGCGGATCGATGAACAGGGCGTTGATGGTGAAATCGCGGCGGGAAGCGTCGCCCTCGGCATCCGTGAACTCGACGCTGTCGGGCCTTCGTCGATCGGTGTAACCCGATTCCTTGCGAAAGGTCGCCACATCGACCGTGACCCCGCGCAGCCGCACCGGCACCACGCCGAAGGCCTTGCCCACCACCCGCGTGTTGCGGAACAACTCGGTGACCCGCTCGGGCGGGGCGTCGGTGGCGACGTCGTAATCGCTCGGTTCGAGCCCCAGCAGTTCATCGCGCACGCACCCCCCGGCGAACAACGCCGCGTGCCCCGCCTCACGCAGGCGGCGCACGATCCCCGCCGCCACCTGGCGCGCCCCACCACCAACCGAACTGTCACGGACTTCATCCGCCACTTGCACAGTGTAATGCGGCTTGTGAAGCAACTTCACGCACGCAGGTATCCGTCACTTCGCCCAAAGCGGCTCAGTGACGGCTTCATCACCATGCAACCAGCGCCGGTCAAGTGATCTCCCCGACTTTCCAAGCCCCAGTTCCATGCCTGCCCCACTCCCGACTCCCGACTCCCGACTCCCGCTACTTCAAAACATCCGACTCCACCAGCCCGTCCCGCAGCCGCACCACCCGCTGACACCGATGCGCGATCCGATCATCGTGCGTGACCATCAAGATCGTCATCCCGGTGGCGTGCAGGTCTTCGAACACCTTTAGAATCGCCTCGCCCGTCGCCGAATCCAGGTTGCCCGTCGGCTCGTCGGCCATCAGCACCACCGGGCGCGTGACCAGGGCCCGCGCGATCGCCGCCCGTTGCTGCTGACCGCCAGACAGCTCGCTCGGCCGGTGCCCGACGCGGTCGCCCAGGCCGACCATCGCCAGCGCTTCCCGCGCCCGCTTCTGCCGTTCGCTCTTGGGAACCCCCTGATAGAACAGCGGCACCTCGACGTTGTCTTCGATCTTCAACTGGCTGATCAGGTTGAACGCCTGAAACACGAACCCGATCTTGCGGCCGCGGTAGTCGCTGAGCTCTTCGTCGGTCATCTGGGCGACGTCTTGCCCGTCGAGCAGATAGGCCCCGCTGGTGGGCTGGTCGAGGCAGCCGAGGAGGTTCATCAGCGTGGACTTGCCCGAGCCCGAAGGCCCCATGATGGCTGTGTACTGCCCCCGCGGCACCACGATGTCGACGCCTTTGAGGGCTTCGACCAGCACGCTGCCGTCGGGCTTGTAATAGACCTTCCGCACGGCCCGCAGCTCGCACGCGGCGGCGACGGTGCCCGCGCTCCCGGAAGAGGTGACACTCGAAGCGGGTTCCATCACTGCCGTTGCCATCAGGATCACCGCCTCGCTTGTCAGATCAAACCACGCCAAACCAACGCCCGGAACCATACCGCCCCCGCCCGACCCGGATGCCACCCTGACGCGCCCCGATCGGCCTCCCGTCATGGTCAGCCGTCCGAGAACCCCACTTTTCCGCCTCACCACCGGCAAAACCCGCACAAAGCGCTTGTGCCCGCCCTTCCTCGGGCTATCTTGAATGGGTCAGGCACAGGCTTTCCATTTCATCCCTGCTTTCCACTTCGCCGGAGGAGTTTTCCCATGATCGTGACTTCGCGCGCCCGCGCCGTTGTTTCCGCCGCCGTCCTTTCCGCACTCGCCGCCGCCCCCGCGGCGAGCGGCAAGGCCTTCGCCATGACCGGCACCGGGGCCATCCCCGACGGCACTTCCGGCACCCCTGGCAGCTACGGCCTGCCCCGCACCCTCACCGTGACTTCTGATGCCGAGGGCCTCATCGAGCGCGTCACGCTCTCGGTCACCATGAATCACACGTGGATGGGCGACGTCAAAATGGAACTCCGCTTCACGCCCACCGGCGGCGGCGGCACCGTCGTCAGCCCCGTCTTCGAGCGCCTCGGGGCCACCACGCTCGACCCCGGCGGGCACGATTCGAACCTCAACGGCACCTACGTCTTCACCCTCGAAGCCAACAACATGGACAGCGTGGCCGCCCCGCTGGGCGACTCCACCGTGGTGCCATCGGGCCTCTACAGCGCTTTGACGTTCGACCCCAACAACAGCCCGGACACGATCGCGGCGCTCGACGCTCCGTTCCGCCGACTCTCCGCCGCGGGCGTGTGGGAACTCCGCGTGTTCGACGGCACGATCTTCGACACCGGCACCGTCACCGCCGCCAGCATCAACATCGAGTCTGGAACGCTGGCCTGCCTGGCCGACTTCAACAACGACGGCGTGGTCTCGACCCCCGACCTCACGTTCTTCCTGGGTCGATTCGGGCAGCCTTGCCAGTAACGCGGCGTTCAGAGCAGTGAGCAATTTCAGGGTGGCATGCTCAAACTTCTTGTTTGAGCATGCTGTCTTTTCCGACACGTCTGGTCATCCTGAAGAGCATGCTCAAACACGAAGTTTGAGCATGCCACTCGTCAGTGCGCCGCGACCGTCGCGCCCCCGTCCCCCCCCGCGCTCTCGACGATCTTCATCGAGCGCCACTTCCCGCTCTTCCAGCGCCAGGCCATGGCCAGCGCGAAGGCGATGATGTACGCCGCCGCGCCGATCCACGGGCCTAGCGCGCCCCACTCGGGGCGCAGCTCGGTGATGAGTTTGCCGCCGCCGATGATGAGGCCCCACGCCAGGACGACCGTCATCACCCCGGGCCAGAGGGTGTCGCCGGCGCCGCGGAGGGCGCCGATCATGGTGATGCCCACGGCGTCGAACATCTGGAACACCGCTGCCAGGATCAGCAGTTGCCCGCCGATCATCAGCACGAGTTCGGGGTCGGCGTTGCTGAGTTCGGACGCGCCCCCAGCGGGCGCGTGGTTCACGAAGAGTTCCACCAAGGGCACCCGGAACACGACCATGACCAGGGCGCACGCGCCCATATAGGCGATGGTCACCCATGTGCCAAGCCGCGCCCGCGCTCGGGCCAGGTCTGGGTCGCCCGCGCCGATGGCCTTGCCCACCATCGCCTGCACGGCGATCGACATCCCCACGGCGGGCATGAACGAGAGGTGCATGTACTGCAGGGTGATCCACGACGCCGCGTTGTGGGCCGCCCCGAACTGGGCCACGAATCCCGACATGAAGATCCACCAGCAGACCATCTCGTTGCCGAACATCATGCCCGCCGGCCAGCCGACGCGGGTGATGTCGCGCACCGCGCTCATCGAGGGCCGCCAGGCGCGGCGCGTGCCGTAGAGCGTATTGAACTTCGCCGAGAGGAACACGGCCATCGGCACGGCGAGTTCGACCATCGTGCCGATCACGGTGCCGACGGCGCTGCCCACCACGCCCCACTCCGGCAGGCCCCACTTGCCGAAGACCAGCGCGTAGGTGAGCACGAAGTTGACGATGTTGCCGAGCACCACGCCGACGGTGACGACGACGGGCCGGTGCATGCCGTAGAAGAACTGGGCCACCCCACGGGCCCACAGGGTGATGACCATGCCAACCATCAGCACGCGCGCGTAGCCGGACTCGAGTTCGGCCACCTTGGCGCTGACCTCGCCCAAGCCAAAGAGCCAGCGCATCGAAGCGAACACCTCGGGCAGCCAGAAGGCGTATGGCAGCAGCACCACCACCCACGCCACCAGCGACATCCAAAGGCCGGTCCACGCGTAGGCGCTGCCTTTTTCAGGCGTTCCCGCGCCGAGGTTCTGTGACACAAACGTGTTGACCACCCCGAGCAGCGCCGCCATGACCGAGCACGGGAACCACGCCGCCACGCCGCCGTTGCCCGCCGCGGCGAGTTCTTCGACGCCCAGTTGGGCGCAGAAGTACTTGTCGACAAACTGCATGATGGTGTACGACAGCATGCCCAGCACGGTGGGCATGGCGATGCGGAGCATCTCGGCCAGGGGCGAGCGCTCGGGCGCGGGCAGCACCCCCGCGCCGACGCCCGAGGAGCGCGCCACCGCCGATTCCAGGCCGGAAGATGTCTGATTTTCGCTGGACAAGGCGGGGAGTGTAGGTGCGGGGCGCTCTCGCGCGACCATCCAATACACTCCACCCGTGACGATCGGGAACCGCGCAGCATCCCAGTTCCGCGCCGGCATCCTCGCCGGCCTTGCTCACGCCGGGCTCATGGCGCTGGCGTTCCCGCGCCCGGGGCTGTGGCCGTTCGCGCTGGTGGCGATCACGCCGCTGGTGCTTGCGGCGCGGAACGTGACGAACCATCGGCGCCGCGCGCTCGGCGTCGCGCTGGGTTCGCTGCCGTTCTGGGCTTTCACACACTGGTACATCGGCGCGATCACCGAGGCCGGGCTGCCGGTGCTGCTGGTGTATCTCTCGCTGTGGCCGGGGCTGTTTGTGTGGGTGATGTCGCGCGTTCCGCTGCCCGAGGGTGCCCACGTGCCGTGGGCCCGCATCATGTTGCCGGCGATTGTGTGGACTGTCATCGAGTCCGTGCGCGCCCAGTGGGTGTGGGACGGGTACGCGTGGTACCTCGTCGGCCAGCCGCTGATCGATTCGTCGGCGACGCTGCTGGCGCCGTGGTTCGGCCTGCACGCGCCGTCGTTGCTCGCCGCCGCCTTCGGTTCCGCCGTGGCGCTCGTCGTAGCCGAAGTTGCCACCACCTATCGCCCCGGCGTCCGCGCCCCGGCTAGGCAAATCCGGCTCGGCGTCGTGCTGCTCGTCGTTTTCATCCTTCTGTTGCTGCCTTTCCGACCGTCCGGCTGGGCTGGCGACGACCGGTCGCAGACCCTGCGTCTCGCCGCCGTCCAGACCAACGTGCCGCAGTCCAACAAGATGTCGCCCCCTTTCGAGCAGCGCATGGCGGACTTCTCCGCGGCGTTGCGTCTCACGTCCGAGGCCGCCCACATCGATGACGAACCTGGTTCGACCAAGCCAGACGCGATTTTCTGGCCCGAGACCTCATTCCCCGGCACTTCGCTCTCACCCGAGGTGGTCGAGGCCGAGCGTGCCTCGGGCCTGGGCTACCGCGCTCACAACTACCCGCTCACCGGTTGGTACGACGACCTGGTTCGCATCCAGCGTGACCTCGGCGTGCCGATGGTCGTCGGCGCGACCGCCGCCGAAGGGTTCACCATCAGCCAAGAACCGGGCATGCCGATGTTCCAGTTCGACCGCACCTTCAACTCCGCGTTCCTCATCAGGGAAGGCGCGGTCCAGCCGGAACGCACCGACAAGGTCCACCTCACGCCCTTTGGCGAGACGATGCCGCTGATCTCGAACTGGCCCTGGCTCGAACAACGGCTCCTGGCGCTGGGTGCCAGCGGCATGACGTTCGACCTTTCGCGGGGCATCGCTCGGCCGCTGGCGATCCCGCTGGGTGAGGGCCGCGCTCCGTTGCATGTCGCCGTGCCGATCTGCTTCGAGGCCACGATCCCGCATGTGGTGCGTGACCAGGTGTACCCCCGCGACGGCTCGCTCCCCCGCGCGGGGCTCATCGCCAACCTGAGCAACGACGCGTGGCTCGGCGAATCCGTGACGGCACGCCTCAACCACCTGCTCGCGGCCCGCTGGCGCTGCGTCGAACTCGGCGTGCCGATGATCCGGGCCGCCAACTCGGGCGCGTCCTGCTTCATCGATGCTTCGGGCCGCTTGCGCCAGCTCGGGCCCAACGACGCCGAGCCGCTCGACGACTCCCTTGCCCCCCCCCGCCCCGCCCACGGGGCGTTGGTCGAGGGGGCGATGAGCGTGACGGTCAACGTGGTCCAGCCGCCCGATGGGGCACGACCGCCGTGGCTGCCTCGATTGCTTGAGGTGCTGCTGCCCACCCTGGGCACACTCCTGATCTTCGCGCGGGCGTGGCTCGGCTGGCGCACGCGCCGCTAGCGCGCTTTCCGCGCAAATGTGGCGGCGCAGAGCCGACCGCGCGAGTGGTCGGTCCGAAGTGTGCGAGGTTTCGCGGGCTTGGGACCGACGGCTCGCGCCGTCGGCTCTGCGATGGTCCGCTCAAGCCGCGCAGAAAGCGCTCCCACGGCGCGAGAGCGGTTCCCAGGCGTGACGCAGCCACCCTTGGGGCTTTGCGAAGGGTCGGATCAAGACATCGGACCCGTCGGGGACGGGCGGGCTGCTCCGGTTGCCCTCCTTTCCACGTCTTTTTCCGCTCGAACCGATAGAGGTAGGACTACCCTTCACCGAACGCCCCGCCCCTGCCCCGCGTACCACCCCTATGAAGACCACCCGCCGTTTCACCGCCGCCGCCACCGTTCTCCTTGCAGGTGTCGCCTTCGCGCAGCCCTCCGGCGGCGGTCTGGGCGGCCCCTCGGGGAGCGGTAGGCCGACCAGTCCGGGCTCGACCGGGACGACTCCCGGCGCAGCGGGTGCCTCGGGCGGCGGTCTGCGCCTCGAAAACGTCAAGCCGTACACCAATGTCGAGAAGTCGCAGCTCCGTGAGCGCTGCCTCGCGCTGCTGCAGGACATGGCCCGTTCCGACAATGCTCTTCTTCGCGCCAATGCGATCGAGGGCATGCAGCCCGCGCCCTCGCGGTGCGAGCCGTTGGTCCGCGCCGGGCTCGCTGATGAGAACCTCGGCGTGCGCTTCACCGCCGCCATGACCGTCGGAAGACTCAAACTCAAGGCCTCCGCCCCGCTCGTGAAGCCTCTGCTGCGCGACCCCGATCCTTCGGTGCGTGCCGCTGCCGTTTTTGCATTGGTCCGCACCGGCCACAGCGTGGACCAGACCGAGCTTTCGGCGCTGCTGATGAACGGCGACGCTCGTTCGCGCGCCAACGCCGCGTTCATCCTGGGCGAACTGGGCAACCCCTCGGCGATCCCGATGCTCCGCGACGCCGCCCGTCAGCCCGCGCCCAGCGACGCGCCGGCGAGCGTGCGTCTGTTCCGCCTCCAACTCGCCGAGGCGATGGTGAAACTCGGCGACAAGCCCGCCGGCGACACGCTCGAAGCGGCGCTCTACCCGTCATCGCGCGAAGACTTTGAGGCCGCGGTGCTCGCCGCCCAGATCATCGGCGAAGTGAAGATCGAGAAGGCCGTGAGCCAGCTGGTGAACCTCATCGAGCAGCAGCCGGCAAACGCCCCCAAGACACCCGACCCGCGCGATGGAACCTACCTCCAGCCGCGCGAGCTCCGCCTCGCGTGTGCCGCGGCGTTGGCCAAGATGGGCTACTTCGGCGGGTGGTATGTGGGCGACATGTACGCCCGGGACCCCGAGATTTCGGCCCGCGCTCAGGCTGCGTTCGTGCTGGGCGCCACCGCCAGCAAGCAGACCCTCAACCCGAGCCTCAACCGGCTTGAAAAGATGCTCGACGACGAAAACCTGATGGTGCGGTGCTCGGCGGCGGCGGCGCTCTTGAAGGTGCTGGAGAAGAACTGAGCGCGAACACACCGACGGATGTGGCCCTGACGGTGTGCTAGGCTTCCCGGTCGATGCTGACCAAGGTGACCATCCGGAACTTCAAGCGGTTCGAAGCGGTCGAGATCGAGCTCGGTCGGGCCGTGGTTTTCGTCGGTCCCAACAACTCCGGAAAGACCACGGCACTCCAGGCGCTTGCGCTGTGGGAACTGGGTGTTCGACGATGGAACGAACGACGGTCCGACAGCAAGGCGGAGCGGCGTCCCGGGGTTGCGATCAACCGAAAGGACATCTTCGCGGCCCAGGTGCCCAACGCCAAGATGCTGTGGCGTGACCTGAGAGCACACTCATCAGCACCGAGACAGAAGAGTGGGAAGACTGTCAAGTCGACGGTTGATGTCTTCATTGACATTGTCGTCGAGGGCGTGACGGCGGACCGGCAATGGGCGTGCGGGCTCGAGTTCGACTATGCAAACGAGGAGTCGATCTATTGCCGGCCCCTTCGCGTCAACGGGCCGGACGAAGCGCCCCGGCGGATGCCCATGCCCGACGAAGCCGCCGACATTCGGGTTGCTTATCTGCCCCCTATGTCGGGCCTGTCCGATCGAGAGTTCCTCAAACAGCCCGGCGAGATCAACCTGCTCGTCGGACAAGGCCAGACCGGCCAGGTGCTGCGAAACCTGTGCTACCGCATGTCGAACGACGAAAGGCACCCGGAACGCTGGGAAACGATCTCGGCGGCGCTCAAGGACCTCTTCAAGGTGAGTTTGCACGCACCGGAGTTCACCGAGAACGCCGAACTCCTGCTCACCTACGACGATCCCGGAGGGGCCCGATTGGACATCAGCTGCGCCGGACGCGGCCTCCTGCAGACTCTCTTGTTGCTGTGCCACCTCCACGCGAACCCGGGCTCGGTTCTGTTGTTTGATGAACCCGATGCCCACCTCGAAGTCCTCCGACAACAGCAAGCCTACCGCTTGCTGACCGAGACCGCTGAGGACCTCGGGTCACAGGTCATCGTCGCGAGCCACTCTGAGAAGGTTCTCGAGATCGGTGCCGACAAGGACCTCGTTGTCGGCTTCATGTACAAAGGGGTCAAGCGGATTGACGACCGCAGCGACCGAAGACGAAAGCACCTGCTGAACTCGCTGAAAGAGGTCGGCTTCGTCGATTTCCACCAGGCCGACCTGGTCGGATGGGTGTTCTATGTGGAGGGGTCGACAGACCTCGCCATCTTGCAGGCTCTCGCCCATTCCGTCGGGCACAAAGCGGCGATCAATGCTCTCGCGGCACCGTTCCACAAACCTGTGGGCAACGATCAACTCGCCGCGCACCGTCACTTCGATACCCTGCGGCACGTCCTCCCCGAGCTCAAGGGACTTGCGATCTTTGACCGCGACGACAGGCCGGGCGATCGACCCGAGCCGCCCCAAGGACTCAACGCCTTTCGGTGGGAACGCCGAGAGATCGAGAACTACATCGATCCTCTCCACACACTTCCGGCGTATGCCCGCGGGGCTGCGGCCAACGACATGTTCGCGCTGCATGATGCCGACAAACGCGAGCATCTCATCCGCGAAGTCATGCGCGGGCTGATCCCTCCCCGAGCGCTTGAAGATGAGCAGGATCCCTGGTGGGGTCGAACAAAGATGAGTGACGAGTTCCTTGACCGAGTCTTTGACGAGTTCTTCGAGAAACTCGGCCTCCCGAACGAGATGCGGAAACGTGACTACCACGTTCTGGCAAGGCTCGTTCGGCCTGAGCGGGTTCATGCCGACATCGTGACCGCATTGAACCTGATCGGCGGCATGCCACCCAAACACGACGCTGTGCATTAGGAACTGTCTTTCACTTCCCCCGCAGAGTTTCTACCACCCGCGCCGCGATCGCCCGCGCCGCTCGGGCGCGGTGGCTCTGTTCGTTCTTTTCGGCTTCGTTCATCTCCGCCACGGTGCGGCCGTCGGGCATTTCGATCAGGGCGTCGTAGCCGAAGCCGTTGCGGCCGCGGGCCTTGCCGGTGGTGACGCGGCCGGACCACTCGCCGCGCGCGGTGGCGAGGATTTTCCCGTCCGGCGAACCGATACACATGCAGCAGACATACCGCGCCGCGCGGTGCTCAGGGCCGACGCCGTCGAGCTCGCACATCAATCTCAGGTTGTTGGCGGCGTCACGCTCGGCGCGGGTGCTGCCGCGCCCGGCCCAAACCGCCGACTGCACCCCAGGCTCGCCTTTGAGCGCGTCGACCTCAAGGCCCGAGTCGTCGGCGAGGCAGACCCGCTCGGCGAGGAAGGCGTAACTGAGGGCCTTCTTGGCGGCGTTCTCTTCGAAGGTGCTGCCGTCCTCGAAGGGCTCGGGGAGCTGGCGTCCGAGTGAGTCGAGCCCGACGGCGCGGATGCCCAGGGGCTCGAAGATGGCGCGGAGTTCCTGCAGCTTGTGGGGGTTGCTGGTCGCCACGAGCAGTTCGGTCGTCTTGATGTTGGTTTCGCTCCGAGGCATGTTCGCCGCAACGCTCCGTTTCGCCCGACACCCTAGACCCTACACCCTATCCCCGAGAGCCTCGGTACTCGGATGGGACATCGCCGAAATCCGCGCGGATGACCGAGCGGATCCCGCCGCGGCCCTTCCAGTCGGTGATCACCTGCATCCACAGGGGCTTCATGGCGGCGGCGAGGTGGTCGCGGACGGTGTTGGTGACGGCTTCGTAGTAGATGCCCTCGTTGCGGAAGGATTGGTAGTAGAGCTTGAGCGATTTCAGTTCGACGCAGGTCCCTCCGGCCGAGACGGGGCGCGGGCAGTAGCGGAGGGTGACGACACCGAAGTCCGGGTGCCCGGTCTTGGGGCAGACGCTGGTGAACTCTTCGGCCACGTGCTCGATGACGAACACGCCGTCGGTGGGCGAGGGGAAGCACTCGAGGAGGCTGGGCTGGGGCATGGGCACAGGGTAGGACATCCTGGCCGTGCTCCGGACCTCGCAGTTGCCGACACTGGCGCGGTCGGTCGCCGCAGTTTGCGCACGGCGCGGCCTATCATGGTCAGTCGGATATCTGTCTGATACCTGACATAGATCCCGAAGCCATCGGAGACCCGTATGCACCTGCTGCCCGAAGTCTGCACCTACACCGACTTCCGCGACAATCTCACCGCGCACCTCGCCCGCCTCAAGAAGGCGAAGCGGGCGACGCTCGTCACGCGCAACGGCCGGGCCGCCGCCGTGGTGCTTAGTCCGGAGGACTACGAGCGCCTCGTCTACGGCACCACGCTGAGAGAGGGCCGCGCCAAGGTTGCCCGAGGCCTGGCCCAGGCGCGGGCCGGGAAGACGCGGAGCATCCAGCACACGGTCGAGCATCTTGAGAAATCGCTCTCGATGAACCTGCGCCCAGAGAAGAAGCGCAAAAGGGCGGCGTGAGGCGGCTGAGCGCACAGCGTCATGCGACCCAAGACCTACAGCATCGAGTTCACCGACGAAGCCATCGACGATCTGAAGGAGATCGGTGAGTGGATCGCGCGCGATTCTCACGAAGCCGCATGGTCACTCGCACAGATGCCGCGCCGTGGCAGGCTCGCGCCCGAATGGCGCATCGACGAAACCGAGACCCGTCAGCTGATCCGCCACTCGCATCGCGTCGTCTACACCATTCTGGGCTCGACCGTTCTGGTCATCACCATCATCCACGGCTCGCGCGAGCCGCGACGCGAGCGATAGACCCCATGCCCAAACCCCGCATCAGCTACGTCTGCCGAACCTGCGGCTCCGTCCAGTCGCGATGGATGGGCAAGTGCCCCGCGTGTGGCGCGTGGGACGCGCTCGAGGAGTACCGCGTGTCGAAGGCCGCCTCGAGTGATGCGCATAAGGGCCTCGCCTCCGAGGCTTGGGCGGCGGTCGGCGCGAGCGCCGACGCGCCGATGGACGATCTCGTCGAGCCGCCTTCGGCGAAACCGATCACCGAGTCCGCCTCGTCCGCTCCGCCGGGGCGCATCCCCACCGGCATCTCCGAACTCGACCGCGTGCTTGGGGGCGGGATCGTGCCGGGCTCGGCGATCTTGCTGGGGGGCGACCCCGGCATCGGCAAGTCGACGCTGCTCTTGCAGGCATTGGGCGCGATGTCGTCGCCGGCGCGCACGCTGCAGCAGAACCTCTCGCGCCGCGACCCGGTGCGGACGCTGTATGTCACCAGCGAGGAATCCGCGGAGCAGGTGCGGCTGCGCGCCTCGCGTCTCGGTGCCGCCGAGAGCGAGCACTTGTTTGTGCTGGCGGACACAAACCTGGCGCGGATCGTCGAGCAGGCGCGGCGCGTGAAGCCCGCGGTGCTGGCGATCGATTCGATCCAGATGGTGTACAAGGGCGAGATCGACTCCTCGCCCGGCAGCATCACCCAGCTGCGCCGCTGCTGCACCGACCTGGTCTATCTCGCCAAACTGACGAACACCGCGGTGATCCTCGTGGGCCACGTCACCAAAGACGGCCAGCTCGCCGGCCCGCGTCTGCTTGAGCATCTGGTGGACGCCGTGCTGTATTTCGAGGGCGACCGGTACCACGCCCACCGGGTGGTACGGTCGATCAAGAACCGTTTCGGGACCACGCTGGAGATTGGCCTTTTCGAGATGTCCGGCGCGGGGCTCAAAGAAGTTCCCGACGGCGCCTCGGTCGCGGCGTCAGCCCTGGGCGGGGGCAACGGCGGCAAGCCGCGCCCGGGCAGCGTGGTCTGCCCCGTGGTCACCGGCACACGGTGCGTGCTGGTTGAGATGCAGGCCCTGACCGCCACCGGGTTTCCCGGCGCGATCAAGCGCAAGACCAGCGGGCTTGATCCGTCACGCGTCGCGATGCTGGTGGCGGTGCTGGAGCAGCACGCCGGCCTGCGGCTGTATGACCGCGACGTGTTCGCCTCGAGCGTCGGCGGGGTGCGCGTGACCGAGCCCGCTTCGGACCTTTCGCTCGCCCTCGCGATCGCGGGCGCGTTCCACAAGCGGGCGTTGGGGCTGCCGCCGACCGCGGCGGCGGGTGAGGTCGGCCTCGGGGGCGAGGTGCGCCCGATCAGCCACTTTGAGGCTCGCGTGCGTGAAGCGGCCCGGTTGGGCTACAAGCGCCTGCTCGCGCCGCCCGGGGCGACGGCCCCCGCCGGGCTTTCCATCGAAGTGATCAGGTGCCCAACGCTGCAGCAGGCGATCGAGCATCTGTCATAGATCGTCGCGGTCGCGCGAGCCCGGAGCGTGATCGAGTGAGTCTGAATGAGCTCGCGCTGTCGCTTGTTCCCAGACCCGTCGCTCACGCTCCGGGCTCGTGGTTCGGGCGACTCAAGTCATCGAGTGCGGTGCGGCTCGCTCGCCGGCGCAGCTGGGGCCTCGCGAAGCGCCGCGGCACCACCGAGCTTTAGCTTCACGATCACCACATACAGCCCCACGACCACCGCCACCCACAGCACCACCATCCCCAGGGCGACGTACCGGCCCGTGCGCGAGCGTCCCGCGGTCGGCGACCGCGCGGGGGACATGATGCCGGGCTCGTTTGAGTCGGTGTCGTTGGTTGAATGCGGGCCGCTCATTGAGCAACTCTAGAATGACTCTTGAACGGGGCCCAAATGATCCCGGCACACGGCCGAACGATTCTCTTCCGGGCCACCCCTGCTTCGGGTAGAATACGGGCCGAGGGGCAAGGCAAGACACCGGAAGGACTTCCCATGGCTACCGATTGGTCCGACAACATCGTGATCGCTGACTTGGCCGACGAGCCGGAGTTCAGCGAAGAGCTCAACGACCTTTACGGCCGCCTGCGCGATGAACGCGCCGACCGGCTGCCCAACGTGGTGCTCAACCTCTCGGGCGTTTCGTACCTCAACTCGTCGAACATCGCCCAGCTGCTGCGCCTCCGCAAGCTGCTCATCGAGAACGACCGCAAACTCAAGCTCTCGTCGGTCGGCGATTCGGTGTGGTCCATCATGCTGCTGACGGGGCTGGACAAGGTGTTCCACTTCGCACCCGACAAGGCCACGGCGATCGCGGGCCTGCAGATCGAGGGCGGGCCCAAGGCCAAGAAGTAAGCCCTCCGAGGTAAGTCCTCCGAAGTAAGCCCCCCCGGGGGGTCAGTTCGAGCCGGGATCGCGCGCGATCACGCGGACATTGGAGCGCATGGCGTCGAGACCGGCTTCTTGCTTGTTTCGCTGTTGACGGTTGCCGGTGAGCCGAGCCCACGCTGCACGCACCCCGATCACCGCCGCGGCGAAGACAGCGACGACGGCCCCGACCAGCAGGCCGACCACCAGCAGCACCGCCGCGAGCCCCATCAGCACGATGAGCACGAGCGTGCCGAGGGTTTTCTTGGCCCAGGATGGGGTGGCGCGCCATGAGGCGTAGAAGCGGTGGGCGCGGGTGAATGCGGCGCTTGCCCGTGAGTTGCCGCCGAACCCCGGCGCAAAGCCGAAGCGGCCCCCGAAATCCGGGCCTCGGGCGTTGTCGGCGTTTGAACTGGTAGATTCCGCGGTCACCACATCATCGTATTGGGCTTGGCGCGGGCGCGGTTCCGCTCGGGGTTTCTCCCGGTGGACGCCCTGTCGGTTCGCCGCTCGAACGTACCCGGCGGATATCCTCGCCTTCGGGAGCGGTCGCGGAGCGCGACGATCTGCTCCGAGGACTCCGCTCATCGTCGTCGGCGTGGGTCGATCAATGCTTGTCTCTCAGCGGGCTCAGGAGGAGCGTTCGAAACATGCCAGAATCGGGAACCAACGCCACCGCTTCGGACAAGCCCGGCCCCGCTGTCGCCCCCGCCCCCGCCTTCGTCCACCTGCACCTGCACACCGAATACTCCCTGCTCGACGGCGGGAACCGCGTCGACAAGCTCGTCGCGCGCGTCAAAGAGCTCGGCATGACTGCCGTGGCGATCACCGACCACGGGAACCTCTTCGGCGCGATGGCCTTCGCGACGGCTTGCAAAGAGGCGGGCATCAAGCCCATCCTCGGCGTCGAGGCCTACGTCGCCCCGGGCGACCGGCGCGATCGCACCCACACCGGCGTGGTCGACGGCGGGCACCACCTCGTCCTGCTCGCCCGCAACCTCACGGGCTGGCAGAACCTTCTCGTGCTGTGCAGCGAGGCCTACCTCACCGGCTTTTACTACAAGCCTCGAGTCGACCGTGAACTTCTGGAGAAGCACGGCGAAGGCCTCGTCGCTATCAACGGGCATCTGGGATCGGAACTCGCGTTCCACCTCGTCGAGTTCGAGAAGTCGCGCGACGAGCGGCACTACCTCAAGGCCGTCGAAGTCGCCAAGTGGCACCAGAAGGTGTTCGGGCGCGATCACGACGGCTTCCCGCGGTTCTACATCGAGCTGCAGCGCCACGTGCCCGAACAGAACGCGATCAATCCTCATCTGATCCGAATCGCCGACGAGCTGCGGCTGCCGGTGGTGGCGACCAACGACGCCCACTTTCTGCGCGCTGAGGACCACGATGCGCACGATACGTTGGTGTGCATCTCGACGGGCAAGAACAAGTCCGAGCCCAACCGGATGCGCTACCCGGCGCAGATCTATGTGAAATCGCCGACGGAGATGGAAGCCGAGTTCCGCGGCAGCGAGCGCTGGGAAGAAGCCCTGCGCAACACGCAGCGGATCGCCGACGCCTGCGATGTGAACCTGAAGTTCACCAGCCAGGCGCCGGTGGTGAAGGTGGTGCGCCCTGACAAAGCGCCGAAGTACAAGGGCGAACCCAACCTCACCGAGTGGTTCAAGGGGTTCTGTGCGCAGTACCAGCTGCAGCCGTTCGACAGCAAGAACGACCCGACGCCGCCGGAGAAGTTGAAGGCGGAGTGTGACCGGGCGCTGATGGAGCTGTGCGAGGCGGGGGTGATCTGGCGGTATGGGCCTGAGGGGGAAGGCACGCAGGCACGGAGGCACGAAGGCACGGAGGGGGGCACTGGGCCCTCGCGTGCCGACATCCGTGCCCGTCTCGAGCGCGAGCTCCGCATCCTCGCCGACAAGAACATCTCCGCTTACTTCCTCATCGTGTGGGACTTCGTCAACTGGGCCCGCCAGAACGGCATCCCCGCCATCGCCCGCGGATCGGGCGTCGGCACGATGGTCGGCTATGTATTGGGCCTTTCGAACGCCTGCCCCGTCCGCTACGGCCTGCTGTTCGAGCGATTCACCGATCCCGACCGCAGCGAATACCCCGATATCGATATCGACCTGTGCCAGGACGGTCGCGCGGCGGTCATCAACTACGTCCGCCAGAAATACGGCCACGTCGCCCAGATCATCACGTTTGGCACGATGAAGGCGCGTGCCGCGATCCGCGACGTCTCGCGCGTGCTGGGTGTGTCGCTGCCCGCCGCCGATCGGATCGCCAAGCTCGTCCCCGAGACGCTGAACATCACGCTCGAAGAGGCGATGGACGCCGAGCCGGACCTGGAGGGCCTCTATCGCGGCGAGGCGTCGGCCCTCGACAGGGTCAACGACAAGCTGCCGATCCATCACCATGTGGATGAGGCGCTGGTGAAGCGGCTGATCGACAACGCGATGACGCTAGAAGGGCAAGCGCGGCACGCCAGCGTCCACGCCGCGGGTGTGATCGTCGCCACCAGGCCACTGCACGAGATCGTCCCGCTCTACAAGCAGACCGGCGCGGGCGAAGACGAAATCGTCACCCAATGGGACGGCCCGACCTGCGAGAAGGCCGGCCTGCTCAAGATGGACTTCCTGGGCCTGCGGACCTTGAGCGTGATCGAACGCGCGAAGAGGTTGATCCGGGAAACGTTGGCGGAAGAGGAAATCTGGGGGGCCATCGGCGTTTCCGCCAACAGCAAAGCAGCAAACCAACAAAGCAGCAAATCCAAACCAACACTCGCCGCCGATCCGTTGGACCTGGACCGATTGACCTACGACGACCAGCGTGTCTTCGAACTGTTCCGCCGTGCCGACACCACAGGCGTGTTCCAGTTCGAATCCGGCGGCATGCGCCGACTCCTCGTCGAAATGAAGCCCGACCGCCTCGAAGACCTCATCGCCGCCAACGCGCTGTTCCGCCCCGGGCCGATGGACCTCATCCCCGCCTACAACCGGCGCAAGCACAAGCAAGAGGAAGTGCCAACGGTCCACGACATCGTCGAGCGCTACACCTCCGAGACCTACGGCGTGATGGTCTACCAGGAACAGGTCATGCAGATCGTGCACGGCCTGGGCGGCATCCCCCTCCGTGCCGCCTACTCGCTCATCAAGGCCATCAGCAAGAAGAAGATGAGCGTGATCGACGCCGAGCGGGCGCGCTTCGTCGACGGCGCCCAGAAGCAGGGCCTCAAGAAGGACCAGGCAGAAGAGCTGTTCGACCTCATCCTGAAGTTCGCGGGCTACGGCTTCAACAAGTCGCACTCCACCGGCTACGCCATCGTCGCCTACCAGACCGCGTGGCTGAAGACCTACTTCCCCAACCAGTACATGGCCGCGTTCCTTACCTATGAGAGCCAGGCACAGAAGGTCGAAGACTGGATCAAGTACAAGGACGATTGCCGAAAGGTGCTGTTCACCAGCGGCAAGGTCGGCGTCGATGTCGCGCCGCCCGACATCAACCTCTCGGACTGCGATTTCACGGTGGTTTACGAGCCCGAGGAGGCTCACTCGGCGGTGAACGGGCACGTCCGCTTCGGCCTGCGAGCGATCAAGGGTGCCGGCGACAAGGCCATCGAAGCGATCGTTTTCGAACGCAAGAAGGGCGGCGCGTACCGCTCGATGTTCGACTTCACCGAACGCATCCCGCCGGGCGTGGTCACCAAGGCCACCATCGAGGCCCTGGTGTGCTGCGGCGCGTTCGACAGCGTCCACGGGCGTCCCGCGCGGGCCGCGATGGTCGCCAGCATCGACGCCGCCGTCAGCGCCGGGCAGTCGCTCGCGAAGGACCGCGCGGCGGGGCAGTCGGGGCTCTTCGGTCTGGGCGGCGCCGCTGACGCTGCCCCCAAAGCCAAAGCCGCCGAGCCGGCGCTCACCCGAGCCAAGGAGTGGGAAGAGGCCGACGCGCTGGCGAAAGAGAAGGAAGTCCTCGGCTTTTACGTGAGCAGCCACCCTCTTGACCGCTTCGCGCCGCTCATCGAAGCCTTCGCCAACGCCAACACGCAGACGCTTCGCGACGTGCCGCAGGACAGCCGCGTCATCGTCGGTGCCATGATCAAGAGCGTGAGGCCCATCGTGACCAAGACCGGCGGGCGCATGGCGATCGTGACGGCGGAGGACACGCTCGGTTCCGCCGAGTGCGTGCTGTTCACCGAGGCCTACGCGCAGCACGGCGCGAAGCTGCTCACCGATGCCGTGGTGTTCTTCGTCGGCACCGTCGACCATACGCGGGGCGATCCGCAGGTCATCGTCGAGCAGACCCACCCGGCCGAGGAAGCCCCGGCCCGCTTTGCCACCCGCATGGAGATCGTGTTCGATGAGGCCCGGCTGAATGGAGCAGGCCGAGCCGCGATGGAGCAGGTGGTGGGCGAACTGAAGCGGGCCCAGGGGCTGGTGAGCGCCGCCGCGACGGGGTTCGTGCAGACGCCGGTGCAGGTGGTCGTCCGCACCGGGGGCAAGCGCTACCGCCTCGAGTCCGCGAGCACGCGCGTGTGCCCTACCAACGAACTGGTCAAGCACCTGCGCCACATGCTGGGCGATGATTCGGTACGCGTCTTCGGCGGACGGCCCATCGAGGCCAACGCACGCAAGGACCGCGGCTTCCGAAGACCACCGGCGGCAGAGAACAACTGATACGGGTCAACACTTGAACGCGAGCCCTTGAAGCCGTCACTGAGCCGCTTTGGGCGAAGTGACGGATCCAGGCTTGCTTGAGCATGACCGAGAGTCCGTCTGACGCGCTCGACTGGCACTCCGCGCGCTCACGCCAGCTCCGTCCCCGGCGGAACCTCAAACTCGATCTCCCCCGTGCGCAGCAGGGGCAGCCCACGATCGCTGAGCCCCACAAGAACGCCCCGCGTGGGGATGCCGTCTTGGGGGACGATGCTGATGGGCGAGCCCGTGCCGTAGAGCCGTTCGCGGGCGGCGCGGAGGGTGTGTTCGTCGAGGCCCGGGGTGGTCATGGCGTGGACGAGTCCGGCGAGGAGCCGACGCGCCAGGTCGTCGAGATCAACAGGCTCAGGGCCTTCGACAACGTCGCACAGAGCGATCGCGGGCCGGCGCAGGTCTTGAGGGAGTTCGCTCACATCATTGTTGACGTTGATGCCCACGCCCACGAGAAACCAGGTGGTGCGCGCCTTACCCGGCGAAGTCGGCTCGACGGCGAGAGCCTCGCACAGGCTGCCGCAGACCTTGCGGCGGTTAATGAGCACGTCGTTGGGCCACTTGAGCTGCGGCATGTGGCGCGACATGCGGCGTGAAAGGGTGTCAGCGATGACGTGCAGGCACACCACGCCGACACGGAGCCCCAGCGCGCTCGCGATCTGAGCTGGAGCGGGCGAGGCGTTGGCGCTGACGGGCCACGCGAGCGTGCACCACAGGCCGCCGAGGGGTGAGTGCCACTGGCGCGCATGGCGCCCGATGCCGCCGGTCTGTTCTTTGGCGATGTAGAAGTGAGCGGCCGTAAGTTGGCCGGCGTCGATGTGCCGGCGCGCGAGGAGGTTCGTCGAGTCGACCTTGTCGAGGCGTGTGGTGGGGATGAGGTCGGGGGCGGAGGGCATGGAGCCGAACGGTATGTTCGGCTCGGGCCGGTGGTTCAGCTGACCCGCTATTTGGCAACGCCCTCGGGCCTTGCCGACGAAGTAACCTGCACGGACTCGATGATGAAGGTGTCGAGATTGACCTTGATGGTGAGCCCGCGGAAGCCGATCGCCACGGGGCGATCCCAAATCCGGCGGAGCCCTACCGATTTCTCGTTGTAGCTCACCAGCTGCATCTGGCCGCCGGGAACCGACGTGGTGGTCCCGATGCGCTGCTTGATGCTCTCGAGAGCGCGGACGCCCTCGGGAGATCGGAGGCCGCTGGTGTCGATGTCCGGCTGCTTAAATGAATCGAGGGAGCCGGGCTGCTCGGATGGCTCTTCAGGCTGAGGATTCTGAGGCGCGGACGCCGAAGCGGCGGGAGCGGTCGGGATGGGTGCGGCGAGCTGGGCACGCACGCCGAAGGAGTTCGAGGCGAAGACGCTGACGTCAAGGGCGCGGGCGTAGTAGACCTCGGTGACGACACGGAAGTAGGCCTTGGTTGTGTCAGTGGTCGAAGGCTGCAGTCGGAAGCGCGAGGCATTCACGAGCGATTCTTTCAGCTTCCACCTCCGCTCGCCATTCACCGTGACTTCGTCGGCGATGATCGGGATGATGTTCTCTGTAGAGATGCCGTAGGACTCCGCCGCGGGTACCTTGACGCTGACGCGATTGACCTGCGACGCGGACACGTTGAGGCCGAGCGAGAAGGCCTCGATGGGGATGAGTGCGGACAGGTCTCCCTGGGTGAAAGACGCGGTGGCAAACTCGGGGAAGCCAACGAGCCGGAGCCGGTTGACGCGGGCGTTCTTTAGTGCATCGGCACCCTTCGGATCGAGCGGCGCGAGCGTGTACACGTTGTGCTCGGCGTCACGCGGCTGCGAGTAGAGGAGCTTGACCCCGGCCTTCTCGATCGCGGCCGCCGTCGCCTTGAGTTCGTCGATCCGCGTCTTCACTTTCTGCTGAGCGTCGGTTGATCGAGATTGGGCTTTCGCGAGCGATTCCTTGGCGTCGGCGTCGTCACGAGTGGCCTTCGTCTCCTCGTCCTTCGCCCGGGTCAGCTTGTTGTTGGCTTTGGCGAGTTGGTCCTCGAGTGCGGCGATGTCGAACTTCGCGGCCTTCGCGGCGGCCAGGTCCTCATCAGCCTGACGCAGCTCGACCTTCGCCACCGCTTCGGCGTGCTGGGCCTTGGTCACCCGGAGCCTGGCATCGGCCTTCTTGTCCGCGGGTTGGTCGGGGGTCAGCTCGTTCGCCTGCTGAGCGGCGAGTAACTCCTTCTCGGCGTCGCGCAGAGCGGTCCGCTTGGTGCCGACCGCCTGCTCGAGTTGCTGGATGCGCGCGGGGTCGGCGGGCTTCCCCTTCGCTTCATTCAGCGCTATGGTGGCGCGCTTCACCTCTGTCTCGGCGTCCTCGACGGCATGCTTGGCGTCGCGCAGCGCCGTCGCGGCGGCCGCGACGGCCGCTTCCGGGCCCTTGACGATGTCCTTGGCGGCCTGGAGCGCGGCTTCGGCACTCGTGATCTTCTCATTGACCGCCGCCAGCGCGGGGTTCCCCAGAATATCGTTGTACTCTGCACCTGTCGCCGGTGCCGCAAGGGTGCGCTCATACTCATTGGCCACGTTGGGCAGTACCGGCAAACGCGACAGTCGCGACGACATTCCCATCGCCAGCCGCTTCTCTCGATCCGCAGGTGAGAGTTTCTCCCATTCCGTTTCAAATATCTTGCGAACGTCGGGGCCCTCCGGGTCCTCCACGCTGACAAACACGTCACCCACCACGAAGTCCTCGCGCGGCGGGAAGACCGGGACGATTCCGAGTTCGCGAAGGGTCATGGACCATTCGCGCTGAACAAACCCTCGGTCCTTGTTCGCGCTGTCGCAGCCCGCAACAAGTAGAGTCCCGGCGAGAAGCGCAACGTGCGAATTGCGGCGATGGCGCATGAGAACCTCCGTTGCCTGGAGTTTGCATCCACCATACATCTATGTCAAGTCTGGGTCGCGGATCGCGGTTTGAATGGGGATAAGCTCAGAAGGGCTGCGGTTCCCAATCTACGTCACCACCAACTGCGGCCCCGCCCCCGCCCGCATCGCCGACAGCGCCGCCTGCGTCTCGACCTGTCGAACCAGGCTTTCGAGCGGCGATGAAAGAGCCGGCGCGCCCGTGAAGTTCGCCGTCGGGTCGCCCTCATCCGAGTTCGCGCGCAGGGCCATGTTGATCGGCACCGCGCCCAGGAACGGGAGCCCCAAGCGCTGGGCCATCATTTCGGCGCCGCCCCGGCCGAACAGGTCGTATTCCTTCCCTTCGTCGCCGATGAAGTACGACATGTTCTCGACCACGCCCAGCACATGGATGTTGAGCTGCTGGAACATCCGTGCGGCGCGCACGGCGTCGTCCTGCGCGACCCTCTGCGGCGTGCAGACGATCACCGCGCCGGTCAGCTTCATCATCTGCGCCATCGTGAGGCTGACGTCGCCGGTGCCCGGCGGGAGGTCGATGATGAGATAGTCGAGCTCGCCCCACTCGGTCTGCTCCACGAGCTGCTTGAACGCGCCGTGGGCCATGGGGCCACGCCAGATCAGCGGCTTCTCGGCGTCGACGAGCTTGCCGATGGTCATCGTCTTGATGCCGTGGACGTAGAAGGGTTGGAGGAGGTTGTTGCGGAGGGTGACGTCGATGTTGTGAAGGGCCAGGAGGGTGGGGACCGAGGGGCCGTAGATATCGCCGTCGAGCAGGCCGACGCGGTGGCCCTGTCGCGCGAGTCCGACGGCGAGGTTGACCGAGATGGTGGACTTGCCGACGCCGCCCTTCCCGGCGCCGACGGCGATGATGTGCTTGACGCCGGGGGTTGAAGCGGATCCAGCGGCGGTGCTGCCGGCGCTGGTGGTGGGCGAGCTCGAGGCTTGCTTGAGGGGGATCGAGCGGGGCTGCTCGACGGTGACGGGCGTGGCCGGCGCGCCTGGCTTGGGTTCGATGTTGGCCGGCGCCGCCGGAGTCACGAAGTCGATCGAGATCGACTTGATGGGAGCGCTGAGTTCGGCGGCGCGGCGGCGGATCGCGTCTTCAACGCCCTCCTTGAGCTGCGCGCGCAGGAGCGAGTTGTCGGTCACGCCCAGGGTCAGGGAGACAAAGCCGTCGCACGCGGCGCACTTGCGCACAGCATCGAGCTCGACGAGGTCACGCCCCGACTTGGCGTCGCGGATGGTGCGGAGGGCTTCGAGAACGTGTTCTTTGGTGAGCGACATGGGGGAGGGGGCCGGGGCGAGTGGTGGGACGGCGAGTGGAGAAAATTGAAGTGGTCGAGTGGCCAAGTGGTCAAGTGCCACCGCGGACGCCGCGCACTTGGTTACTTGGCCACTGATTCATGGTAGGGGCTGGCGTCTCGCGTCCGGGGCGTGGTTATCGGCATGTTTTCGGTGCGCTCGCCGATGGTGCAATGTTCCGCCGAAGGCCGCGTTGAGCCCTTGCGAGACTCAAGACCTCTGTTTCAAAGGGGAATCGACGATGACCATCAGCATGAACACGACGAACGAGCACGGCGGAATGAACTCGAACAGGCGGCGATCGGGGCGCGTCAACTTTGCGGTGATGCTTGCGGCGTGCGGGCTGGGGGTGGCGATGATCGCCGCCGGGCCGGCGCGCGGGCAGGATGCGGGGGCCCCACGCAGTGCTCCCGTGGCGGACCCGCTGGGAGGGCCAAAGGTCGTCGACCGCGCGCCGCCCGGCGAACGCGCCTTCGGCGAGCAACCGCAGGGCAAGGGCAACGCGAAGTTCGCACGCCGCGGTGCGCCCCACGGCATGTTCATCCGGGCGCTGCAGGGGCTCGAAGGTGACCTCGCCGTGACCGATGAGCAGCATGAACAGATCAAGGCAATCGAGGAGGAGTTCCGGGCGCAGTTGCAGGCGTTCCGGGCTGAGCATCAGGAAGAGATCGCGGAGCTGCGAGCACAAGCCGGGATGGGCAAGGCGCGCGGCGCGCTCCCGGATCGACCCGCGGACGCCGAGCGCCCGGGCACGCCTGAACGCCGTGG
Organism: Phycisphaerales bacterium; assembly: GCA_046154665.1. GTDB lineage: Bacteria > Planctomycetota > Phycisphaerae > Phycisphaerales > UBA1924 > JAFLCM01. Next base: position 55,897 of record JBJXFG010000056.1, on the reverse strand, counting down.
CGATCGGCCCGGTCGTGGCAGGCCCGACGCCGAGAAAGACCTGAGCCCCGAGGCTCAGGAAGCGCGGACGAAACTCAAGGCCCTGATGGAATCAGCCCCAAAGGCGGACGAGTTCCAGACGCGTCAGTGGGCTGTGTTGAACCAGGCGCAGCAGGACGCGGTGAAGGGCACGATGCAGGACATGCGCGAAGCGATCCAGCGCGGCGAAATGCGGCGGGGCGATCGCGCGGGGAAGCGCGAAGGCGGACCGCGGGCTGAGATGCGCCGCGAAGGCCGCGGCGGCCCCGAAGCCGGACCGGGAGGGCCCGGCGCTCGGCGCGGCCCGGGCGGTCCTGATGGTCGCGGCCCGGAAGGACGCGGGCGCGAAGAGATGCGACGCCATCGCGGCGGACCCGATGGGCCCGATGGGCCCGGCGGCCCGGGACGTCGCGGCGGTCGAGGTGGACCGGATGGTCCCGGTGGACCGGGGGGGCCTGGCGTTCCTCCGCCACCGCCTCCTGCGGATGACACGGAAGAGGGCGATGGAATGAACGAAAGGCCTTGATCCGGACCTTCGCAGAGCCTCAGGTCCGGCTTCGGGTGCCTGAGATTCGGTTCGATACGCGGGCGGACCTCGCAGGAGCATGAATCACAGACGCGGCGCCGGGCCCTCGTGGGGGCCCGGTGCCGCTTTTTTTCGTCCGCGCGCCTTCCACGCGCGTTTCTCGCACGCGTGACCGCCGAGAGACGAGCCTCGGGCGTGAGCGAACTGGTTGAAGTGCACAGTGCTCACGGCTTTGTCAAGGCCCGTCGCTCACGCTCTGGGTTCGTTGAATGTTGAGATTGCTGCCACACCCGCGATTCGTACGAACCCGGTAGTGGGCGGGTCGATACATTCCGGCCAGATGACCGACGGCCTCGACCATCCTGAGCAACCGATCCCCACCGGGGGAGCGAGCACCGGCGGCCGCGCGGGTTCGCGCATGGCCCTGCTGGCGGCGCTCAACGCCTCGCGCTTCGCCATCTTCCTGGTCGTCGGGCTGTTGATGACCCCGATGATGCTCGGTGCTTTCGGCACGGCGATGTGGGGGCTGTTCGCCTTCGTCAGTGTGTGCCGGTTCCCCTTCCAGGAAGTGCTGCAACCGGTGGTCACGCGCGAGCTCTCGGGCGCGTGGAGCCGCAGCGACCCGGTCGGGCGTCGGGCGGCGTTCTCGAACGCGGTGGCGCTGTCGCTGCTCGCCGCGGTGCTGGGGATCGGGCTCACGATCCTCGCGGTGCCGGCGGTCTTGAACGGGCTGAACTTCCCCGAAGGCCAGCGTGACAGCATGCGGCTCATCGTACTGGGCGAGGGGGCGCTGCTGGTGATGATGCTCGGGTGCGGCGCGTGGGTGAACATCTTCCTCGCCGCCCACCGGCTGCAGGAGAACAACATCCACCGCACTTTCGAGCGCGTGCAAGACCTCATCGCGCTCGTCCCCGCGCTCTACCTGCTGCCGATCGCCCCCGAGCACCGCCTCGCGGCGTTCCTCGCGCTGCGTGTGATCCTCCGCGCGGCGCATCTCATTGTGTGCTGGTGGCGGGCGCGGCTCGTTGAGCCCGATGCGCGCTTCGAGTGGCGGCTGGTCACGCGCGCGGGGCTCCTGCACAGCGTCCGCAACCTCGGATGGGCCACCTCCATCCCCATCTCGAACCAGGTCTTCTGGATGGTCGACCACTACCTGCTCAACCGTTTCTTCGGCCCGCTGTTCAACGGCGTGTACCAGCTCACGCAGCAGCTCCGCGGCTACGCACGCATCCTCGGGGGGGCCATCACCTTCGGCGCCGAGGGCATCACCGCCGACCTTGCCGCCCGAGGCCACACCGACGCCCTGCGCCGGCTGGTGCTGACCTCGATGCGCGTGACGGCATCCGTCACGGCGGTATGCACGGTGCTGCTCGCGGTCTTCGGCGGGGCTCTGATGGAAGCGTGGCTGGGCAAGCAGCTCGCCGCCGATGAAGACCTGAAGGCCGCGGGCGTGACCGTGCCCGAGGCGATCCGGCTGTGCTGGACGTACTACCTGATTCTCGCGCCGGGCATCGTGGTGACGGAGGCGGGCTACGCCGCCACGACGATCCTTTTCGGCATGGGGATGGTGAAGCGCTTCGCACCGGCGCTGCTGCTCATGACCGCGCTGAAACTGGCGCTCACCTGGTCGGCACTCTCGGCGACCACGGGCGGCTTCGACACCTACCACGTCCTGCTGACGGCGTGGGTCACGCTGGGGCTGTCGCTGTCGATGTTCGGCGTGTACTTGCCGATCATCGTGAAGCGTGCCGTGGGCGTGGGCCTGCGCGAGCAGTACCGGCGCGTCTACCTGCGCCCGATCCTGAGCACGGCACCGGTGGCGCTGCTGGGCTGGCTGATGGCGGAGTACCTGGGCCCGTGGACGCCGGGGATGTGGTCAATGACCAAACTCGGCGCGTGCGTGCTGGTGCTGCTGGGGGTGTGGGCGGCGGTGGCGGCGTGGATGATCCCCGAGGGGGATGAGAGGGAGAGGGTGCGGGGGATGCGGAACAAACTGATGGGGAAAGTGCTGCGAAAGCAGCAACGCAGCGAAGCGGCCGAGCAGCAAAGCTGACCGCGAGACCGCAGTCCGCATAACGCGGGACTCTCGAACAACGGCCCCGGACCGTCAGCGACGGGTCTTGGACAGCCCCGCGTCCCACGGCTTGTGACCCGCGCGCTCGCGCTCGGAGCTCGTTGACTCGAGCGCTTTGCAGCGCCTCACCGCACTTGACTGCCGCCTCTGACAACCATCGTCACGTTGTTCAGCGTGCCCACATCGCTCGCCGGATCTGCCGAAACCGCAACCAAATCCGCCCACTTCCCCACCGCCAACGTCCCGATTTCCTCCCCAAGCCCTAACAAATCCGCCGCGTGAATCGTCGCCGCGACCAGCGTTTCCTTCGGCGTCATCCCCGCCTCCACCATCAGCGCAAACTCGCGGGCATTCAGCCCGTGCGGGAACACGCCCGCGTCCGTGCCGAACGCGATCTTCACGCCCGCGGCGTGGCTCTTGCGCACCGCGTCCTTGATCTTCGGGCCCACCGCCAGGGCCTTGGGGACGACCATGCGCGGGTAGTAGCCGGGTTCGTTGGCTTTCTCGGCGACCCACGCGCCGGCCATCATGGTCGGGACGTGGTACGCGCCGGTCTGCCTGAACAGGCGGATCGACTCGTCGTCGAGGTAGGTCCCGTGGTCGATCGAGGCGACGCCGGCGCGGAGGGCGGCGTTGATGCCGTCGGTGCCGTGGGCGTGGGCGGCGGCTTTGCGGTTTAGAGACTTCGCGGTTTCGACGATGGCCTTGAGCTCTTCGTCGGTGAAGTGCTGGCCGGTGCCGGTGTTGACCGGGCTGAGCACGCCGCCGGTCGCGGTGAGCTTGATGACATCCGCGCCGAGCTTGACCTGCTGGCGGACGGCCCGAGCGCAGTCATGCGGCCCGTCGGCGAGGTTGTCGGTGAAGCGCGGTTCGTCAAAGACATCGGGCCGCATGCCGGTGGTCGGGTCGCCGTGACCGCCGGTGACGGAGACGGAACGCCCCGCGGCGATGATGCGCGGCCCCACGGCGAAACCCTCGTTGATCGCGTCACGCAGCGCGAAGATCACGCCGGGCTCGGCCCCGAGATCACGCACGGTGGTAAAGCCCGCGAGCAGCGTGGCCCGCGCATTGACGGCGGCACGGAGCGTGGTCAGTTCGTTCGACTCGGTGAACCGGCGCAGCCGCGATTCCTTGTCGATCGTCATCGCCAGGTGGACGTGGCAGTCGATGAGCCCCGGCAGCACCCACGAGGTCTTGAGATCGATCTCGCTCAGCGTCGCACCCGCGGCCGTCGCCTGCGTGATCGCCGCGGGAATCGGCGCGTCGGCGGATTCAAGGATGCTCTCGACCTTCCCGTTCTTCGCGACTAGCGTGACGTTGTGCCGCGGGGCTTCGCGGAAATCGGTGTAAAGGTGCCCGCAGCGGATGAGGGCGTAGCGGTCGGCCGGTGGCGGGGTGGCGCTTGGAGTCTGGGCGCGGGCGAGAGGAACCGACGAGAGCAAGGCGGCGGCGAAATGGGTGAGGAATGGTCGCATGGCGCGAGGGTACCGCGCCGACGCGATCTCGCGTAACCGCCGCAATCGCAGAGCGAACACTCAAGGTGCCGGGTCAAGCGCCACATCAATCGTGACGGCTTGGGGCCGCAGGCACGCCCGGTCGTCGCACGCCTGGTATGTCAGCTCGAGGATCGGCCGGCCCTCCCACGGCTCGGCGGTGCGCGAGAGGGTCACGGTGAGTTCCACCTCGCCCTGGTGGACCATCAGGGGGCCCTCGCCCTCGGGCAATGCGCCGCCGGTATAGGGCTTCGGCGCAGGCTCGGTGAAGTCGACGTGGAGGCCGGTGCCGCCGACGGCTCGGATGGCCAGGCCGGTCATGCCCGTGATGTTGGGCTCGCGGGCGTTGATGTGGAAGCCTTCATCGATCGTCAGCTTGAGTGTGAGCGTCACGGGGCTCTCGCCCTGCTTGGGAATGAGCAACCGGTCGGTGGTGGCGTGGATCTGGACGACCGGATCGGTGTCGACCTCGGCGCCGTCGGAGGCGGCGGAACTCGTCGCGTTCGCCGGCGCGTCGGGCAGGCCTTCGAACGCGTCGGGCTTGATGGTGAGTAGACGCAGCGCTGCGCGGGTGCTGTTGATGGTGGCGACGGGGGAGCGGGCGATCTCGCCGCTGAGGGCTTGGGCGAGTTGCACCGCGCGCTCGCGGTACGTCTCGTTGCGGGTGATGAGGTAGAGATCGATGAGGTTGTGCAGCATGACGCCCTGTGCCGAGGGCATGGCGCCGTCGTGGGTGGACGCCGAGCGGACGATGAGGTCGGCCTGGGCGTCGCGGGTATCGAAGAGCGTGCCGGGATGAACGTCGTGTGTGCCGGCGGCGGGGGGGGAGGGTGGCGCGAAGCGCTCGAGGGCGATCTTGGTGAGTTCCTCGGCACCGACGAGATACCGCGTGTCCGCTCGGCCCGAGGCGGCGTTGGCCAGGTGGACCTTGATGAGGCCCTGCACCAGATACGCATAATCCTCGAGGAATCCGGCGATTTTCGCCTTGGTATCGCGGTAGGTGCGGAACACGCCGCCGCTGGGCGTGCGCATGTTGACGAGAAAGAACCTGCTGGTCTTCTCGGCCTGATCGAGGTACGCGAGATCATTCAGGGCCAGCGCGGCGTCCGCGAGAGCGCCGATCATCAGGCCGTTCCAACTGGTGATCGCCTTGTCGTCGAGGTGGGGCTGCTTGCGCTGCGTGCGTGCTTCGAGCAGGCGGCGCTGGACGCTGGACCAGCGCTCGCCGAAGGCGTTGGGCTCGATGCCCATCTCTTTGGCGAAGGCCTCGGGCCGCATGGGCATGACGAGCACGTTGCGGCGTGGTTCCTCGGGGTGGTGCGGGTCATGGAAGTTCGTGCCCTTGTCGAGCCCGAAGAGCTTCGCCGCGAACTCCGCCTCGCCTCCCGCGTCGCCCCCCGCATCACCCCCCCCATCACCGAGTACCTGCGTGAACTCATCGCGCGTCCAGAGGTAGTTCAGGCCTTCCTTGCCGTCGACCTCGGCGTCCTGCGCCGAGCGGAACGAGTTGGTCTCGGGGTCGCGGAGTTCGCGCTGCGCATACGCGAGGATGCCGCGGACGATGTTGGCGTCGAACGGATCGCGCGAACGGGCGTAGGCGCGGGCGTAGGCGCTGGCGAGCATCGCGTTGTCGTAGAGCATCTTCTCGAAGTGCGGCACGGTCCACGACTCGTCGGTGCTGTAGCGGTGGAATCCGCCGCCGAGGTGGTCGTACATCCCGCCGAGGGCCATCTTGTCGAGGGTGAGGCGGAGCGAACTCGTCAGTGCCGAAGCGATGGCGGGATCGTTGATGCGTCCTTCGAGTTCCATCAGGAAGTCGAGATAGACGGGTTGAGGGAACTTGGGAGCGCGACCGAACCCGCCGTGGGTCGTGTCGTGGATGCGGAGCAGGGTCGAGATGGCCTGGCCAATCTGGAGGCTGGTGACTTTGGCGGTCGGCTCCCAGCGGGTCTGCTCGCGGATGGCGTCGGTGACGCGCGCGGCTTGATCGTGTACATCAGCGCGGCTGTCGCGCCACGCTTCGGTGATGTTGACGATCACCTGGCGGAACGACGCCATGCCGTGGCGTGGTTCGGGTGGGAAGTAGGTGCCGGCGTAGAAGGGACGGAGGCCCGGCGCGTCGTCGCCGGCGTTCTCTGGCGGAGGAGGCGTGAGCCACACCGACATCGGCCAACCGCCACGCCCGGTCATCGCCTGCACCGCGTTCATGTAGATGTCGTCCACATCGGGCCGCTCTTCGCGATCCACCTTCACGCACACAAACGCGGCGTTCAGCAGGTCCGCTGTGGCCTGGTCCTCAAAGCTCTCACGCTCCATCACATGGCACCAATAGCACGTCGAGTAGCCGATGGAGAGGAAGATGGGGACCTGGCGACGCCTGGCTTCATCGAAGGCCTCTTCGCCCCACGGGAACCAGTCCACCGGGTTGCGGGCGTGCTGGCGGAGATAGGGAGACGACTCGCGCGCAAGGCGGTTTTCACGGACCGCCGCGGCGGGTGGAACATCGGCACGGGCATGGGACATCGGGGCTCCGGAGGCGAGGGAGAGCGCGAAGGCGACGGCGAGAGTGCCGGGCTGGGGAGTCATGGTGAACTGTAGAAGTGCGTGACGCTCCGCTCGCCGACGTCACGGGCGAGCCAACACTTCAGCGCTCCGCATCGAAGCTTCTGCGTACGACCACCATCATCCGCTCGCTGGGTGCGTGTCCCACGAGCATCACCTCACCGCCTGGTCCATCGCGCGCCGGGTCGCGCCGGTCAGCCCCTCGACCGGCGTCTCGGCCAGCAGCGCATCAATGATGTTGTCGCTGGTGATGCCGTCGGCCTCGGCGTTGAAGTTGGTGATCAGTCGGTGCCGCAGAACCGGCTTGGCGACCATCCGAACATGATCGGGCGTGACGTTGAATGAGCCCTCGAGCACGGCCCGCGCCTTGGCCGCGAGGATGAGGTACTGGCCGGCGCGGGGGCCGGCACCCCAGGCGAGGTAGTCCTTGACGATCTTGGGTGTGGGGACGGCCGAGTCTTGGGTGGTCCCATCGGCACCGCCGCGATCGCCGACGCGGGTGACGCGCACCAGGCGCAGCGCGTATCGGATCACATGATCGGCGACCGGGGCCTCACGCACGAGGTCCTGCACGCGCATCACGTCGGCGGCGGAAAGCACGGGGCTGGGGCGGGCTTCGACGCCGCCGGTCGTACGCTTGATGATCTCGACCTCCTCGGCCTCCGTCGGGTAGCCGATCTTGATGTTGAACATGAACCGGTCGAGCTGGGCTTCGGGCAGTGGGTAGGTGCCCTCCTGCTCGATGGGGTTCTGGGTGGCCAGCACGAAAAACGGGTGCGGTAGCTTGTGCTGCACGCCGGCGATGGTGACCTGGTGCTCCTGCATCGCTTCAAGGAGTGCCGCCTGTGTTTTCGGGGGGGTGCGGTTGATCTCGTCGGCGAGGATGACGTTGGCGAAGATCGGCCCCTTGACGAAGCGCATCTCGCGCGCCCCGGTGGTTTTGTCCTCTTCGATGACCTCGGTGCCGGTGATGTCCGAGGGCATGAGGTCGGGCGTGAACTGCACGCGCGAGAACGAGAGCGAGATGGAGCGCGCGATGGTCGAGATGAGGAGCGTCTTGGCGAGCCCGGGCACGCCGACGACCAGCGCGTGGCCCTTGCAGAACATGCTCATCAGAAGCTGCTCGACGACCTGGTCCTGCCCGACGACGACCTTGGCGATCTCGGCTTTGAGCTTGGCGAAGGCGGTGTTGACCTCAGCGACGGCCTGCTCGGGCTCGGCGGCGCGGACGGATTGAGGGGTAGCGAGGGGGTCGGGCATATGGGTTCCAAATGGCAGAGCGGCGAATCAGCGAAGCAGCAAGTGACAGCGCGGCCCTCGCGGGCTTGGTGGATGGTAGGGGCTGGGTATAGGATCGGTTGCGGCGGCGGGGCACACCGATTGCGCGGAACGAAGCGGCCTATGACGCCACGCGGTAGATCGCCGGGCGATATCGCGGCGCGGGGACGCGCTTGCGGTTGGCCTTGGCGGCCTCAATCCAGGCTTTCATGGCGATGCGGACTTCGCGAACGGCGGCCTCGGGGGTCTTGCCGAAGGCCGAGCAGGATTTGAGGTCGGGAATGTCGGCGACGTAGCAGCGGTCTTCGGGGCTGAAGAAGACGTTGATGTGGTAGTCGCGCTTCATTCGGCGTCCGCAATCGTGGATGGTAGGTCGCCTGACGACTCTTTCACTCCGTTCGCACCAAGCAGTTTCGGCCAGTCCACGTCTTGATGTGAAGTTGGCTCCCACGAGACACTCTTGAACAACGCGTTGACCCGTTTCTTGAACTCCTCGTTCCCACATCCGGGGTCGACTACTGTGACCCTAGGTTCGTAGGACTGCTTGCGGCGGCCTTGCATTACTCGGAGCATCTGCAAGCGGGCGAAGACGTCGTACTCGGAGAAACTGAAACCAATTGGGATAATCTGCTTCGCGTGGAACAAGGCGTTCAGCGCATTAATCCAAACCGAGCCGAGCCCCGGAATCTCGTGTAGCGGCTTGTTTGGCCCCAAGCGAGCGATCCCGAACTGGTACGCACTGTTTGACCATTGCATCGCCCTGTTTCTGATCTTCTGGTCGAGCTGCTCTCGATCAGTGACCCGCAGTGTCTTGATGTCATACTCGACCTCGCCAGATTTTCGCGGCTTTCGACGATCGGCGTTCCTGTCAACTTTCTGGAAAAGCGTCTCAACCCAAGAGACGGACGGTTCGAGGTCCCGGCTCACAGTGATCCAGTCAATCGAGCCATGAAGTTTGAGTACCCGAAGACCGCGTGACGCTTGCGTGAAGCCCAGGTCGATTGTGTGCTTGGCGAGCCGGAGCGCATCTTCTGCGAGAGTGTCATAGTTGAATGTCAAAATCGTGTCGTCAGAGGACACAGACCGCGCCCACTTTGCGAGCGGAGCAAGGTCCGCCTTGCTTTGGCGATCCCAGATTTCCTCGACGACCTCGTCCTGAAGATCATCGACTGCATTCTCCATGTGCTCTGATTCGCTCCATGGTGTTTCACCGTCATGTCGACCCACAAGCTCCATGTGCTGCGCAAGGCGTGGCATCTCGGCCATTTCACTCGTGAGAGCAATGAACTCCTCGATTCCAATCGGACCTCGCAGCTCCCGCATGCCTTCTGCCAAAGCTTGGACACTTCGGAGAAGCTCAAGTCGCTCCTCTGCGTTGCCATAAAGAGTCGACCTCTGAATCATCGGCTCGGTCAGCTCTGTCGCGAGTGGCATCCCGCATGGCTTTGAGAAGCCAGCTCCGAGAATCCATGCAACGCGTGTCACACCCGCACCTCCGCCGAATAGTTCGGCGATTCTTTCGTGATCCGGATGTCGTGCGGGTGGCTCTCGATCACGCTGGCTCGGCTGACCTTGCAGAACTTCGCTTCGGTGCGCAACTGTTCGATGGTGGTGCAGCCGGTGTAGCCCATGGCGCTGCGCACGCCGCCGACCATCTGGTAGACGTACTCGCCGAGTTTGCCTCGATAAGGAACGAGGCCTTCGACGCCCTCGGGGACGAACTTGATGTGTTCCGCACCGCTGCCGCCCGCCCCCGCCTTGCGCTTGGCGGCGAGCTTGTCGCCCTGGGCATACCGATCCGCGCTGCCGGCGTTCATCGCACCCTCGCTGCCCATGCCGCGGTAGCTCTTGTAGCGGCGGCCTTCGGAGATGACGACTTCGCCGGGCGATTCCTCCAGCCCCGCGAACAGCCCGCCCAGCATCACCGCCGACGCACCCGCGGCGATCGCCTTGGCGATCTCGCCCGATTGTCGGATCCCGCCGTCGGCGATCACCGGCACGTGGTGCGCCTCGGCACCGCGCACCGCGTTCATCACCGCGGTGATCTGCGGCACGCCCACGCCCGTCACCACCCGCGTCGTGCAGATCGACCCCGGACCAATCCCCACCTTCACCGCGTCCACGCCCGCCTCGATCAGGTCCCGCGCCCCTTCGGCGGTTCCGACGTTGCCGGCGATCAACTCGATCTTGGGCCACGCTTTGCGGATCTCACGCACCGTGTTCAGCACGTTCTCCGAGTGGCCGTGAGCGGTATCGACGACGATCACGTCCGCCTCGGCGGCGATGAGCTTCTCCACGCGGTCGAGCTGGAACACGCCGCAGGCCGCCCCGCAGCGCAGGCGTCCGCGGGCGTCCTTGCAGGCGTTGGGGAAGCGGGACTGCTGGTCCAGGTCGCGCATGGTGATGAGCCCGGCCAGGCGGCCCTGGGCGTCCACCAGCAGCAGCTTCTTGATCTTGGCGCGCGAGAGGATCTTGACCGCGTCCTTCAGATCGGCGTGCGGCGGGGCGGTGACGAGGTTCGTCTTCGTCATCACGTTCTCGACCAGCTCGTCGCCCTTGTCGATGAACTTGAGGTCGCGCTCCGTGAGGATGCCCAGGACTTTCCCCTTGGCGCGCAGCGAGGTCGAGCCGTCGTCGGTGACGGGGAAGCCCGAAATGTGGTACTCAGCCATCAGCTGCTTGGCGCGGGCGATGGTGTCTGTGGGCCCCAGGGTAATGGGGTCGAGGATGACGCCGTTCTCGGATCGCTTGACCTTCGAAACCTCGATGGCCTGGAGGTCCGGCGACATGTTGCGGTGGATGATGCCGATGCCGCCCTCTTGGGCCAGCGCGATGGCGAGGCGCGACTCAGTCACGGTGTCCATCGGGGCCGAGACGAGCGGGATGTTGAGGGTGATGTTGCGGGAAAGACGCGTGCGCAGGTCCGCCGTGGCGGGGTTGACGCCCGAACGCCGCGGCACAAGCAGCACATCGTCAAAGGTGATGGCGTCCTGCTCGAACTTGTGGTCGAGAAAGGCGGCGGCGGTGGCGCTGGAATGTGGTTGGGCTCCCATGTGGCAATGTTGCCAGAAAACACGGGAAATGTCAACGTGGAAAGGTGGGACAAGCTTGCAGCCTGCCGTGCATTGGGGCAGGCAGGCTGGAAGCCTGCCCCACCGTTTTCAAGTGGCTCTCACTCCGTCTCGATCGATCGCCGCGGCATCGCGCTGGCCACCAGCCGGATCGTCGGCGGGGCCTGGCCCGCCTTCAGCTCAAGGTCGGGGCTTTCCAGGCTCTCGACCACCAGGTCCACGGTGGCGCGGTTCAGCTTCGGACCCACGGCGTAGTTCAGCGTGAAGTGGGCCGAACGCACGTTGGGCAGCAGCATCGTCTCCACTCGGGCGTTGGTCGAGGGGTTGATGGTGACCAGCCACAGCGCGCCCGGCCCGGTGGGGATGAAGTCGAGGTCTGGTGGTCCGTCGATGGGGTTCCAAGTTCGGAGCAGGGCGTCGCGGCCGGGATAGCGGTGTTCGACTCGGGTGATCTCGATGGCGGTGCCCGAACTGTTCCGCCGGCTGACGTATTCGAAGTAGTCGGCGCGGAGAGGGTTCTCGGCGCTGTCGAGTACGTCGGCGGGGAAGGGGCCGAAGTCCGAGCCGGTGCGGACCATGGCGAGGATGCGGTTGACGGCGATGCGCGCCACCACGTTGGTGCTCACGGTGCCGCTGGTTTGCTGGTAGCCCTTGAACATGGTGTCGAGGGCCACCATCATCGAGGTGAGCAGGGCGCTCGAGATGGCCAGCGCGATGAGCATTTCGAGGAGCGAGAAGGCGGCGGCGCGGCGGCGGGGGGCGCTGCGGTACACGCGCGCGGGATTGGGGGTGATGCTGATGGGCATGGTGCTTTCGCTCACGGGCTTCGGCAGTGGGGCCGTCTGGATGATTGTCCGGTGGGGCAGGCTTCCAGCCTGCCTGCTTTGGCTTGGCAGGCTGGAAGCCTGCCCCACCGATCTCAATCTGGTCCGCCACTCCGCTTTCACGGGCATTCGGTCGGCTCGGAGAGCCGACGTACCTTTAGTCAGCCTGGACGACATAGCGGCCCTCCTGGTACGAGTTGGAGACTGATCGTGCGGAGAGTGCGGAGGCGAGCCCGTCGGGCAGGACCATGTCGGGGTTCCACTTCAGGGTGATGCGGCCGTGGCCGTTGAAGGGGATGGCTCTGCGGACGTAGGTGTTGGGGGCGATCTCGGAGTCTTCTTCGGGCTGCCCGTCGTACCAGGATTCCTGGTGGGTGCCGCCCCATCCCGCCAGTGGGATGAGGTTGCCGGTCGAATCGCGTGCGGTGTCCCATCCGATGTCCTTGGAGCCGTTGCCGTCGAGGTCGGTGAGGGCGCCGAGGTCGAAGCCTTCGACGTCGCCGCCGTCGCTGGGGCCGAAGTAGCCCAGGGTGATGTTGAAGTTGGCGGGGTTGCCGGTGGGCTCGCCGTAGGTTTCGAGAGGTGCCACGCCGTAGACCGGCTGATAGGTCCCGAGGAGGACGCCCTCGATGGAAGCGTTGCCGCGGACGTCGATGACGCCGGCGATGATGGCCCCGGTGAGGCGGACGTCCTGGGTCGAGGGCGAGTTGTTGGTGCCGATGTCGACGGAGTAGTTGGGGAGCATCAGGGACGACTTCCTGATGACTTCCATCTCGGCGCTGGTGGGGTTTTCGCTGGGGTCGTCGGGCGCTTCGGGGTTCTTGTCGACGAACTTGGTGGCGCCGGTGAAGACGATCTTGGTTCGGGTCTGCGAAAAGTTGACAGGCTTGTCGGCGACGATGGAGCCGACGAAAGTGCAGTCGTGGAAGCGGAGGTTGTTGGAGACGAGCTTGGTGTTGGTGCAGGGGTCGTTGGCGGTGCCGTCGCCGTTGAGGTCAACCGAGACGACCAGCGGCTCAGGGAGTGAATCGTAGTTTTCGGCGCCCTCTTCGGAGTACGACTTGTCGAGCTGGGCGGCGGACTCGGCGGGCGGGGGCGGATAGACGAGCCTGAGCACGCCCGTGGAGGCGTCGCGGCTCTCCTGGCCGTAGTACGACCACGAGGGGTGGTTGTTGGTGGCGTAAGCGCGGACACGGGTGACGCCGATGAACTTGCAGTCCTTGAACAGCCCGTTGTTGCCCATCGGGATGGTCACGTTGCGGAACGTGATGCCTTCGTACACGGGCCGGCTGTACCAGTCCGCAGGAGCGGGGGCGGCGTAGGGTGTCGCCTCGATCACCCGCGGCGGGGTCCAGTTCTCACCCTTCTCGGCGGCGACTTGCTGCGCAAACGTCTGGTTCTGGCTCTCCGAGATGTCGGTCAGAGCCTCGGCGGCGTCGGCGAAGGAAGCATCGGTGATCTCGGGCAACTCGGCGCTGGGCAGCCCGAACTCGGTGGCGCTGTCGCCCGTCGCCGGCGTGATCGCGCCCTTGACGTACTTCTGATAGTCGGTGACAACGGCGCCTTCGCTGTCGTTGGCGGCCTCCCACGTCGAGCGGGCCACCTTGAGCCCGATCGCGCCGCGGACCTTGGCGTACTGGTCGCGGTAGTCGAGGATGCCGTCGCGGTAGCCGAGCGTCAGATCGTCGGCGTCGATGTCGTCGTTGTCGAGGGTCCCGTCGCCGTTGTTGTCCTTGAAGGTGGAGTAATCCCACGAGCCGTTGACGAGCCGCCCGTTCTTGCGCCCGTTGCGGTTGCGGTCGCCCGCGCCGGAATCGATCAGCAGGGCCAGAGCGTCGTCGGCGGTGAACTCGGCGGTGGCGGTGGCGTTGGGCGTGCCCGCGGTCAGCGCGGTCGACAGCACCAGCCGGCCGTCGTTGTTGGTGTCGTAGAACACGACGAAGATGTCAAAGTCATCGATGGCCCCGTCCTTCGTCACATCCTTGAAGGCGTTGTCGGGCGCGGAATCGCCGTTGTAGTCGGTCGTGTTCATCGCGGAGATGCTGCGTGACTCGGTGGGATGCGTCACGCGGAGACGGTTGTCGCCGTCGACGTCGTCGGCGAGCACTTTGGCATAGAAATCACGGAGGCGGGCGTCGAGCTGGGAGCTCAAGCCCTCGAAGTCGGACTTGATGGTGATGGGTGGGCCGTCGACATCGTCGAGGGCGTTGGAGTCGTAGCGCACGCCGACGGGGCCTTCGATCTGCACATCGCGCCCGATCATCACGCGCGAGGGCGAGAGGATGGCGTGGCGGACGGTCTTGTGCAGGCTGAACCACTGCTGGCCGGTGCGCGTCACCCAGCGCTTGCGGGCGTGGTCCCAGTCATAGCCGGTCACGACCGCGAGCACCTGACCGGTCGTCGAATCCGGCGGCGCAAACGCGATCTGCACCGCGGTGACGATCTTGTCGTTGGGCGCGCGGGCGATGCCGATCGGGCGGAACACGACCCAGGTGTCGGGCACGTCGAGGTCGGGGATCACCCCCGGGGCGTTCGAGCCGTTGGTGGCCACCACGTTGGCGGTCGCGTCGGAGGCGTGCAGGTTGCGCAGGGCGGCGGCGATGCCGTTGGGCGTCGTGTTCTCGGTACGCCCGTCAAAGGGCGGCAGCACGGTCGCGACAGGCGTCGCGGCGGTGGCGTTGGACCACAGGCTCGAGAGATAGGCGGGGGTCATCTCGCCCTTGGGCGTGACGAAGCGCGCCGCGGCTTCGTTCAGGCGCGTCGAGGCGAGCGACAGACCGGTATCCACCGCGCCCTGCGCGCGGGTCACTCGCAGATGGCTCGACGCCGTGCGCAGGTTGCCCTGCGTGGCCACGGCCATCGCGAGCGCCAGCGTGGTGAAGAGCACCAGCAGCATCATCGCGAGGACGCCGACGACGCCGCGCGAGCGCGGGTTCTCGGCGGAGCGCCGCCGTGGGGCCTCGCTCGCCCGTTTCGCGGACGCAGAGGATGGCAGGCTGGAAGCCTGCCCCACCGTGGAGAGCGCGGGCGGGCGGGTGGTTCGAGAGATCGGGAGATGACGGACAAGTTGGCGCATCGATGTGAACTCCAGCACGGACGCTTGTCGAACGGCTCCCTGGAACGCTGAATCCGAAACCCCACGCCCCACTGCCCACGCCCCACTGCCCCTGCCCCTCCTACGGCTCCACGATCCACGAAACGCTCGTCACCGCCGGCGCGTCGTTGTCCCATGAGCCTTGATAGAGCACCGTAACGGTGACGCGCACCGGGTAGCGATCAACGGGACGAAGCACCGCGCTGCCCGAGATGGCCTGCACGTTCGTCGCCAACGCCTGGCTGTAGTTGTACGGATCGACCTTGGTGACCTCGACGATCTGCGTCCAGCCGCGGAGCGGGACGATGACGTTCTGGCCGTCGATCTGGACCGTGGCGGTCGAGCCGTCGGGGAGGGTCTCGGGGATGACTTCCCCGAAGGCGTTGATGGGCCCGGAGTACCGCCGGGTCATCGTGAAGCCGATGGGAAAGCTGGTGGCGGGCCCGAAGACGGCACCGTGGAGGTCGTCGAGGTCGTCGATGTCGGGGGTGTCGTTCTCGTTGGCCTCGGGGCCCCAGCCGGTGATGGTGTTGGGGTCGGCGGGGTTCGTGAAATAGAGCCCGCCGGTCTGGCGGTCGTGGCGCGGGAACGAGCGCGAGAGCTCGCGCAGCTCGGTGGCGAGGTAGGTGGCGGTGCTGGCGTGGGTGGACCAGAGGTTCTGGATGAGGAACTCGCGCTGCGCCTGGACGACCGCGACCACGCCGACGGTCAGGATGACCATCGCCAGCATGGTTTCGAGCAGCGTGAAGGCACCCTGACTGGGGCCGTGCCACTGACCCGTCCTCGGGTCAGTGCGATGTCGGACCGTGCGAGCACCGACCCGAAGACGGGTCAGTGGCACGGGGAACGCGGGTTGTCGGACGTTGTGGTTCGTCACGGGGGGCTCCTTGCCGACACGGGGGGTCCCTGGCTGCAGGGATCGCGCCCGTGAACACGGCCTCCCCGTGAGGGATCGGGCCAACGGGCCGATCACTTCACGATCTGGCTCATCTTGAAGATCGGGAGGATGATGGACATGGCGATGAAGCCGACAATGCCGCCCATGACGATGATCATGATGGGCTCGAGCATTCCGGTAACCGCCTTGATCGCGTCCTTCAGCTGCTTGGCGTAGAACACCGACACTTCGTCCAGCACCTCGCCCAGCTTACCGGACTCTTCGCCCGCGCCGATCATCTGCACCACAGCGTGCGGCAGCAGCTTGTTCTGGGACAGCGTGTGCGTGATCTTCTTGCCTTCCTTCACGCTCGAATACACGTCGCGCCACATCTTGCGGTACAGGCGGCTGCCGGCGATGTCGCCGGTGATGGCGATGGTGTCGAGCATGGGCACGCCCGCGTTGATGAGCTCGCCCATGGTCTGCAGCGACCGCGAGATGTACAGCGAGCGGAACATCCGCTTGAGGATCGGGCACGCCAGCTTGAAGCGGTCCATCCACGACGAGCCGAAGTCGGAGCGCAGGAAGAAGAACCCGCCCACGCCCGCGCCCACCAGCCCGCCGACGACCCACATCCACTGGTTGACCATGAAGTCCGACAGGGCCATGAGGAACTTGGTCGACCAGGGCAGGACGGATTCCTTGCCCTCGAACACCTTGGCGAACTTCGGAAGCACGAAGGTGAGCAGGAAGACGGTGACGCCGACGGCCATCGTGGCGATCACGCCGGGGTAGATCATGGCACCGACGACCATGCGCTTGGTCTCGATCTGCTGGGCGGTGTAGCCGGCGATGCGGTCGAGCATCTTGCCGAACGAGCCCGACATCTCTGAAGCGCGGACCATGTTCACATACAGCGGGCCGAACAGCTTGGGGTGGCGCGAGAGCGCTTCGGAGAACTGCTTGCCGGACTCGACGTCGGACTTGAGGCCGAGAATGATGCGCTTGAACCCGGCGTGCTCGGCCTGTTCGCCGATGGCGTCGAGCGCCGAGCGCAGGCCGATGCCGGCGCGGACCATCACCGCCAGCTGGGTGGTGAAGTCCAGCACGTGCTTCATCGTGGGCCGGCCGGCGTTGAGCTTCTTCAGCCGTTCCAGCAGCGCGTCCGAATCAGCGTTGCCCTGCACCGGCGATAGCGCCAGCACGTGGGCACCCTGGTTCTTCAGCGTCGAAGCAGCCCCGGCGGCGGAGTCGGCCTGCAGAACGCCCACGACCACCTGGCCGGACGCATTACGGATTTGGTAGCGGTAGGCGTTCATGGGGATGGGCGGGAGTGGGGAGTCGGGAGGGGGGAGCCGGGTGGGGGAGTCGGGGCGAACGCGCTGCGGTGTGTCTTGGAGTGTCGAACGAGAGTCCAGTCTTCCGACTGCCGACTCCCGACTCCCGCGGCCTTACGCCGCCAGCTGCTTCTCCAGCTTGTCCGGGTACGCCGCCTGTTCGATGGCGTCTTCGCGGCTGATCATGCCGTTGAAGTACAGCTCCGCGATCGACGCGTCCAGGCTGCACATGCCCAGCGCCCGGTTGGTCTCGATGACGTTTGGAATCTCGAACGTGCGCCCTTCGCGGACAATGTTCCGCACCGCGGGCGTGCACAGCAGCACCTCCACGGCGGGCACCATGCCCTTGGCATCGATGCGGCTGAACAGCGTCTGCGACACCACCGCCTGCAGCGTGTCGGCCAGCATCGCGCGGATCTGGTTCTGCTGGTTGCTCGGGTACATGTCGATGATTCGCTCGACGGTCTGCGAGGCGTTGACGGTGTGCAGCGTGGACAGCACCAAGTGGCCGGTTTCCGCCGCCGTCATGGCCAGCGCGGTCGTGTCGAGGTCGCGCATTTCGCCGACGAGGATGATGTCGGGGTCCTGACGCAAGGCGTGCTTGAGCGCACTCGCAAAGCTGGGCATGTCCTGCCCGAGCTCGCGCTGTTCGATCAGCGACTGCTTGCTCACCATCGCGTATTCGATGGGGTCCTCAAGCGTGATGATGTGCTTCTGGTAGCGCTCGTTCATCGCCTCGATCATGGCGGCGAGCGTGGTCGACTTGCCCGAGCCGGTGTCGCCCGTCACCAGCACCATGCCGCGGGGCAAGTAGGTGAGCCGCTCGATGACCGGCGGCAGGTTGAGCTTCGACATCGGGGGAACCTTGGACTTGATGGCACGCATCGCGATGCCCGCCACGCCGCGCTGCACGTGGGCGTTGACGCGGTAGCGTCCGATCTCCTTGATGGAGTACGAGAAGTCGGAGTCCTTCTGCTCCTCGAAGCGCCGGAACGCCTCGAGCGAGGCCATCTTCTTCACCATCGCCAGCGCGTCCTCGGGCGACACGATGGGCAGCCCCGAAGGGGTCATGATGGTGTGGATTCGGAACACCGGCGTGTGCCCGGCCACGATGTGGATGTCCGAAGCGTCGGCCTGATGGGCGGCCTTCAAGATGGCATCAATGTCGATGGACATGGGCTCAGGCTCCGCCCCCCGGAAGTGACCCAGGCGGGATCACGGGGGGATCAAGGGTGTCGATGCAGGGCAAACCAGTCGCCGCGCGCGGCAGCGCTGCCCCGGTCATCGGTTGGTTTCGGGACGCGGTGAAGGCGCTCCGGGGAACCGGCCCATCAACCAGCGGGCACCAGGCCGCAAAGAAGGAACCAGTTCGCGCGAGCGACGGTCGTCGCGGACCACGGCTCGTCCGACCCCGCCCCCAAGCTCCTGACTCCACCCCTATAGAGGTACCCGCCGAATAGAGGTACCCGCCGACGCTCGGAATGAGAGTCAACGTGCCGTGGGCTGTGCACTCCACCGTTCTCGGACGAGCGGCGAGACGGCGCGCAAGTCACGGTCTATCCACAGGTTGTGACGACAAAGAGCCGAGCCCATCGCTATCGGACGTGCCCTCTCTTGGGCCCCGGTTGGTGTTCGAGACACCCGCATCGGAGACTCGACGAGGTGCCTTGTTCGGAAAAGCGGACCTTGAGACGCCAAACTCCGAAGGAACGACGGCAACGCCGCCGTGAGGAGCCATTCATCGTCAGGTTCTCGGGCGTGACGAGCCCCAGGGGCCGGTAATAAGGAAGACGGCGCGAGCGAGAAGGCCCTAAGACCAGCAAAAAATGGTGGTTGCGGCAAGTGTCAAGGTGGAGTTTTGGTGGCGGAAATGGACCGATCGGTGGGTTTTCGGGGTGCTGTGGATAACTTGGGAAGGTGGGGGTTTGGGTGCGATCGTTGCCTTTTTCGGGGGCTGGGGGTATGGTCCGACCGATAGGAGCGAGTGCTAACCGAGATTGCCGAGGTCTCGGGATGGCCCGCGTGGTTTGGTGTCGGAAGGCTCGGCGTGTCGATGTGTGAGGCGGGTTGGCCGTTGGCACGAAGCGACGAAGGCGCAACAGCGTGATTCGGAGCGAGAACAGCGGTCGGGCCTGCAGCGAGTGTTCGGTGACATGTCCGCACGTCGGTCGGGGAAGTCCCGGTAACGGTGCGGCTGAGAAACAAAGTTCAAAGCGGAGACGGCACGGTGCCGCTCCCGGAATCTGTGTCGGAACAAGTGTGGCCCGCGTCTCCGCTTCGATCGGACGGGCCTGCGAACGACGGGTCACGAGGTTTCGAGTCAGGAGTTTCGTGACGCAGTCGGGAAGCGCTTCTTCACCTGCCAGGTGACTTGAAGAAAGGAACAGAGATGAGTCGTATGAATCTTATGAGGCTGACTTCGGCGGGCGTGCTGCTCGCCGTGGCGGGCCTGGCCCAGACGGCCAGCGCGACGGTTGTGAGCAACAACCCCGCGGCTTTCACGATCGATTTCCCGATCGATCCGGCCAACGTCGAGCGTTGCGGTCCCCGCACCAATATCCAGTTTGACCTGGCGGCCGGTCTGGCCGCTGTGGGCGTGATCACGAACGGTGGGGGTCTCACCGCGGCCCTGGTGGGTCTTGACGCCAACGGCAACGCCGTGACTGGTGCCATCACCGACGTGTCCGCCGGTCTGACGATCGCGAACTACGACAACGTCGTGGCCGCCAACAATGCCAACTTGGTGCTGAACCTGGCGGGCACGGTCACCACGTCGATCTTCAACAACCCGGCCGTCGTCAACGTCGCGATCCGCGTGTCGACGGCGAACAACAACATCAACACCGACGGCGTGCAGACCAACTTCGACGGCGCTGTCGCCGCGAACAACGACTGCCTCATCGCCGACAGCACTCGCCCCAACCTGCAGAACGTCTTCGTCAGCCAGGACGGGAACACCCTGTTCTTCGTCTTCTCTGAGTCGCTGAACACCGGCGCCGCGGCGAACGACATCAACCACACCGTCCTCGCCAACATCAACGCGACCGACTTCCAGGTCTCGGCCACTTCGACCTTCTTGGCCGCCGGTGCGGCGAGCCCCGCCGCGGATGCCCCTTCTGATCCGACCAACCTGACGGGTGCGGCTTCGTTCACCGCCGGTTCCAGCAACACCGTCATCCAGTTCACCCGCAACGTCGGTGCCCCCGGCACGCTCCCGATCAACGCGGGCACCTTCGTCCGCCTGAAGTCGACGGCTGTTGACGGCTCGGTCGTCGGCCACCAGGTCAATGACCGCGTGGCCAACCAGGGCACCTCGACCCCCGTCGCCGCCTCGACCGTCACCCCCGTCTCGGTCGTCAGCGCCGCGCTGATCCAGGCCGTGCCAGCCGGCGGCGGCAACGTCGTCGGCGCTCTCCGCGTCGTCTTCAACAACCCGCTGAACACCACCGGCTACCCGGTCGCCGCGGTCGCCAACGGTTTCGCGCTGCTCAACGGCACCAACGTCGTCTCTGACGGCGGTGCCGGCACCGAGTTCGTGCTCGGCAACGTCGTTCCCGACCCCAACAACCCCAACGCGGTCCTCGTCGACATCTCGTCGACCGGTGCCGCCGACGGCATCGGTTCCGACGGCCGTCTCGACTCGTCCAACGGCGAAGCCGCCGGCGCTCTGAGCGTCCGCGTCTCGTCCGACACGGTCGCGACGATCCAGGAAGTCCAGGACATCTTCGGCTCCACCTTCGGCGCCGGTTCGGCGACCTCGTCTTCGGTCAACGCGACCGACGCGATCGCCCCCAGCCTCGTCGGCGGCGGCCCGGCTTTCCTCGATGAGAACGGCGACGGCGCCATCGACGCCGTGGCCCTCGTCTTCGACGAGCCCGTGGCCGACACCACCAGCGCCGCGGGCTTCGAGCTCGCGATCGCCGGCAACGTCAACGTGCTGCCCGCCTACCTGATCAGCACCGGCACCGGCGCCCTCACCGGCACCCAGCCCGCCACCGTGCAGCGCACCGCCCCCAACGCCGAGAACGGCCTCGCCATCACCGGCGTTGCCCGCGGCTCGATCCGTCCCGACCTCACCGTCGTGGCCAACGCCCGCACCACCAACAACTCGGTGATCGCCCGGTTCAACACCCTCGCTACCGACTGGGATGACGACGGCAACACCCGCACCAGCACTGTGGTCGACGACCGCGAAGCCGTCCCCGGCAACCGCCCCGCCGACGCCAACGCCATCCGCGCCTTCTACAACGGGTCGACCTCGACCTCGACGACGGGCTCGGGCTTCGTGAGCGCCACGGCCAACGTCCCCGCCGGCACCATCGCCGACGCGGCTGGCAACCGTTTCGCCACCACCGTCAACGCCAACGCCTCGTTTGACCGGGCCTCGCCCGCGGTCATCGGCGCGATCTTCTTCACCGGCGACAACCAGACCGGCGGCGGCAACAACCAGCTGCTCGCCGAGGCCGACGGCACCGTCGGTGACGGCAACAACAACAACCGCATCGCCCTCATCTTCTCTGAGGCGATGAGCGCTGCGGGCATGAACGAGACCCTGCTCCAGATCGGCAGCAGCGGCAACACCTTCAACACCGGCGACCACCTGGGCTTCTCGCCCTCGCAGTCCGGCGCCACCGGCAACCTCATCGCCGGCAACATCCTCAGCTTCACCCTCAACAACGCCACCACCCAGGCCCAGAGCGGCACTGCGGTCCGTCCCGGTGTGGCCCTCTCGCTGGTCAGCCCGGCCACCGGCAGCCAGGGCTTCGCCGACGCCCAGGGCAACAACTCGTCGTTCACCAGCCGCACGGCGGCTGACGGCGTGGCCCCCTACTCCGCCCTCACCTCCGACGTCAACCAGGTCGCCCAGTCGGGCGGCTTCTCGGTCGACGCCGACAACGACGGCTTCGTCGACGCCATCCGCGTCAAATTCACCCAGAACATCGACTCGACTAGCCTGCGTCAGGCCGACTTCACCCTGTCCGGCGCCGGTTCGCTTTCGGGCGCTCCGACCGTCGACAGCAGCGACAACTCGATCGTGGTCATCCCCGTGACCGACGGCGTGCTGTCGATCAACAACTCGGTCACCCTCACCTACAACGGCGCCGCCACCGGCGCTCTGCTGGTCCGGGCCCAGGCCTCGCCCAACGGCAACGGCCTCGCGGTTGACCCGGTCAACAGCTCCATCACCATCAACAGCCTGCAGCAGCCCATCGCCGACACCCGCGAGGTGGCGACGATGCTCGTGACCGGCAACATCACCACCGGCAGCACGCCGGTTCCGGTCGGCACCAAGGTGTTCATGATGAACGCCGTCCCCACCGCGCTGAGCATCACCGCGGTCCACAACAACACCGAGTTCACCGTCGGCCGCTTCGGCAGCTATTCGGAGAACGACTCGATCGAGTCCTGGACCAACTGGCTGCTCCAGCTCGAGCGCGACGTCTACCTGCAGAACGACGAAGAGAACGAGCAGACCTACCAGAACTGCAAGCTCCTCGAGAACGCCAGCGGCGACGAGGCGACCGACCTCCAGCTCAGCCGCCAGGTCATCCGCCTGACTCCCAACGCCTCGAACCTCTCCAACATCACCTTCACCGGTAACGGCCAGAGCGCCTCCGAGCGCGTCACCAACGGCCGCGTCAACCTCTGCTGGGACGTGCTCCGCTCCAGCGCCGGCACGCTCCGGTCTCTCTACGATGCGTCCTGCGGCAGCGGCGGGTACACCACCTCCGGCGCCCCGATCCTCAGCCGCGCGGTTGTGACCGACAACACCGGCAACTACGTCATGCACCACAGCGGCCCGACCGGCTTCGGCGGTCGCCCGCGCCTCGATGCCACCGGCCGCCCGGTCATCGTGATCGTTGAGTTCCCCGATGGCCGCCGCTTCGTGGCCAGCAGCCTGCTGACCAGCGTCAACGGCCGCCCGCTGCTCTTCCGCGCTCAGCAGGGCAACACCAACTCGGACGGCTCCGCCCAGGGCGGCGTCCGCTTCGACATCAACCTCGCCAACATCGCCGGCGGCGTCCCCACCGACCCCACCAGCCAGATCATCTGGCCGGAGTGGAACACCGTCTCGTTCGGTCGTGACGGCGGCTTCGCCACCGCGGCCAACAACCTGCCCCTGCTCCCCGCCGGCGTCACCCCGACCAGCAGCAGCAGCACCCGCGTGGTGGTCGGCACGACCCTCACCGCCGTCAACGCCCTCAACCAGTTCGTGTGGTTCCGCGACAGCACCAGCAACAACCGCGGCGACGGCATGTGGACCAGCGGCGACGACGGCGGCACCGCCTTCAGCAACATCGTCATCGACTACAAGTGCCTCAACACCTTCGCCTTCGCCATGACCAGCCGCGGCGTGCAGATCGATAGCGGCATCACCGGCTTCACCGGTGGCTACGCGGCCGGCATCTTCAACACCACCTCCAACTCCTACGGCGTGTTCCAGTTCGGCCCCCGCTTCGGTTCGGGCGTCACCGGCATCTTCGGCACCGGCTCGTCGGCCTTCCCGGTCAACGGCCCGACTCGCGGCTGGGTGCTCGCCGCCGCCGCCGCCTCGGCCACCGACGGTGGGGCCTTCCTCACCGCCAACGCCGACAGCGACTACGCGATCCGCTTCAACAACAAGGGCCCAAAGGTCTCGGTCGCTGGCAACCCGCTGGAGATCGATGTGACCAGCCAGTCGCGCACCGCGAACGGCACCGGCACCCCGGCCAACGCCAACAACCTCGGCGCTGTCCCCGATGAGGCCGCCCTCTTCGTCCACTACGACCGCTAATCGATTCCCGCAGGCCTCGCGCCTGATGGACTCGTGAAAGCAAACGCTGACCCCTCGGGGGCCTCTTCGGAGGCCCCCGTTTTCGTTTTGCGCGGTCGGCATCGGGCATCAGGTTTCGGGCGAGAGCGGTTTCCGATCATGCCTAGCGGCGCGGAGCCGACCGCGCGAGCGGTCGGTCCCAAGTGCTCGCGGTTGCTGTGGGCTTTGGACCGACGGCTCGCGCCGTCGGCTCTGCGATCACCCACTACGGCTGAACTGAAATCGTGCTCACGCAGAGATTGGGTTTGCTCACGGGGATTCTCGCGACGGCGACTGATTTCGTGAACGATGGGGCTACCATGCGCATCTCAGCATCTCCCGGCTTAACAGCGAGCGGGTGACGCGATCGAGACGCACGGAGCGGGGTCGATCAGGAGCAATCGGCGATGACAATGACGAACGGAATCACGAGGCGGCGGGCGGGAAATCGAACCCGGTTGATAGTTTCGGTCGGTCTGACGATTCTGGGCAGTTCGTCCGCGGCGTTTGGGCAGATCGCCGAGCCCGGACAGACGACCGTGCGTGAGCGCATCATCGGGCAGCTGGTGGCGGCGACGGGGACGCCCGAGCCCGCCGCGGGCGACATGATCGGGGCGTTTTTCGATACCAGCCGGGTGTGCGGGCGCTTCGTGTTTACGGGCACGACGGTGAGCCGCAACTTCAACATCCTGATCTTCGGCGACGTGGCGGGCACGCCAACGGTGAAGGAAGGCCCGACGCGCAACCAGCGGGTCACGTTCCAGTTCTACGACGCCAGCGCCAACACGCTGTTTCCCATCACGGTGCTGACCCGGCCCGCCGGCGAGGTGTTCAACTACACCTACCAAGGGCAGGAGGTTCCGCCGATCCCGATCGATCTGCCGGGGCTGGACCTGACGCCGTCGCGCGAGCTCGACATGCGGATCGGAAGTTCCGGCGGCGGCGGTGGCGACGGGAACGGCAACGGCGGCACCACCAACCGCTACGACATCAACGGCGACGGCAAAGTCACCATCGAAGACTCGGCGCTCATCCTGCGTCAGGTCAGCGGCGGGAACCTCTCGGCGCCGTCTTCGCGTACCGCAGTGCAAACGGGCACGCAGGCCACGGCTCAGGCCGGCGGCACGGGAACCGGCACAACTCAGGCGGGCACGGGCACGGGCACGGCCCAGGCCGCGACGACGACCGGCGCATCGATGGACGTCAACCGTGACCAGCGGATCGACGTGAACGACGCGATCGAAGTGCTGCGGAACAAGTCGCAGTGATGGGCACCGGCGAAGGTCGATCCCGCTTCGCGGGGCGGGGCATCGTCGGGCCGGTGGATGTCGCGCGCGGAGCCCACCCGGAGCCAGCGTCCGCTGGCGTCCGCGTGCTCAGCGCCGAATCGGCCGGGGTGGCTCTTTACACTTTATATCGGCGATATGAAGTATATTCCGCCTCGGGATCGAGGCCCGCGGACGGTGTGATGGGGCGGGGCGAGCGCGAGATCGGGCGATCGGACACGGACCGGCTTTCCGGTGACCGGTCTTTCAGCCTGTGCGATCGATACAGCGCTCAGGAAATCCTGGGGTCTTTGGGTCCCTCGGCACTGCTCCGAAGACGGTTCAGTTGCACAAGACGCCGAAACTGGCGCTTGTCCGGGCAGCCGGACTCGGACGCGATTTCGGGTGCGAAGCCGCAGGACGGTTCTGGGTCGTCCAGGTTGATTGCGGTCGAGGCGTTCCCGCGGGCGGGGCGGGGGTTCACGCTGCTCGAGCTCATTGTCACGCTGGCGGTGGTTGCGCTCATGGCCGCGGTGGTGGTGGGGGTGATGGGCGGCGTCGGGGTGGGGGCTCGGCAGCGGGCGGCGCTTGATGGGATCGTGGCGGGGCTGTCGCGGGCGCGGCTGTCGGCGATGCAGCGTCAGGAGCGCGTCGAAGCGCAACTTTTTGCCAGCGTGGCCAGCGGCGCGGCGGGTGCGGATGGAGAAGCGGCGGCGGACACCATCGAGCTGCGTGTCGGCGAGCGCGTCGCGAGCTGGGGTCGAACGGGGCTGGTGCCGACGCCGGGGGTGGATGAAGGCGCTCGCGCAACCGGCGGGGTGTCGCGAGAGGGCGCAGGATCGGGGCGCGTCGTCGACGAACTGGCGCACGCCGGCCGTGTTGGCGCTCTCAAGGTGGTCTTCGACTCGTCTGGTCGCGCCGACCGGGCGCTGTGGCGATTGGCCGAGAGCGCGTCGGGTTCGACGGGTGGGACCGGGGCTGACGGGCCCCTGGGACGTACACTGTGGTTGGTGCGGTTTGACGTGGTGTCGGGCGTGCCGACGGCGGAGCGCGTGCGGACGAGGCCTTGAGCGAACCGGTGGGCTTGGGGGGCAGGAGTGCTGCGATGGCAAAGTTAAGCGCGAGTGGCGAACGGCGAATGGCGAGTGGATGGAAAGGCCTCTTTCCGTCACACGAAAAGGGCGCGCGTGGGCGTCGCAACGGCGCTTTCACGCTGGTCGAGATGCTGCTGGTGATCGCGATCCTCGGGCTGCTCGCGGCGCTGATCGGGCCGCAGATCGCCAAGCAGTTCCAGAAGAGCCAGGTGCAGACCACCAAAGCGCAGATGGAAAACCTGGCGACCGCGATCGAATCGTTCTACACCGACACCGGGCGCTACCCGACCGAGGCCGAGGGACTGAAGGTGCTGATCGACAAGCCCGACGGCGTGTCGGGTTGGAGCGGGCCATATCTGAAGAAGAAGACGCTGCCCAAGGACGGCTGGG
Source organism: Phycisphaerales bacterium (assembly GCA_046154665.1). GTDB lineage: Bacteria > Planctomycetota > Phycisphaerae > Phycisphaerales > UBA1924 > JAFLCM01. The sequence continues at coordinate 29,201 of JBJXFG010000056.1, read as the reverse complement.
GCGGCGAGTTCATTTACAAGCTCGACGCGGAGTTCGGATTCCGCATCCGGTCTTGGGGCGCCGACAAGCGCGAAGGCGGCGCGCCGGGGTCGCAGGACGCCGATCTTGACAACCGCCTATGAGCACGGCGCCCGCGAGTCCAACCTCCACAGGGTCGCTGCGTTACGACGCGCGGTCATTGGCGCGGCATCTGGTGTCGTCGGGCACGGCGTCGGAGGCCGATCTGCGCGTGGCGTCCGAGGTGGCGCGGCGCAGCGGCACGAGCGATCTTCGCGCCCTGCTCGATCTCGGCTCGGTGAGCGAAGAGGCGCTGGCCAACGCACTCAGCGCGTGGTCGGGCTGCCCGCGCTGGCGGGCGAGCGAAGAAAGCGGCGTGCTGCTCGAGAACGGCGAGGGGCTGCCCGAAGATTTCATGCGGGCCCACGGCGTGCTGGGGTTTGAAGGCGCCCCCTCGGGCGCGGAGAACGGTGCCGGCGCGGCGGTGCGGATGGTGGTCTCGGACCCTTCGGATCATCTGACGTGGTCGGCGGTGCAGTCGCGCTTCGCCGGGCGGGTGGCGACGGTGATGGTGGGCACGGCGAAAGACGTGGCGCAATATCTCGCCACGCGCGGCGAGGCCGCGGGGGCGGGTGAAGCGGCGGGGGGCGAGGCGGCGGGCGGCGGGGGCACGCTGGATGTCTCGAGCGAGATCGGCGCGCTGCGCGAGCTCGCCTCCGAAGCGCCGGTCATCCGGTTTTTCAATCAGGCCGTCGATCGCGCCATGGACCTGGGTGCTTCGGACATCCACATCGAGCGCTACGACCGGCGCATGTCGCTGCGGATGCGGGTGGACGGCGTGCTCATCGAGCAGCCGCCGCCGGCGGGCGCGATGTACGAGGCGCTGCTGTGCCGCGTGAAAATCCTGGCGAACCTCGACATCGCCGAGCGTCGGCGTTCGCAGGACGGGCGCATCAAGCTGCGCCTCCGCGGGCGTGCCGTCGACATGCGCGTCAGCATCGTGCCCACCACGTACGGGCAGGACGCGGCCATCCGGTTGCAGGACCGCCAGCGCCTCGCGGATATCAAGCTTGAAGACCTCGGGTTCGGGGCGCCGGATATCGGGCGCTTGTTCGCCGCGGCGGACAAGAGCCACGGCATCGTGCTTATCACCGGGCCCACCGGCAGCGGCAAGACCACGACGCTCTATGCCCTGCTGCGAAGGCTCATCAACCCGCAGACGAAGGTCGTCACCGTCGAAGACCCCGTCGAGTATCAGATGGACGGCGTGACGCAGATCCAGGTCAACCCCGCCATCAACCTCACCTTTGGGAACACGCTGCGGAACATCCTCCGCCACGACCCGGACGTCATCCTCGTGGGCGAGATCCGCGACAAAGAGACGGCGGAGATGGCGTTCCAGTCGGCCCTCACCGGCCACATGGTGCTGAGCACGCTGCACACCAACGACGTGCCCAGCACGTTCGTGCGGCTCATCGATATGGGCGTCGAGCCCTACCTCGTGAACGCCGCGGTCGAGGGCGTGCAGGCGCAGCGGCTGGTGCGGCGTTTGTGCGGCGCGTGCGCGAAGCGCGACAGCTCGTGCAAGGTTTGTGGCGGGATCGGCTATAAGGGACGGCTGGCGGTGATGGAGTTCAGCGGGCTGTCGACGGCGCTGAAGCGGGCGGTGTTGCAGGGGGCGGACGAGCATCGGCTGCGGCAAACGTTGCTCGACGAAGGTGGCTATCTGCCGATGCGGGCTGATGCGCTGCGGCTGATTGAAGAAGGGCTGACTGATGAGGCCGAGGTGGTTCGCGCGCTCGGTGCGGCGGGCGCGGACGCGACCGGGGAGGCGCGCGGGTGACGCGATACCGATACACGGCGATGGCCGCCGCGGGCGCGGGGGGGGCAGGAAGCGCGCCGGCGGGCGCGCGCGGGGGGGGCGGTGGTGGCGCGATGGCCGGCACGCGCGGCGAGCGCGAGGCGGTCGACGAAGGCGCTCTGCGCGCCGAGCTCAAGCGCGAGGGGCTGATCGTCGTCGAAGTCAAGCCGGTAGGCGTGAGCGACGCGCTGCGGGCGACGCTTGGGGGGTTGAGCGGGCTGACCGGCGCGGCGGGAGCGGGTGGGCGCGGAAGGGGGCCCGGATCAGGCCCGGCGGTGCCGACGCGGGATGCCGCGTGGTTCTTTCAGACCCTGGCGCTGCTGCTGAAGAACCAGGTGCCGGTGGAGAGCGCGCTTTCGACGATGGACGAGCTGGCGCCGACGGATCGGCTGCGCGGCGCGTGCGCCGCCGTGCGCGACGCGCTGCGTTCGGGCAACTCGGCGGCGGACGCCGTCAAGCGGGTGCCGGGCCTCGCGACGCGGCAGCATGTGGCGCTGCTGCGCAGCGCCCAAGAATCAGGCCGGCTGGACCACGCGGTGGCGTTGATTGACCGCTCGATCACAGCGAGCGCGCGGGTGCGCAGCACGGTGGTCAAAGCACTGGCGTACCCGGCGGGGCTCGGGGTGCTCACGCTTCTGGTGCTGTGGTTCCTCGCGACGTTCGTCATCCCGCGATTCGCCGAGACGCTCGAGAGTTTGGGCGGAACCCTGCCGTGGCAGACGAGTTTCACGCTCTCGGCGGCGCGGGTGCTGGTGTATCTGGTGCCGGCGCTGGCGGTGGCGGCGATCGTCGCGTGGCGCCTGCGCGGGGTGTGGCTCACGACGGCGCGTCGCCGAGCATTGCACGAGATGGTGCTGCGGATGCCGGTCGCGGGCGGGCTGCTGTGGAACGGGCAGGGGGCGCTCGTCTGCGAGACCATGGCCACGATGCTCGAGGGCGGCTCCGATGCGCTGACGGCCCTGGGACAGGCCGAGGCGGTCGCCACCAGCCCGGTGATCTGCGACCGTCTGGGGCGGGCGCGGCGGCTGGCCCGTGAGGGCGTGGACCTCGGGCAGGCGTTCAAGGACCATCAGGTGCTACCACCGATGGCCCAGGCCGTGCTGCGGGTGGCGATGAGGGCGGGCGATCTTTCGGCTGGGGTGCGCCAGGCGGCCGACCTGTGCGAGCAGCGTCACCAGATTCTCACCCAGAGACTGCTGGGGATTCTCGGCCCGAGCGTCATTGTGATCATGGCGCTGTGCGTGGCGTGGGTGGTCTACAGCCTCGTCAGCGGGATGATGGCTTTGAATGAGTGGGGGGGTGCTCTTTAGGCGGGAGTCGGGAGTGGGGAGTCAGCAGTCGGGGGGGAGGGAATCAGGGGGTTCGGGTTTCAGGGTTTGGGGTTCGGAAATGCGACATGCCTCTCCGAACCCCGGACCCCGACATCCGAACCCCAACTCTAACCCCGACCCATCGAGCGGCTTTGAGATAGATTGGACGCAATCGGGCAGGCAGCCCGCAGGTGCAACAGCAGGAGATCAAGCGATGAAGACTTCGAACAAGACTGCGGCGGCGTGGATGCTCCTGGCGTGTGCGGGTGGCTCGGTGGTGGTCTCGTCCGGGTTGGGTGGGTGTGCCAAGGGGGCCAAGCGGCAGGCGAGCGTGCCGCCGCCGAAGAGCGCGGTGGACCAGGCCGAGCCGTGGACGTACACCGGGCGGCCGGTGTCGCAGCCGATCGGTGCTGGCGTCCTCCCGCAGATCGCGGCGAGCTCGGGCGCGGGGGGCGGGGCCGGCAGCCGTGGGCCGGAACTGATCGGCGATGAGACGATCCGAGCCGACGAGGTGCCGGGCGCGGGCGAGGGCCTCGCGCCGGCGCGGGTGGCGCGGGCCGAGGGGGGTGAGCTGCTGCGGGTGAAGTACGCCGCCAACGCGGCCCCGGTGAGCGACGTGCTGCAGGTGCTGGTCGGGCAGCTGCTCAAGCGGCCCTTTGTGGTGGACCCCAAACTCGCCGGCGGCACGGTGACGCTCGACATCGATGAAGAGATGACCCGGGCCGAGCTGGTGGATTTCATCGGCGCGCTCGCGTCGCTGTACGACTGGGCGGTGGACGACCGCGATGGCGTCATCATGTTCCGCGCCGGCGTGGGCCGCTCCAAGAACTCCTCGGCACCCATCATGAACGCGCTGGCCGCGGCGGAGGGCGAGGACACCGCCGTGAGGGTCCGCAAGCTGCGCTACGCGTCGCCCACGGAAGTCACCGGCGTGGTGAAAGAGCTCATGAGCGTCGGCTCGTACCAGGCGGCGGTGGGGCGGATGATCATCATGGCCGACACGACGCGCCAGCTCAACCGCATGTCAAGGCTGATCAGCGCGCTGGACACGCCGAGCTTCGAGGGCGTGAGCGTGTGGACCTACCGGCTGGGCACGCGCACCCCCGAAGACGCCGCGCGGCTGCTCGAGTCGATCGCGTCGACCAGCCGCATCAACCCGCAGGGTGCCGGCGGCGAGCCGCTCGCGGCGTTCGTGCCCATCACCGGCACCGACCGCCTGATGGTGGTCTCGCGCGATCCGTCACTGCGGAAACTGGTGCGGACGTTCATCGAGCAGGTGGACCAGCCGCCCGAGCAGAGCCGTCGTCAGCGTTACATCTACCGGATTCAGAACTTCGACCCGATTGCGCTTGAGGCGTTCGTGTCGCGCTCGCTGGCGGACAAGGTCGAAGGCGGCAACGCGGTGCCCGGGTCGGGGGCCGCGCCCGGGGCAAAGAAGCAGGTTCGCCTGGTGCTGGAGCAGACCGAGCGGATTCTGATGGTCGAGGCCACACCCGAGGACTACGCCGAGGTGCTGGCGCTGATCCAGGCGGTGGACCGCCCGAAGATGCAGGTGTTCATCAACTCGACGATCGCCGAGGTGGCGCTGACGGGCCAGCTCGAGTTCGGCGTGCAGTACTTCTTCCAGGGCGACGGCATCGAGAAGCTGGGCATCTTCGGCCTCACCGCCAGCCCGGGCCTGGTGACGGGCGACCCCACCGGCAGCATCTTTTTCACGGGCAGCGACGGGCTGGCGCTGGTGCAGGCCATCCAGCGCGAGGCAAAGGTCGAAATCCTCAGTCAGCCGCGGGTCTTCGTGAAGGACGGCTTCAAGGCGATCATCGACGTGGGCGGCGAAACCCCCGTCGCCTCGTCGAGCGCCCAGACCCCGGACCAGGACCAGGGCAGCACCATCAGCCGTACCGACATCGAGTATCGCAACACCGGGGTGAAACTCGAGATCAAACCCAAGCTCAACGAGTCAGGCCTCATCGATCTCGAAATCACCCAGACCAACCGCGTCGTGACCGCCCCGGATACCTCCACCCAGGCCGGCCAGATCAGCCCCGCCTTCCAGACCCGCAGCATCACCACCAACGTCACCGTGCCCAACGGCAAGACGGTCGTGCTAGGCGGCATCATCGACAGCCGAATGGAAACCCGCGAGGGCAAGGTGCCGATCCTGGGCGATCTGCCGTTGATCGGCGGGGCGTTCACGACCACATTCGAACGCAACGACCGCACCGAGCTGCTGCTGACCATCACCCCGACCATCATCCCCGAACCCACCGAGACGGTGACGCAGATGAGCGACTTCCTGCGCGCGGCGGAGAACGTGCGGGCGATCTTCGCCGAGAAGCTCGACGAGCTGCCGCGGGGCATGCTGGCGGCGCCGGCGCTCCCGTACTTCAAGGAAGCGCCCCTCGACGCGGAAGGGGAGATCGAAGCCGAGCCGACCGAGGAGCCGGCGCAGGAGCCCCAGTGACGCCGGTCGCGGAACAAACGCACCCATCCTTGGCGCGAGCTCCGAGCACACGAGCCCCAAGCGTGAGCGAGCGGGTCGAAGCTCCCCGAGGTTTCCATCGTTCGAAAGCACCCGTCGCTGACGCTCCGGGCTCGCGCCGTGCCCGTGTTCGCGCGCCGATGCCACTGGGTCGCGGCTTCACGTTGCTCGAGAGCGTCCTCGCCCTGGCGATCCTCACGGCGGTCATCGTGGTGTGCCTCCAGCTGCGCGCCCAGATCGGCATGGTGGGCCGGCAGGTGCAACGGTCGGCCCTGCGTGACAACGCCGCCGAGGCGCTGTTCCAGAGTCTCGTCAACGGCCTACTCGGCACACCCCAGACCGATCGCGACACGGGTCTGCTCGTCTGGGAGGGCACGCAGAACGGTGCGTTCTACCGCGTCACCCGCGCCAGCGTGAGCCGCCCCAACCCGCTCGCTGGCCAGGTGTCCTACGACGTCGCGGCCCAGGTGAGCGTGTTCCGGTATGAGGTCAAGCTGGGGTCGGAGTTGACGGAGTTTCTATGGCACCGGTGAGGACCAACATCCCGTCTACGCAAGAGCGAACAAAGCCCACCCGCTGTGCGGGTGGGAAGAGCGATCGTGCGCGCCGGGCGGGTGGTCCGCTAGGCATGACGCTCCTCGAAGTGCTGCTCGCAACCGCGGTCCTCTCCGCGGTCGTGCTGCTGGCGGCGCTGGTGCTCACTCAGGCCCGCACGTGGAATGACGACAACCATGGCCACTTCCGTTCGATGCGGCTGGTGCGCGTCACCGAACTCATGACCAGGCAGTGGGCCGATCGGCGCAGCGCCGTGGGCGTCGATGCTTCGGGCGGCAAGGTGCTCATCGAGCCGGGGCGGGTGCGATTCGTCACCGCGACGGGCGTCCTGCACGGCGGGGGCTCGGGCGGACGCTGGCCTTTGGTCTCCGCGTCGTACCTGATCGAGAAGGACGTGACCACCGGGCGGTTCGCGCTCGTCTACGAAGAGGCGCGGGTGTCGAGCTTCGGCACCGCCGGGGTCAGCACCGCGTCGGCCGCGCAGCTCGAATCACCCGCCACCGGCGACGAAGAGCCCGCCCGCACCGTGCTTCTGAAGAACGTGAAGGACCTGCGCTTCGAGCGCTACGGCCCCCGGCTCTCGCCGGAAGAACGGGCCGCCTCGCTGGAGCGCGGCGAGATCAGCACGGGAGATGAGGACGAAGAAGCCCGCCGGCCCGGCTGGCATCGCTACGACAGTGTTTTCAAGGGCCCCATCCCCGCGGTGCGGATCGTCGGAGAGCATGACGGAAAGGAGTTCGCATGCGTGTTCGTCGTCGAGCGTTCGCGCTGATCATCGTGCTGGTGGCGACCGCCGCGGTCTTCGCGCTGGGGATGCGCAGCGCCGCCGCTTCGCGCGCCGCGCAGATCGAAGCCCGCGTGGTCTCGGAGCGCGTCCGCGGCGAACGGCTGGCGCGGAGCGCCGTGGTGCTCGTGCTACGCGGGCTCACCACCACGCCCACGCAGGGCAACCGTGCCAGCGATGCCGACCGTGCCGACGCGGGCGGCGGGGGGGGCGGGGGTGGGGCTGGGGGGTTGGGCCTGCCCGACGCTCCCGCCGCGGTCGCCGACGCGGGCGGCGAAGAAGAAGACAAGACCCCCGACCTGCCCGCGATCATCCGCGAGATGATCGGCGAGCAAGCCGAGGAGATCGAAGAGAAGCAGCAGCAGGCCGCCGCGGGCGGGCGGCGCCTGGCTGATGGCGGCGGCCTCACCGGTCGGCGCACGCGGGCCACGCAGGGGCTCGACTTGCTCAAGGCCATCGGGCTGCCCGGCGCGCCGGTCGAGGTGCGCGTCGAAGACCGTGTCTTCCGCGTGACCCTCACCGACGCCGGCGGGCTGCTGAATGTGAACTCCATCGATGAGGAACGCTTCACGCGCTACCTCACGTTGAAGGGCACCGACGCGCGGACGGCGCGAAGAGTCGCGCAGCAGTTGATGGACTGGCGAGATGCCGACACGTCGTCGAGGACCGAAGGGGCGGAAGCGGCGGAGTACCAGCGCCGCGGCATCGTTCCGCGCGACGCCGATCTCTTTGCGCTCGAAGAGATGCTCTATCTCCCCGCGATGACGCGGGAACTGTTCGAGCTCATCCGCCCGGACCTGTGCGCCGGCGGCGACGGCAGGGCACACCTGGGCTCGGCTCCCGCCGCCGTGCTGCTGAGCATCGACGGCATGACGCCCTCGGCGGTCGAGGAGGTTCTTTCGTTGCGGCGCAGCGGCAAGCTGACGCCCGAGGCGGCCGCGGGCGCGATGCGCGGCGTGTGGGACCGCGCTCTCGAGAAAGTCCGCGTCGAGCCCTCGGGGTTCGTCCGCATCGAGGTCGAGACGCTCGGGCGCGTGAACGCCGAGCGCGTGGTCGAGCGCGTGGGCGAGGCCCGGAAGTTCGAGGGCATCGCCGTGGTGTCGGACCAGGGCGTGACCGAGATCGGGCTGCGGGCGATGTAGCGCGACCTCTACAATGGAACTCTCATGCGGCTGAGCCCCTGGACAAGTCTTTCTCTGGCCATCGTCGGCGACGACCTGCACAGCGCGGTCGTCTCGCGCGGGCCGTGGCGCGCCCGGGCGTGGCGCGGGCCGGTGCTGCGCGGCTTTCTCTCGGCACCCAGCGACGAAGTGCGCCGCGCCCTCAGCGGGCTGCTCGTCGCCGCCGGGGCTTCGAACAACGCGCGGATGATCCTCACCGTGCCCACGGCGTGGTGCGCCGTGCGACCCGTGCCGGTGGACGCACGCGGGTGGGCAGGGGCGCGCGAGGGTGTCCTCGCCTCGATCGAGCAGCTGGCCCCAGTGTCGGCGGCCGATGCGATGGTGGGGGTGGTCTCGCGGCGCGCTCTCGATGAGAACGAGGGCGGCGATGACGGCGGCACGGCGGGGGGCGGAGTCGGGGGCGGAGTTGGCGGCGGCGCGGGCGGTGACGCCGCGCTCTCGGCCTCGGGCTGGCTCGTGGTCGCCCGGCGTTCACAGGCCGGCGCGTGGATGCAGGCGATCGCGCGGGCGATGGGCCGGGATGTCTCGGCGGTGTTGTCGGCGTCGATGGCCCTGCCCGGGCTGGGCCTGCAAAACGCCGATCGCGCCGAGGTGCTCGACGAGCTCGCCGGTGGCGTGACCGTCCGCCACGTGCTGCGCGGCGGCGAGCTCGATGAACTCGCGGCACCAATGGGCTTCACCGACGGTGCATCGGCGGGGGCGCTGCGGCTCCCCGGCGCCAGCGACGACGCGGGCGGAACTTCGGTCAGCGGCTACGAACTGGCGGTCGCGGCGGCGATCGCGGAAGACCTCGGCGCGGGGCAGTTCGTCCCGATCGAAGGCGCGGGGCGTCGCCCGGCCCGGCGATGGATGCTGCCCGCGGCGGCGTGCGTCGGCGCGGCGCTGCTGGGTGTCGCCGGCCTGCGCGTCAGCGAGGCGCGATATGAACGGGCCATCGCCGATCTTGCCGCCCAGCGCGAGGCCGTGGCTGATCAGCAGCGCGAGGTCGAGCGCGTGCGGGCCCGCACGCTGCGTTTGGCGAGCCTCGTAGAGCAAGGCGTGAGCCCAATCATCAAGGGATGGACGCCGGTGCTGCCGCAGATCGCGTCGGCACAGTCGGCGGTCACGGGCGACGGCTTCATCTACTGGGTGAAGCTCAGCGGGCCCGACGGTGCGTCGCCCGGCGTGGTCGAGATGCGCGGCGAAGCAAAGCAGTCCGGCGATGTGCTCGCCGCGCTCGAATCACCGGGCAGCCTGTTCGCAAACGCCAAGCTGGTCGACCCGATGTCATCGGTGCCGCAGCGCGGGCTCGAGACGTTCACGGTGCGTGCCGATCGCAAGGCACCGAGCGTCGTCGAAGGGGGTGCGCGATGAGCCGCAAGAGCGCGACGACGCCGTGGTTGCTGGGGGCGGTGGTCCTGCTGGGCGCGGTGGTTCTGGGTCGGCAGTTCATGGGCGGCGCGGGCGAAGAGGCGGACGCCGCCGATGAAGCCGCGCCCTCGGCGAAGGAGCGCTATCTCGACGCGCTGGCGCTCGCCAAGCGCCAGCGGGCGCTGCTGGATGCTGGCGATGCCTGGAAGTCGGCCCTCGCGGACGCCGAGCGCGCGTGGGACACGGCCCGAGCCCAGGCGGTGCGGGCCCGAACCGTCGAACTCGCCGAGGCGAGTTTCCGCGAGCGCGTGCTGGCCGAAGTGAAGGACCTGCGCTTCACCGACGACAGCGGGGCCAACAGTGTGCCGGTGCCACTGTCGGCGGGTGCGCCGGGATCGAGCGGCACGGCACCCGCCCCGGCCAGCGCCATGGCGGTTCGCGCCATCGGCCTGCGCGTCGACGTCCGTACCGACGCGCCCGCCGAGGTCTATCGCCTCATCGACCGCATCGAGAACCTGCCGGATGTCCGCGCCGGCGTGGTGGGCGTGCAGATCAAGGGCCCCGGCCTGGGGCAGACGCCCAGCGAAGTCACGGCGACCATCGACGTGCGCGCCGTGGCCCTCATCGGGGAGGAGACGCCGTGACGCACCAACCGCCCTATCCCGCCCCCCCCGCCGACCATCCTTCCACCGCCCTCATCGGTGCCGAGACCATGCTCTCGGGCGTGCGCCTGCGCCCCACGGCATCAAACCGTGGCGGAACATGGGGCACGCTCGGATGGATCAGCGGCGCGGCGCTGGCGCTCGCGGCGGGCTGGTTTGTCTTCGCGCTGCTGAAGCCGCTGGCGACGCCTGATGAGGTCGACGCGGCATCGACGCCGCCCAAGGTCACGCTCGCGCCGCGCTCGACGGATGTCGCGGCCCGCGAGTCCGCGCTGGCGGGGCTCACGGGCGAAAACGTGTTCTCACACAAGCGCCGCGCCTGGGCCGTGGCGAGCGCCGCGCCAGGAACGCCAGGCACCCCCGCGGGCGCGGAGGGCGCACCGGGGTCCGGCGAAGCCGCCGCACCGGTCGCGCCCGAGGCGAGCATCCCCCAGGACATCAAGCCCGCGTACGACAACCTGCGTCTGGTCGGCCTGTTCGAGATTCAGGGCAAGCCGGCGCTGATGCTCGCGTTCGCGTCGGGCTCCGACGCGGCGAAGTCAAAGGTCTTCCGCGTGGGCGACGAGATCACCGACCCGGCCCACCCGACGCCCACATGGAAGGTGATGGCGATCGACGTCGCACGAAAGAGCGCCGTGCTCGCGCGCCCGCCGGGGGGCCGACAGGTCGAACTCAAGATGTTCGTGACGCTGCCGATCGTCGCCTCATCGGACCCGAAGAAGACCGACGCCGCGCCGGCCTCCCCGGCGCTGGTGGTGCCGGCGACACGGGCCGAGGTGCTTGCCAAGCTGCGCGAGGCAAAGATCAGCGAAGCGGACATCGCGCTCTTGATGAAGGAACTCGGACCTGATCCCGACGCGCCCCTCGATCTTGCCCCCCTCGATCTCGCCCGCCTCGACCCCGCCCCCACCGGCGAAGCCACCGCCGCGGCAATCGAGAAAGTCCTCAAGCCGGGCGAGAGCGCGTCTCCGGACGGCGCGGGGGCACCACCGGCGGGCCTCGAGGAAGTCCTCAAGATGATGGCCCAGCGCCGCGGCCAGCCGCCTCCAAAGCCCGCGGAACCCAAGCCGCAGGCCCGGCCCCAGGCCGCTCCAGCCCCACCAAAGCCCTGAATGCCATTAACGGACGGCCAGAATCCGTCGCTAAGTCCACGAAGCGGCGGATCAGGACGTTACTCTTTTCGCTCGGACCCGCCGGAGCCAGACCATCGTTCGTCTTCCGGTCGACGTTGATCCGTCACTTCGCCCAGAGCGGCTCAGTGAAAGCCTCGCAGCTAGGCGTTCGGTTGATGCCGGGCATAGATGTTTGGAAAATGATCGGTCGAGCGCGGGCGATACAAGTGCGAAGAAGGCTGCATCCCGCGCGAGGCTTGTCCGCAAGGCTCGAACGGGGTATTTTGCCGCCCATGCAGTGGTTGGTGCTGAGCCGACCGCGCCGGGCAGGCCACCAACCAGAGACCGATCAAACGGACATCAACCATGACGACCGCTGTCGCTCCCGACCTTCAACGTGAAGCCCGCTCCGCGAACACTTCGGATGGCACCATGATTCGCGCCGAGGGGCTGACGCGGATGTACGGCGATTTCTACGCCGTCAGGGACGTCACATTCTCAATCCCGCGCGGTCAGCTCGTCGCGTTCCTCGGGCCCAACGGCGCGGGCAAGAGCACAACCATGAAGCTGCTCACCGGCTCGATGGCCGCGACCTCGGGCAAGGCGTTCATCGCGGGCATCGAAGTGGCGGCGGACCGGATGGGCGTGGCCCGCAAGGTCGGCTACCTCCCGGAAAACGGCCCGATGTACGCCGAGATGACCCCGATCAGCGTGCTGCGTTTCTTCGGCGAGGCGCGGGGGCTGGCGGGCAGCAAGCTGAAGGAACGCATCGACTTCGTGATCGACGAGTGCCGCCTGAGCGAAGTCATCGGCAAGCCGACGGGCAAGCTCTCGAAAGGCTATCGCCAACGCGTCGGCATGGCCCAGGCCCTGCTCCACGATCCCGACGTGCTCATCATGGACGAGCCCACGGCGGGCCTCGATCCGAACCAGGTCGAGCACGTGCGCGACCTGCTCCGCGGCCTGTCAAAGACTAAGACGATCCTTCTGAGCACCCACATCCTGCGCGAGGTGCAGGCGATGGCGTCGCGTGTGCTCGTCGTCTCTCAGGGAAGGCTGGTCCATGACGGCCCCGTTTCGAGCCTCGGTGCCGACGAGGCGGCGATGGAAAAGCGCTTTAGGCAGCTGACGGGGGAAGGCATCAAGGCATGAGGCATCAAGGCATCGAGTGAACCAATCCCCCGCGATCCCCACCTTCGCACCTCCACCCCTCCGCACCTTCTCCCCCCTCCGGCCATGCAATCCCACGTCATCAAAGCCATCGTCAAGCGTGAACTGGGGAGCTACTTCTCCAGCCCCAACGGCTACGTCTTCATCACCATCTTCGTCTTCCTCTCGGCGGTCGCGGCGTTCTGGCTGCCCGGCTTCTTCGACCGCAACCTCGCCAACCTCGACCAGCTCAACCGCTGGTTCCCGGTGCTGCTGCTCTTCCTCGCGCCCGCGATCACCATGGGCGCATGGGCCGAGGAACGCCGCAGCGGAACCGATGAGTTGCTGCTCACCCTTCCGGCGCGGGATGTTGAGCTGGTGCTGGGCAAATACTTCGCGTGCCTGGGCATCTACGCCGTGAGCCTGGTGTTTTCGCTGAGCCATCTGGTGGTGCTGTGGTACCTCGGTAGGCCCGATGTCGGCGTGGTGGCGTCGACGTACGTCGGCTATTTCCTCGCCGGCGCGGCGTTGATCGCGGTCGGCCTCGTCGGCTCGGCGGTGACGGGGAACCTGACCCTAGCGTTCATCGTGTCGGCGCTTTTGTGCGGCCTGATGCTGTCGCTGGGCGGGCTCGCGGGGCTGATGCCGGGCACAGTTCTTGAGCGGCTGGCAAACGCCGTGTCGTTCCAAGCGCGTTTCGAGGAGTTCGGGCGGGGTGTGATCACGCTCGAGAATGTCGGCTACTTCATCGCGGTGGCGGCGATCGCGCTGTGGGCCAACACCTTCATCGTCAACCGGCGTCACTGGGCGGGCTCGACCGCGGGCGGCGCACGGACATCGCTCGCCTTCGTGCGCGGCGCCGCCCTCATCATCGCGGGTGGGGCGGCGGTGGTGCTGCTCTCACGCCTGGGCGCCCGCGCCGACGCCACGCAGGAACGCCTCTGGTCGCTCTCGCCCGAGACCCGCGAGCAGGTCGCCGCGCTCAACCCCGAGCGTCCCGTGCTGGTCACCGCGTACGTCTCGCCCGAAGTCCCGGTCGCCTTCGTCCAGAACCGCACCACGCTGCTGGGCCTGCTGCGCGAACTCCAGGCCACCAGCGGCGGGCGCGTGATCACCCGCGTCGTCGAGACCGAGCCCTTCACCGAAGCCGCGCGCGAGGCCCAGAAGAACTTCGGCATCGCCGCCCGATCGGTGCCCCCCAGCCCCGACGACGCCGAGCCGCGTGCCCGTGATGTGTTCATGGGCCTGGCCTTCACCTGCGGGCCCGAGCAGTTCGTCATCCCCTTCCTCGAAAAGGGCCTCTCGGTTGAGTACGAGCTGGCCCGCTCGATGCGCACCGTGAGCCTCAGTGGCCGCAAGAAAGTCGGCGTGCTCGAGACCGACGCGCAGCTCTTCGGCGAGTTCAACTACCAGACCTTCCAGCCCGGGCGCGACTGGCCCATCGTCGAAGAGCTCCGCAAGCAGTACGAGATCGTCCGCGTCGCCAAGGGACAGCCCGTGCCGGAGGAGATCGCCCTGCTGTTGGCGGCGGCCCCGAGCACGCTGTCCGATGAGGAGCTCGTGCATCTCACGAGCTATGTCAAGGCCGGCCGCCCCGGGCTCATCTTCGAAGACCCGCTCGCTCTTGTGAACCCGGTGCTCTCAACCAGCGAGGTCCGCGGCAGCATGAACGCCTTCCAGCGCGGGCAGAACGAAGGCCCGAAGGCGAACCTTGTGCCCCTGCTCGCGGCCCTGGGAATCACCAGCGCGAAGGACAAGGTCCTGTGGGACTCGTACAACCCACGCCCGCAGTTCAGCGACATCCCGCGCGAGTTCGTGTTCGTCGGCCGCAACAGCGGCACGGCGGACGCCTTCAACGCCGCCGACCCGATCACCAGCGGTCTGCAAGAGCTGGTGCTGATGTGCGCCGGTTCGGTGGATTTGGCGCCCGACGCTCCGAAGTCGACGGTCTTCACGGCGCTGCTCAAGAGCAGCCCGGTGACGGGCTTCGTCGACTACGCGCAGATGCTGCAGCGCACGCCCTTCGGCGTGGCGGGCCTGAACCAGGCGCGCCGCCCCGTCAAGAGCGCCGGCGGGCACACGGTCGCCGCGCGGATTGAGCGCCCCGCCAGCGGCGACGACAAGGGCGTCAAAGCCGTCTTCGTCGCCGATCTGGACTGCATCAGCGACATGTTCTTCTCGATCCGCGCCCAGGGCATGCGTGATCTTGAGTTCGACAACGTCACCTTCGTGCTCAACGCCGTGGACACGCTCGCGGGCGATGAGTCGCTGCTCGATCTGCGAAAGCGCCGCCCGGTGCACCGCACGCTGGAGCGCCTCGACGCCGCTCGCGGCAAGGAGCAGCAGGAACAGCTCGCGGCGATCAACGCGGCGACCGACAAGGCCGACGCCGAGCTCGAACGCGCCAAGGCCAGCCTGCAGGCCAAGGTCGACGAGATCAACAAGCGCGCCGACCTCGACGAATCAACCAAAGAGATCATGTCGCAAAGCGTCCGCGAGGCCGAGCAGCGCCGCCTCGACGTGCAGACCGTGGCCATCAACGACGCCCGCCAGGCCGAGATCCTCGACGCCCGCATGCGCGCGAAAGAGCGCATCGACCAGACCCAGATGAACATCCGCGCCGCGGCGGTGGCCCTGCCCCCGGTGCCGGCGCTGCTGCTGGCGGGCTTCGTCTTCGCCAAACGCCGCCGCGGCGAGACGGCGGGGGTCGCCCGTGACCGGTTGCGATAGAAGGCACTGGGCATCGGGCACTGGGCACTGGTAAAGACCGCCCGGGCACGACGCCAAGCGCCAAGTCGATCCGCGGTATCGAGAACCAAAGTCCAACTCCCTGCTGATGCCCAGTGCCGAGTTCCCAGTGCCTTCTCCTTTCCCCCCATGAACGACCTCACAAAGACCGCCGTCGCCATCGTCCTCGCCGCTGGGCTCGCCGGGGCGGCGTATGTTTCCGCCCCGCGCGCCGTTACCGACGCCACCTTCAGTGACCAGGGCGAGATCTTCTTCCCCGAGTTCACCGATCCGACAACGGCCAAGAGCCTCGAGGTGATCTCGTACGACGAGGCCACCGCAACGCTCACCCCCTTCAAGGTGCAGTTCGACGGCACGCGCTGGGTCATCCCCTCACACCACAACTACCCCGCCGACGCGCAGGCCAACATGGCCGGCGCGGCGTCGGCCTTCATCGGCCTCCGCAAGGACACCGTCGTTACCGACAAGGCCTCGGAGCATCAGGCCCTGGGCGTGCTTGCGCCCGACGACGACAAGGCACCCCTCTCGGGCCGCGGCACCCGCATCACCATCCGCGGTGCCTCCGACCAGGCCCTCGGCGATCTCATCATCGGCAAGGCCGTCAAGAGCGACCAGGTCGGCGGCCAGGTCTACGCGCGCGTGCCCGGCAAGAGCCGCGTCTACGCCGTGGCGTTTACGCGGGCCGTCACCTCGAGGTTCGCCGACTGGGTGCAGACCGACGTCTTGAAGCTGGCCAGCGCGGAAGTCGCCGGCATGCGCGTCGATCGCTACCAGATCGACGAGCAAAAAGGCACCAAGACCACCACCGAGACGGTGACGATCAGCAAAGCCCCCGAGACCAAGCCCGACGGCCCGCAGGACCCGAATCAACCCGCTCCGCCCCAGCCGCGCTGGGCGTTCAACGCCGAGCCCGGCGGCGGCCCCGCCGAAGGACAAGCCGTCAACGAGGCCCCCATCGACGACGCGGTGAACACCCTCCGCACCATGCGCATCCTGGGCGTGCGCGCCAAGCCCGAGAAACTCACCGCCTATTTCGGTGCCGAGCCGGGCAAGTCGAACATCAAGCTCGACACGCTCGACCTCATCGGAATGGGAGCCAAGGGCTTCTTCCTCACCCGCGACGGCCAGTTCGTCGCCAACGAGGGCGAGGTCGACATCAAGTGCAACGACGGCGTGATCTACAAGCTCTACTTCGGCGAACTGCTGGTGGCCACTGGCGACGAGCTCTCCGCCGGCACGTCGGACGTCATCGCGGGTGCGACCAAGCCCGAAGACGCCGCCAAGAGCGCCGAAGGCAGGTCGGCGGGCGACGAAAAGGAAAGCGAGAAGAAGGACGAAACGAAGAAAGGCACCGAAGCGCGCTATGTGCTCGCGACGGTGTCGTTCGATGAATCATTGCTGGGCCCGGCCCCCGTGGTGCCGACCGCGCCCACCGACCTTGTCGAGCCCACGGCCCCCGAGGGCTACGACCCCGCAAAGAAGCCCGCCGACGGCGAGACGGAATCCGCCGAAGTCACGGCGTACAAGGCCGCGAAGGCCAAGTACGAGGCCGAGAAGGCCCAGTTCGAGGTGAGCAAAGCCACCCAGGCCGCGGCGTTCACGCAGCACAAAGACCGCGTGGCCCAGGGCCAGAAGAGGGCCGAATCGCTCCGCAAGAGCCTCGCCCCGTGGTACTTCGTCATCGACGCGGCGTCGTTCGCCAAGCTGCGCCCGACTCGCGATTCGCTGGTGAAGGCCGCGGACGCGCCAGCCTCGCCGCAGTGATGGGACCGCCTTGAAGAGCGGTAGGCGCGCTGAGGCACGAGGGTATAGGGGATAGGGTGTAGGGTGTAGGGTTTTTGATCTTGCGACCGCCCAATCCCTACACCCTACCTACACCCTCTGTTGCATTCCTCCGCGCCCTCCGCGCCTCCGCGGTGAACCCGGCTCGGATCACCCGCAGTAGTACATGAACTCTTCCTGCACGATCTTGCCCTTCAGCACGCTGTAGACGCCGACCTCGACCATCGTCTTGCGCTGGCCGGTGGACTTGGTCTCGACGTCCATGGTGTACTTGACGGCGAAGCCGGTGGCGCCGACGTACGGGCCCTCGGCGCTCGCCGAGTGGATGATGTTGTCCATCATCCACTCTTCGCCCTTGGCGGTCGCGGCCTTGGCGCCGTGCCAGCCCATCGAGACGCCGACGCCCTCGATCGAGACGATCTTGGGCGACCAGTACTTCTTCTCGATCTCGCCGCCGGCCATCTGGCCCGAGTTGAACATGCGGACGAGGTTGGTGCCGACTTCCATGGGGTCGGCGCCGCCGCCGGTGGAGATGGGCACGGGCATCATCGGGTTGCGCTTCGGCGCGGCCTTCTTCGCGCCCTTCTTCGAGGCGGACTTCTTTGCGGGGGGTTTCTTGGCGGGCTTGCTCTTCTTGCTGGTCTTCTTGGCCATGGTGGTGCTCGTGGGTTCTCTTGTGAAGGGAACGGAGAAATCGCAACAAGGCGACGCGCCGGACAGCCAGCGCTGGAACAACAACGTACCGCAGAACGGGCCCGGCGTGGGGGCGTGCGATCACGGGAGAGCCCCAGCAGTTCAAGCGCCCTGCCGCCCGACGCCGGACCATCGGCCTTGCGATGGTCCGGGTCGAACAACCTGGAGCGCGGGACGTTCCCGGGGCTGCGAATCACCCACGTCGAATCAGCCACATGGTCGGACGCAGGGTCGTCGCCAACAACCGATTGGCCTCACGCTGGCGGCGCAGCAAATCGCGGGCGTGCGGGGCCAGTTCGGGATGTCCATCACCCACCAGCGCCTGGGCCGATCGCTCGATCAGCCGATACAGCACGCGGTTCTGTGCCCGCACAACCGACGGTGTCGGGCGCACCACCCGCAGAATCTCATCCCCCCCAACCTCGAGGAGCCGGTTCATCTCCTCAAGTGTCCGCATGTGGTCAAACTCGCGCGGCACGAGGCGGCGCGGATCGAGGGTGGCGTCGTCGATCACCATCACCCCGCCGGGCCGGACCACGCGCCGCAGCGCCGCCACGGCTCGGGGTGCCGGCCACAGGTTGAGCATCATCGCACCGTCAAAGCGGCGCGGTCGCTTGAAGAACGCCTCGGCGGTCGAAACCTCGAACCGGCACAGGTGCCCCACGCCGACGCGCCGGGCCCGCGCTCGGGCCTCTTCGATGAACGCCGGCATCGCGTCGAACCCGGTCACGCGGCATCCCAGGCGCGACGCGAGCAGCACCGAAACCGCCCCCTTGCCGCACGCCGCATCGAGCACACGCGTGCGCGGCCCGGGCGTGAGCGCGCTCGCGATCAGCGACACCGTCCGCCGCGGCATCGCACCCAGCGAACGCAACGGCGCGAAGAGCCGCTCCAGATGCGGCGCCAGTTCGTCAGGCGTGTCGAGTGAAAACGCGATGCGCCGGCGGAGCGCGGCGGAAGGCACCGCGTCGCGCGTCCGCCTCACGCGCCCTCCGAGCGCCGCGCCGCTTGCCACCCATAAGTCTGATACGAGTACCCAAACGTGCCATCCGAGAACAGGTCGACCACGCCGTAACCCTCGCGGCACCCGTTGTGCTCGCCCTTCCACCACGCGCCGCTGACCGCTCCGCCGCAGATGTAGGTAAGGCCCGCGTAATCGCAGCGGTCGACCTGGTGGATGTGGCCGCTGAGGGCCACGCGGACGTTGGGATGACTCTTGAAAAGCGTGTGCAGTTGCCGCGCGTCGTCGTGCATCACGTTGGACTGCACGCGCAGCTGGATCTTCGTGTCGTTATCGAACAACGACGAGACCGAGATGATCGGGATGTGTGAGCACACCAGCACCCACCGGTCGCTCGGCGTATCGCGAAGGGTGCGCTGAAGCCAGTCGAACTGAGGCTCATCAAGAAAGGCCTCATAGCCCTCGCTGCCGGGCTGGCGCGAAGGTCGAACGCTGTCGAGCACGATCACGCGCCACGAGCCCGGGCCGGCGCCGATGTCGAAGCTGAAGTACGGGCCGGGCAGTCCCAGGCGATCGACCGCGTACGCCGAGCCGTACATCGGCTCGTTCCCGGTCAGCCCGCTCTTGGAGCGCTTCCATCCCCAGATGTCGTGGTTGCCCAGCGTGTGATGCACGGGGATCGAGCACTCCTGGCGCAGCACATCTTTGAGCAGCGAGAACACGGCGTTGGTGCGCTCAGCAGGCTGCTCGTACGCATCCATCACGAGATCGCCGCCGGTGAGGATCAGCGAGGGAGGGTCGCGGAGCGATTGAGCATGTCGCAGGGCGGCGGCAACGCCACGGGCGGCGTCGAGCTCGGGCTGGATGTGCGTATCGCTGAAGTGGGCGATGCGCGCCACCCGGCGCGCCGAAGCCGACGACGCCCCCGCGCGCGAAGACGACGCGCACGAAGGCACCCCGAGAAGCCCGGCGGCGATCCCCAAGGCGCTGAGCTTCAGCGCGTTGCGACGGTCAAGTCCGGGGGCTGGTGCGGGCGTGGGCTGTTCCATCCCGGCATCGGACCCGCTCGCGGGCGTCTCGGCAAGCGATCCACGAGCGAAATGGCCTCCGAGGCGTCAAATCACACGATTTCCGAACACTCGAAGCAATCGGAGTGACCGCCGCGGGCCGTACCCGCCCTGAACAGGACGAGTTTCGAGCCATCAAGCGCCCTGTCCCCTATTGGGAGGAAAGTGTGGCGGAAGTCCGCCTTCTCACGGAAGATGTGACGTGTCCCGACCCCGTTGATGGCGTCTGAGCTTCGTGCTGTCTCCACACCCCGAGTTCCCGGCCGATCTCCCCGCCCCCTCGGCGGGTGGAACCCGAGAGTGACCATGAACCCAGGACCCGATCCATCCAACGACCGACCCAGACCCCTCGTCAAGGGGAGCGACATCATGTCGGACGCGCAGTGGGCCGAGGTGGGGACCCGCCTCAAGTTCTCCGATCGCGAGCTCGAGGTCGTGGTGGGGGTCTTCGACGATCTGAAGGAAGCCGCGATCGCCACGCGCCTGGGCATCAGCGCCCACACGGTGCACACGCACCTCGAGCGGCTCTATCGAAAGCTGGGCGTGAACGGTCGCGGCCGGCTGATCACCGAGGTGCTCGCCGAGCACTTGATGGCGAGCCGCGGCGGGATGTCGCCTTCAGGGGCCCACACCCGGTAACGAGTGGCCGCGCCCCATAAGTCACGAAGGTCGATCGGCTTCGGAGGTTTCCGGTCGGTCGTGGCGCGCCCCGCGCGAGACCGCTGCCTCTCGCTCACGGGCGGAGCGTGCCGCGAGGCACAGGGCTTGAGATTCCCGGGCGTGGCGATCCGCGGCGCCGCGGCGCATCTCATTCAAGTCGAGGCGTGTCAAGCGGCGCGGCGCGGATCGGCGCACGATCGGCGCGCCCGTCTCGTCACGGTCGTTGCGGTTAGGAGCGTTGTTGCAGGCGTTGAGTTGGAAGGCGGAAAGCCGCCCGCGGGTGTTGCGTGCTGAGCGCATCGGATGCGAAAGTCGATGTGCCAAGCGGATCGGATGTTGATGCTCCGCCTCATGCACAAGCCAGCCGGGCGTGACCGGGTGGGTCTGAGGCCACAAGGACGACGCGATGACACTGCGAACCAGCCTCCGTGGGATGATGTGGACGGCGACGGCCCTGGTGTGTGCCGCCGGCGCGGCGGGGCAGACGACGACCGCGACCAAGTATGAACAACTGTGGGGCGCGTTCGGGCCGACCGAGCCGCAGGTGCAGACCGAACTCGTGCCCGACATGAAGGAAGGGCGCGTGGTCGTGCTCTACGCCGGACAGGCGGGGCTCTACCCGAAGGTCTGGAACGGGATCATCGTCAACGGCGGCGTGCCCGTTTCGGTGGATATGAACGTCCACCTGACCAAGCTGGCGGCGGACATCACCCGCCAGGTCCCAGCCAACTTCGACGGCTACGCCGTCATTGACTACGAGGATTGGGACGCGCTGTGGGTCGATACCCCCGAGCTCTACCGCGAGATGACGCGCGAGGTCGTGCGGGCCCAGTACTCGGGGCTGACCCCGGAGCAGGTTGAAGCGTTCGCCAAGCGTGACCACGAGGCCGCCGCGAAGAGCTTCATGCTCGCCACGTTGAACGCGGCCAAGGCACAGCGTCCCAACGCCAAGTGGGGCTACTACGGCTATCCCCGCACGCACCACGTCGAGCATCTCGCCGAGATGCAGTGGCTCTGGGACGCGAGCACGGCCCTCTACCCCGTGGCCTACACCGTCTACCCGATGAACGAGACCCGCCCCACGCCGTGGGACCATGCCCCGCCCGAGTACTTCCCGGGCTTGATGCAGACGCTCGTGGGCACGTCGCGCCAGCTCGCCGGGACGAGCAAGCCCGTGGCGGCGTTCGTGTGGTGCCGGTATCACAACAACAACCCCTCGTTCCAGTATCAGATGATGAACGAGACGGACCTGCGCCGCATGCTGCGCGAGCCGCGGCTGAAGGGTGCCGACGCCGCCATCTTCTGGGACTACTTCGGGAACACCACGCAGGCGAACGAGTACAACAGCTACTTCACGTCGCTCCTGGCGCGGGTGGCGGACGAAGTGGACCTCGAGTTCAACCCGCCCGCGTCGAGCCAAGCTGCTCCACCGACGCCCCCGCCGGGGAACGGCGCCGGCTCGCAGCAGAGCGCCCCGCCTCAGCCGCCGCCGGGCGGAGGGTCGGGTGGGGGGTCAAGCGGCGGCTCGGGCTCCTCGGGCAGCACCGGCACGTACACCAACACCTCGATCCCCGGCGCGCCCTTCGTTCCGCCCCCCAACAACTCAACCACCACGAACAACGGCGGCACCTCGGGCGCGACCAACGGTGGAACAACCGCACCCGATGCGGGTGACGGCACCCTGCCCGGCGGCGCCCCCGGAGCCTCGCCCGGCGAGACGCCGCCCGCCGAACAGACCGCCGCGAACACCGACAACAACCCGCCCAAGGCCAGCAAGGACAAGAAGTCCAAGAAGGCCAAGAAGGGCGTCGGCACGCGGACCAACAGCCGCTTCGCCGCTGGTAACAAGCAGCGCATCCTGCAGCGTGACCGCGACCGTGCCGCGGCACAGCTCCGCCTGGCCGAAAGGGCCCGGCGCAACGGCCAGCCTGTGCCCCGCCCCGCTCAGCCCGGCCAGAGCCTGGCCGACGTTCCGATCCGCGAGTGATCTGGAAGGGTGACCGAATGGGACGCGAACGCGGGAGCCTTCCGGGGCTCCCGCGGTTCTTTTTGCTGGTCGGCCACGGATTTCTTCCCGCCCTGCAAGAACCGCCTCGCGGCCCGACATCGATGGGTGTCGGAGCGAGCACAAGCGGGCCTCGGCACCCCTGAGTTTGCGGGGTGTCCGGGCTCGGCGGGATGTTCTTTCCCCTCGTCAACTGAGATCCCTCACGGTGGCCCAATCGAGTGGGCCCGAGGGGGTCCCGCGCGCCGCTGGTCGCTCGTCTCCTGTGTGTCTTTCCACGGTCCCTCTTGCAAGATGAATGAGGATTGAATCATGAAGAACCAGATGAATCTCAACGTGACGCTCATGGCCGCGGCTGTTGCCTCGGCGTCGATGGCGACCGCCGCGCACGGCGCGGTGGCGTCCTTTGGCGGCACCGGCGCGAACGCCGCCGGCCTGACGCCGTCTGTCGACAACTTCCGCACCGCCGTCGGCGGGCCGGTCAACGCGCCGGGCAGCGGGCCGTTCGCGACCGGTCGGCGTGAGATCAACTGGGACGCCGGCGCCCTCGACGCCTTCGCCAGCCCGAGCCTGATGCCCAACAACTTCTTCAACAACAACTCGAAGCGAGGCGCTACGTTCGTCACCGCGGGCGACGGGTTCCTCGTCAGCCAGCGCACCGGCCAGGCGGGCTTCACCAGCCTGCGCTTCGGCGACATCGACGCGTCGTACCCGGCCGAGTTCGCGGCGTTCAGCAACGACCGCCTCTTCGCTGCCCGCAACTCGACCGTCACCGACGTGTTCTTCTTCGTGCCCTCGTCGCCGACGACCCCGGCCACAGTCTCTTCGTTCGGCGCAATCTTCGCCGATGTCGACAGCGACTCGGACACCTTCGTTCAGTTCTTCGACCTCGGCGGCGTGCTACTGCACACCGTGTTCGCCTCGCCGCTGGACAAGGGCCTCTCGTTCGCGGGCGCTCGGTTCGACGCCGGCGAGCGAATCGCACGGGTGCGCATCACCAGCGGCAACACCTTCATGGCCCCCGGCGTCCTCGACGGCGGGGCCAACGACATCGTCGTCATGGACGACTTCATCTACTCGGAGCCGATCGAAGTCCCCGCGCCCGGCACGGCGGCGGCCCTCGCGGGCCTGGCGCTCGCCGGTTTCCGTCGTCGGCGCTGATGCAACCCCCCCGAGGGGGAACGAATGACTCAGACCTTGTGTGTGCCGGGACCGGGTTTGACGCCCGGTTTCCCGGCTTTTTGAGGGCGGTGCGATAGGTATTTGCGCCTTCGACCCGCGAACGCGGGTCGATGATGGTTGCCAGCGGCGCAGCCGCTGGATGGCGATGCAAGACTGGCTCCGCCCGTGAAACGGGCGGGCGTGTGTTCTGTGATTCGTCCGCGCGCCCGCCCGTCTCACGGGCGAAATGCAACTGGATACCACTGACCAGCGGCTGCACCGCTGGCAAACATCATTCGCCCGCTTCGCGGGCTCTAATCACCGTGCTTAGCATCGCCCTGATCTCAAGGCTCCGCGCACCCAAAGTTCCCCAGGAACATGATCAGGTCCGCGGTGTTGACCGCGGTATCAAAGTTCAGGTCCCCCGCCAGCCCCAGCGCGCCGGACTGGCCGAACGAACCGAGCAGCCGCACCAGGTCGCGCGTGTCGGTCGTGCCGTCGCGGTTGATGTCGCCGACGCAGAACGGCAGGTCGGGGAACATCGAGACAGTGCGGGTGGTGGACAGGCCGTGGGCGTCGGTGACGGTGAGGATGAACTCGAAGTAGAAGACCTCGTCGTTGGCACCGTGAGCGCCGCTGACCGGGGCGCTGCTGGCGCAGTTGTTGTCGACGGGCTCGGGGTGGACGTGGGTGTTGTGGTGCAGCAATACCTGCCACGCGCACGTGCGCTGGTTGGCGGGGTGCTCAACGTCGCTGATGTCCGCCGTCATGGGCACGATCGTGTTCGCGTTGGGCGGGAACTCCGAACCGTTGAGCGGGCTGGTGATCGTAACGCTCGGCGGCGTGTTGTTGGGCGAAACAATGAGCGACTTGGATCGCTCGATCCCGCCGGCGTCGGTCACGGTGAGCGTGACATCAAACCGTGCCGGGCCCGAAGTCGGCGCCGTGAAAGCGTGTGACGGGTTGGGCAGGGTGGATACCGGCGAGCCGTCGCCGAAATCCCAGGAATACTGCAGCGGGAACCCCTCGGGGTCGTTCGTGCCGGCGCTGGAGAACTGGATGCTCAGCGGCGATGGCCCGAAGTTGTTCCCCACCACTGCGGCGTTCACGATCGGCGGCAGGTTCGAGACGAAGTCGATGCGGATGATGTCTGACCCGCCGCCGAAGTCGAATCGGATGAGGTGGAGCAGGTTGTCGGCGGGGTTGACGGCCATGCACACGATGCCGGAGAACGACTCGTTCGAGGCGAAGTCGCGCACCGAGACGAGGTTGTCGTTGGCATCGAAAACAAACGCCTTGATCCACCCCGCGACGAAATCCGCATGAAAGTAGGTACTGCGCCACAGCGAGGGGTACGGGCCGGCGTCGGGGTACCACGCGCCGCCGATGGACGAGTTGCCGCCGAAGCTGGTGCCCAGCACCGGGCACCCGGGCGACCCGAGGTTCGAGGTCGAGGCCGAGCCGTTGGCGAAGGTGGGCGCGCGGGCCGGGCCGCCGTCGTGCTTCCAGTCGATCGCGGGGCGTGCGTGCTCGAAGAGCCGCAGCGTGCCGGGCAGTTGGACGCCGGGGTTGCACGGGTTGGGAAAACTCGGCGCGGCCTGCACGTCCTGCACGCACAACGAAGCGAACGGAACAAACGCGCCGCAGCCGCCACCCGTGAGCGGGTTTGGCGCATCGGGGTTGGGCGTGAGCTGCGTCTGGTAAAGCGGCTGCGGCTCGTGCCCCTCGAACAGCGGCCAACCGAAGTTCTGGCCGGGAGTTTTCGCGACGTGGAGCTCCTCCCAGATGTTCCAGCCGTTGTCGCCGATGGTGATCGCGCCGGGCCCGGCGTGGCGCTCGGGCGCGCCGCCCCGCGCGGGCGCGTGCGCGTCCGGCCGAACCGAGAAGCGGAACGGGTTGCGCAGGCCGAGCGCCCAAACCCGCGAGCGTGCCGCGCGGGGCTGGGCGGCATCGAAGAACGGGTTGTCGGCGAGGCCATCGCCCGTGACCGGGCTGATCCGCAGCACCTTGCCGTTGAGCGAGTTGATCTGCTGGGCGCGGTACGCGCCGACGTCTTGCGAAGCGGTGATGATGCCGTCGGCGAGCGCGGTGTTGGATGAACCGTCGATGGGCCCGCCGTCGTCGGCGACGGAGAAGCTGGCCCCGTCGCCCGTCGAGACGAGCAGCGAGCCATCGTTGCCGAAGGCCAGCGCCCCGGGCCCGTGGGATTGGTGCAGGATCGGGATGCCGGTGGCGAGCGATTCGCCGATGAGGATCGTGCGTGAGGCGAGATCGGCAGTACGGAAGCCGTCGGCGGCGTTCGCGGTGTAACGCGTCACCCGCGCGATCGTGTCGCGGAAGTACTCGTTGGCGCTCGGGCTGTACTGCGGCGTGCCGAAGAACTTGGCGTGGTGGAAGTCGACGACGTACGAGAGGTAGAACCGCCCGTTGCTCTCATAGTTCGGGTCCACCGCGAAGCCCAGCAGCCCGAAGTCGCGCCAGTTGCCAACCTCTTCGCTGATGTCGATCAGCGGCGTGGGCAAGCGCACGCCGTTCTCGACGATCCACACGCGACCTTCCTTCTCCCAGATAAACATGCGCCCCGAGGCCGAGAAGGTGAGGCCGACGGGCTGGTTGACGTCGATGTTGAGCACCGTCTCGACAAAGCCGACTGGCAGCGCGGCGTGGGCGCGCGGCGTGGCCATGCCGAGCGCGAGTAGCGCGATGATGGCGATCCGAACCAAGGTGAAACGAGCGGTGTTCATCATGTGGTGTACCCTGGGCGCGAAGTATCGCCGCGGGCGCGCCGCATGTGAATGTCGGCGTTGCCGGGGGCTCAATTTGGCCTGTTTTCCCGGTCCGCGATGGTTATCCGGCGGCTGAGGAGCACCAAGGCCGCAACACCCGCACGGGGCCGTCGGCGAACCCCGAGACATCTACCCGCGCCGGAACGGCTCGACCCACCGGATGACCGGCTTCATGGCGGCGGGCGCATAGCTGTACACATGGCGCTGGCCGACCCACTTGGTCGACACCATGCCGCACTTGCGGAGCACCGCGAGGTGCTGGCTGAGCGTCGACTGCCCGGCCTTCACCCCCTGGTCGCGCAGCGTCTCCAGGATCGTGCCGGCATCGAGCGGCCCCTTGGCGCGGAGCAGCTCGAGAACCTCCCGGCGGGTGGGATCGGCCAGAGCATGAAAGGGTGAAGCGTGAGCGGCGGGTCTGGCCATGGTTTTCATACTCTATATCGGCGATATGAAGTATGCAAGCGGGGGCAGTGAGGCTTGAGGCTTGAGGCTTGAGGCAGGGCGGGGGGCCGGGGGCGTGGGGCATGGGGCATCGGGCATGGGGTCTCGGGCCTTCCGAGCGATGTAACGTCCCTGCTTTGCTGCTTTGCTGCTTTGCTGCTTTGCTGCTTTGCTGCTTTGCTGCTTTGCTGCTTTGCTGCTTTGCTTCTTTGCTGCTTTGCTGCTTTGCTGCTTTGCTGCTTTGCTGCTTTGCTGCTTTGCTGCTTTGTCGACCCTGCGCGCCCTCCGCCGCGAACGCCTCTTTCCATCACACCGCGCAGCGGTACCATGCCTCCATGACCATTCGGCGAGTGCCGCGCGACTTTGTGGTTCGGGAGCGGGCGGCCCCCGGCGTGCTTGAGAACCTCAGCGCCGCCCACCGCCGAGGCCTCGGCTTCGCCTGGTACACCCTCACCAAAGAGAGCCTCACCACCCCCGACGCATGCGCTTTTCTCGCCAAGCGGCTCGGCGTCAAGCCCGGCACCGTCGCATGGGCGGGCCTCAAAGATCGGCACGCCTTTACCCAGCAGATGGTCAGCGTGCGCCTCGACGACCGCGCCGACGCCGCCGCCCCCGAGGCCGTCGAGAACCCAACCTGGACCGCGCGCCGGCTGGGATTCGCGCCGAGCCCCATCAGTGCCGACTCGATCGATGGCAACATCTTCGAGATCACCATTCGCCGCCTCCAGCGGCGTGACACCGGCGTGTTCACCCAGCGGATCGCGGCGCTGAGCCTCCACGCCCCTCGGCCCTCGGAGCCCGACGAACACGTCAAGGCCCCCGAACCCATCGACCCCGTCGAAGCACCATCGGTCACCCTGCTGGTCCTCAACGCCTTCGGCGACCAGCGCTTCGGCTCGGCGCGCCACGGCGAGGGTTTCGCCGCTCGCCTCCTCGTGCGGGGCGAGTTCGAGGCCGCGCTCAAGCTGCTCATCGCCACTCCGGCGCGGAAGGACTCCGGCCCGTGGCGCTCATTCACCCGCCTGTGCGCGCAGCACTGGGGTGATTGGAACAAGCTTCTCGAACTGCTCCCCAGACGGGCCGAGCGCGGCTGCATCGAAGCACTGGCTCGCGGGGGGGCTCCGAGTGGGACGATGCGCGACGCCTTCGCCGCACTCCCCGCCTTCACCCAGCAGATGTGCGTCGAGGCGTATCAGTCGTGGCTCTGGAACCGCACGGCATTCAACGTCGCCACCCGCATCGACCCCAACGGCCCGGTCGCCGACGATGATTTCGGCCCCATCCGTTTCCCGCGGGCCCGCTTCGTAGATGAACAAACAGAGCGTCTCACCATCCCCATGCCCGCGCCGGGCATCACGCTCCACGAGCCGTGGGGCCCGGCCCTCGACACGGTGCTGCGCGAAGAAGGCCTGACGCTCGACGGATTGACGATCCCCGGCCTGCGCCGACCAGCGTTCGGCTCGGCGGAGCGCCCGCTGTTCGTCCGGGCCTCGCGCTTCTCGATCTCCGACCCCGAACCGGATGATCTCGCCGGTGCCGGTCAGACGACCCTGCTCAAACGAATCGTGCGGTTTGACCTGCCCCGCGGGGCCTATGCGACCGTGGTGCTGCGGGCGCTTGGGCAGTGATTCGCCGGTACCATGCTCGACCGGCCGCGGCCCCGTGGCCCATGCCGGATCGTGTGGATCGGGTCTCGCCCCATTGACAACCAACCCAGGGACATTTCCATGGCACGCCTGCAGTCGTTCTCGGTTCTTCTCGCGGTTCTGGTGTTCGCGCTCGGTGCGCTCGCGCTGAGCCCGGCGGCCTCCGCCGCGGGCGGCAAGGTCGGCACCATCGACCTCAACAAAGTCCTCGACCAGCTCGAAGAGAAGGCCTTCCGCGAGCGCCAGCTCGAAGGGTTCCTGAAGGGGCTCGAAGACGGCGTCAACGAGACCGGCAAGGCCCTCAAGCAGGCCCGCAGCGAGCTCGACATCCTCCCCAAGAACACCCCCTCGTACATGCAGAAGCGCGAGGAGGTGCTGCGGATGACGGCCCGACTTCAGGCCGACGCCCAGGCCGCCAAGCTGCTCGCCGAAGAGAAGAAGAAGTCGCTGCAGGTGGACCTGTACGAAAAGATCGGCGAAGCGACCGCGGAGTTCGCCAAGAAGAACGCGTATGACCTGGTGATGGTCGACGACAGCAAGGAGAAGATCCCCGAAGACGCCTCGCCACAGCAGGCCCAGGCGGCGATGGTCAATCGCCGGGTGATGTTCGCCTCGCCGGACATCGACATCTCCGACGCCGTGGCGTCGCAGATGAACAACGAGTTCAAGGCGTCGGGGATGGGCGGCGGCGCGGCTCCGGCCCCGGCGGGCCAGCCCAAGCCGAACTGATTTCGAGCGGTGGGGCAGGCTTCCAGCCTGCCATGACTTCAAGGCCGGCAGGCTTAAAGCCTGCCCCACCGGCAATTTC
>JBJXFG010000048.1:0-16231 GCA_046154665.1 Phycisphaerales bacterium | reverse complement strand
GTCAGACGAGCCGCTTTCCCGGGGCTCGCTCGCGTTGCTCGCCGCGCCCCTGGCAAAGCTCATGCGCCCTCCGGGCGAGCGACGCGTGCGCACGCGGTCACTCGCCGCGGCCGATGCCGTTCGTGCTCATGCCTTGCTCCTGTTCCCATGCTCAATCACGATCCCTTGTTTCTCCCGTTCCCTCTTCTTCTCTCCATCTCTCCTGCATTGATGCGCGAACTCCGCGAGCTCCGCGTCTCCGCGGTGAATCCGCCTTCCGGTGAAAGGACCTTCTCATGACCACCCAGACCCCCGAGGCCGTCAAGCAGCAGTGCGAGCAGTTCCGTGCCACCTACGGCAGCCTCGCCGAAGAGATCGGCAAGGTCATCGTCGGGCACCGTGAGGTGATCGACGGGGTGCTCACCGGTCTGTTCGTCGGCGGCAACGTGCTGCTCGAGGGCGTGCCCGGACTCGGCAAGACGCTGCTCGTGCGCACGCTCGCCGACACGTTGAGCCTCGCGTTCAGCCGCATCCAGTTCACGCCGGACCTGATGCCTTCGGACATCACCGGCACGAACATCGTGATGGAGGACCCGGACACCGGGCGTCGCAAGTTTGAGTTCAGCAAGGGGCCGGTGTTCGCCAATATCGTGCTCGCCGACGAGATCAACCGCGCCACGCCCAAGAGCCAGTCGGCGATGCTCGAGGCGATGCAGGAGCGCAGCGTGACCATCGGCGGGCACCAGCACCGATTGCCCGCGCCGTTCTTCGTCATGGCCACGCAGAACCCCATCGAGCAGGAGGGCACCTACCCGCTGCCCGAGGCGCAGCTCGACCGGTTCCTGATGAAACTCGTCGTCGGCTATTCGAAGCTGGAAGAGCTGATGACGATCATCGACCGCACCACCGGCGGCGTGACGCCGAAGGTCTCGGCGCGGATCGACGGGCCGGGGATTCTCGCGGCGCAGGAGCTCGTGCGCGGCGTGATCGTCGCGCCGCATGTGAAAGAGTTCGCCGCGAGGCTGGTGCTGGGCACGCACCCCGACGGTGCGACCGCGCTCGAGACCGCCAAGCGTCACATCCGCGTCGGTGCCAGCCCGCGCGGGGCGCAGGCGCTCATTCTCGCGGGCAAGGTGAGGGCCCTGTGCGACGGGCGCTACCACGTTGGCTATCTGGATCTTGAGTCCATCGCGTGCGCGTGCCTGCGCCACCGCATCATCCTGAACTTCGAAGCGGAGGCTGAGCGCGTGAACGCGGACGATGTCGTGCGTGAGATCATCAAGATCACGCCCCGCGCGCCGGGCAAGTAACCGAGAACTCCCAAGCCCCAAGCCCCAAGCCCCAAGCCCCAAGCCAGACTGAATGCTCCGCACCGCCACTCCAACCCGACCGACACGGCTCGACGAGCTGCTCCCCGGCCCGCTCATGGCGCGGCTGACGCAGCTTGATGTGGCCTCGCGCCGCGTCTTCCTCGGGCGGATGAAGGGTGAGCGGCGCTCGAAACGCCGCGGCGAGTCGATCGAGTTCGCCGATCACCGCCAGTACGTCGTCGGCGACGATCTGCGGCGCATCGACTGGAACATCTTCGGGCGGCTCGACCGCTTGTTCATGAAGATGTTCCTCGAAGAGGAGGATCTCTCGCTGCACATCGTCATCGATTGCTCCGAGAGCCAGGCGTGCGGCGAGCCGGAGAAGTTCCTTTGCCTGCAGCGCGCGGCGGCGTCCGTCGCTTCGGTGGGCCTGGCGAATCTGCACCGCGTGTCGCTGACGGCGATCGCCGAGCGTGCTGCCGGTGAAGATGGCAAGGGCGCGTCGTCCGGCGGCGTGCTCTCCAGCATCAAGAATCTCCGAGGAAAACGCCGCGCGGCTGACATGGGCGCGTTCCTGTGCAATCTCGAACCGCTCGGCGCAAGCCGGTTCACCGAGGCCGCCAAGCGCATCGCGCTGGCGCGGACCGGCAAGGGCGTGATGGTCGTGCTCTCGGATTTTCTGTTCAAGGAGGGCTACGAGCAGGGGCTGCGGTATCTCGCCGGGCGCGGGTACGACCTGGTCTGCCTGCAGGTGCTCAGCCCGCAGGAAGTGAACCCCGAACTCGGCGGCGACCTGCGCCTCAAGGACGTCGAGGACGCCGACCGCACCGAGGTCACCATCTCCGCGCCGCTGCTGAAGCGTTACAAGCAGAACCTCGCCGCGTACTGCGACCAGTTGCGGCTGTTCTGCGCGCGGCGTGAGATCACCCACATCACGGTCACGTCCGACATCGCGATGGAGACGCTGATGCTCGAATACCTGCGATCGCGGGGGGTGTTGAAATGAGTGAGGTGCTGAAATGACGTGGCTCACCCCGATGGTCGGCGCGATCGCCGCGGCGGTTGCGGTGCCGACGCTGCTCATTCTTTACTTCCTGCGCCTCAAGCGCCGTGACCTCGATGTCTCGTCGACGCTGCTGTGGAAGAAAGCGATCCAGGACCTGCAGGCCAACGCGCCGTTCCAGCGGCTGCGCCGGAACATCCTGCTTTTCCTGCAGCTTCTGGCGCTGGCGGCGGCGCTGGTGGCGGTGGCGCAGCCGCGGCTCGAGGGCGGGCTGGGCAAGGCGGAGAAGTCGGTCGTCCTCATCGATCGTTCCGCGTCGATGTCGGTCGTGGACGAGACGCTCGACGGCAAGCCCGTTTCGCGCCTCGAGAAGGCCAAGGCGGACGCGCTCGCGTTTATTGACCAGATGCCCACGCCCGGCTTGTTTGAGAATCTTGGCTCCGGCGGTTCAGGCGGCGGCGCCGAGGCGATGGTCATCACCTTTGATTCCGGCGCTGAAGTCATCCAGAGTTTCACCGGCAACCGCGGGCTGCTGCGCGAGGCCGTGCGCTCGATTGCGCCGAGCGAAACGTCGACTTCCATCGAGGAGGCCCTGCGCCTCGCCACGGCGTATGTCGGGCCCAAGGTCGTCGAGAACGTCGGCATCACCGCCGGCGCGCCGCTGTTCATCTGGTCCGACGGCGGCATCCCCGACATGGGCGCTTTCTCGCTGCACCCGCAGACGCGGATCGACTTCCGTGCCGTGGGGAAGCGCGAGACGGTGAACGTTGCGATCACGGCGCTGCGGGCGCAGCGCCCGTACGACAGCCCGAATGATCTCGCGGTTTTTGTCGGGTTGCAATCGACGGACCCCGCCGACCGACCCGTCGAAGTCGAGCTGACGATCGATGCTGTGGTCGTGGCGGTGAAAGAGGTGCGCATGGCGGGCACGCGCTCGGCCTCGGCGGTGCCGGTGGGAACGCCCGGCGCGCCGGAGGATGCTCCTTCAACGGGCGGTGTGGTGTTCCGCCTCGAACGCCCCGAGGGCGCGCTGGTCACGGCCCGCATTGTCGGCGCTGACGCGCTGAGCGTTGACAACACCTCGCGCATCGTGGTGCCGCCCGCCAAGCGGCTGAACGTCGCACTGGTGACCGACGGGAACCTGTTTCTTGAGTCCGCATTGGGTGGTTTGCCGCTGGGAAAAGCGGACATTCTGACCGCCGCGCAGTTCGCGGAACTTGTGTCAAAGGGTCGAACGGCGGATTACGACGTGTATGTGATGGATCGTGTGAACCCGGGGCGTCCGGTGGCTGGCCCCGGGGCGGAGGCGAACGTCATGCCACCCGGGCGGTACCTCACGTTTGGCGTGGCACCGCCGATGCGCGGCGTGTCGATCGCGCCCGCCCTGGAAGAGAGCAACCCCGAAGTCGTGGCCGACTGGGTGCGCGACCACCCCGCGCTCGAAGTGATCGGCCTCGATGCGCTGGTGATCGCCAAGCCGATGCGGGCCGAGGCCACCGAGAGCGTGAGGGTGATCGCGCGGGGCACGACGGGCCCGCTGATGCTCGAAGTCGCCGACGGGCCCAGCAAGGCGCTGATCGTGTGTTTCGATCCGCTCGAATCCAACTGGCCGTTCGACGTGAGCTATGTGCTGTTTCTCGCGTCGGCGATCGGGTATCTCGGCGACGACGACGCCAACGCCGCCCAGCAGGTGGCGGCGGGCGAGTATCTCACCACCACCATGCCCGAGGGCGTTGCCCGTGCCGACCTGCGTGCCCCCGAGGGGGCGCGCGTGGAGTTGGTCACGGGGCAGGACGGGCGCGTTTCGTACGGGCCCGCGCGGCGCACAGGGTTGTACGAGCTCTCGTGGTCGGGCCCGCCGGGCCCGCGTGACAAGGTTGACGGCGGGCGCTCGACACGCGGGTTCGCGGTCAACCTGTTCGATCCGGCGGAGTCGGCCGCCCGCGTGCGCACGACGCTCGACCTGCCCTCGGGCACGGCGAAGGGCTCGGCGGTGGAGGACCGGCGCGGTTTGCAGAACCTGTGGCCGTGGCTGCTGCTGGGCGCGGTGATGATCGTGATGCTGGAGTGGGTGATCTACAACCGCAAGACGTATGTGTGATGTTGGCGGTGCGGGTGGGCCTTTCGCCCGTGAAACGGGCGCGCGAGCCATCGTGACTTCAGCGACGCTCGCCCGCGCCGCGGGCGAGAGGGTCAATCCGATCACGAACCAGCGGCTGCGCCGCTGGCACCCATCGGGCACCCGCGTCGCGGGTGCGATGCGCGTGTGCTCTTCGCAGGTGCGAGAAGCAGGTGCGACAGCGGGGGCGACAAGCGGGGGCGAGGTACGAGGCGGATCGAGAGTTCGAATCCCCTCACGCCGCCTGCTTCTTCTTCGCGGCGGGGTCGGCCTTGCTGGCCATGGCGTTCAACCCCGAGACCCCGCCCCCGAACTGGTAGATCGCGCCGATGATGGCGACCGAGGCGGTGATGATGGGGACGATGAGGCGGTTGCTGTTCATGGCGTCGCTCATGCCGCCCTGCCAGGATTCGACCTGCATCAGGGCCGCCATGAAACCGAGCACGAGCATCGAGGCGCCGCCGATCGAGGTGAGCAGGATGACCACGGCCCGGAAGGCCATGAAGGCGAGCATGCCGACGACGACCAGGCCGATGACCGCGCCGTACTGGTGCTGGGCGGTGGGGAACTCGAGTGCGGTCCAGATGTTGGCGCCGGCGAAGGCGCCCGCGAGCCCGCCGAAGAGCGCCACCGCGAAGCGCAGCATGGGCCACGCGGCGACCGCGAAGAGCACCGCCATGCACGCCGCGACCACGTTGGTGCCGCCGATGCGTTCGCCCAGCATGGTGCCGGCGTAAAGGCCCATGATGGCGGCGAGCAGCAGGATGACGCCCTTGTGCCAGCGGTATCCGTTGAGCACGCACAGCGCCCCGACGATGATGAAGATGCACGCCCAGACGATGTGGACCTGCGAGAGCACGTCGTTGAGGCTCTTGGGGTCGACGAGGAAATCCCACTTTCCGTTGAGACGGTCCTGCATCGACTTGAACGGGTTGACGCCCGCGCCCGAGAGGGCTCGGGCGAGGCTGTCGGTGGTGGACTCGGCCGGGGGCTCGGTGGTGGGCTGCGTGGTTTCTTCCACGGCGCTGGAGGGCGCGGCGGCGGCGAGCGCGGCGGGGGCGGGGGTGGGATCGGTCAGGTCCACCGTCGCGTCCGGCGCGGCGAATGTGCTGACCGAGAGCATCAGGATGGCGAAGAGTTTCAGCATGGCTTCAGATCGGTTGTGGTTGAGCGTCGAGCGGGCCACGCCGACGATGAGCGGAGTCTTCGGAGCGAGTCGTCGCGATCACGCCTTATCGGCACCCCGGCGTGTCATTGCCCACTGAATGCAAGTCCCGATAACCGCGATCACGCCCACGCACGCCATGCGTGTCCACGTGTCGTGTACATCGATGCCGGGCGGACGCACCGCGCCGCGGGCCATCAGTTCCATGAGCGCCGGCACCCACAGCATCGAGCCCGCCAGGGCCGTGACCCCGGCGCTGCTGCGCTTCGGGAAAAACAGGCCCAGGCCCAGGCCGACGGTCGCGGCGCCGATGGCGGCGAGGGCGATGCCGGTGCGGTGCTCGCGGGGCAGGTCGTTCCACATCGGGCGGACGGTGTCGGCGAGGCGCTGTGTGGAATCGCGGAGGTCTTCGGCGGAGCGGAGCGCAAAATCGACCGCCGGGTCGGCACCTTGCTGGGTCAGTGATTCGCGCACTTCGTCGAGCGTGCCGGTGGTGGGTTCGCCCGTGCCCGGCTCGGCGTCGATCTGGGAATCTTCGGCGACGGCCCGGACTTCGAGTTCGAGGCCGCGGGCGGGAGCGCCGTCGCTGCTCGCGGCGGGTGCGGCGGTGCCGACCTGGTCTTTCAACTCGCGTGCCTGCATGGGGGCGACGACGATGAAGACCAAGAGGGCCGCGATCACGCCGAGGACGACGCCCTGAATGAGAGCCACGGAGAAGCGGAAACTGATGAGTCCGGCCATGAGCCCGACGATCGCGCCGAGGGCCGCGGGGATGCCCGGGTGGACCCCCGCACCCAGCAGCCCGGGCATGACATAGCCCGCGAGCGCCCCGGCGAGCAGGCCGATGACGCCGAAGCCGAACTTCAGCGTGGCGTGCCCGAAGAGCCACAGCACGACGCCGACGATGCCGGCGCCGACCAGCACCCACTGCGGGAGCGCGGCCCAGGCGTCGGCACTGGCGAGGGTGCTGGAGGCGAGGAGATTGATGTGAGCGATGGTCGGCATCGGGCCGATGGGAAAGGGACCATTCTCGACGGCCGAGAAGGACAGGGGACAACGCTCAGCCCGCGCGGGCCGAGGTGATTCCCATCGGCCCCGTGGCCTTCGCCGTAGCATCTTTCCATATGACTTCTTCCCCGGAATCCAACCAGAATCCGAACAACGAGGGCAGTTCGCTGCCGGGCTTGTCTCACCTGCGGACGCGGATCGATTCGCTGGACGAGCAGATCGTGCGCCTGCTGAACGAGCGGGCGTCGCTGGTGGTGGATGTGGGGAAGGTGAAGCGGGCGACGGGGACGCCGATCTATGCACCGGCTCGAGAGCAGGCGGTGCTGAAGAAAGTCAGCACGGCGAACCGCGGGCCGTTGCCGGGCAAGACGATCGAGGCGGTGTACCGTGAGATCATGTCAGGCTCGTTCGCGCTGGAGCATCCGCTGCGGATCGGCTACCTGGGGCCGGCGGGTTCGTACTCGCACCAGGCGGCGGTGAAGCAGTTCGGGTCGTCGGTGTCGTTCGAGGATCTGCACGAGATCGCCGGGGTGTTCACCGAGGTGCGGCGCGGTCACTGCCACTACGGGCTGGCGCCGATCGAGAACTCGATCGGGGGCGGGATCGTCGAGACGCTCAACGCGTTCATGGCGAGCAAAGGCGAGGTGAGCATCTGTGCCGAGGTGCTGCTGGAGGTTCACCATGCGCTCCTGGCGAACTGCGAACCGAGGGACGTGAAGAGGATCTATTCGAAGCCCGAGGTGTTCAGCCAGTGCCGTCAGTGGCTGGCGACGCAGTTCCCCAAGGCCGAGCAGATCGCGAGCCCGAGCAGCAGCCGTGCGGTGCAGATCGCGCGGGCC
Source organism: Phycisphaerales bacterium (assembly GCA_046154665.1). Classification (GTDB taxonomy): domain Bacteria; phylum Planctomycetota; class Phycisphaerae; order Phycisphaerales; family UBA1924; genus JAFLCM01. The sequence continues at coordinate 8,808 of JBJXFG010000048.1, read as the reverse complement.
GAGAGCGACGCGGACCCCAAGTGCGGCTCTGCGGCGATCGCGAGCACGCTGGCGGGCCAGTTGTATTTCATGGACGTTTTGTTCGAGCGGATCGAGGACGACCCGAACAACATCACGCGGTTCGTGGTGATCGGGAAGCAGTATGCCGACGCGACGGGGAAGGACAAGACGTCGATCATGTTCAACACGCCGGACAAACCTGGGGCGTTGGTGAGCGTGCTGCAGGTTTTCGACAAGGCGGGGATCAACCTGAGCCACATCGACAAGCGTCCGAGCGGCCGGATCAACTGGTCGTACACGTTTTTCATCGATGCGCTGGGGCACCGGAGCGACCCGGCGATGGCGGCGGCGATCTCCGAGGCGGCGACGCACTGCGCGGAACTCACGGTGCTGGGGAGTTACCCGGTGGCGGCGCGGGTGCTGTGAGCGGGCTTGTGGCTTGTGGCTTGAGGCTTGGGGGCGAGGGTTTAGGGGATAGGGTGTAGGGTGTGGCGCGATCTTGCTCCCGCGCTCACATCACTTCGTGCCTCCGTGCCTTCAAGAGACCCCTCCCTGACGGTCGGGGTTCTGTTTTGGTGCTCGCTCACTGCGGAAGCGTCAGGTTTTCGAAGTGAACCATTTCGGCTTCGCCGGCGACGTGCGGGACGAAGATCTGCAGGAACTCGTGGTAATCATTTGAGCCGCGGAAGCTCTCCATGTGCCCGGCGACGCTGTTCCACTCGATGCGGGCGATATAGCGCGTGGGGTTCTCGACGCAGCGCTGCAGCAGCACTTGCAGGCAGTGCGGGTTGTTGTTGAGCAAGGCGCGGAGCTTGAGCCAATCGCGCTCGAAAGCGGTCTGGCCGCCGGGGCGGACGTGGAAGGAGAGGTGTTCGAGGATCATGGGGGAAGACGAAGGCACGGAGGCACGAAGGCACAGAGGCACGAAGTGAAAAGGCGCGGGGGTGCGCCCTCCGCCACACCCTACACCCTATCCCCTAAACCCTCTCCCCTACGCCCCAAGCCCCAAGCCCTAAGCCCCAAGCCCTAAACCCCAAACCCCAAACCCCAAGCCTCAAGCCCGCGGCTTTTCCTCGCCCTCGAATGTCCGCACCCCCGCCGGGGCGTCGGCTTTTTCGAGCCAGTCTTCGACCACCGGCAGGTTGAGCTGGCTCGGGCACGTCTTGCGATAGCCCAGCAGGCGGACCACCTCCAGCACGTCGGTCCAGGTGGGGAACGTCTTGGAGTTGGCTTTCTTGAAGGCGTCCATGGCGACCAGGAACAGGAACTGTTCCTTGTTCATCTCGCCTTCTTCGGCGGACTTGGTGAAGTCGGTGCGACGCCTGCCGGGGCCGCGGCGGCGTTCCAGGCCTGAGGGGTCGGGGGCCTGGAGTGCGCGGCGATCGATGCCCGAGCGCGGGTCGATCGAGCCCGGGGGCAGGCCGCGGACGGCGGGTCCGGGGCCGTCGGGGGGGCGCACGGGGAGTGGGGCCGGCTGGGATCGGCTGTGGTGCCCTGGGTCGTCGTGGGACATCCGTTGATCCTCCGGCCCCGGCGGGCTGATGGTGGTCCGACAGGACCGCGCGGCGTCGTTGCGTTCCTCGGATGGGCGAGCCGAGTTCCAACACAATCGCCGAATCGCCCCCCGGATTCCCCCCCCCGGATTGCGGCCTTGCGCGGACGCAGCCGGTCGCCGGCGGGGTCTTCGGCGAAGCCTCAGACCTCGTCGTCGTCGTCGTCATCGTCGTCGTCATCGTCGAAGACGTCTTCGTCTTCGTCTTCGTAATCGAACTCTTCGTCTTCTTCGCCGCCGGCTTCGTCGCCCTCGAAGTCGTCTTCCTCATCGTCCCACATGAAATCGTCGTCTTCCTCGTCGTCGTCTTCCATGACGACGGCGGGCGCACCGACGGCGGGGACGCCGACGGGCGCGAACGGCACCGCGAAGGGCTTGGCGAAGGGCATTTCAAAGGCGAGCCGGCGCGATAGTCTCGCGTCGTGGCTCCGCGCGGTTTTCTGAGCAAGTTCCAACAACGCGATCATCGTCCACCTCGTTTCCGCGGGCGCTGCTTGCGCCCTGTGCGTGCTCCGCGATTCTCTGCCGCGTCGCTGCGTTCTGATCCGACTTCGGCGCTCCGCGCCGGTTGTGCTTCTTCGCTGCGGGTTCGCGTCCGGCGCGAACCTGTTCGTGAAATGTCGCCGACGGTTCCGCGGCCCCACGCTCCACGCGGCTTGCACCGCCTTCGGGGTCGACTGGCCGCAGGTTGGCCCAGCGCGGCGTACACTAACCAGCGCGGCGCGTCTGTCAACTGGCCCCCGGTGGGCATTTTCGGAACTCTGAGAGGCCGGTGCGGGGATTCCTGACGGGCTTGTCGGCCCGAATGGCCCCTTGTTTCGACCGGGAGGGAAGGAATCTTGAAAACCGCGTGCCAGTGGGAGCGGGGTTCGGGGTCCGGGCTTCGCGAGCTGGGGGGCCGACGGGGCGGGGCCGGGCGGGACCGTGGTGCGCGGGTGGGGGTTTGCGGGCGGTACGAAACTCGGTTGGTTGCCCACAGCCTGCCGGGCGGCTGGCACCCCGATTGGGCATTTCGGAAGGACGGTTGGCCCGATCGTGTGAATGCCGCTACAAATGCGGCCCCTGATGCCGGAGATGAACGAGTCAACACCCGCTCCTGCTCTCCGCCCCGCGATGGCCCCCGGCCCAACCGGGACGGCGGGTGCCCCGGCGACGGTTTCCGGCGAGGTGGGACACGCGCCGACGGTGTTTGATCCCGTGGCGGGCCTGCTCGCCGTGCTGGTGCCGGGGCTGGGGTATTTCTATCTGGGCGACCTCCGGCGGGCGATGTACGTCGCGGCTGGGGTTCTGGGGCTGTTCGTGGGGGGGCTGCTGGTGGGGGGGATTTCGGTGGTGGATCGCCGGAACGACCAGTGGTGGTTCCTGCTGCAGTGCGGCGTGGGTCCGGCGACGTTTGCGGTGAACCACATCAACGCGGGGTATCAGCAGCAGACACAGCGTGGTCCGGTGGCGGGGGTTTCGTACCAGCGGAGCCTGGGGCGTGTGTATGAGGTGGGGGCGTTGTCGGCGGGGATCGCCGGGATGATGAATCTGATTGCGATTGTGGATTGTTTCAGGCATGTGCCGGTGGTCCGGCGCAGCAGGCGGCAGGAGCCGCTGCCGACACTTTGAGGATTTTGTTTCCGACTTCCGACTCCCCACTCCCCATTCCCGACTCCCCACTCCCGCTCAACCCCTTGCTCTCTTACGTCCCATTTCTGCAGCCGCTGGCCCTCCATGACTGGTGGTGGTTCACGCTGGTCCCGATGTCGTTTTTCATCGCGCTGGCGTACAAGGGCGTGCGGATGAAGAGCCTGGAGGCGCGGGCGTTCTGGCGGGCGGTGCTGGTGATGTCGGCGCAGGTCGTGCTGGCGCTGATGGCGCTGGCGTTTGGGTTGTTTGTTTTTGTGGAGTTTGTGGTGCCGTATTTCTCGGCGAAGTGAGCTCGACGCGCCCGTGACCCGCGAAGCGGGTCGATGATGGATACCAAGCGCGGAGCGTCTGCGGCATTCGGCGGCGGCACTTCGCCCGTGAAACGGCCGAACGCGCGATGCGCGATCGGGTCTCGCGCGCCCGTTTCACGGGCGGGGTGGTTGAAGCGCCCGCGACCAGACGCTGCGCGTCTGGCAACCAACGCAGGCCCGCTTCGCGGGCCAAAGACCTCGAGACCTGCCGTCGTACTTGGACTTCACTTCCCCAGCATGATGAGGAGTCTCTCGGCGATCTCGCGGGCGGCGTGGAGGTATTTGGCGCCGCCTTCGCGGTGCATGAACGCCGGGGCGGCGGAGGCCATCAGGAGTCGGCGCACGTTGGCGAAACCGGCGTAGTCGTCGGAGCAATCGAGGCCGAGCGCTTTGCGGGCCTTGGCGAGCAGCGAGACCGGCTTGGCACCGTCGGTGATCTCCGGGCGGCCCCAGAACTGGCGTTCGAGATAGACGGCGTCTTCGACCCAGTGGCCCGGGTGGGCCTCGGCGAAATCGAGCAGGACCATGCCGGGCGGGCCCCACGCCGAGCCCTCGGGGCGGAGCATGGCGTTGCCGGGGTGCAGGTCGCCGTGGCACCAGGTGTTGATGGGTCGGTGGTTCCAGTGCTCGACGAGCGAGGGCAGGGCCCGCTGCGTGTGCTTGATGAGCGCCGACCAGTCCGCTTCTTCCTTCGGGTGGTTGAGCTTCACCGCCTCCTTCGCCTTGTTCATCAGGAACTCCCAGTTGAACTGGTTTTCGGCCTCGGTGAGTTGGAAGCGCTGGCCGGCGTGGAGGTGGACTTTCGCGGCGGATTCGGCGAGCTGTTGGAACACGCCCTTGTTCAAGGCGGCGGCGACGGGGTTCCCGGGCAGGCGCTCCATGACGACCCAGGCGAGGTCGTAGCCTCCGAGTTCCATGCCGTGGAAGAGGACGCGCGGGGTGGGCGCGTCGGTGTCGTTGAGGCTGGTGAGGAAGCGGTACTCGCGGGGGCCGACGGGGAGTTTGACGACGACGTCGCGGACGCCGTGCTGATCGGAGATGTGCTTGGCGTAGGCGGTGGCGGCGCCGCCGCGTTGCCAGTCGGTGCGGAACCAGCGGACATCGTCGAGCCGCTCACCTTTGTGAGAGGTGGCGCAGATCTCTTTGAGTTGTGGTTCGAGAGCGGTGCCGAGGTCGTGTGACGAAGCCCCCAGCAGGAGGCCTGCGCCGAAGGTCGGAGAAGGGGTCCGACCGGCGCTCATCCGGGCTTGACCTCCGTGGCGGGCCGGGCCTTTGCGGCGAGCTGGGCCTCCGTGCTCATGCGTTGATGGTACCGCGCGGCGGGTGGAATGGAAGCGGATGGCGGAAGATTCGTGCCACTGCTGGCTCGGTCCGCCGAGACAGCAGTGCCGAGTTCCCGCGCCCGTTCGCACTTCGGCACTGATGTCGGGCCCCGAGCGGCCCGCCATCAGTGGCACGATTGCGGCAATCCCGCGCTGTGGGTTGGGGAAACGTCGGTCACCGTGTCGTCGGCGATGACCCAGACGCCGTCGGTCTTTTTCGGACGCAGGATGCCCAGTCCGGTGAATCGGCCGAAGGCGGGGAGGATGAGGGTTCCGTTGGCGTCGGGCGGTCCGGCGCGGAAGAAGCATGGGAGCCGGAGGGCGTCGGAGGTGCCGCGGAGGATGACGCCGGGGTGGACGTGGCCGCAGAGGGTGGGACGAATCGGGTCGGCTTCTGGGGGGGCTGGGGCGTGTGCGAGGGTGAAAGGGCCGAGGCTTGTGCCGGGGTCGACGCAATCGAAGTTCCAATGGGCGGGCGGGTCGCCTGACGTGAGATCGTGATTGCCTCGGACGAGGGTGATGCGGAGCGATGGGTGGCGTTCGCGCCATGCCTGGAGGGAGGATTCGGTTTGCGCGACGCGTCCCGAGGGGGCGTGGAAGAAATCGCCGAGGATGACGAGGTGGTGCGGGTTGAGGGCGGCGCAGAGTGATTCGAGCCTGTGGGCGTCGGCGTCGGTGATGGTCTCGGGGACGGGGACGCCGGCGTGTCGGAAGGCGGCGGGCTTACCGAAGTGGGTGTCGGCGATGAAGAGTGTTCGGGCGCGGGGCCACCACGCCGCCCGCGCGGGGAGGAGTGTGAGGCGTTCGCCTGCGAAGTCGATTTCAGCGGTCAAAGTCGTATCCGCGCTCGGAACTGGGGGCCTGTTGGCGCGGCGAATCACGAGAGCGCCGTGCCACTGACCCATCTTCGGGTCAGTGTCTTGCTGGGGCATGAGGTGGCGACGGAGCACTGACCCGAGGACGGGTCAGTGGCACGCGGACGACCGAGCTCTTACCGCGCGGTGCGACCTGCGGCCTGGAACTCGCCGATGTATTCGAGGTTGGTCTTGCCGGCGGGGCGCTTCCACAGGCGGGCGGTGGTGTTGGCCGCGTTGCCGTTGGTGACGAAGAACTCGTCGACTTCGACGGGGGCGACGGCGGCGGGGGGGGAACCGGCGGGGCCGGCGGGCTTGCCGTCGTTGGGTCGGGTGTAGCCCTGGCCCATCATCGTGAAGGCGGCGAGCGCCAGCGCGGCACCGGTGAGGACGCCCATGCCGTAGGGGGCGAAGGCGGCGAGAGCACCCGCGGGCTTGGCATTGGCGTGATTCGTCGTGTGCATGGTGTTCCTTTCGTCGGAATGCGAGGTTTGTCGGGGCTGAGGATGGTAGTGTGGGAGGGCGGCGCGGAGGCCGCGAGCGTCCAATACTCCAGCACGATGCCCACCACCTCAACGATGCCGCAAGTCCGAGTGACCCGCCCGCTGCCCGGGGTGTTTTCCGTTCCCGGTGCCGAGGTTCGATTTGGGCCTGAGCGCGGGTACCCGGAGCGTGAGGCGTTTGTCGAGTTTGCGCGGGGGGCGTCGGCGATCGTGACGTGGGTGAACGACCGGATCGACGGGCCGGTGCTGGATGCGATCGGGCATGACCTCAAGATTGTCGCGAACTTCGCGGTGGGGTATGACAACATTGATCTGAAGGCGTGCCGCGAGCGAAACATCCGCGTGAGCAACACCCCGGACGCGGTGACGGAAGGCACGGCGGATGTGGCGGTGATGCTGATGCTGGCGGCGGCGCGGCGTCTTTCGGCGGCGGACCGGTTCGTGCGCTCGGGCGCGTGGCAGCGCCACGGCATCCTCGGGCCTTACGAGTGGATCGGCCTGCCGCTGGCGGGGCGGACGCTGCTGATCGTGGGCGCGGGTCGGATCGGGTATGCGACGGCGCTGCGGTGCCTGGGGTGGGGGATGAAGGTGCTGTATTCGGCGCGGCACCCCAAGCCGGCGTTCGAGCACGCGCCGCTCAACGGCGAGCGCGTGGAGATCGACGAGGGTCTGCGCCGGGCGGACTTTGTGAGCCTGCACGTGCCGCTGTCGCCCGAGACGCGGCACATCATCGATGCGCGGCGGCTGGCGCTCATGAAGCCCACGGCGGTGCTGGTGAACACCGGGCGCGGGCCCTTGATTGACGAGGCGGCGCTGGTCGATGCACTGAAGCACCAGCGGCTGTTCGGGGCGGGGCTGGACGTGCTCGAGCACGAGCCGCACCTGCACCCGGGGCTCGCGGAGCTTGAGAACGTGGTGCTGACGCCGCACTATGGGAGCGCGAGCGAGACGTCGCGTGCGTCGATGTCGGCGCTGTGCGCGGCGAATATTCGGGAGGTGTTGGCGGGGCGGGAGCCGGTGACGGCGGTGGTGTGATCGGGCATCCGACCGCGAAGCGTGCACACCCTTTGCGGAGGCCCGTCGCCCGCCCGTTTCGAGCCTGTGAATGAATCCCAGAATCGCGGGAACCGGGGTTCGATCTGGCGCGGATGTTGAGGCATGAACAGTGTGCCGCGGGTTGCTCGTCCGGAGCGTCATCAGTTCGTGTTGGAACAGGCGTGTCTGGATGTCCAACTGGACCCGGATCATCGGGTGCGGCTGGTGTGGGCGTTCGTCGAGCGGGCCGACACGCGGTCGCTGGACGCGCGGATCGGCTCGCGTGAGGGCGGTCCGGGGGCGCCGGCGATCCCGCCGAAGTTGCTGCTGGCGTTGTGGCTGTACGCCACGCTCGACGGCGTGGGCAGCGCCCGCGAGGTCGAGCGGCTGTGCCGCGACCACGCCGCGTACCGGTGGCTGTGCGGTCGCGTCGGGGTCAACCACCACACGCTGAGCGACTTCCGCGGCGGGGCTGGGGAGTTCCTCGACGGACTGTTGACACAGATGATCGCGTGCCTGGTCAAGGGCGGGATCGTCGACGGCGAGACGATCCATCAGGACGGGACCAAGGTGCGTGCCAGCGCCGGGAGCAAGTCGTTCCGGCGCGAATCGACGCTGGCACGGCTCAAGCGGGAAGCCGCGGCCCACGTCGAGAAGGTCAAACGGCAGGCGGCGAACCAGGAGGAATCGGCGCGGGTGCGGGCCGCCAGGCAGCGGGCGGCCGATGAGCGGGCCGGGCGCGTGGACAAAGCGCTCTTGGCGATGGCGGCGTTGAAGCAGGTCAAGGCGCGCAACGCGGTGCGCAAGGGCAGAGAGAAGCCCTCCGAAGCGCGGGTCAGCACGACGGACCCCCAAGCGCGGGTGATGAAGACGTCGGGATCGGGGCGTGCGCCGGCGTACAACGCGCAGTTCGCCACCGACGCCGGCAGCCGCGCCATCGTGGGCGTGCGCGTCGTCACCGACCCCGTCGACCACGGGCAGAGCGAGGCGATGCGCGATGACGTCGAGAAGCGCACCGGCGTGAGGGTCAAGACGCACGTCACCGATGCGGGGTACATCAGCAAACAGGTGCTCGAGCGCGAAGAGGCGGCGGGCGTGGAGCGCGTCATGCCGCTGCCCACCAACGCCAAGGGCGAGCCGTGCGTCGCCGACCAGAAAGAAGACGGCCCCGGCGTGCGCGCGTGGCGGCAACGCATGCAGACCGACCAGGCCAAGGCGCTGCTGCGGCAGCGCAGCGGGATCGCCGAGACTCCCAACGGCGAACTCAAGACGTACCGCGCCATGGACCGCCTGCTGGTCCGCGGCCTCACCAAAGCCACCGCGGTCGTGCTGATGAGCGCGGTGGTCTACAACCTGATGCACTTCGCGCCGTTCCTGGCGGGCCGCCCGATGTCCCCGGCGTAGCGCGGGTCGTCCTGGCCTCAGAGACGCCAGCGAAGGCCTGGCTCCACCCCGCCGGCCCGAACCACAACCCACCCCGCCAGCGTGCCCGCACGCCGGACATCGCATCGATGAACCACCCACGCCCCAACCGACCAGCCACCGGCACCACGAATCCAGACCAAAGACGGCATTCGTTCACAGGCTCTCCACGGGCGG
>JBJXFG010000046.1:0-34939 GCA_046154665.1 Phycisphaerales bacterium | reverse complement strand
AGGGTGCCCGGAGTGCGGGAAGGTGTTCACGATCCTCCTCGTGGCCAGCGAAGAGGGGGAAGATGACCCCATCCCGTGAGACGCGCCAGCCCGCAGCGCTTCCCTAGTAGGTGGGTCTTGGGGGGGGAGGGGGCGCGCGCGCTCCCCCCACACCCCCCGGTGCATGAAGCACCGGGGCTGGGTGGGCGAAGACACCCCTCCCTCTACACCCCCCTATTCGGGTGTACGGCAGCCCCAAAAGGCTTGCATTTCCGCGCATTTGCTTGCATTTGACCCCCCCCGGAGCCCGCCCGGCACCCCCAACAGCCCCGGAGGAGCGCTTTTCAAGGAAAGCGATCCATCTACGGGGCAGCGGCCGGATCGGGCGGGTCTCTCAACGTGGCCGGCAGAGGGTCTAGGAATGCGTTGGGCGGTTCGCTATGCTCGACCGCCGTTCCAGCAGGCAGACGCGTAAAGCGAGGACGAAGTGAACCTGATCAACATTTCCGCCGTGAAACTCATCGCCTGTGTGCTGCTACTGCTGCTGGCTCGCCCGGCACACGCGGGGATTGCTTGGATCGGCCAGGACGGGTGGCTTCGATACTCGCCCGACGATGGAACCACAATTCGCACTCTCGTTTCCGTGGGAACGATGAGCCATGTCGAGTTCAATCCAGTAGATCAACTGCTCTATGTCGGGCCGTCCGCAGTCCCAGGCCCTGTCAGCCGAGTGGATCCCGCGGCGGCTGCGCCGCAACTAGATACCGCTGTTACGCTCCCCTTAGGCAGCTCTCTCTGGACAATTGACCCGTTTGCCAATCGACTGCTCGCCATCGTGTCCGGCGAGATCCGGATCTTCAGTCTTTCCACTGGCCAGATGACCAGTTCTTATCGCATCCTGCCACCCGGAACCTCGAGCAATAGACTGCACTTTGGTGGCATCGCGGTCTTTTCTGCAAGCCGCCTTGCTGTAGTAAGCGTTCAGGCAACGACCACCGGCGGGTTGCGTCCAGTCTCCGAGAAAGGCAGACAACCATCGCCGCGAAGCAATAATCGCACACCGGAGCACAATGCTGCCGGCAGTGGAAATGACTTCCTAGAAACAGGGCATTATCTTGCGGTTATTGATCTGGGTACCGGCATCGCGCGACTCGCCCTGGACTCCGAGGGGCATCGCTGGTATCGATCATCCGGAAGCGACGATACGCCCGCAAAACTAGTATCCGATTCCCTTCGAACTTCCACTGTATTATCTTTAGATGGATCTGATTATGTGATTAATCCGATGAATGCGAACGTGGCTGACCCTGGTCGATCCGCCTTTGATGACACTTGGTATGCCGTTCATGACCGCGCCATGGAAGCGCTTTCACGTCGCATGATTGGCCAACGCACGATCGGAACATTCCAAGGGTTTTCACCGACTCAAACGCCGTTTTATTGGATTGCTGGTGGCGTGAACGGTTCCATGAATCGTGCACCTTTTTTGGACAACGCGCGGTCGGTCACCTTCGCGGCTCCCGGCTTGGGCGTGGCGGACGCTCTCACAGGTTCGAGCCAGCGCTACGCTGCGTTGGGCGTGCTCGATGACGAAGGCAACCCGACCGGCGAACAACTGACCTATGACGAGCGCGTTTCGTACCTGTGGGTTGGGGGCGATGAGCGGGCGGGTCTGGCCGCCGACGGGGTCAGCACCCTCATTCTCCGGACCCCGGTGCTGGACCGACCCGGCATCGTCGGGTGGACAGTTGAAGATGTGACCGATGGGGAGAACCAGCCGTTTCAAGGACCCGAGAACGGGCTCCTGCGCGATCCCTTTGACCCGGCGCAGCAGTGGATTCCCGGCCAGATTCTGACACCCACCATCACCCCAGACGGCGGTCTCGCCTACCGCGGGGTGGCGCTCCTGAAAGCACCGCTGGATTTCGTTCGGCCCGACCACAAAGCGGCCGACGAGCTCCGCGGCCGCGAAAGCCCTCGAAAGCTCCGTGTTTCATGGACGTTTACGCCGGTGGATGGCACACCCCCTTCACCCCCGGCACGCCGGACAATCGAACTGCACCGCCCGCCGGTGGTCCTCTTGCACGGCCTTTTCGACCGGCGTGATTCCTGGGCATGGAGCTTGCCGTCGAGCATCTTCGACGTCGAGACCGGTGACTACCGCGAGAGCCACGGAGCCCCGCTGCTGTCCAACGCTGTCAAGGAGCCGCGTTTGTCGATTGGCAAGGCGCTGGCAAAGATGCGGGGACGCGGGATCGCCGCCACGCAGGCCGACGTGTTCGGGCACAGCATGGGCGGGCTACTCAGCCGCCTCTACGCCATGAACACGATCCCCGCCAGCGGCACGCAGCCCGAGGCCAAGACCGGCTACTTCCGCCCCGAGAATCTGGGCCGGGGCGACATGCACAAGCTGGTCACGGTGAGCACACCACACCAAGGATCGCAGATGTCGGACCTGGTCGTGACGCTGGACAACCAGCCACAGACGGCGATGAGCTACATCGGTGAGTATTTCCTCCGCGCCGTTGGCGAGGGGGAGCTGATCGACGTCTGCACTTACTGGATCCGGGAGAACTCCAGGCCCAACGACATCACCGCCGGAGCGGTGCGAGACATGAGGCCAGATAGTCCGGTCCTTGCGCGGATGTACTCTGGCACCTCTCACGTTCCCACCCACGCCATCGTTGGCGTGCCGCAGACCGACACGAGCGGCAACTGCTATGCGGAACGCACGCGCCGCATGCTGGCTCTGGGGTGCACTCAGATCGGGCCGTTCGAGTTCTTTGGCGGACCCAACGACGGGGCGGTGGCAGCGGACAGTCAAGGCGGGGGGATCAGCACGTCTGCACGATCTTTGATCAGCGGCGATGGCGGTCTCCACGGGCCAATCATCGACGATGCCGCACTGAGCGTGCAGGTCCAGACCAAGGCCATCGAACTTTTGAACGCCCCGATCACGGGCGAAGCCGGGACGTCGATGTTCACGGTGCGGCTCCCCGGCAGCTTCACACCCCGCCTCCACGGCGACTGCGGGCCAATTGCCGCCTCCGCCCCCATCTGGAACGTCGGGGTGTGCACGGTGATCAACCCATTCGCTTGGCGGGTGTGCCTGAGTGCCCTTGAGTCGTCCGCTCTCCCGCCGGTCGAAGTCACCTTTATCAGCAGCGCTGGGCAGATCGTCACCGATATCGCCGCTCCGTTCGAGGCCGAGATGACCGCCCCGCCCGCCTGGGTCGGCACAATGGCCTTCTCCGCGATCGTGACCGAGGCCAGCGGCAGCCGCTCGGCGGCGCTGGAAGCCACCGCATGGGTTCCTCCCCCCGCAGGGCTGACTTCGATTCGCTTTGACCGCCCTGAGATTGGTCTCTCTGCGATTTCACCCACCGGCGAAGCGTGGGTGCGGGGCCTCTTCGCCGACGGCATCGAACGGAACCTGAGCGTTCCAGGGATCGCGATTCAATACTCCGTGGATGACGAGTCGGTCGCGGCGGTGGATAGCAACGGGCGCGTCACGGCGCGACGGGTCGGGTCCGCGACGCTCACGGCGACCTACGGCGGGCAGTCGGCCACGATCCCGGTTCAGGTCCTGAGCGCCAAGGGCGATTGGGACCGCAACGGCGCGGTGGACCTGTTCGATTCCCGGGTGTTTGACTCGTTGTTCAGTGGGCCGAGCGGACAGCCTGGCTTTGTGAAGCCGGGAGGCGACGCGCGGGAGGTTTTTGACTACGACAACGACGGGGACATCGACTGCGACGATTGGCAGATCATGCGCGGCGCGCTGACGGGGCCTCCGTACGTGTTCCCGCTCTCGGCTAGGTGCGAGCCCGGAAAGCCCGTCAATATCGAAACTCTTTCACGTCCCCTGCCATACTCATACTGCGGCCAGATCTCGATCCGAGATATGTCATCGGACGGTCGCATTGCCGTCGGTTACCAGACCGATCCTTCAAGCTGTTCGGCGGAGATTCAAAGCCTTGTTTGGCCGCTCGGGGGTCAGCCATTTGCTGTGCCACAAGTGCCGTCTTTGAACTGCGTCTCAGCGGATGGGTCGATAGCGTTCAGCTCGGGCAATGCCCAGAGTTCATTCATCGTGGACCTGTCCACACTTATCTCCATTCCGATCGAACGTGGTGGACATGGCTTAACTCAAATCTCCAATGATGGATCTGTAGTATTGAGTTCATGGTCATCAGATTATTATAATGGAACGCCTTCTATCTGGAGACCTGGTCTCGGCTGGATACCGCTCCCCGGGGTGCCTTCCACATGGGTCGAGGTGTTCGCCACCGGGATGTCGGCCAATGGCCAGCGGATCGCGGGCGGGTTCTATACCGCCGATTACTCCGGGGGCGTGTTCGTGTTTGATCTTGACGGTGGGCTGAGTGTGCTGGACCTTCCCCCCGAGTATCAGGGCCAGACGTGGACTTTCGATCCAGAATTGGTGTTCCTGTCTGACAACGGTAACGTACTGACCGCGATGGTGAAGAACGGCCAGACCGCTGACGTCGTGCAGTTCACGTTCGGTGTAGGCTGGACCGTCCGATTTCGCGACGCGTTCTGGCTGCGCCAAGTGTCGCCTTCGGGCAACACATTTGTCATCGCGCCCAATTTGAACAGTGTTCGTTTGTATACGCCCAATGGAGTCGCCGACATTGAGGACAATCTCTACCATTCCTTGGGCATCGAGTTGCCATCAGATTGGTGGGACAACTCGGAATATACTGGGATGCAGTTGTTGATCAGCGATGGGGCGTCGGTCATTCTCGGCAATAGACCCTATTGGGCGACTGGAGCAACCAGGATCAGCCTTGCTCCCCCCCCTCCCCCGGCATGTCGGGCCGACTTCAACACCAACGGCGTCGTTGATACCCCGGACCTCGTCTTCTTCCTCGGCCGATTCGGCCAAACCGCACCCCTTGGCTCGCCGGCCGCCCTCGCCGATTTCAACAGTAACGGCGCCGTAGACACGCCCGACTTGGTATTCTTCCTTGGGCGCTTCGGGCAGCCGTGCCCGTAGGCGTAGAGAAGCGCTTTTGCCCGAAAGCGATCCTCCCCCCGCTGCTCAACCGGCCGCGACCAACTCTGCGGGCACCAGCGCCCGAACGCGCTAGGCAAGGACGCCGAAAACCCAAAGGAGTGCTTCCACGCAGTCGTCTCTGCCCCGCAATACCGCTCTGTGGCTCCGTACCGCCCTTTCAGCCCGCTTGTGCTGCAATCAACTTCTAGCGATTCTGCTTTTGGGCTGTTTTTGCACCAAATACGACGTTTCCAGCTCGTTTCTGCGCGAAAGCCGTTTTCAGAGCAAAGCATGTCGCTGATAGCTAATCGCAGCCTGATGTTTTGCATTTGAAGACGAGTGTGCTTCTCGTCTCTATGTGCGACCGGCCGTCCTTGAAATCGCACTGCCGTGGTAGTGGCAGAAATGAGGACCGTGCGACAGCTCCGGTTAGAAGGGTTCCCTGGTTTTGCCGGTCCATCCGCCGCAATACTGAGTTCTTTGCCGACGCAGGGCAGCGGCCTTGTCACCCCACGGGCCACGCGGCTCGAGACTTGCCATACGGTCGTAGCACTGGATCGCCAAGTTGATCGCTGACATGATCGCAATGGGCGGAGGGCATTGTTCGCGGAGGGCGGCGATTGAATCAGCCAGTTCCCGGTCGGCACGATCGAACTCGCCCTGCTCAACAAGGATCCTCGCAAGGTGAGCGCGGGCCGTATGGCCGAGCGCGTGCTCCCCGGCGGCCAGGAGTGCGCCTGCGGCACGACGGGCTATGGCCGACTCAGGTTCCAGCGATCGATTTCCACCCTGTGTGGCGCTGGCCCGAGCCAGGAGCGCCCCGGCGGCCGCGGTGTTGCGGTGATCTGGACCGTCGATGCGGAGTGTCGCCGCGTAAACCTGAATCGCGGCAGCCTCTGCCCCCTCGTCGCGCCCCAGTAGGAGCAGAGTCTCGGCCAAATCACGCCTTCGATCACGCACGGCCACATGTTCTTCGCCCTGCAGTTGGACCTCGATTCGTAGGATGCGCTGCATGACGCGGAGCGCATCTTCCATCCGGCCCACGCAGCGCAAGGCGTGAAAGTACGGCATCAGGAACCCGACAATCTCTTTGCTCTCGGCGGGGAATCGCTGTTCGAACAGGGGCTTCACCGCTTCGGCGGTCGCGACGGCCTCCGGCCCGCGTGCGGCGGTGGCGTACAACATCGCGAGATTCGCGGTCATCATGAAGACGTTCTCGTCCTCGGGTCCAAGTGTGGCGGCGTACATCGCGATAGCTTCGCTCGTGGTTCGCGCGGAGTCGTCCAACCGGTTCATGAAGCGGTAGGTGATGCCCAGGCCCGTGAGACTCTCGGCGATAAGTGGGCTGCGTTCGCCGTACAGGCCGCGGCGAACCCGGATCGCTTCGAGCTGTGTCTGCTCGGCGAGTTCGAGCCGGCCGGTGGCGCGGTATGCACGGCCCAGCGCCATCAGCATCTCAACGGCTGGTTCGCTCTCGACGCCCGCGACGTCCTTCCGCAGCGCGAGCGATCGCTCCATGTGTGGGATGGCGCTCGCCGCGTCTCCGAAGGCCATGAAAAGATCGCCCACGGTCTTTCGAACGGTTGCTTCAACGAGTGGGTCATACCGCTGCGAACCATCATCGAGGCGTTTGGCGGCCCGGAGTACGGCTTCTTTGATGGTGATGTCCGCCTTACCGCCCTGCGAGCTGCGGTCCGCGTTCATCAGGAGATCGGTCATGAAGCGGCTCAGGTCGGCCTGAGTGGCCGCCTCTCGCTTGGCGATCTCTTCCTGCTTCTTGGTTTCAAGCTGCTGAAGGCTCTCGCGGCCGAGCGCCGCTTCGGCTTCACGGCGGGCATGCTCGGCGCTCGCATAGAGCCGGGCCATCACGAGGGCCGACGAAGCAAGCACAACAACAAAACCGATGGTGCCGAGCCACGCCAGCCGGTGCCGCCTGAAGGACTTCCCGATGAGGTAGCCGGTCGTCGGTGGATGGGCCTCCACCGGCCGCCCTTCGAGGAAGCGTCTGACATCCGTCGCCAGCGCATCAACCGTTTGATAGCGGCGTTCGCGTTCCGGAGCAAGCGCTCGCAGCACGATCCAATCCAGCTCTTTGCCGAGGTGCGGGCGGACCGACGACGGGCGTCGTACCGCTCCCGATCGTCCGGCCTCGATGAGATCACGCAGCGGGGCGTCACACGCGATTCGGTCGAGCCCGGTGAGGAGACGGTACAGAACCGCCCCCAGCGCGAACACATCGGCGCGGGTGTCGATGCCGTCGGGCGTGGCCTCGAGCTGCTCGGGGGCGGCATACTGCGGCGTGCCCATGAAGCCAGCGGTCACAGAGATCGCCGGGCCGATCGGCTCACCACGGTCGAGCAGACGGGCCACGCCGAAGTCCAGCACACGCGCGACACCAGTGCGAGAGACGACGATGTTGGACGGCTTGAGGTCGCGGTGGATGACACCGCGCTGGTGGGCGTGCGAAACGCCGTCGCACGCCGCAGCGAACGCCGCCAGCACAGCGTTCGTGTCCCGCACGGGGGCCGCCATCACACGGTCGGCCCAGCGGTCGATGGTGTCGCCCTCGACCCATTCCATGACGAGCGTTGGGTGCCCCTCGATCACCTCGGCAGCGAAGACGCGCACCACGTTCGGATGGTCCAGCCTGGTCAGAGCCCCGACCTCGCGGGAGAACGCCGAGTTCTCGGCACCGTCCAGCACCGGCGCCATGTTGAGCACCTTGAGCGCGACGGTCCGCCCCGTTCCCGGCTGGATGGCCCGGTACACCACGCCTTGGCCGCCGCGTCCGATCTGGTCTCGCAGTTCATAACCCCCCAGTCGGCCCAAAGGCGGCGTCGGCGTCTCGGCCCGGCGCGCCCGCTCCACCCACTGGTCCGCCGGAGAAGCGAAACCGAAGAGTTCGTCCAGCGCCGGGTCGGGAAACGGCGTCGCGGACGCGAGCGTGTCGGTGGCCCTGCCCGCCGTGGTTCCCGCCTCGCCGTTGTTCATCGACTCAGTCATCCAGTCCGTCCTCACGCCGCACCTGCTGAGCGATGATCTCGCGCAGTCGATCCTTCATCCGCTGCTGGGCCTTGTACACCGCGGCCTCGCTCATCCCGAGATCGGCGGCGATTTCGGGCACCGACCGCCCGCCCAACGCCATCTCCAGCACCGCCACACTCTGTTCCTGGGCGTGGGCGCGGAGCGACACCAGCGCCGTGCGGTAGTGGTGGTCCACCCATTCACGTTCCCACGAGGCCTCGAGTTCCGCGTCGCCCGCGGCGGCCTCTTCCGCATGGCTTACCTGCCCGGCGCGCATACTTGGACACACTTTGAGATCAATCATCGCCGAACGCACGCATTTGAAGAGATAGTCCCGAAAGCGTCCCCTGCCCGGCTGATACTCGAACGCCTTGAGCCCGCCCACCAGCTTGAAGAACACCCGCTGGATCACATCCTCGGCATCGGCGTGCTGCACGCCGCGCGAGCGGCAGAAACGCAGCAGCATCTCGCGGTAGGCGGTGTCGAAGCGGTCCCACGCGGCCCGGTCGTCGCCGTTGCGGACCGTGCGGAGCAGCGTGGTGCTCGTTGGGGCGTCGGCGGGCATCGGGCCAGCCTACCGAACAGGGTCCGAATGGTCAATAAAGAACGCCGGTCTTTGAAGAAGTTTGTCCAAGAACGGGGGATGGGCCGGTAGTCTGACAGGATCGACACCTGCCGGAGCGATGCAGCGAAACTGCGGGTGACCGGTTGGGCGTGAGTGCATGAACGAAGGGAGCGTGACCTGTGGTGACGTGCTTCGACTGTTGTGATGGGTTCGACCGGGTGGGTCAGGGCGAGCGGGCGGGGCTGGGGCGCGGGGCGCGCGTTCTCGGGCGAACGCGGATGATGACGTTTCTGCGGCGACTTTTCGTTCTAATGATCGTGCTGGCGGCGGTGGCGCGGCCTGCGGAAGGGCGGCAGTTGGAGGTGTTCCCGCTGCCGGACCCGCCCGGCACTGCGCCCGGCTCCACGGTTCACAGCGCTTCCGCGGACACGCTTCGGGTCATGTTGCGTGACGCTGGAGGCAGTTTGTGGACGTGGGACCCACTCGGCGCCTTCACGCTGCGTGTCGCATATTCAGATTCCGCTGTACCCGGATACATGACGCGGCCATCTCAGGATGGACGGACGATATACTTTGCAACGCGTCGAGTATTCATTATTACTCCTGGTCCATTTTATTATTCGGATTTTAATATGCAACGGCACCGATTCGACCCTGATACTATCGAATCCGTCACACCGCCTGGATTTTGCTGTGCGCCGTATAGTCAAATGCCAGTCCCTGCTAGTCCTTACTTTAACATGGTATCAAGCGAAAACGGCGATGCCCTGATCGCCTTTAATGGGTGCTTCGCATATCACAGTTTTCCTGGACCGAATGCGGGGCGACACTATAGACTGTATCGCAATCCGGCTGGTCAGTGGATTCGACTCCCGTTCGCGGGAGATCAGTTTTGTAACAACGCCAATTGGGCAGATACCCTTTCCCTCGGCGTCATGAGCGGCGACGGGTCTACCGTGATGGGAGCCGGGCAGGGCGTTCTAATGAGATGGGTCAATGGCGTACCTGCAGAGTTGCCTGTGCCATTAGGAAGTGCCCTTCCTGATGGATCGCTGGTTGCGCAAATTTCAGGTTCTGGGCCACTTAACCACTCTGGGGATATTATTTTCACATCAGTTGAGACATCGCCTCTCGGTCCGGCTTTGGTGCGGTGGCAGCAGGGAACCGGGCTGTCGGTGTTCCGGCCGGGGCTGCCTTCTTCTGGGGGTAATTTTTTGCAATGCACCATCGATGGCAATCTCATTTTGAAAGGCTCCACGATTGATCTGAATAGTTTTGTATTCTGGTCTGAGGCGCGGGCTGTTGTGCCGCTGTCCTATTATATGAACCTGCAGAATTACTCATTGCCAGTCGACGCGAGCGTTCTTCGCGTCTCCTCCGATCTTCAGACGTTTGTAGGCGTCTTCGGAACAGGTGCCAATCGTCACGTTTTCCGGATGCGAGTTGACCTGGGACTCGACGGCAAACTCCGCGGCCGTGTCACCGACTCCATGACCGGCCAGCCCCTCGCCGCGGCGACTGTGACCATCCTGAACCCGCCTGCGGCGCTGAGTGGGCGCACCACCGTCCAGTCCGACGCCGAAGGAAAGTTCGAGTTCGACGACATGCCCGACGGCGACTACGACCTGCGGATGGCGTCGGCGGACCCGGAAACGCACCACGAGCGCGAGTACGACGTGACGGTGAAGCCCAAGTCCACGCCGTGGGTCACGGCGCAGCTGCACCCCAAGGGCAACGAGTTCCCGAAGGTGATCGAGGTTTCGGGGAAGTACTGCTCGCCGGAGCGGCGGGGGTACTACTTCCACCCAGACTATGTGGTTCCCGAGGGAACAGGTTTCGACGAGACATTCCGGGCCAGGATCGAATGGGGCGAGGGCAATCCCCCCGGTGAAGTGGCGTTCGTGACGCCGCGGGGGACCTTTGCCGGGATCCCGACGGACGCGTCGCTCACCTATTTCGAGCGCGAGTTCAACATGGAGGAGGACTTCGGTCCGTTCGGGACGCTTCAGGTGATTGCGATACCGGATGAACAGGGTGCCCCGAACTCGGAGCCGTACGACGTGAACATGAAGGTGCTGCCGTTCCCGCCGGGGCTGCGCGAGTTTCCTGATGCCTTTGTGCAATTTGGCAACGTGCAGACGCCGACGTACCGCACGCCCAATCTGTCTGTCAAAGTGAGGTCCGAAGGCGTCGACGCCGGGGCGATTCCCAGCACGATCCCTGTCGTGGGATCGATGGAGAGCAAGCTCGGGTTCAGCAGCCAGTGGAGCGCCACGATCAAAGGGGACGGCACAGCCGACGCCGTGGGGGTTGTGGGCGCT
Organism: Phycisphaerales bacterium; assembly: GCA_046154665.1. GTDB lineage: Bacteria > Planctomycetota > Phycisphaerae > Phycisphaerales > UBA1924 > JAFLCM01. The sequence continues at coordinate 24,033 of JBJXFG010000046.1, read as the reverse complement.
GAGAACACGATTCGCCCGGATACTTCCGGCGCCGGTCCGCTCAAACTCGGTGGGTTTGCGTTCAACGCAGGCTTGGGCGGGGGCGCGGCGTGGAACTTCCGGGAGCATCCCGACAACTGGTCGACCGGGGGGACGCTGAGAGCACAGGTTGGGTTCAGCGCGAGTTTCCCCGCCATACCAAAGCAGCAGGTCGTGATCGTCGGCCCGGTGCCGATCCCGTTTTTCTGGCAAGCCAAGGGGGATATCGGCGTTACGATCAATGCCTCGATTACCGGGATCGAGGATGATTTCGACGTAGTCTCCGCGGGAGTCATCAATTGCGATCCGCTGGCACGCTTTACGATGACGGGCGCGGTCGGACTGGTTGATATCGCCAATCTCTACATCCAAGGGTCTCTCGGCGTGAAGATGCGACTGGAGCCCATGAGGAATCCGGTGCTTCAAAGCGCGGCGGTCTACGGCGCGGCGGCGATAGGCTATCAATTCATGTCGTTCAAGCAGGAGTCCCCGATCGGCGAATACTCGTGGTCCTTGTTGAACGCGCAGACTTATAGCGGGGCGCTGGCGCAGCCGATGAGCGGGACCATGTCGCTGGTGGGGCGCGACTACCTCTCCGCCCCCGGCGGGGGCAACCAGTTCGTGGCGCGGGAGATCGAGCCGGTCGAGCGGGCCGGAGGCGTCGAGACGCCGTTCCAGTTGAACGTGTTCAACGAGTCCGCCCCGGCGGTGGTGGTCTTTACCAACAACGACCGGCTGATGGTGTGGCAGCAGGACGACCCGGCCCGGTCGCCGATCAACCGCACCAAACTCGTCTGGTCGTACTTCACCGCCTCGACGCAGACATGGAGCGCGCCGGCGAACGTGGCCAACGACGGCACGGCGGACGGCAAGCCGCGGCTGGCCCGCCTCTCCAACGGGAACGTGCTGTGCGTGTGGCAGGATGTGCGCGAGGTGATCGCCGAGCCGGTCAATCCCCTCGACCCGGCGCAGGTGGAAGCCAAGTACGCCGAGTACAAGTCGAAGACAGAGATCAGCACGGCGCTCTTCACCGCTTCGACGCGGACGTGGGGGGCATCGCAACGGCTGACCGACAACCTGGTGATGGACCACAGCCCGAGGGTGTCCGCAGCCACCGACGGGACCGCCGCGGCGTGCTGGACGAGCAACCCGACGGGGCACGAGATCGGTTCGCTGGCGGAGCCTTCGTCGATCTCGGCCTCAATCTATTCCGGCGGCACGTGGGGCGCGCCGGGCGTGGTCGCGGCGGGCGTGCCCTCGGTGTTCCGCACTGATCTGGCCCATGCCACTTCGGCGCGGACGATGGTCGTCTACAGCGGCGACACCGACGCCGACGTGTTGACCGACGCCGACCGCGAGCTGTTCACCGTCGAGCGGAACGCCGGCGTGTGGGGCGCGCCGTTGCAGGCGACGGCGAACACGGTGCCGGACAGCGCGCCCGCGGTTTACTGGAACGCGACGCGCGGTGCGTTCGGGTTCGTGTGGACTCGCGACGGCGACATCGTCGACGCCTTCGGGAACCTCTCGGCCCCGCGGACGGCGATCGACTTCGACAGCACCTCGGGCAGCGGGGCGAGCATCGCGATGGCGACGACTTCGGCCGCGTCGCCCGACGTGGCGATCGTGTGGCAGGACGGCACAGAAGGGCACGCCGCGGACCTGTACGCGGCGTTCTACGAGTCGGCGGCGGACGCTTGGTCCAAGCCGCGCGCTCTGACGCAGGACGCACCGATGGAGACCATGCCCGCCGTGGCATGCCTCTCCACGGGCGACCTGTTTCTGGCGTATAACAAGACGGCGATCACCACGCAGCCGTACCCCATCAACGTGGGGGGACAGACCGTCGTGCTGGACATGCCGAAGCGCGGCAACACCGACCTGTACACGTCGGTCTACACGCGGCTGGCGGACTTGGTGGTGACGCCCGCCGACATCGTGTTCGACCCGCCCAACCCGGTACCGGGCGACCAGGTGACGATCCGCACGACGGTGCGGAACGAAGGGGATCGGGCGTTCCGCAATCTCACGGTAGTCCTGCGGCTCAACGGCACCGTCTTGGCGACGCTGGGGACGGGCCTGACACTGCCGGGCTCGAAGTCGCTTGTGTTCGAGACGCCGTGGACCGTTCCGCCGTACACGGTGCAATCGTCGTTCCAGGTGACTACGTCGTATTCGCCGGCGATCGCGGGCGAGCCGACGGCGAACAACTCCGCGACAGTGCTGGTAGGCCAGAACGACGCCGTGGTGCTGTCGATGGCGACCGAGCAAGTGGGCCCGAGCAACTGGATGCTTGTGCCACGCGTGTACAACGCGGGCAGCCGGAGCACCGGCGCGGCCACCCAGGTCGTGCTGCGCGACGGCGACGCCACAGGCCCCATTATCGCGACGCTCGATGTCCCCGTGCTCGCGCCGGGGGCGTTCCACGATGCGCCGTATCTGTGGGAAGGGATCGGGGACTTCCGCGGGAGCGGCCCGCGACTGGTCACCGCCGTGGTCGATCCGGGCAATCTCGTTACCGAGTTCGACGAGGACAACAATGTCCTGACCGGGCAGATCAATCCCAACCCCGCACCGCCGCCACCCCCGCCACCGGCGTGCCGCGCCGATTTCAACACCAACGGCGTGGTTGATACAGCGGATCTCGTCTTCTTCCTCGGCCGGTTTGGCCAGACCGCGACCCCCGGCTCGCCCGCCGCACGCGCCGACTTCAACGGCGACGGCGTGGTCAACACGCCCGACCTCGTGTTCTTCCTCGGACGATTCGGCAGCGTCTGCCCGTGACGAAGTTTGCGAGCTGCATGGCGGCGCACGCCCGAGAGCTGCGAGGGTGGCGCGCTTTGTCCCCAAAGCGATCCTCCCCCTTCCCATCCGGTAGCCGCTGCTGGTAACCCAGTGGCGTGGCCACCGCCCCCAAACGCCGCCGACCCCGCCGCTACCCGCCCGAGGTCCTCACCGACGCCGAGGTGCGGCTTCTCATGGACGCCTGCGGCGAAGGCCCGCGCGGCGACCGCAACCGGGCGCTCCTGGCGCTGATGTACCGGACCGGCCTGCGCGTCTCCGAGGCGCTGGCGCTCTCGCCCAAAGACGTGGACCTTCACGCCGGGACCGTGCGCGTCCTCAACGGCAAGGGGGGCAAGACCCGCGTGGTGGGGATCGACCCCGGCGGGGCCGCCGTGGTCGCAACGTGGGCCGCCGTGCGCGAAGCGTTGAGGGTGGGGGCGTCCGCTCCCCTCTTCTGCGCCCTGCCTGGGGGCACCGAGGCGATCAAATCCGGCTACGCCCGGAACATGCTCAAGCGGATCGCCCGCCGCGCCGGGATCGCCAAGCGCGTCCACGCCCACGGGCTGCGGCACACCCACGCGTCGCAGCTGCGGGAGGAGGGCGTGGACATCGGGATCATCTCCCGGCAGCTCGGGCACGCGTCGATTGATACGACGGCGCGGTACCTGGACCACATTGCTCCGACGGCGGTGATTCGGGTTATGCGGGAGAGGGCGTGGTGAATCGAATGCCCAACCCCCGACCCCGACCCCGAAACCGCCGAGGCGTTACCGGCTGTCGCCCGAGGGCTTGGCATCCCTGCGGGCCAACGCCCAGCTGGTGAAGCCGTGGGCACGCTCCACGGGGCCGAGGACGCCCGAGGGGAAGGCTCGGGCGAGCCGGAACTCCCGGAAGCACGGGGGGGCACGCAAACACCACCGAGTCTTCGCCGAGCCTACGTTGAAGTTTGTGGGGTATCTCAGACAAGTGGTCACCTCTCCGAGCCGGGACGTTGACAGCAAACTACCAACTTGTGATCCACAGGAATCTTGAAGGTGCGACTCGAAAAAGGGGGAAACCTGTGGATCATCTGACTGTGGACCCACGCGGTGGGCTTTGGGGGTCAACATAGCCCTTGTATGCCGGGAACGGTCTGACCCCGCCCGTTGGGGTCGCTCCCGGTCGGAGCCCCGCTCGTCTGAATCGCCCCATCAGTATGGGGCGGAGACGCGGGGCAGGAGACCCCCGCATGTTAACGCGGAATGCCACGGAAGGTACCGCCCGCACGGAACGACCCGAGTCTGAATCTCAACTCGCTCTCAGCGTGCCCGCTACGGCGCAGCAACTCAGCGTGAGCGAGCGCGCCGTTTGGAGGTTGCTCGCGGAAGCGAACCTCACTCGGGTGAAGGTACGTCGGCGCACACTCGTGAGTGCCGCGAGCCTCGCGCGTTTCGTTGAGGAAGGGGGGACGCGCTGATGACGCCCACCCGATTCGGGAAGCACGATGAACGCCGCTGGACGCCGAAGACCGATCCCCCGCGAGACGTTCCCACCAAAAACGACGCTTCCCCCGTTCGAGCGGGGGAAGACGTCAGAGAAAAGTGGGCTTCGCAACCCGGCGTGAACGTACATCAAGCCCCGCGCCTGAATCAAGGCGCGACCTCGTTCTTCCCCACTTCTCCCACACAGTTTGCAACAGGGAAAGCGAGAACCGCCACGGCCCCGCTGCTGGTGGATCCGCGGCGAAGGGGGGACGCGGCGTGACAAACCCAGTTGATCGCGTCTCAGAAGTTGCCCCACCACAATGGCATGGCCTGAAGGGGCGCGGGGATGGGGGTATGCCCTGCGGAGACAGTCTCAACATCGCCCTCGATCTCGCCGCATGCGGCCTCCTCGTCTTCCCCCTGCACTCCCCCGTCTTCGAAACCGGGCGGCTCGTCGGCTGCTCCTGCGACCGCGGCCCCGACTGCGGCAACGACACCGGCAAGCACCCCAGGATCAAGGGCTACTGCCAGGAAGCCACCAAGTCCCCCGCCGTCATCGAGCGGTGGTGGCGCAGGTGGCCCGACGCAAACGTCGCGGTCCTCACCGGCGAGCGCGCCGGCATCATCGTCATCGACATTGACCCGCGCAACGGCGGCGGCGACACGATGAACGAGCTCGAGGCCCGCCAGGGGCCGCTTCCCCACACTCCTGAGGTTCTCACGGGGGGCGGCGGCCGCCACCTGTACTTCATCCACCCCGGCGTCACGCTCAAGTCCCGGTCCGACGCGTTCGGCCCTGGCGTCGACCTCAAGGCCGACGGGAACAACGGCTACGTCGTCGGCGCGGGTTCCCTCCACGCCAGCGGTCGCATCTACATGTGGGAACTGTCCAGCCACATCGCCGACGTTCCGCTCGCGGCGCTGCCACAGGGGTGGCTGGCGCTCGTCATGGGGGACGCTGCGCGTCCGGGGAACATGGGGCAGACAGGGCAGACAGGGCGGACAGGCGCTCACAGGCCGTCGCCCCCCGAACACGCGCTCACTCCAGCGAGCGATGTTCACAATGCCGATTTCGTCGCGACTGACGTTGGTGTGGGGGCGACGCCTGTCTTCCCTGCCCAACCCAGTCCTCCCCGTCGTCCCAATACTCCCTGTCTTCCCTATAGACCCTGTCTTCCCTGTGGCATTCCCCTGACGCTTGAGCACGTCATCGAGCGGACCCTGCCGACGGGGCCGGGCGAGCATGATTCGGCGACGCTGGCGCTGGCGCGGGGCCTCAAGCTGAACGTGGGAATGGACTTCAGCGGGGCCGAAGACGTCTTCGAGAGGTGGTTCGAGCGGGCCCGGCCCTCCATCTCCAACCAGGACTACGAGTTCGCTCAGGACAAGTTCGTGCGGGCCTGGGACATGGCGCTGGTGCCCCTGAGCTCAGGCACCATCGAGGCGGTCTTCGAGTTCGCCAAGATGGTCCCGGTGCCGGAGGAGGCCAAGCGCGTGCGCAGCCTGTCGGCCCGGCGGCTGGTCCCCATTGTCGTCGCCGCGAGCGCCCTGCGCAGCGACCCGTTCCCGCTCTCGTGCCATGAGGTGGCCAGGGCGCTCGTCTCCGAGGGCAGGGAGTGCGACCCCAAGGACGTCCACCGCTGGCTGCACATGGATCTGGTTAGGGCTGGCATTCTTGAATGCGTGGACCGGGGCAGGCCGGGCCTTGCGGGAAAGGGCGCGGCCAAATGGCGGCTGCTCATCCCCTTCGCGCTGCCCAACGGCGCTGGTGGGACCGGCGCGCAGACCGGAGGGCCGGCGCAATGACCAACGTCCCGGTTCCTTCATTCATGCCGACCGACGGCTTCGCCCGCGCCGTCCTGTCCGCCGCCGCCGAGGTCGAAGCGGCCGATACCGCCATCAAGTCCGAACTGCTCCGCGCCGCCCGCGCCGGGGACTGCGGCGCGGTCATCGACATCGTCACGAGATGGCAGGGCAACCCCGCGACCGAGGTCCTGAAGCCCCCCGGTACCGCCCGCAAGCCCCTTGATCCCTGCGGCGAGATGTCCGTAGTGATGGCCCCGTCGCGCCCGACTTCGGCGCGGGAGGTGTGATCATGCGGGTCGTTGCGCTATTCAGGGTCTCCACCGAAAAGCAGGCCGAAGAGGGCTCGTCGCTCGAATCGCAGCAGCGGATGTACCACGAGCACGCCACGAAGAACGGGTGGAAGACCGTCGCCGAGTTCAAGGGCCACGAGTCGGCCACGCAGGCGGCTTCGGACCGGAGGGTGTTGCAGCAGGTTCTCGCGTGCATCCGAGAGGAATCGCCGGACGCGGTCTACGTCCACGAACAATCGCGTCTCACTCGCGGCGACAAGCTCGAAGTCGCGATGCTCTTCAGGGAACTGGAAGAGCGGAACGTGAAGGTGATCGTTGGCGGCGTGGTGCGGAGCCTGGCGAACCTGGACGACTCGTTCATGCTCGACATCCAATCGGCGGTTGACCGCGCCGAGAGCAGGCGGATCAAAGAGCGCCTCGTCCGGGGCAAGCGCGAGAAGGCACGTCGGGGCCTGAAAACCGGCGGCCCCGCGCCGCTGGGGTACCGCAACGCGCCACCCGGAGCGCCCGGCCGGGGCACGCTGACGGTCGTCCCCGAGGAGGCGGTGGTCGTCCGCAAGATCTTCGACCTCGCGGCTCGGGGGCTGGGCATCAACCGGATCGTCCGCGACCTCAACCAAGCGGGGATCGCCTCCCCGCGCGGGGTTCGCTGGGGGAAGACCACCGTCCGCAACATCCTCAAGAACCGCGCGTACATCGGCGTGTCCTGCGCAGGGGTCTGGGTCGCCGAGAAGGGTTCGCGGAACTTCCGCCTCCGGCACGACAACGCCACGGCGGTCATCGTCCCGGACGCCCACGAGGCCATCATCGACCGGGCGACGTGGGACGCGGTCCACGGGCGGCAGCGCCTCCCCCGCGCGTTGGTCCCGCGGATGCTGACCGGGCTGCTCTTCGTGGACGGCTCCAAGTTCGCCGGCGACTGGAACAAGGGCACCGCGTACTACCGGGCAGCGCGGGGCACGCACGGCAGCCCGTGGCTTCAGGCCGGGCTAACCGACGACGCGGTGTGGGACGCGTTCGTCTCGCTCGCCACCACCCCCGAGTTCGTCGAGGGGCTGCTCGAACGGGCCAGCGACCCCGGCCAGCAGGAGGTCGTTCGTCTTGAGATCGCCTACCTCGAGGACCAAGTCGGCAAGACCAAGCGCCGCCTCGAGCGGCTGGTCGAGATGCGCGCCGACGGGGAGATTGACCGGGACCACTTCATGGCGAAGTCCGCCGAGACCCGTTCGGCCATCGAGCGCCTGCAAGCCGACCTCGCCGAGCAGCGGGCCAAGGCGGTAGTGTTCGACGGCACCCACGCCCGACGGGTGGTCCACGCGGTCCAGACCCTCCTCGCGGGGAAGACGAGGCTGACCACGCAGCAGAAGTCGGCCATCCTGCGGGCCATCGTCCGACGCGTGGACGTGGTCGCCTGCGCCACCGGAGCCGTCCAGCAACGAGGAGAGCGCGGGGGGTTCGGGGCCGCGACCGGGCCGCGCTGGGGCGTCCAGAGCGTCTCGTTCCAACTCGCCCTACCGCCCGCCACGTCGCCCCGTGGGGCCACCGGCGAACGGGACGGGGCCAACCCCCCAGCCGCGGCCGACGCCCCCACGGGCCAAACTCACCGTGGCGGTCAGAAGGTCACAACCCTCTCATGCTCGGGCCGGCGGGCACCGGCAAGACGATGATGGCCAAGGCGCTGCCGGGCATCTTGCCGCCGATGTCGCCGCAAGAGGCTCTGGAAGTCACACGCATCTACAGCGCCGTCGGCAAGAGCGTGCCCGCAGGGGGCGGGGGTGGGGGCAGCGCCAGCGCCGGGGGCGGCGACGCGAACCACTCCGGCCTCGTCACCGTCCGACCCGTCCGCACCCCACACCACACCGCCAGCGCCGTCGCCGTCATCGGCGGCGGGATGATCCCCAAGCCCGGCGAAATCTCGCTGGCCCACCGCGGCATCCTCTTCCTCGACGAACTCCCCGAGTTCCCCCGCGCCGTCCTCGACACCCTCCGCCAACCGCTCGAAGACGGCGAGGTCAGCATCGCCCGCGCCCACTCCGCCGTGAAGTTCCCCGCATCGTTCATGCTCGTGGCGGCGATGAACCCGACCTCGAAGGGCGACATGCCGCGCGACGAAGCCGGGCGGCGCGAGATGGACCGCTACCTCTCTCGCGTGTCGCGCCCGCTCATCGACCGCATCGACATCCACGTCGAAGCACCGGCGGTGCCGTGGAAGCAGCTCGCGGCCCGCGACGCCGCGCCGGGCACGTCGAGCGCGGCGATGCGCGAGGCGGTCTCGCGCGCCCGCGCCGTGCAGCGCGCCCGCCAGGGCGAACAGGTCAACGCGCGGCTCCGGGGCCGCCAACTCGACGAACTCGCGCCAATGACCGACGAGGCCCGCGAAACCCTCGGCCAGGCCATCACCGAGCTGGGCCTGAGCGCGCGTGCCTACGACAAGGTTCGGCGCGTGGCCCGGACCATCGCAGACCTGGAAGGCGCCAAGGGGCTGGAGCTGGCCCATGTCGCCGAGGCGATTCAGTATCGATTGCTGGATCGGCGTGTGTGAGCCGAGAAACGAGCCCCGAGCCCGAGCGAAGGGGTTGAAGAACTCCAAACTGGCGATCCTCGACCATGCTCGACCACGTCCAGCGATGATTGCGGAAGTTCAGCGCTTGTTCGAGGAGCGCCAGCGGGGCCAACCTTGATCGCGCGGGGTCGTGAAGCGAACGCCCCCGTCGCTCGCGCTTCGGGCTCGTGGTTGAATCGTCGGAAACTCGACCCCGCGCGCTCGCGCCAACAATCCCGGCATGGGCACGCCCTCCTCGCTGCGCCGACTCATTTCGCTGCTTCCTTGCCACGCCGTGTTCGTGCTCTTGGTCCTCGTCGCCGCGATCGCCGGCTGCAACTTCGTCCATCCTCGCGAGCGCATCGAAGAGCGATTCCGCGGCGAGATCGTGAGAGACCGGCTCGATGCTGATTTGGCCTCACGCTTCGTGCACGAAGCCGCTGCCGCGGATCACCCCGAAGCGTCGCAGGCGGGGGCCGAGGTCCTGGCACAGGGCGGCAACGCCGTGGATGCCGCCGTCGCCGCATCGTTCGCGCTCTCGGTGGTGCGCCCCGAATCCTGCGGCATCGGCGGGGGCGGATTCATGGTCATCCACCTCGCGGGCGGCCCGCGCCGAGGCGGCGCTGCCGGCGCGGAACCCGCCACACCCCGCAACATCGTCATTGATTATCGCGAGCGCGCCCCGGCGTCGGCGTCGCCCCGCATGTTTGTCGATCTCCCCGCCGACGCGAGCCGTTGGAGCGGCGCCGGCGTTGCCGTCCCCGGCACCGTCGCGGGTCTGCTGCACGCGCATGAAAAGTACGGCATGCTCGACCGCGCCGCCGTGCTGGCCCCGGCGATCCGGCTTGCTCGCAACGGCTACATCGTTGACGCGCACACGCGGCGGCAGGCACGCGTTCTTGAGAAGTTCCTCGACGAGCGCCCCGACCGACCGCGTCTCGAAGGTCGCGCGGCGCGCGAGACGTTCATCCCGACCCCCGTTCCGCGCGAAGAGGGTGTCATCGTCCTCAACCCGGACAGGGTGCCGCCGCAGCGCGCATTCAACCTGGCCCAGGCCGAGGCGCTCGAAGCCATCGCCCGTTTCGGCGTCGACGGCTTCTACAAGGGACCGGTGGCGCAGGCGATGGTGAACGCGGCGCAGCGCCACGCCCCCGAGGGAACGCCCGCCCTCACCCTGAACGACCTCGCCAGCGTCAGCCCGCGCGAGGCAACGCCGCTCACCGCCTCGTGGCGGGGCAAGACCATCCTCACCATGCCGCTGCCCTCCAGCGGCGGCATGACGCTCATCCAAACCCTCGCGCTGATGGAGCGCACCCGCGGCACCTGGTCCCACGCCCTCGAAGGCGCCGAGTCGCGACTCGAGCCCTTCCAACGCTGGAAAGAAGGCCAGCCCGCCCCCGAACCCGTGTACGGCCCCGCCTACATCCACGCCCTCGCCGAGGCCATGAAGCACGCCTTCGCCGACCGCGCTCTCTACCTCGGCGACCCCGCCTTCATGCCCGCCGATCCGACGGCGCGGTTGCTCGACGAAGCCCGCCTGGATCGCAAGGCCGCAAGTATGAAGCCGGGGCGCGAGCTCCACATCAATACATATAAAGACCTAGATCCGCTCCCCGACCTGCTCTCCGAAGCCGCCGACGCGCCCGACGACCACGGCACCTCGCACCTCAGCGCCGTCGACCGTTGGGGCAACGCCGTCAGTTGCACCGAAACGATCAACCTCGCCTACGGCTCGCGCATCCTCGTCACCGAGTACGGTTTCTTCCTCAACAACCAGATGGACGACTTCCAGACCCGCCCCGGCGAGCCGAACGCCTTCGGGCTCATCCAGTCCGACCGCAACGCGCCGGCCACCGGCAAGTGCCCGCTCAGCAGCATGACGCCGACCATCGTGCTCGACGCGGAAGGCCGAGTCGAGACCGCGGTGGGGGGCTCGGGCGGACCGCGCATCATCACAGCGGTGGCCCAGAGCCTGCTGCTCGCCGAAGAGCCGCAGCGGCGACTTCAACGTGGCATGCTGTTGGTCGGAAGTCCGTTCATTTTATCGGCAATCTTGGCGGCCTCCGGATTCGGAGCGGGACAAGCCGCGGGCGCGCCGATTCCAGAGGCGGAGTTGCAGGCAGCTTTGGGGCGGCCTGAATCGAGAATGGACATGCTGGAAAACTGGCCGGAGTCCGCGCGGGAAGCATGGACTACCTTCGAGAGTGCGAACGGAACGCAGATCGATGGCTGGCTAAATTCTAATGATGGACCGACCATTGCAGTCGCCCTGCATATAATCGACTTGCGCGGCGATGTCAATCGGATCGCACAGTGTTCAGCACTGCTGAACTCCTCGCTGGTCGGCCTGCGGGTCTTGACGACAGGCGCGATCATTGGACCGGTGACGGGCGAAGTGCGTCTGCTTGATGCGGACGGGACTGGGCCGGTGCCCATAGCGAAGCATGTGGTGGCGCTTTATCGCCAGTGGTTCGGCGTTGATCTCCGATGCGACCCGGGGTGGCCGTGCATAACCTTCGAGCAGGCGTTCGGCGACATAACGGACTTTTCCGCACTGGGCTATCCCCGATTGATTCGGCTCGAACGCGCGATCAATGAAGACTTTGCCCCGCGGCTACGACGTGGCGAGCCATGGGAGAGCGCGACGACGGGAGAACCGCATACCCCCGCGATAGCGTCGATCTTCGCGGAAATCCTCACGCTGCCGGAAGAAGCGCGCTGGCCGATCGTGGTTGAGGGCCAGCGCCGCGGAGTGATCACCGAAGCGAGAGCCAAGTCGGTGCTGGCCGGACTCTCCCCGGCGCTAAGGGATCGCATCAACGGAAGCCAGCCGACCACGAGCCCCGAACCGGCATTCCGAGCGCAGGCTGATATGTACGGCCTGTCTCGAAGGCTCAACGAGCACCGCGAGGCCGCCAAGGTGTTACTTGCGCCTGCGATTCCATAGGGCGAAGTGACACGCGGTCATCGGGGTCTGCGTTTGCAGCACGAGTTGGTAGCGGGCGCCTGCAACGCTCCGCCTGCCGCTACCCTAGCCCCCATGCTCTGGCTCGGCGTCCTCGTCGGCATCGCCATCACCCTCGCGGCGGTCTACCCCGCTCTCCGTGTCGTCGTGCGCCGCCAGTCGCTCCGCGCCCGCCTGGCCGAACGCCGTGCCCGCGACGCTCAGCGCATGGCCGAGATCGGCGCCATGACCGGCGGCCTGGCCCACGAGATCAAGAACCCGCTCTCCACCATCGGCCTCAACGCCCAGTTGCTCGGCGAATCCATCGGCGAGCTCGAGATCGACGACCGCGAGAAGGGCCGCCTGCGCCGCCGCATCGACGCCCTGCGCCGCGAGGTCGAGCGGCTGCGTGACATCCTGCAGGATTTCCTGAAGTTCGCAGGTGCCCTCCGCATCGAGCCGCGTCCCACCGATCTCAACACCGTCGTCGAAGAGCTTGCGGACTTCTACATGCCGCAGGCGGCGTCGCAGGGTGTGCGGCTTCGCACCGAACTCGCGCCGGGTCCGCTCACCGCTCCGATCGACCCGCCGCACTTCAAGCAGGCGCTGCTGAACCTCATGCTGAACGCGACGCAGGCGATGGACGGCCGGCCGGCGACCGCCGCGCCGGGGTCATCCGATGAACCGCAGCCGCCGCGCCCGAAGGAACTCATCCTGCGCACGCGCGGCGCGGTGCCCGCCCGCTCCACCTCCAGCCCCCGCGCCGACGCGCGTGCCGGCACCGCCGCGCTCAACGACGAGCCCGCGTGGGAAGTCCACGTCATCGACACCGGGCCGGGCATCCCCATCGAGGTCCGCGAGCGGCTCTTCACGCCGTATTTCACGACAAAGTCCGGCGGCAGCGGCCTGGGCCTGGCCACCAGCAAACGCCTCATCGAAGAGCACGGCGGGTCCATCCACGTCGAATCCACGCCGGGCCAGGGTACCGATTTCACCATCCGCATCCCCAAAGCCTGACCCCCGATGCCGCTCGAAATCGCCAGCTTCGAATCCACCCCGAACCCCAACGCCGTCAAGTGCGTGCTCGCGGGCGAGGCCCTGCCGCCCGGCGCGGCGAACGTCAGCGCCCGAACGCCTGAGGAGGCGGGCGTGCACGCGCTCGCCGCGGCTCTGTTCGCGCTCGACGGCGTCACCGGCGTGCTCATCACCCGCGCGTGGCTCACCGTGAACAAGAGCCCCGACGCGGAGTGGAAGTCGCTCAAGGCGAAGATCAAGCGTGCCGTCGCGCAGGCGCCGTCGGCTTCCGAGGGCGGCGATGGCTAAGCGATCCAAGCCCGTTTCCGCGACGGACCGTGCGCCCGCGATCACCAGGCAGGACCGCGCCGTCACCCGCGCGCTCACCCGTTGGTTCGCCGGCACGCGCCGCGATCTTCCGTGGCGAACCGCGCCGGGTCAGCCCCGCGACCCCTACCTCGTGCTCGTCAGCGAGACGATGCTCCAGCAGACGCAGGTCTCACGGGTGGTCGAGAAGTTCGCCGCGTTCATGCAGCGATTCCCGACCGTCGCCGCCCTCGCCGCGGCGGAGATCGACGACGTGCTCGCCCTGTGGTCCGGCCTGGGCTACTACCGGCGTGCAAGGAACCTGCACGCCGCCGCCCGCGCCGTGGTCGAGCGCTTCGGAGGCGAAGTCCCGCGAGCCGTCGATGATCTCCTCTCGCTGCCCGGCGTCGGTCGCTACACCGCCGGTGCCATCGCCGCGATCGCTCACCGCAGCCCCGCCCCAGCGGTCGACGGCAACATCCAACGCGTCATCCTCCGCCTCGAAGGCGCGGCGCTCGCTCCCACATCAAAGCAGGCCCAGTCGCTCGTATGGCACCGCGCCGAGCAGCTGGTTCGCACCGCCACCGACCCCGCCGAGTGGACCGAGGGCCTCATGGAACTCGGCGCGACCGTCTGCACGCCCAAGTCTCCCCGCTGCGCCGCGTGCCCGCTGGAATCGCACTGCGAAGCCCGACGTCGAGGCCTGCAGCACGACATCCCCGCCCCCAAGCCGCGCCGCCCGCCGCGCGATGTGTACCACACCGTCGCGTTGTGTCGCGACCGCGCCGGCCGCGTGCTGCTCGAACAGCGCCCGCCGACGGGCATGTGGGCCGGGCTGTGGCAGCCGCCGACGATCGAGCGTGAAAAGGGCTGGGCCGCCCACGCCGAACTGAAGTCGGCGGTGGGCGCGTCAACCCTGCGCACGCTCGTCCACTTCGACTTCCAGACGACCCACCGCACGGTCCGAGTGCGAGTCTGCGGACTCGCGGGCGTCCGCCGCCCGAAGCGCGGTGCGTTCATCGACACGGAGGCTCTCGCCGCCTTAGGCGTTTCCAATCTGACTCGGAGGGTGCTTGAGTACTGACGCGCTCGAGCTCGCAAGGATGAGACGCACGCCGTGGCCCGTTTCGAGCTTGCGAGCCCGAGGCGAGCGGCGTAGCTTCGATGCATCCGAGTGCCTCACAGGAGACGACGCCGAATGAGTCCCGCCGCCTCGCCGATCCGCACGATGATGGGCCCGTGGGAGTCGCAGTTTGCGGCGCTGATCTCGAGCGCGCGAAACCGGCTGCTGATCTGTTCCCCTTTCATCTCGGTTGGAGCCGTCAAGGCGCTGTTGTTGGCACGGCGCGGGCTCCCGACTCTCGAACAACCAACGGCGGTGCTGACCAATCTCAACCCCCGCGCAGTGTGTCAGGGTGCCACAGACCCTCGCGCGGCGCTTCAGCTCGCCGACGGCCTGCGCTGCGAAGGCGTCTTCCACCTGCCATCGCTGCACGCCAAGGTCTACATCGCGGACGCAGCCCGAGCAGCCGTCACGTCCGGCAACCTGACCGACGGCGGCGTGCGCCGGAACCACGAGTACGGCTTGATGCTCAGCGACGTCGGCCTCGTCGGCTCGATCGAAAAAGACCTGCTCTCGCTCTCCGCGCTCGGCTCGTGGTTGACCCGCGGCGAGCTGGAGAACTATGTCGCCGCTGCCGAGCAGGCACGCGAGGCCGCACGGGCGGCGGAAACCGGCGCGTCCGCGAGGGTCCGATCCAAGTTGGCCGCCGCTCTTGCGAGCGCCGACGAGAGCCTGATCCGCGCCCGACTCCGGGGCGGTCCAATCCACCGCGTGTTCACACAGACCATCAGGCACCTGCTGGGCACCCACGGCCCGATGCCCACCGTGCATCTCCACGCCGCGATCCAGCGGATCCACCCGGACCTGTGCGACGATACCGTCGACCGCGTGATCGATGGCGAACGCTTCGGCAAGAAGTGGAAGCACGCCGTGCGAACGAGCCAACAGCAGCTCAAACGCCTCGGCGAGGTCGCGCTGATCGACGGCTCTTGGCGTTTGATCGAGTGAGAGGAGCGGCTTTCGGTCCCGACTACGCCGCTGATTCCTTCCGCTTCGCACGCAGCTGCTCGAGCGGCTTGGGGTTCAAGATCGCGTCGCGGTCGAGGATGAACTCGGAGCCGTCGTTGCCCACCTCGGGCAGGTGGTACATCAGGTCCATCATCAGCTCTTCGGTCACGCTGCGCAGCGCCCGCGCGCCGGTCTTCCGCGCCAGGGCCTTGCGGCAGATCTCTTCCATCGCGCCCTTCGTCACCGTCAGCTTGCAGCCCTCGAGGCTGAACAGGTGCTGGTACTGCCGCACCAGCGCGTTCTTCGGCTCGGTCAGCACGCTGATCATCACCTCGAGCGTCAGCGGCATCAGCGGCGCCAGAACCGGCAGACGACCCATCAGCTCGGGGATCATCCCGTATTCGACCAGGTCCTCCGCCGTCACCTGCGACAGCACCTCGGCGTCGCGCTCGTCCTCGTCGTGGCGTGCCTCCATCGTCGCGAAGCCGATGCGCTTCTGGCCCAGGCGGCGCCGGATGATGTCTTCCAGGCCCACGAACGTCCCGCCGCAGATGAACAGGATGTTGCTCGTGTCCATCTGGATGTACTGCTGCTCGGGGTGCTTCCGTCCGCCCTGCGGCGGGACGTTGGCGATGGTCCCCTCAAGCATCTTCAGCAGACTCTGCTGCACACCCTCGCCCGACACGTCACGCGTGATCGAGACGTTGTGGTTGGTCTTGCCGATCTTGTCGATCTCATCGATATAGATGATGCCGCGCTGGGCGGATTCGAGGTCGAAGTCGGCGTTCTGCAGCAGCTTCAAGAGCAGATTCTCGACGTCCTCGCCGACGTAGCCCGCTTCGGTGAGCGTCGTGGCGTCGCCGATGGCGAAGGGCACGTTGAGGATGCGGGCGAGCGTCTTGGCGAGCAGCGTCTTGCCGCTGCCGGTGGGCCCGATGAGCAGCACGTTCGACTTGTCGAGTTCGACGGGCGCGTTCTCGTTCTCCACCTGCGTCAGCCGCTTGTAGTGGTTGTGGACCGAGACCGAGAGCGCCTTCTTCGCGAAAGTCTGCCCGATGATGTACTGATCGAGGAACTCCTTGACCGCCCGAGGCGAGGGGATGTTCCCGAAGTTGGCCCGGCCCGCGGAGACGCGCCGGCGTTCCTGCTTGAAGATGTTCTGGCACAAGTCGGTGCAGTTGCAGCAGATGTAGACATCGCTGGGGCCCTCGACCATCGGGCCGACGTCGCGCGAGGTCTTGCCGCAGAACGAGCAGGTGGTGACCTTACGGCCCTTGAACCCGCCGGAGCCGCCACCGCCCGAGCCGCCTCCGGCATTGCCCGAGCCGCCGCCCGCGCCGCCGCCGGAGTTGCCTCCGCCGCCGTTGCCGCCGTGGCCACCCGGGCCGCCGGTGTTGAACCCGGTGCCGCCGCCCATCGGTGGCGGGGCCGCGTTCATCGGCCCCGGGCCGATGATGGAGGCGGGCTGGATCGGGTCGGTGCCTTCGGGACGCGGTCTGGCCATGAAGCCTCTCGTGCGCCGCAGCGCGGTAACAGGAACTCAGCCGGTCTGGCGAACGGCATCACTTGCAAAGTCTATCGTCACCCGGCGGCGTCGGCTCGACATCGGACACCCGAACCATTCTCGGGGACGTTCACCCGATCGTCACAACCCCAACTCGCATCGGCGTGACACCCGAACGCGCAAATAACCGCGCGGCTCAGGCCAGCCCGCCAGGTTTCCCGTGGTTTCCGCCCGTTTCCGGTGGTTTCTCGGTGGATGGATAACTCGATTCGGGCCGAGCGCCGCGCCGCGCCCCGCCGCCCGCCATGCCGATCAGCGCGGCTTTCGCACGATCGAACTCCTCATCAGACATCGCGCCCGAGGCGTGCAGTTGCCGAAGGTCGTGCAGCGTGAGCGGCATGCCCGCGGCCTCGTCATCCGCGAGCAGTCGGCGACGCATCTTGAGGAGCACGACCGCCAGCAGCAGCACCGTCGCGAGCAGAACGCCGACCGCCACGAGGATCTTCGTGACATCAACACTCTGCACGCTCTGGGCCAGCAGGCTCGGCACGGGCGATCATAGTGCCGACGGCTCGGGTGTTCCGTGCTCGCGTGCCACTGATGGCCGGCGGCTTCGCCGACATCAGTGCGGGGGCTCCGAGACCCACGGTTTCCTGCACTGCTGTCTCCCAAAGCGGAGCCAGCAGTGGCACGACGCCGATCTAGTGTCTCCCCTGCATCGGTGCGTGGGCTCGTCCTTGAGCGGGGCGATTGTCTCTACGATGCCCCCATGCGCCGCCCCGCGAATCTCCGCCGCAAAGCCACGCCCGTGGGCGTCGTCGTCGCCATCATCGTCGTCGCCATTACGCTGTGGCAGCAAAGCCAGTCGAAGCCGACAACCGGCACCGCGCCTTCGACCACACCCACGGCGTCGGCCCCCGCTCCCCTGCCAACGCCGAAGTCCTCTTCCGCTTCGCGCGGCAAAGACACCGACCGCCCAGGCACCCCCTGCGCCGACATCATCAAGTCCGCCATTGACGACCAGCGCTCCGACGTAACGGTCGAGTGCGCCGGCGTTATCATCAAAGTGCTCGACGACGACAACGACGGCTCACGCCACCAGCGATTTCTCGTCCGCCTCGACAACGACGCCGTCATCAAGCTCTCGCACAACATCGACCTTGCCCCGCGCGTGCCCGCCGAGAAGGGCGACCGTGTCGAGTTCAGCGGCGAGTTCGACTGGAACGACCTCGGCGGCGCCGTCCACTGGACCCACCACGACCCGCGCGGCAGGCGCAAGGGCGGGTGGATCAGGTTCGATGGGCAGACGTACGATTAGCAAGTCCGTTCATCCAAACACCGCGATACTCCCACTGCTTATCTTCGACCCGCGAAGCGGGTCATTGATGGTTGCCAGCGGCGCAGCCGCTGGAAGACGTGAAGTGATGGGATGGCGCCCGTGAAACGGGCGAGCACATCATTGGCACCACGAACCAGCGGCTCCGCCGCTGGCAACGAGCGTGGGCCCGCTTCGCGGGCATCTGTGATCGTTCGGTGCCAAGTTGGCTCGGGAACTGCCGCTCTATCCACGGACTGCTGAAAAAACCGCCCCGGCAACATCCTTTGAGGCTGTTGCCGGGGCGTGGTCGAGTCGCAAATCTCTCACGGGCAAGGCTGACCGAAACGCCCGAGGAAGAACGTGAGATCGGGCGTGTTCACGAATCCATCGCCGTTGAAGTCGGCACCGGTGCCGGGGATGATCACCGCGTTGCCGAACTGCCCGAGGAAAATCGTCAGGTCGGCGGTGTTGACGGCACCGTCGTTGTTCAGGTCGCCGGGACAGAACGGGGGCGTGATCGACAGCCCCGCGGGCGACGTCAGCCCGTTGCCGCAGGGGTTGGTGATGGCGCAGGTGTACGAACCCTCGTCCTCGGGGTCGCGGGCGTTCTGGATGGTCAGCGTTGCCGTGGTCGCGCCGCTGATCGTCGAGCCCCACGCCGTGGGACCGTTGGTGACGTTGTTCCCGTTCTTCTTCCACTGGTATTGCAGAGAATCACCCGAGACGTTGACGGCGAACACGGCGGTGTTGCCCTCGGGGATCGCCTGATTGCCGGGGCTGTTCAAGATGCCCGGCTCGTCGCACAGCACCGTGAACTGGCGCATCATCTCGTGGTCCTCGTGCTCCAGAATATGGCAGTGCATCGGGTACGTGCCCGGGAATCCCTCGAACTTGGCGATCACCCGCGTGATCAGGTTCGGGGGGCACTGCACCGTGTCCTTCCAGCAGTCCAGTTCGCTCGGGTCTGGCGGCAGCAGCGGCCCGTTGGGAACCACGATGCTGCCGTTGAGTTGGAACGCCTGGCGGTCAAGCACCTGGAACTGCACCAGGTGCACGTGGAAGGGGTGGGCGATCTGCGACGCGTTGGCGAACGACCACGCCTCGATGGTGTCGATGCGCGGGAAGTCCGTGATGTCGTCGAACATCAGGTCGTCGATCAGCCAGGTATCGATGTTGCAGGTGTCGACCGTCGCCAGCCGCAGCGTGAACTCACGGTTGACCACCGCCTGCTGCGGCACCATCGGCGGGATGGTGTTCAGCACGCCGGGGATCGGGTCGGTATCGCCCGCGGTGTTGGTGACGCGGAACTGCATCACCTCGTTGAGCGTCCCGGTGCCACCGGGGAACGGGGCGACGGCGGTGTTGCGCATGTTGATCACCGTGCCGGTCGCGAACGGCTCAAAGTCAACGATGATGTCGACGCGCTCACCCGGCATCAGGGTGATCTGACTGACGTTCAAGGGTGTCGCACGCAGCCCGCCGTCGGTCCCGATGAGGGTGAAGTCAACCGGGAACGCGGCGATGGGGGCCTGACGGCGCAGATCGATGGTAAAGGTGCGGGTGTTCGCCCCGTTGACGCAGCGGAAGCGGTACTTGCCTTTCCGCACGTCGAGATAGGGCCACACCTTGCCGTTGACGACGACCTTGTCGCCGAAGAACGCGTCGGTGGTCTCCGGGTTGTAGACGTGGACGCCCGAGCCGTTGATGTTCTTGTCCTGGAACACCAGCGGGACCTCGTTGTGGCCCTGCGGCAGGTTGAGCGACGCCTCGTTCGGGTCACGGATGAAGTAGAACCCGGCCAGGCCTGCGTACACGTTCAGCCGCGTGATGCCCAGCGCGTGGTCGTGGTACCACAGCGTCGCCGCTTCCTGGTCGTTGGGATAGAAGTACTGGCTGGATGAGAAGCCGGGCGCAAAAGTGAGGCTCGGGTAACCGTCGCTCTCAGGGGCCACCTTCAGACCGTGCAGGTGGGTGACGGTGACAGGGGTGCGGCCGGTGATGTCGGGCCCGTGCAGGCACTGGTTGATCGGGAACAGGTGGTCGGCCCGCAAAACGTTGGTCGAATAGCGCAGGTCGTTGTGCCACGTCACGCGGATCGGTTGGCCCTTCTGCACGTCGAACGTCGGGCCGGGGGACATGCTGTTGTAGCCCCAGACACGCGTCGTCGGCAGCGCGGCGTGCCACTTGTGGTTGAACTCACGGATGTACACGTCGTAGTTGGCGATGCCGTCGGGACCGACGTTGGTCGGCTGGATGACGGCGGGAATCGGCAGCGGATCCTGGTACGGGGCCAGGTTGATCGTGCAGTAGACCACCCCGCAAGAGGAGAACGCACCCTGCCAGGTGCCGGCGGATGCGATGCACACGGCTTCGGTCTGCGACAGGCACACGCCGTTGCCCGCGAAGCAACAGGCCCCGGCCGGCTGCGGACAGAGGTTGGGTTCGCAGTTGGTCCCGTTGCCCTGGTAGGTGCCGAAGGATGACGCGCACGACGCCGAGGTGGTCACGATGCAGTCGCCATCAAGGAAACAGCAGGCGCCCGAAGCGGCGGGGGCGGTGTAGGTGACGGTCAATCGCGGTCGGTTGTTCGTGGTGGGGTGGGTCCGGGCATCAAAGCGCCGCGCGGACTTCGCGGTGGTTTCGTTCCCCTTGAGCATCCACCCGTGGTTGGTGGCCGAGTTGTTCAGCCAGTTCTGCACGTCCGTCACCATCGCGGCACTGGACCAGTTGTAGAACCCCAGGTCGGTCACGCTGGTCGTGGCGCTGACGGCTCCGGTGGTCGTCCCCCCGGCGGTGGTCCATGTGGTGGCGCTGAAAAAGCGGTGAAGCCAGGTGGCGGAGTTCGCCGTGGCCGCCGCGCCGTCACCCTCATCGCCCGCGTCGTTGCTTGTGCCTTCGCCCCATGTCGCGCTCACCTTCGTGAGTGTGAACGGGAAGGTTGCAACGGTTCCGAGCGGGACCTTCGACACGTTCAAGCGGAGCGTGACCGCGGTGATGGTCGAGCCCGCCGGGATGCTCGACAGGTCAAACCTGATGAGCGACCGACGCAGAAAGTTCGAGGGCTGGTTCGTCTTGCCCGCGAACATGTATTGCCCGGCGCCATTGGCGACATCACCCTCGGCGTCTTGAAAGAGCGTGGCATCCGCGACCGGCGTGAGGTTCACGGTGGGCCGCGCCGAAGCGACCGCGGCCATCCCGAGCAAAGCCAACGCCGACAGCGCGGCGCGCGCCATCGCCACCGCATGAACGCCGCGCGATTTCAACATGTTCATGATCCGCTTTCTCCCAGGGGGTTGGGGTGACAGAGTCTCGAAACCCGAGCGTCGGCACGACAGACCCCAGAGCCGACGGGAGCAGCCTAACGCCGGTGGCGGGTCTTTCGTACGGGCAACCCCCGAGTTTGCTGGAAAAGACGGTTTTCGTCTGAGACTTGGTCTCAGTGGCTGCTCTCCACCAGTCACAAGGGCAGGCCTGAGCGTGTTCGGGCGAGCCCCCGACTCACCGGTTCGGAGACATGGTTCACACACCCCGCTACCCTCGCGCCGATGCCCCCGCCGACCGCCGACACCACCCCTCGGTCCTTCCCCGTCGATTTCGCCGACATCCTCGGGCAGGACCGCGCTCTGGACATTCTCAACGCCTCGCTCAACTCGCGCCGCGTCCACCACGCCTGGGTGTTCAGCGGGCCGTGGGGTGTCGGCAAGTTCACTGTCGCCCAGGCCTTTGCCGCGCTGCTGATGGACCCCACCCTCGGGCCCTCACTCAGCGGCGAACTTGGTGCCGAGCCCGGCAACCCCGTCCAGACCATGCTCCGCGCCGGGGCCCACCCAGACCTCCACATCATCACCAAAGAACTCGCCCTCTATTCCGACGACCGAAAGGTCCGCGAGGCCAAGCAGATCACCATCCCCAAAGACGTCGTCGACACCCACCTGCTCGGCCCCATCGCGCACGCCCCGTCGGTCCGCTCCGCCGGCGCGCTGGCCCAGAAAGTCTTCATCATCGATGAGGCCGAACTGCTCGACCGCTTCAAGAGCAACGCGACCACGCAGAACTCGATGCTCAAGACGCTCGAAGAGCCGCCCCCCGGATCGGTCATCATCCTCGTCACCGCCAACGAAGAGCGACTGCTCACGACCATTCGAAGCCGCTGCCAGCGCGTGGCGTTCCGCCCCCTCGACGACAAGTCCATGGCGGCATGGTTCAAACGCCGCGAGGGCGACTTCGGACGCGCCGTCACGAAGCCCGAGCGCGACTGGCTCGAGCGCTTCGCACAAGGTTCCCCCGGCCGGGCCATGATGGCGGCCCAAACTGGGCTGTTCGACTGGTCCGCCGCGCTCGAGCCGCTGCTCCGCGAGGCCGACCAGGGCCGTTTCCCCGCCGCGCTGGGATCAACCATGGCCAAACTCGTCGGCGGCTGGGCCGAGCAGTGGGCCAGCCGCAACAAGAACGCCAGCAAGGAAGCAGCCAACCACGCCGCCATGCGCCACCTCGCGGTGCTGCTCACCGAACGGTTCCGCGCCGGCATCCGCTCCCACGTGGCCCGCGGCGACGCCTCCGCCGCCGAACGAGCGGCCCGGGCCATCGACCGCGTGACGGAAACCGAGCGTTACGTCGCCACGAACGTGAACATGGCCGCGGCGTTGGAATCCTTGGCCGCGGGGATTGCGTCCCGATGAAGCGTGCGCCCCGAGCGGGGCCGAATCCCGAAGTGCTTGACTGGAACCGCTTTACGCACCGGTGCGAATGGTCCGGGGGCCCGCCGCTACCATGCTCGGGCGGTCCCGCGCGCCGCTCTCTCCGGTCGACTCACACCCTTGATCTCCGAGGCCCCCAATGACCACCTCGCCCGCCCCGACTCTCCGCTCGCACCGTTCCGGCTTCACGCTGGTCGAACTGCTGGTGGTCATCGTGATCATCGTGATCCTCGTCGGGCTGCTGATCCCGGCGCTGTCCGGGGCCCGCACCAGCGCCCGCAAGGCCGCCACGCGCTCGACGATGCAGTCGTTCCTCGCCGCGTGCGACGCCTTCCGCACCGACAAGCAGCGTGCCCCCGGGGCCATCCCCGTTGACTTCCTCGGCCTGGCCGAGAACGAAGCCAAGATCCAGGCGGCCGGCTTCGGCATCACCCCGATGCAAAGCGCCATCCTCGACCTCGCCGGCGGCTTCGTCGGGCGCGGCACCAACATCCAGATCATCGCTTCCGATTCTTCGCGCGAAGTCCTCTTCCCCGGCAACAACAACCGTTTCGTCATCGACGTCTTCAAGATCGGCAACGTCGACGGGCCTCAGTACCTCAAACTGAACAAGGAATCCTTCCCGCTCGTCGAGGGGCACGTCAACGACGGCGATCGATTCAAGAACGAAGGTGCCTACACGGCGATCACCAATCTGCCGAACCTCGCCGGCCGCTCATTGCTCAGCTTCATCCCCACCATGGTCGACGGCGAGGGCAACCCCGTCCTGCTGTGGCAGCAAGACGCGCTGGCGGCAGACGACGCCGAGTTCGCCGCGCTCCGCACCACCACCGCCACGAACACCCAGCCCGGCACCACCCCGCGCCCCAAGTTCGCCTGGGCCTCGAACTCGGGCGTGCTCGCCGCCGACGCCATCGGCAGGAACCCCCGCGACCAGCTTGCCCAGTCCTACATCGGCGGCGGCTCGGCCACCAGCGCCAGCGATGAGGACAAAATCGCCTCCGCACTTCAGGCCGTCCTCGGCAACCCGTCGTTCTCGATCAAACGCACCCCGCCCGGCGGCGGCACCCCCGTCGCCTACCCCAGCAAAGCCAAGGGCGACCTGATCCTCCACGCCGCCGGACCCGACGGCGTGTTTCTCCAGAAGAAGAACGCCAGCAACGCCTCGCGCGTGGTCTACGCAGCCGAAGAGGGCGCGAGTGACCAGCACACTTTCGAGGAGTTTGACGATTTCGTCGAGGCCCGCTGAGCACGGGGGGGGCGGGGGGGCGGGGGGGGG
>JBJXFG010000030.1:0-4995 GCA_046154665.1 Phycisphaerales bacterium | reverse complement strand
CCTGGTGGACGCGAGGCAAAAAGAAAGACAGGCGGGTCACCGAAGTGACCCGCCTGTGGAGAATCAGGCTAAACCTGAGTACTGAGTCGCTGTGGGCCTGAGGCAGAGATCAGGCGCGACGGCGACGGAGGGCGACCAGACCAGCGATGCCGGCGAGGCCAGCGGCGCCGGGGGTCGGGACCTGAACCACGAAGATCTCATAGGAGGTCGAGGTGGCGAACGCACCGGTCAGGCCGGTGGTCGCGGTGGCGCGGAAGTCGAGGTAGTAGGAGGCGCCCCAGTTGCCGCCGTTGTTGCTGGCGTTGGCCAGACCGAAACGGAGCAGACCGAGCGAGCCGGTGGCGGGCGAGCCGAAGTCACGGATGTTGATCAGGGCGCCCTGGGTGGTGGGAGCGCTGGAGCCGGCGCGGAGGGTGATCTGGGCGATGAAGAGACGGTCGCCGGGGCCGCTGGGCAGGAAGCCGCCGCCAGCGCCGGCGTTGAAGTAGACGCCGCTCATCGAGCCATTCGCGCCCGACGCACCGAAGAAGGTGGTGGGGGTGGCGGTGGGGAAGAGGGCGTTCGAGGGGCTGCTGGCGGTGTAGCCATCAGAAGTGGTGGTGCTGGACGAGGCGGTCGAGCGACCGATCGGGTCGAGCATCGCGTACGAGTCCCAGCCGATCGCGGCGTTGCCGGCGATGGACTGCTGGGCGGGCGCGAAGTTGCCGCCGGTGGCGGGGTTGAACGCGGCGCCGGTGTTACCTGCGCCGGCGGGGCCGGTCCAGGTGATCGGGTTGCCGAGCGAGCCGCCGGGGATACCGCCGACGTCGACGGTGTTAATGCCGAAGGGAACCGCGGACGCGGTGCCAACAGCAACGAGCAGCGCCGAAGCGCAAACAAGCTTAGCCATCATGTGACAAATCTCCATCTCTACCTCAACTCCGGACCCAGCCGCGATCCTTCTCGCCGCCGACTCCGGGACGTGTTCCTATGAAGAGCATACCCCCAAATTCCTCCCCGACAAGCGGAATCTTCGGTGTACCCCGCAGTTTGACGCCAAATTCACCGCCCTTTTCACGCCCGGAAACCGCTGTTTTCAGCCATTTCGAAGGCCGTGCTCCGTGGACACCCGGTTTTCGGACGTGGATGAGGGGGTGCGGCTCGGCGCGGCCGCCGCGGGCGGCGGGAGGTGTGTCCGGAGGGCCCCGGCACCACTTGCAAAGTTCACTGGCTGTATGGGTATTGGAAGGGTCGATTTCGGCGATCGACGTCCGGGGAGAGGGAACTGGTGCATTTTCATCCGCGGGTTCGGATGCGGATCGTTCCTGCCCTCGGCGCGAGAGCGCGACGATTCGCTCCGAAGACTGCGCTCATCGTCGGCGCGAGCCACCCGTGAAGCGCTGACGATCCGTGTGAGCCCTTGCGCGAGTCGCGTGCCAGCGCTGCGACCTGAGTCAGCCGCGCCACCCGGCGCGGGCGAGCATGGAGCGGATGAATGCGTCCTTGCCCTTAGTATAGGACTCACGGTTGTTGGCAAACTTGGCGGCGAGTTCCCGCTTGAGCGCCACGTACGCGGCGGCTTCGGGCGGGTGAGCTCTTAAGTGGTTGCGGAAGAGGAGGTTGAGCTTCCAGAAGGGCCCGTCGTGGAACACCATGTGGACGTGGTGGGTGGTGGGGTTCCCGAGGGTGAAGAAGTGGCGGTCGGGGATGCCGAACTCGCCTTTGTAGTCGTAGCCCATGCGGTTGAGGATGGGGATGAGGGCAGCGACGTCGCCCAGGGTGTGGAGGCCGACCATCATGTCGATCATGGGCTTGGCCATCATGCCGGGGATGCTGGTGGAGCCGATGTGGGCGATCTCTTTGATGGGCCCGTGGTCCGGCCCGGAGCTGGTGGCGTTGAGCAGTCGCTCGGCCTCGCGACGGAAATCCTCCGGCCACTGTGGGTCGTAGTCGCTGAGGGTCACTGTGCCTGGGATGAGGCCGAGCATTCGTTCAGCGGGAGTCGGGAGTGGGGAGTCGGGAGTGGGGAGTGGGGAGTCGGGAGTTGGGAGTTGGGAGTTGGGAGTCGTGGTGGCTTGTAGCTTGTGGCTTGTCGCTTGGGGCGCGGGGCTTGAGGGCTGGGAGAAAGGCGGTCGGCTCGGAGAGTCGACGTACCTTGGATCAGGAGTTCGGGCGGGCGTGTGGGGGGACGATCACGAGAATTTTGGCTGATTCCAAGGCGTTTTTGACGGCGACGGCGGCGGCTTCATGCACCACGGGCAGGGTGGCCGCGGGGGCCCAGACGCGAGCTTCCCAATCGACGCCGAGGGGCCCGAGGCGGGCCAGGGCGACTTCGGGGGGTTTGCCCGCGGCCTGCCCCGAGACGGGAGTGACGGCGCGGGTGAGCACGTCGCGGGTCTGGGACACGTCAGCCTCGTAGGACACACAGATATTGATGGTGCCTCGGCGCACGGGGTGGTGCGACTGGTTTTCGATGACGGTCCCGAAGATGGCCGAGTTGGGGAGGATGATGCGCCGGTTATCGGCGGTGTCGAGCTTGGTGGTGAAGAGTTCGATCTCGTCAACGACGCCGGCCTGCCCGGCGACGACGACGGCGTCGCCGACTTTGAAGGGGCGAAAGATCAGCAGCATCGCGCCGGCGGCGAGATTTGAGAGGGTGCCTTGGAAGGCCAGGCCGATGGCGAGGCCGGCGGCACCGATGACGGCGGCGAACGACGCCGTCTGGATGCCGAAGATGCCCAGGCACGCGACGACGGACATCGCGAGCACGCCCCAACGGACGACGTTCGAGAGGAACTTGGCGAGGGTGAGGTCGACCTTGGCGCGGGTCATGCCGCGCGAAACGAGCCGGGAAATCCAGCCCGCGACGAGCCAGGCGATGATGATGAAGACAACGGCGCCGAGGAGCTTGAGGCCGTAGGTCGTGGCCATGGACTGAAGCTCGTCGGCGAGCTTGCGCATCGCTTCGGTCTGCTGCTGGAGTTCTTCGACGGGGGCTTGGGCGAGGGTTTCGGCCATGGGGGGCGGAGGTGCGGAGGTGCGGAGGTGTGGAGTGGAAATGCCGCGTTGCGGATGAGAGAGGTCGAGTGGTGCGGAACTCGAAACCAGCGCGCCCCCGGAGCGGGGCTAGACTAACCGAAGCATGCCCACGCCGAAGCCATCCACGGGACGCATCGAGACGGTTGAACCGATCGGGAAGCGGGTGCTCCTCCGCAAGGATGAGGACAAGAAGCAGACCCGGTCCGGGATTCACTTGCCGGACAAGATCGAGATCCCGACGCTCACCGGGCGCGTGGTGGCGGTGTCAGCCCAAGTGGCCAACGACTCGGACTACCCGATCAAGCAGTACGACCGTGTGCTGTTCAACCCGAAGCACGGCATCCCCGTCGATTTTGAGGGGGACAACCGGCTGTATGTGATCCCCGTCGAGGACATCGTGGCGGTGTTTCGGCGGGAAGAGGGGGGGGAGTGAGGGGAGGGGGGCAGTGGGCAGTGGGCTGTGGGCAGTGGGCAGTGGGTGGTCGGGAGTCGGCAATCGGGAGTGGGGAGTCGGGGGGAGTTGATGGCGTTGATTGATGACTCCAATTGAACTGATCCCGATCTTGCGACGGCCTTTGGCGGAGATGCCTCGGGAGCTGGAGCTGTGCCCCTGTTCCGGTGGTTTTGATGTGGCGGTGAGGCCGCCGGGGAGCAAGAGTCTGACCAACCGGGCGCTGCTGCTGGCGGCGCTGGCGGAAGGGGAGTCGGTTCTGCGGGGGTGCCTGCTGGACGCGGACGATGCTCGGGTGATGATCGAGGCGCTGCGGCAGCTCGGGGCTGGAGTCGAGGTGCGGGACGATGCGACGTGGGGGAACGAGGTGCGGGTGCGCGGGGTGGCGGGGCGGTTCCGGGTTGGGGCCTCGGGCGTGGAACTCAACTTGAACAACGCCGGGACGGCGACACGGTTTCTGGCGGCGGCGGCGTGCCTGGCCGATGGGCCGGTGGTGATCGACGGGAACCCGCGGATGCGGCTGCGTCCGATCGGGGAACTGGTGGAGTTGATGCGTCGGCTGGGGGTGCGGGTGGATGAGCTTGGGGCACCGGGGTGCGTGCCGTTGCGCGTTCAGCCGTGCCAGCCCGTGGGCGGGAGCATCGATGTG
Organism: Phycisphaerales bacterium; assembly: GCA_046154665.1. Classification (GTDB taxonomy): domain Bacteria; phylum Planctomycetota; class Phycisphaerae; order Phycisphaerales; family UBA1924; genus JAFLCM01. The sequence continues at coordinate 877 of JBJXFG010000030.1, read as the reverse complement.
GGGGTGACGCTGAGCAGCCAGTATGTGTCGGCGCTGTTATTGATTGCGCCGTGGATGGAGAAGGGGCTCGAGGTGCGGTTCACGGCGGCGCCGACGAGCCCGTCGTACATCGATATGACGCTGCGGCTGCTGCGCGAGGTGGGGTGCGCGACGGCGCTGCGGGATGAATCGTGGAAGCGGGCGCGGGTGAGTCACGGAGGCGGAAAGGGACTCGGCGAGTTTGTCGTCGACATCGAGCCGGACGCGAGCGGGGCGACGTACTTCTGGGGCGCGGCGGCGGTGGTGCCGGGGGCATCGGCGACGGTGCTGGGGTTGCCCGAGGATTCGATGCAGGGGGACGCGTGGTTCAAGGCGCTGTTGTGCCGGATGGGGGCGGGGCTGGGGGAGGAAAGGCGGACGGAGGAGCAGGCGGAGCGGATCCACCGCGATGATGCGCGGGCTCTGGTGGGGCGCACGCTGACGGGCATTGATGCGGACCTTTCGTTGATGCCGGACACGGCGATGACAGCGGCGGCCGCGGCGTGCTTCGCTTCCGGGCCGACCATTTTGCGCGGGCTGCGCACGCTGCGTGTCAAGGAGACCGATCGGCTAGCGGCGCTGCAGAACGAGCTGAGCAAGATCGGGGTGAAGGTCGAGATCGAGTCGTATGTGACGGAAGGCGGGGTGGCGGATGAGTTGATGCGGATCACGCCGCCGATCGAGGGAGTGGACTGCTCGCGGGGCGCGGGGCGTGTGGAGTTTGAAACGTACGACGACCACCGGATGGCGATGAGTCTGGCGATCATCGGGCTGAGGCGGCCGAACGTGGTGATCCGCGACCCGGGGTGCGTGGCGAAGACGTACGCGGGGTTTTGGGGGGAGTGGGCGGGGTTGTATG
>JBJXFG010000023.1:0-71757 GCA_046154665.1 Phycisphaerales bacterium | reverse complement strand
TTCGGCGAGGCGTTGAAGGAATACACGCGGGCCGCCGCGCCGATGCAGTGGGCGATGACCCAGAACAACCTCGGCATTGCACTGGCCGACCTGGCAGAGGCGGACGAGCCGCGGCGGCGCGAGTTGCTCAGGCGGTCGATCGGGTGCAGCAAGGGGGCGCTGCGGGTGCGGACGCCCGAGGCGTTCCCGCACGACCACGCGGATACGACGAAGAATCTGGACATCAACCGCAGGCGCTACGAATCCCTCGGCTACCACGCCGGCCCCGGCGGCGTGCCTTTCGACGACATCCCGGCGGCGGAGTAGGGCGGTCGGCCTGCTCCCTTGCGAGCCCCGTGCGCGTGTACGGGGTCAGCGCGGGCTCGTGAGCGGTTCGGGCTCGGGAACAACTCGGGCGTTTGGCCCTGAGCTTGCGCTCAGGGCTCGGATCGATGCAGGCTCGGATGGATGCAGGATCGGATGGATGATGCGAGTTTCCGCGCTTACTTCTTCGCCACGGCGAACCCGACGCCGCCGAGGACGAGCGTGAGGGCGGCGAGGCCGCCCACAAGGATGAGCAGGTTGCCGCCGACCAGGTCTGTGAGCATCGAGGGGGCGGCGCCGAAGACGCCCATGAGGATCGCGGCGGTGCCCACCGCGAGGCTGAGCATGGCGCCGATCGAGAGGCCCGCGGCGAGGCCGGAGCCCTTGGCGTCGTAGGCCTCGGCGGCGACCATTGCCATGCCCGCGCCGGCCGCGGCGTCACCGCCTCCGGCGGAGCCTTCGAAGAGGCCGCCGCCCCCGTCACCGCCGCCGCCGAACGCGGGGGCGCTGCCGGTGCCCTGCGAGGCCATGCCCGCGCCGGTGCCGGCGTTGACGTCGGCCATGAGGTTGCCGCCCAGGCTGGTGTCGTCGGCCTCGCGGGTCATTTCCATCAGGCCCGAGCCGGAGCCGAAGTTTTCGAGGTTGACCGATTCGAGCTGCCCGCCGACATCGAGCTGGGTCTGGGCGGCGGCGTCGGCGGATTCGAGTTCGTCGGCGTCGAAGACGCTGATGCCGGTGCGCTCTTTCGGGCCTTCCTTGCCCACGGCGGAATCAGCGAGCCCGAGCCCCAGGCCGGGGGCACCCGCGGAGGAATCCATCAGCGGGATCATGCTGCTCATGTCGGCGTCGTCGTCGCCGGCGAGAAGGTCGATCTGTTCGCGCTTGAAGATGAGCCGGTCGCCGTCGCGGAACTCGGTGATCTCGCCCTTGGCGGCCATCTGGCGGACATCGGCCTCGCTCTTCTTGAGCTTGCTGGCGGCTTCATCGAGGCTGTAGAACATTTTGGCCATGGCGGGTTCCGGTGGAGGCGGGCGGGAGTCGGGAGTCGGTGGTCGGGAGTGGGGGAAATCGAGAAGGAAGGGAGCCGGCGAAGGTCCGGGCGCTGGGGCCCGGTGGGCGGGAGGGTAATGTAGCAGGATGTTCGGGGCGTTTGCTGGGGAGGTTCCGGCGGGGGTGGTCGATCGAATCCTGAATGTCACCCGGGGCCGGCTGGGGGCATCCAAGAGGAGCCCGGCTCGATTGCCGCGGAGTGCGTTCGGCCTTCTTTCCCCTCTGACCAGGAGTTTTCTCATGCCTCGGCGAAGCGTTTCGCTCGGTGTCGCGTTGTGTCTGTCCGCCTCGGTGCTGGCCGGGATGCCCGGAGCGGCGTGGGGTCAGGGGGAATCTCCGGCTCCGATCGCTTCGGCGGTGCCGGCGTGGTCGGCGAGCAAGGCCGGGGTGTTTGTGCTGGTGATGCCCGCCGACGGCGCTGTGCCGGAACTGGCCACGCTGACGACCGGGCTGGCCGGCGTCGAGGTGGGGGTGTTGACCTCCGGCACGGTGCCGGAGGGGGTGCGAGCGATCGCGGATGGCGACGGGGCTCTGGCGGCGCGCTATGCCCTCACGCCCGGCGCGGCGGTGGCCCTGCGGGCCGACGGCACGGAGATCGGTCGATTCAGCGCCGGCACCGCGGCGACGAAGATCGCCGACGCGATCGAAGCCTCGCGGCGCGCGAAGGTGGGGGAGTACAACCTGCCGAAGAAGTCTGGTGTGGCGTTGAACGGGTATGACGCCGTGTCGTACTTCGAGGCCGCCGGCCCGGTGAAGGGCTCGGCGTCGTTCGCGACGCGGTACCGCGGGGTGACGTATCAGTTCGCCGACGCCTCGCGCCGTGCCGCCTTCAACGCCGACCCGGAGCGATACCTGCCGACCTACGGCGGGTGGTGCGCCACGGCGATGGCCGAGGGCGACAAGGTCGAGATCGACCCGACGAACTACAAGGTCACCAACGGGCGGCTGTTCCTGTTCTATAAGGGCTTCCTCGGCAACGCGAAGAAGGACTGGGACAAGGACGAGAAGGGGCTGGAAGTCAAGGCGGACACGAGCTGGGTGAAGATCTCCGGCGAGAAGCGGTGATCTCATCCCGCCCGCGCACGACACACGAGCCCCGAGCGTGAGCGAGTGGGTTGGCTTGATGAGCGACTCGAGGAAATGCAAACCCGTCGCTGACGCTCCGGGCTCGTGTGTTTGGGCGACTCTGTGTCTGCGGAAGTTCTGATCGAGCCACCAATGAAAACCGGCGTCCCCGAAGGGACGCCGGTATTTTTTTTCAGGACTCGAGCTGGCTTCGGATCGGCTTACGGCGTGCAGGTGGTGCCGAAGAAGTTGAGGAAGAAGACCAGATCGTTGGTGTCGGTGGTGCCGTTGGCGTCGAAGTCGCCGCCCGCGACGCCCTCGGCGATGTCGCCGAAGCCGCCCAGGACGTTGACCAGGTCGGCGGTGTCGACGACGTTGTCGCCGTTGGTGTCACCTGGGCAGGACTGGCCGGTAACGGCGACGTTGTCGAAGAACCAATCGTCGAACGCCCCGGCGGTGCCGTTGCTGCGGACGCGGAGCTGGAAGTTGCCGTGCTTGCCGGCGGCGGGCATGGGGAGGTCGACAAACGCGTAGGGGGTGTTGGCGCCGGTGGTGCTGCCGAGGTGGCGGTTCAGTTCGGTCCAGGTGCCGGAGCTGCTGAGATAGTCGATGACGAGGTCTTCGTTGCCATCGGGCTCTTCGCCGCCGCCGGTCTGCTGGAAGGCGTACTTCACGCGGAGGTTGTTGTAGTTGATCAGATTGATCTGGCGCGAGACGATGACGTCGCCGTTGATGGTCGGGTTGCCGTTGAAGCGGGCCGAGTTGGGCTCGCTGGGCTCGTTGGTGCCCACGGTGTCGATGGTGGCAGTGCCGAAGCTGAGCCAGTTGGTGATATCAAAGGTGGTGGTGGGGAAGTTGTCGGCGAAAGGCAGGCCGTCACGAGCCGGGGCGGTGACGTTGATGCTGGCGGTGGCGGTGTTGGAATCGCCGCCGCTCGGGGGGGTGCCCCCATCGCTGAGCTTGAAGGTGAAGGAGTCCGGCCCGACGACGCCGATGAAGGGCTTGTAGCGGACCTTGTCGGAGGCCAGGGCGTACGGCACGGCGGCGATGTTGGTTCCGGTGTCGATGTCCTCGAGCAGGCCGTTGGTCGGGAGCGACATGATGGTTCCGACGAGCGGGCCGCCGGGGATGCCGTCGTCGCCACCGAACAGGGTGAGATTCGCGCCGACGTTGCGGGCGAGGCCCGCCGAGAAGTTGACGGCGAAGGGCGGCTGCGGGGCGCAGGCCGGGTAGCCGCTGAGGTTGGAGGCGACGAACAGCGGGGGTAGAACCGTGCTGCCGGAGATGCCCGCCAGGCCGTCGGTGGCGGCGATGTTGAGGTAGGTGATCGAGATGCGCCCGTCGAAGAACATCGACACCTGGAAGGTGTTGGTGGTGGCGGTCGAGGCTTCGCACACGTTGAGGTAGGTCACGGTGAAGCGGTCGGCGAGCTGCTTCCACGAGACCTGACCGCCGTTGATGGACGGATCAAGATCATCGAAGAGCATCGAGATGCGCGGGCGGTTGAAGTGCAAAGCGGTCGTCTCGGTGGCGGAGGTGTCCCCAGCGGTGAAGGTGAGGTAGCCGTTGGAGCCGACGAAGAGGTTGGGGTACGACTGGCCGTAGAGCTTCACGGTCTGCCCGCCGGTGAGGGCGACGTTGAGCGAGGAGGAGTTGAGCAGGGCCAGCGGCGTGCCGCCGGCGGGGTCAACGGGCAGGACAGTGGCGGGGCTGCGGCACAGGCTGTAAGACGAAACGCCGGTGTTGGGCGTCCAGGTGAAGGTGCTGTTGTCGAGGTCGTTGGTGCCCGCGGCGAAGAGCTCGGTGAAGAAGTCCGGGGCCGCCAGCGTGGTGAACGAGTAGCACGCACCGGCGTTGTCATCGGTGGTGAGGTTGCCGGCGTTGTCGGTCGCGTTCAGGTTGAAGAGGTAGGTCGTCTCGGTTGCGAGGTTGGCGAGGTTGACGGTGTGGGAGGTGCCGGCGTTCGTGTTGGAGGTGGCATCGAAGGTGCCGCAGGCCGAGCCGCGGTTCAGGGCGCCGCGGGCGATCTCGTTGGTGTTGAAGGTGACGGTGGCGCTGCGTGCCTGGACGTTGCTGACGACGACGTTGGTGATGGCCGGAGCGATGCAGTCGACGGTGGCGGTATCGGTCACCACCGCGGGGCTGCCGCCGCCGGTGTCGGCGTCGTTGTAGCTCAGGGTTACGGTGTCGCCGTCAGCGACCGAGAGCGTCGTGCCCAGGGCGATCGAGCCGGCAAAGTTGGCGGCCTCGGGGGCGACTTCGGTGAGGACGACGTTGACGCCGCCCGGGTTCGAGGTCGAGCTGACGTTGACGGTGACGGTGTCAATGACGGTGTTGCTGGTATTGAGGCCGCAGTCGATGACGGTCAGGCCAGCGGTCGAGCTGCAGTTGTACGAAGCGCTGTTAAGGCCCGCGGCACCGGTGTCAGAACAACCGACGAACTGCGGCGAGGCCGCGATCGAGAAGGGCTGCGGGCCCTCGGGCACCGCGGTGCCGGCGATCTCGACGAGCCACGCGCCGACCTCGGGGTTGGCGACGTAAACCTGCTCGATGTTGTCGACGTTGTTGGCCTGCGTCTGGACTGCCGGGGCGCCGGGGTTGCCGCTGAGGCCCTGCAGCGTCCACGGATAAGCGCGGACGTTGCTGGGGCTGGTGACGATGAGGTCAAGGTTGTTGATGAGGCCGCCCTGGCCCTGGCCGGCGCCGTTGGGCGTCGAGGGGAAGTCGTCCCACGCGAGGGTGACCTTCAGGGGCTGAGTGTTGCCGGGCGGGACGATGACGAGGTACTGGACGTTGCCGCCGTTGGAAACGGTGTCTTCCTTCCAGTTGTCGGAGCGCATCAGTTCGATGGCGGGGATGATGCGGACGGTGCCGTAGCCGAACTGGTTGTCGGGCCCGACGTTCCCGCGGTCGAAGGCGGTGTGGGCGAGGAAGGTCTTGAGGGTGCTGTTGCGGGGCAGGGCGGTCGAGGGGTACTGGACCTTGTAGTCCTGCATGAGCAGGGCGAGGGCACCGGTGGTGGTGGGGGTGGCCATCGAGGTGCCGCTCTTGGTGCCGCTGGCGGTGTCGCTGGCGCTGCCGCAAGAGAGGGTGTTGACGCCGGGGGCGGAGATGTCCGGCTTCATGCGCCCGTCGTCGGAAGGGCCCCACGACGAGAAGGTGGACATGTTCTCGTTGTTGCCGCCGTCGACCGCACCGACGGTGATGTGGTTTTTGGCACACGAGGGAGGAGCGGTGAGGTGATAACCCGAGGGGACGGTCGGATTCGCGGTGTCGACGCAGCGGGTGCTCTGGCGTTCGTTGCCGTTGGCCCAGACGACGCGGAGCGGCTGGCCGTTGGAGAGGCCGGGCGTGCCGCGGACGAGCTGGTCGATTTGCTGCGAGGTGGTGCCGTAGTCACCTTGCCAGTCGCATGGATAGCCGTTGGACGAGGTGTTGGTGCCGATGGAGTTGGTGGTGATCTCGGCTCCGTGGTTGGCCACGGCGAAGGAGTAATCGGCGATGAGGTCGCCGGGGGTTTGGAACAAGAAGCCCTGCTGCAGGGGCCCGCCAGTCTCGAACCCAGCGGAGATGATGTTGACGTTCGGCGCCATGCCGCGCGGCACAGCGGGGACGGCACTGTTCGCTCCGACGGTGCAGGCGACATGGGTCGCGTGATCGCTCACCGCGTCGCCAACATCCGACGTGATAACGACCGCCCGACCGCCGTAGCTCAGGTGTGTGGGGCGGACGCGTCCGCCGTCGTACACCAGCACGCTCACGCCGGTTCCGTCAAGGTTGTACGGGGCGGCCTGGGCGGCGTACGAGCCGGTGAAGTTGCCCGAGTTGGTGTTGGTCGTCGTGAACTGCGGCAGCGGGGCTTCCACCCACTGCACGGCGTCCTGCGACGCCAGGGCCTTCACCGCCGAGTTCGGCAGCGCGACGATCATGAAGTTCGTCGCGGCCACCTCATCGAGGATCACGCCGCCGAGCTGGCCCACCGCGTTGCGGGCCTCGGTCTGCATGTCGACGCCGCGGTGGAACACCACGTTGACGGCGACGATCGGGTCGCGCTGACGATCGGGGTCGATCGCGACGTTGCCGTCACGGTCGACCTGGCCGCCCTCGATCACCATCCAGTCGTAGACCTTGTCTTCCATCAGGTCGCGCTGGAGCTTGGCGTTGAACGGAACGGCGGCGACGCTGCGCATGCCCGTGAGGTTTGCCGCGCCGCGAACGTCATCAAGATTGGCCGCGGCGTCGCGGGTGACGGTCGCGAAGTAAGTCGTCCCGCCGAGGAACGAGCCGATGTCCACGCCCATGGCGGCGTAGGCGGCGCGCTGCGCTTCGCTGGGGATCGTCTCGAACTGCACGAGCACGCGCTTCTTGGCGGCGTTGTCGAGCTCGCGCTCGATCACCGCTTTCATCTGCTGCGCGTTCATCGCCTGCATGCGGGTGGTCCCGCCGGCGTGCCATTTCAGTTCGGCGTTGTTCTTCGGGGCCGCGGCGTTGGCCACGGGTGTGACGGCCATGAGCGTGCCGGCGGCAAGGGCCAGCGCCAGCATGCCCGTGCGGGACATGGTGTCTTTGATGTGAGCGGGAACGACTTGCATGAAACCGATCCTCCTCTGAGAACGGACAGCAGTGGGCGAAAGCGCGCGACCGCGTTGTCGCTGCGCCGAAGCCGTGAAACGGTGCGCACAAAGGCAGACCCGACCCAGCCCACGCGGCCCCACAAGGACCACTGGGCACGATCGGCACGCACCCGAGACACGTCTCCGGGAAAACACTCGCCGAACATCACCCTTTGGTCAAGGGATTTCATGGAAAATCACCAGACTCGGGCCCGCGATTTGCAGCCCGAATCTGGTCAGTGTGAAGTCGCGCGACTCGTGAGGCGGCACGCGGCGCTGGTGAAACGAAAAGCCCACCGGCTCGGCCGATGGGCTTTAGGTGAATCTTCATGCAGTCCGAGAATCACTTCACGGGCTCGCGCCCACCCGGTCCCTTACTTCCCGATGACCTCGATCAACTCGACTTCGAAAATCAGGGTGGCGGCGGGCGGGATGATTGGCGGACGGCCCATCTCGCCGTAGCCCAGCTCTTGCGGCACGACCAGCCAGCGCTTGCTGCCGACCTTCATGGCGCCGATGCCTTCCTGCCAGCCCTTGACAAACTGCTGCATCGGCATGACCAGCGGCACGCCGCGGGTGACGGACGAATCGAACGGGCTGCCGTTCACGAGCCAGCCGGAATAATGGACCTTGACGGTGTCGGCGAGTGTGGGCTGAGCGCCCTGGCCCGGAGTGAGTTCGAGCGACCACAGGCCGCTGTCGCTCTTGGAGCCCGGCACGATGTCGACGCTCTTGGCCTTGATGAAGTCCATGGCCTTGGTGAACTGCTCTTCGGGCGTGCCCAGGGCCTTGCCCGAATCCATGAAGCGCTGACGGGCCTGGTTCTCCATCGCCATCCTCGCATCCATCCGGCGTTTCAACTCGCCCTGGGCCTTCTCAACCGAAGCCTCGGCGGTCTTCTTGGCTTCTTCGACGCCGTCGGAACTCAGGCGCTCGACCTTGGTGATGACCACCGGCTCGATCGGTGTGGGCTGGAAGCCGATGGCCTGTTCGTTGCGGGTCGGAACGCTCTTGATGGCATCGACCACGCCGGTGCCGGCGATGACCTTGCCGAACACCGCGTAGCCCGCTCCGCCCAGGGCGCGGGCGGCGGCCTCGTCGCTGCCGTCCAGGCGCGGATTGTCAACGGTGTTGATGAAGAACTGGGCGGTGGCCGAATGGGGATCGGGCTTGCGGGCCATCGCCAGCGAGTACTTGACGTTCTTGAGGCCGTTCATCCACTCGTTGACGATCGGGGCCTCGGTGGGCTTTTCGATGAGCCCGAGCCCGAAGCCGCCGCCCTGGATCATGAACCCGGGGATCACGCGGTGGAAGACGGTGTCGTTGTAGAAGCCGCCATCGGCGTACTTCAGGAAGTTGGCGACGGTGACCGGGGCCTTCTCGGCGTCGAGTTCGATGACCATGTCGCCCATGTTGGTGGTCATCCGAACGGTGACGAGTTTCTCGCCAACGGGGGCGGGGGTGGGCGCGGGAGCAGGAACCGGCACCGGCGCCGCGGCGGGCTGGGTGTCCTGGGCCATCGCGCCGGACCCCAAGAACGAGGCGACGACGAACAGCAGCCCGGCGGGCTTGCGAAGCGAGGGAGCGATCATGCGTTGTTTCCCGAGGGTTTCGTTGGTATCGGGCCCCGTCCGAGACGCCGGTCGTGGCCACCCGACTTGTGGACAAGAATCGTACCGCCGTGGGTCCTGCCCGTTGAAAATGCGGGCCGGCAGAATGGGATCACGAGCCGCCCGGCGGCTGCGATTCCCTACTATTTTCCTATCAAACCCCAGCCGATGGCCCCACCGGGGTGGGGTCGGAAATGGGCATCCCCGGACTTGAACCGGGAACACCCGCATTTTCAATGCGGTGCTCTACCAATTGAGCTAGATGCCCGACGCGGGGACAGTAGCGGGGGAGGGGGGAAGTGGTCAAGTGCCAAAGTGGTCAAGTGGTCGAGTGGTCAAGTGGCAAAGTGGTCGAGTGCAAAGGCATTCCGTGATTCTCGGCACTTGACCACTCGACCACTTGACCACTGCCTTCCCCCGGCAATATCCCACCCGGCCAAACGTTCTGCCGATGCATGGCGTCGATGAACCCCCCTTTTCGGGAGCGAACCTCGCGCGCCGATGCCGGGCACCCTCCGGGGAGGGAGGGGCCTGCCGGTGGTCCCGCGCCGGGTTCGACGGAAACGGACTCGGACGCGGGGGCCGAACTGCCCGCTTTGTTGGCCGCGGCGGGCAGCGGGGATGAAGATTCGTGGCGGCGGCTGATCGCGTTGTATGGGCGTCGCGTGTTCGCGTTGGTGAAGTCGAGGGTTCGCAACGAGCACGTCGCCGAGGAGATTACCCAGTCCGTGTTCGCCACCGTCGCGACCAAGTTGAGCAGCGGGGCCTACGGCGAGATGGGCCGGTTCGAGTCGTGGCTGTTCCGCATCGCGATGAACCGGGTGCGGGACGAGGCGCGCCGGGCGAAACTGAGGCCCGCCGCCACCGACCCGGAGACCTTTGAGCAAGGCCTGCGTGCGGCCCCCGCGCCGCCGCCGACGACGGACGCGCGCCAGTTGAAAGACCTGCGCGACGCGATGGAAGACCTGCCTGACTCGGATCGACAAGTGGTGGAACTGCGGCACCACGCGGGGATGAGCTTCAAGCACATCGCCGATTTGCTGGAGGAGCCGCTGGGAACAATTCTGGCCCGCCACCACCGGGCGTTGCGGAAACTCAAGGACATACTGGGGGGAAATCCGGGGGGCGGATCAACGGAAGGGCGGAGAGATTGAACGATGAACCATCATGACCAGCACAACTTGAATGATGATCTCGAGGGAACGCTGCCGGCGGACCTGCGCGGCGTGAATGAACTGCTCGACCGCGCCGGTGCGGACGAGCGAGCCGCGGCCCCTCGCGGGCTGGAAGATCGGCTGTTTGCTTCGACGCGCGGGGCGATGGCGCGAGGGGCCGGTGCCGAGGCCGCCGAACCGGATCGCGGGGCGGTGGTGGCGCGGATCGGTCCTACGCCGTGGGTGCTTTCGACGCGCTTCCGGATGGCGGCGGGGCTGGCGATCGCGGCGCTGGGCGTTGGCGCGGCGGCGTGGCTGAACACGCGGTCGCCTGTTGGCGTCAGCGGCCCGGCGGCGACGATCAGCGTTGCGGAGATTTCGCAGCAACTCGAGGCCGACCTCGCGGCGTGGGAAACCGAGCACTCCTCGGCGACCGATCGTTCCGAGACGCAACTCGCGGCCATCCACGAATCGCTCGACTCGCTCGAATCCGACGGCACGGACGACCCCTGGTCGGAGTTCGACATCGCCTCGCAGGAGCCTTCGCTATGACGACGCGGCACGCGAACGCACGGATGGTTGGCGGCGCCCTGAGGGCGCTGCTGTTGGCGCTCTCGGTTGGCTCGGCGTGGGCTCAGCCCGAGCCGGGGCCGCAAGCCAACGGTGAGACGCCGCCGCGTGCCGAGGGCGAGCGTGCTCAGGGGCGCGACGGCGACATTCCCGCTCGCCCCGAGATGCTGCGGCGTGTCGTCGAGCGGCAGCTCGAGAGATCCAAGCGCACCACGGAAAGCCTCGAAGAGATCCGCGCGATGCTGGATCGCGGCGAGCCGGTGGAAGCTGTGCGCCGGAAGATTCGTGAAGTGATCGGGTCGCCGGGCGGGGGTTTCGGCGCTGGTGGGTTCGGGCGCGGGTTCGGCGCGGACCTCGAAGATCGCGGCGATGGCGCGGGCGAGCGACCGATCGAACGGTTCCGCCGCGCGCGCGAACGCGGCGGTTGGCCGGGGTTGTTTGGGCCTGGCTTGGGTGGGCCCGGTGGGCCGGGTGCAGGGGGCGGACCGGGGGGCGCGGGCGGTGACGCGGCGACCGAGCCGCCGCGCATCGAGGAGATCATCAAGTTCGTCGAGAAAGAGCGGCCTGAGATGGCAAAGCGGCTCCGCGACCTGCGCGAACGCGACCCCGAGGCGCTGCGTGTGTTCATGCGCGACAAGGGGCGCCAGATTGCGCGGATGATGCGTGAGGAATCCGAGCAACCGGAGCTTTGGAAAGCGCGACGTGCCGTGGCGGACTCCGAGCGGGCATCGTTTCAGGCCGCGCGTGAGGCTCGGAAGGCCGAGGGCGATGCGAAGGGGCCTGAGTCGGATCGGCTCCGGACGGCGCTGCGGGCTCAGTTCGATGCGCGGGCGGCGCTGGCGCAGCAGGAACTCGCGGCGGCGAAGCAGCGTGTCGACCGACTGTCGGCGCAACTGGAAGAGGCGGTGAAGACGCGAGATGCGTTTCTGGATGAACGGCTGAAGAAGGCGCTTGCGGGCGAGGAGTTGATGCAGCCGCCGGTCCCGGTGCCGGGCGGAAGCGGGGGGCCCGGGCGCGAGGGTGGTCCGCGGCGTGGTGAGGGGCGGCCGGAGCGGTGAAGCGAGGCGGGATATGGAGCGCAACAAGTCCAAAGGCTGCGCCTCGCGACTGACGAGAATGCCTGAGCCACGAGCCCGGAGCGTGAGCGACGGGTCTTGAGTCTGGCGCGCGCATTTCATCCAAAGGCACCCACTCCCGGACGCTCGGGGCTCGTTTCGCGCCTTCAACCACCTATCGTGACGGGCGATGGACCGGGCTGACACCCCTTCAACCTCCGCATGGACGCGGCTGCTGCGATCGCGCTCGGCGTTGGTCGGGCTGGTCATCCTCGCTGTTGTGGTCGCGGCGTGTCTGGGGTCGTTGCCGTTCACGCTGGGAGAGTCTCCCAGCGGCACCGCCCGTCACAAGGCCGGCTCGCTCGATGCGTTTCTGTTGCCGCCGGCGTGGGCACCGCACGGCCCGGATGAGACGCAGCGCTTGGAAGCCGTGAAAGGCGCGGCGTCCGCGATCGATCCTGCTCCGCCGTATGTGCTGGGCACCGACAAACTTGGGCGCAGCCTGTTGGTCCGCGTGCTCGCCGGTGGCGGCGTGTCGATCGGTATCGGCATCGCCGCGGCGCTGGTGAGCGTGTGCATCGGGGTCTTGTGGGGCGCGGTGGCGGGGTGGGTCGGGGGGCGCACCGACGCGGTGATGATGCGCATTGTCGATGTGCTCTATGGCTTGCCGTACATCTTGCTGGTGGTGCTGTTCGCGGTGGCGGGGGAGGCGATGGTCGAGCGTCTGCGCGGGAGCGCGGGGGGGGGCGGGGGCAGTTCGACGATGGGTGAGGCCGCCGAGCGGTCGCGCTCGCTGATCGAACTGGGGGTGCTGCTGCTGGCCATCGGCGGTGTGAGCTGGCTGACGATGAGCCGCGTCATCCGCGGGCAAGTGCTGAGCCTCAAGGCGCGGCCGTTCATCGAGGCGGCCCGGGCGGCGGGTGTCGGGCCGGTGGGTGTGTTTACGCGGCACCTCTTGCCGAACCTGCTCGGGCCGATCATTGTGTACGCCACGCTGACGGTGCCGCAGGCGATCTTGCAGGAGAGTTTTCTGAGTTTTCTGGGCATCGGCGTGAAGCCGCCGCTGCCTTCGTGGGGGAATCTGGTATCGGAAGGACTGAGCGAGTTGAACCCTGTGCGGGTGCGATGGTGGCTGCTGGCTTTCCCCTGCGTGATGCTGGCGGTTTCGCTGGTGAGTCTGAACCTGGTGGGTGAGGCGATGCGTGAGGCGTTTGATCCGCGTTCGCGGCGGCGGTAGGGTTGAGCTGGCGCGCGACCGCGCGACGCCTTGAAAGGGCTCCGATGCCGAATCGATTCGGGATCCGCCATGCCGTGCTCTCGCTGCTGCTGCTGGCGCTCACGGTCAGCGTGTGGCTGAACATGCTGCAGCTTGACCGGGTGTGGGAGAAACTTGGCGAGGTGCGCGCGGCGCAGGGACGGCTGGAAGAGGCTGTGGTGCGGCTCGAACGACGCGGGGTGGCGGTGCCCGCGGTCGCCACGCCGGTGCCGAGCGATTCCGGTGCGGCGACGGCCCCGGCTCCTTCCCCCACGGCGGCGACGGCGCGCGATGATTCGTGGGCGAAGCCCGGCGTGCCGATCAAGCGCGTTCAGCGTCCGGCGTGGATCAATGATCCGACGAAGGAGCCGGACTATCAGGTGGGGGGGATCATCACCGAAGCATTCGAGCAGGACCTTCCCCGCCTCATGCCTTACGGCGGTGGTCCGTCGAATGCCACCGTGACTCGGGTGCTGACGCTCGTGCAGGAGCGGCTGGCGGACATCAATCCCAAGACGCTGGCGTTTGAGGGCGTGCTCGCCGAGGCGTGGCAGATGGACCCCATGGGGCTGTGGCTGCGCGTCAGGATCGATGACGAAGCGGTGTGGTCCGACGGCGAACCGATCACCGCGGACGATGTGAAGTTCACGCTGGACCTCATCAAGAATCCCGACTACGGCGTCACGGCGTTCAAGTCTCAGTTTGAAGGCGTGGCCCAGAGCACGGTTCTCAGTGACCGGGTGATCGAGGTGACATTCTCCGAGGCGCTGGCGCAGAACGAGGACGCCACGCTGAGGGTCGTGCCGCTCCCACGACATATCTACGGGAAGCTCTCCTCCGACGAGCACAGGGCGGCAACCGGGGTGCTTGTGGGCTCGGGGCCGTACATGCTGGCGAACGGCGGAACCACGCTGGCGGACCAGTGGAAAAAGGGCGATCCCGTGGAACTCAAGCGGAACCCACGTTGGCGTGGGCCGAAACGCCCCGCCGACGGGTTTCGGTTTGTCGCCCGAAAGGACGGGAAGACGCAGTTGGCGGCGGTGACAAACCTCGAAGCAGACCTGGCGCGGGGTGTTCCCGAACACCTGAAGCAACTCGCCGATGCACCGGTTCCGGGTGTGCGCGTGGTCTCGTGGTTGCCCGTCAATACCGGGCCGGTCTCCATCGCATGGAACACCGCGAATCGCGGCGACGGGCTCTCTCCGTGCGCCGGCGTCTTGGTCCGCCAGGCTCTGACGCACGCATTGGACCGCGAGCGGATGAACCGAGAGCTCTTCGGCGGCGCGGGAGTCGTGGTGAGCGGGCCGTTTCCGATCGAACGACCGGGCTACGACAGGGAAGTGCCGCCGCTGCCCTTCAGCATGGACCGTGCCAACACGCTGCTTGATCAGGCGGGCTGGCCGAAGGGGCCCAACGACAAGCGTGCCGACTCCGCGGGAAAGCCGCTCTCATTTCGGATCATTGCTCCGAGCAGCCTCGCCAATGGGCCGGTGTGGTCGGCGTACCTGCGCGATCAGTTCACCAAGGGGCTCGGCGCGGAGTGCGCGGTCGAACTGCTCGATCAGACCGCGTACGACCAGGCTCGGACGTCCCGTGACTATGACGGGATCATCTCCGCCTTCGCGCCGGACTCGCCCGAGCCCAACCTGAAGCAGCACTATCACTCTTCGTCAATCGGTGACGGCGGCAACAACAACGCGCAGTGGTCAAGCCAGGAGGCCGACGCCATCATCGACGCCGCTCGAAAGACGCTCGATCGCGACGCCCGGAACGCACTGTGGCGCGAACTCCACCGCCTCATCCACCGCGAGCAGCCGGTGACGTTCATCGCGTCGCGTCCGATGGTCATGCTCGTCTCGGACCGCATCGGCAACTTCCCGACCAACAAGATGGTCTTCGGCGCCGACCGGGCTGAGATGTACATCCGCAAAGCGAGGCCGTAAGCGGCGTGCTCGCCCGATTGCTCAATCGCGTGCTGCTGGCCGTCCCCACGCTGCTGGGGCTGACGCTGCTGGTGTTCCTGCTCGTGTCGTTCTCGCCGGGCGGGGTGTCGGGCGGGCTCGCCGCGGCGCTCGGCGGCGGCGAAGGTGGTGAGGGCGGGCGCGACGTACGCCGCATCCAGTATCTCGAAGAACGCTACGGCCTGCACAAGCCGGTGCTCGTGCAATACGCCAACTGGCTCGGCCAGCTCAGTCCGATCAAACTCGGCGCAGCGCCACAGAACCCCGACCGTGAGGGAGGGGCTTCCCCCGCTTCCGGCATCACCCTCATCCCCAACACCCTCCGTCTGGCCTGGCCTGACCTGGGTTTCAGCTTCATGCGCAACCAGCCGGTTTCGACGTGCCTGCGCGAGGCGATCGGCGTCACCCTGCTGCTCAACACTCTGGCGTACACGCTCATGTACGCCGTGGCCGTCCCCGCCGGCATCCTCTCGGCGGCGAAGCGCGGCACGTGGATCGACCGCGGCATCTCCGGCACCTTCGCGCTGTTGTGGTCCGTCCCCTCGGTGTGCATGGCCGTGATTCTCGTCGGGGTGTTCGCCTCGCGTGACATGCTTGGGTGGTTCCCCTCCGGCGAGTTGCACTCGGCGGACGCGCCGTCGATGCCCTTCCTGCCGTCGTTCGATGGCGCGGGCCGCTTCGTTCCAGGGTGGGCCCTCGACAGCGCCCACCGCCTCGTGCTGCCCGTGCTGTGCCAGGCTTACGGCGGGATCGCGATCGTCACGCGCCTGGTTCGGCTGGGCGTGCTCGACAACCTCGGCGCGCCGTTTGTGCGGACGGCGCGGGCCAAGGGGTTGCCGGAGCGCGATGTCGTGGTGTACCACGCGTTCCGCGCGGGGATGCTGCCGCTGGTCACCGTGTTCGGCGCGACGCTGCCCGCGATGCTGTCGGGCAGCGTGGTGGTTGAGAAGGTGTTCTCGCTGCCGGGGATGGGGTCGCTGGTGCTGGAGGCCGTCTCGCTGCGCGACCGTGAACTGCTGATGGGCACGACGCTGGTGGCGGGGGTGCTGACGGTGCTGGGCGTGCTGGTGGCGGATGTGCTGTACCAGGTGCTCGATCGGAGGACGCGCCGTGCGTGACGTTCCCTCGCTCACCGGTGGATCGTGGCGCGGCGTTGGCTGGGGCGCGAGGCTGGCGTGGGCGTGGCTGCTCGTGCTCTTTGTGGTGGGACTGCTCGCGCCAGTGATCGCGCACGGGCCCGACGCCGCGGGAAAGTCGGGGCTGGTGCCGTGGGGCCACGCCGAGCGTGTGGCGTACTGCGGGCGCTTGCCTCCGGGTTCGACCACCAACGACGCGCGGGGGCCGTTCACGCCCGAGGCTTCGCCGCGGGCCTACTGGCTGGGCACCGATTCGCTGGGCCAGGACGTGCTATCGAACCTGATCCACTCGTGCCGCTCGGCGCTTGAGGTGGGCCTTGTGGGCGCGGGGGTGGCGCTGCTCATCGGCGTGACGTTGGGCACGCTCGCGGGCTATCTCGGTGGGTGGGTGGATGTGGTGGTGATGCGCGTGGTCGAGATTTTTATGGCGATCCCGCTGCTGTTTTTGCTGGTGATGGGGGCCCATGTGCTGCCGAAGGAGCCGTGGGCGATCATGATGCTCATCGGCGCGGTGACGTGGACGGGGATCGCGCGGCTGACGCGGGCGGAAGTGATGCGGGTGCGGTCGTCGCTGTTCGTCGAGGCGGCGCGGGCCTCGGGGTTGCCCGAACTAAGGATCATGCGCACGGCGATCCTTCCCTCGGCGCTCGGGCCGGCGCTGATCGAGAGCGCGTACCTGTTCGCCTCGGCGGTGCTGTTTGAGGCGACGCTTTCGTACCTCAACCTCGCACCGGTGGACCGCGCCTCGTGGGGCCGCATGCTGGCCTTTGCGCCTGGGGAAGCCGGCGATTTCGCGTGGTGGCTGGCGGTGTTCCCGGGGCTGTGCATGATGTTCATGGTGCTCTCGTGCCAGACGCTGGCCGGGGAGCGCACCGCGCGGGGGGGCGGCGGGCAGAGCAGCCGCCTTCAATCGAGGGCCGCATGAGCCACGCCGCGAACACACCCGCTGACACGCCGCGCCACAAGCCGCTGCTCGAAGTGCGCGATCTCACCGTGCGCTTCGAAGGCGAGAGGAACGCGCCCTTGCGCCCCCCGGCGGTTGACGCTGTCTCGTGGTCGCTCTTCCCCAGCCAGACCCTCGCGGTGGTGGGGGAATCAGGCTGTGGCAAGTCGGTTACCGCCATGAGCGTGCTGCGTCTCAACCCCGTGCCGCCCGCACGCTACGAATCAGGGCGGATTCTGTACCAAGACCCCGATGCGGCCGAACCCGTCGACCTGCTCTCGATTCCCGAGAAGCGTTTGCGTTCCTACCGCGGCGGCGACATCGCCATGATCTTCCAGGAGCCGATGACCAGCCTCAACCCGGTGCTGACCATCGGCGATCAGATCATCGAGGCGATCCTGCTGCACCAGAAGGTCTCCGCCTCCGACGCCGTCGAACTCGCCAAGAAGGCGATGGACGAAGTGGGCATCACCGACGCGGCGCGGCGTCTGCGTTCGTACCCCCACGAGTTTTCCGGCGGGATGCGGCAGCGCGTCATGATCGCTATGGCCCTGGCGTGCCGCCCGCGCGTGCTGCTGGCCGACGAGCCGACCACGGCCCTCGATGTGACCATCCAGGCGCAGATTCTGGACCTGATTGCGTCGCTGCGCGAGAAGCGCGGGCTCGGGGTGGTGCTGATTACCCACTCGCTTGGGCTGGTGGCGGAACAGGCCGACGTGGCGTGCGTGATGTACGGCGGGCGCGTGGTCGAATACGCCACCGTGCCGGACCTGTTCGAGCGCCCGCTGCACCCGTACACGCGCGGGCTGCTCCGGTGCATTCCGAGCGTGAGTGCGGGCACCGGGGGGCCGCGAGGAAGGCTCAGCACCATCGCGGACTTGATGAAAGACCGCGACGAGTTTGAGCGCGGCGTGGAGGGGGTGGGGAAGGACGCGCGGGCATGGTGGCCTGGGCACACGGCGCCGGCGGGAACGGCGGGAGGCGGGAGCGCGCTCGTCCGCGCCCAAGCGTCCAGCGTGCATCCGCACTGGGTGCGTGTGTGGCGCTCCGGCCCGTTCGCCGAGGCGAACCAACAGCGGCCGTCGATCGAGTTCCGCCGCGACGGCGCGTTGACAGAACCCCGACCGTAAGGGAGGGGCCTTTCTCGGGGTTCGGAAGCCGGGGTTCGGGGTTCGGCAAGGCGCGATCAAGACCGGACCCCGAACCCTGATCCCCGAACCCCGCCCGAGCCCCTCCCTGACGGTCGGGGTTCCGTTACGGCATGAACACACTCGGGCACGGCCCCAGCGTCGTTTGCGTGCCGATCTGCGTCACAAACGTGTACCCCGGCAGGATCGACGCCGCGCCGACCTCGCCGTCTTTGCGCACGGCGTACAGCGTGACGTTGAACGACGGTCGGCCCGGCGCGCTGAGCAGCCGGCGCTCGAGCGTGCGCGACGCGATCCGCCGCAGCGCTTCCAGCGCCGCCTCTGTCGGCGTGCGGCCCTGCTCCATCATCAGCACCGCGTGATAGGACGCGGCGTTGTGCATCGTCGCTTCGCCGCGGCCCGTGCAGCCGGCCGAGCCCGCCGCGTTGTCGGTGTAGAGCCCCGCGCCGATCATCGGCGTGTCGCCTGCGCGGCCCGGGATCTTGTACGACAGCCCGCTGGTCGAGGTGCAGCTGCACAGATCGCCGCCGGGCGCGGTGAGGGCCGAGACGTGGACGGTGCCGAAGGTGAAAGGTGCGGCGGGCCTGCCGCCTGATTCGCCAGGCTTTGGCAGGATCGCGGTGCCGTCGGCTGGGCCGCCCGGTCCGCCGGGTGTCGGGTTGGCGTGATGCCCCGCCCAGCGTGCGTGGCCGAAGTCTGTCGCCACATCGTCGGGACCGATCCACCCGTCGCGGATGCTCAGGTTCGCTTTCCACAGCAGCCACGCCTCGCGGGCCTGCTCGGTGAGGAGGTCCTCTTCCTTGAAGCCGCACTGGCGGGCGAACTTGAGCGCGCCCTCGCCCACCAGCAGCGCGTGGTCGGTGCGCCGCAACACATTCAGCGCCACCGCCGCGGCGTGGCGCACGCCCTTCAAGCCCGCCACCGCGCCGGCCTTGTGGCGCGGTCCGTCCATGACCGCCCCGTCAAGTTCGACGATGCCCTCTTCGTTGGGCAATCCGCCGTAGCCCACGGACATCTCGGCGGGATCGTCTTCGATGAGCGCGATGCCGGCGACGACGGCGTCGAGCATCGGCGTGCCCGCGACGAACAGAGCGGCGGCCTTTGCGGTGGCGGGCCCGGCGTTCCATGAGCCGACGAGGATTGGCGAGGCGTGGGAAGTCATGGCTGTCCGCATCATCCGAGCCCCGTGCTCGCGCACGGGGCTCCGTCATTCCCTCCGCGAACTCCGCGCCTCCGCGTCGAAACTGCCGGGGGGCTCAGAACGGGATATCAATCGCGAACGAGAACAACTGGTCCTCGTCGCCCTCGAAATCCACCACCGGCACCGCAAAGTCGAACGCCAGCGGAGCCGAGCCGAACGCCGGCACATACAGCCGGACGCCCGCGCCCACCGTCACTCGATACTGGTCGAACGAAAAGTCTTTGTTCAGCGTGCCCGTGTCGGCGAAGACGACGACCGCGATCACGTCCTGGAAAATGGGTTTCTCGATCTCCGGCCCGAGGAAGAAGCTGAAATCGCCGCCGACGTGTTCGTCGCCGAGCTGCTGGGTGTCGTTGCGGATGCCCAAGGGGCCGATGCCGCGGAACTCGAAACCGCGGAAGTTGCGGCCGCCCATGAAGAAGCGCTCGAAAATGGGGGCGTCGCCCTCGGGCACGAGGTAGCCGCCGCGGGTCTTGACGCTCAGCACCGTCTTGCGCCCGAGATAGTCCTCGTCGATGGGCAGGAAGAAGGTGTGCTCGGCGGTGAACCGGGTGAAGTCGAAATCGCCGCCGAAGACGCCGATCTGCTCGACACCCAGCTCGGTGCGCGTGCCCTCGGTGGGGCGGATGCGGTTGTCGACGGTGGTCCGCGTGAGCTCGAAGCCCAGGCCGGTGAGGAAGTTGTCGCCCTCGACCTCGAACACATCGACCGGCGAGTCACTCTCGATGTCGGTGATCTCGATGGCCTGCACGCGGAACGCCAGCGAGCCGGCCCAGCGCTCGCCGAAGCGCCGCCCGATGCGGAACCGCTCGCTGATCCTCTGCTCGTCGTACTCGTTGTACTCGCGGTCGGTGAAGGCGATGGTGTTCGAAACGGCGTAGGGCGATTCGAGGAACGACGGTTCGCCGATGGTCAGCGAATAGCTCGATTGCTCGAGGCCGGGCTGCAGGCTGAGGTTGAAGTTCTGCCCCGCGCCTCGGAAGGCCTTGCCGGTGATGAACTCCCCGAAGCTGTCGGGGGTGTCGGCGAGGTCGAAGTTGCGCTGGTTGATGTTGATGACGCCGAACACGCTGGCATCGGAACTCACCGCGGCGCCGAAGTTGATGCTGCCGGTGTCGGTCTCGGTGACTTCGACCAGCACGTCGCGGAAGCCGGGGTTCTCGGGGTCTTCGGGCTGGACCGTCACCTTGGGCGGTGGGCCGTTCTGCGGGTTGGTCTCGAAGAGCCCGCTGTTGCGGAGGCGTCGCTCGGTGTTCTGCGCCTCGGTGCCGTCGAGCCAGCGGTCGGGCTTCACCGTCACTTCGCGCCGGATCACCTTGCTCTGCGTGAGCGTGTTGCCCTGGATGACGACGAGGCCGGTCTTGAAGCGCTCGCCCTCGCGGACAAAGAGGCGGAGGTCGACGCGCGGGCCGGTGCCGTCGGGCGTGGGGCCGCCCTCGCCGGAACGAAGCTCTTCGCTGCCCACCTGCACATCCACATAGCCGAGCTTGAGGTACGCGTTCTTCACGGCCTCGACGGCGGCGTCGACATCCTTCCGCCCGAACACGCCGCCGGGCTTGAGCTCGACAACGCCCGCGAGCTGTTCCGGCGTGAAGACGGTCAGCATGCCCGGATCGCCGTTGGGCAGCGGGCGGCCCTTGATTTCCAGCGTCCCCAGCGTGTAGCGCGTGCCCTCTTCGACGATGAAGGTGACGATGGCTTCCTTCGAGTCGGGCGAGGGCTGGACGCGCCGGCCCACGCGGACGTCGAGATAGCCGCGGTCCTGGTAGAACTTGACGATCGCCGCCACGTCGCGGTCGAGCACCTCTTCATCCAGCGGCGCGGTGACAAACCAGTTGGCTTCTTCGGTCTTGAGCTCGGGGCGGAGCTTGCGCGATTCGATCGAGTTGTTGCCCTCGAAGCGGATGACGGTCACGCGGGTGCGCTCGCCCTCGCGCACGACGTACTGGATCGTCCCGTCGCCGGCGAGCTCGGATTCATCGACGATGACCTGGACCTGGTAGTAGCCCTTTTCACGGTAGAGGTTCTCGATGGCCCGCTGGCCCTGGGCGACGCGGTAATCGTCGATGGGCACGCCGCGGATCAGCGCCACGATCTCGCTGGTGACGCGGATGATGTCTTCGTCGGGGATCTCGCGGTTGCCGACGACCTGCACGTCCTTGACGATCGGCGCCTCGGTGAGCTTGTAGACCACCACCACCGAAAGATCGGCCTGCACTTCCACATCGGCGGCGACGCCGCGGAACTCGCCCAGGCGCTGCAGGCGCCGGCAGTCTTCACGCACCAAATCCCACTCCAGCGGGCGCCCCTCGGCGGTGCGGAGCTGGTTGCGGATGAACGGCTCCTTGACGCGCGTCAGGCCCTCAAGGCGGATGCTCGAGACCGGGCGGCCCTCGTAGGGGTTCGTGACGGGGATGCCGGGGTCGAGGTCGGATTCGGGCGCGGCGGGAGGTTGCGCCACTGGGGAAGCGGCGGCGGGCGGGGCCGCCGGGGCGGATGTCTGCGCCGTCGCCTCGAGCGTGACCGCCAGCCCCGCGAGCAGGGCGATCACCGCCGCGCGCGTCGGCGCGGCGTGAAGGGGGTGCGTTCGCCTTGGGCAGTTCCTTCCGCCGGGTCGAGTCAAGTCGGGCTCCCTTGTGACGTGTTCGATGGGGGCGCGGTCGGGGGCAAGGTCGGGGGCACGGTTCACAGGGTGTGGACAATACAGAAAACACGGGAAGCGGGGGCGGCCCGCGTGGTACGCAGCTGCGTGGTGTTTGGGATTTGTGCCGTGCGATATCCACAGATCGCTTCCTTTCTGATCCGCCCGTTTGTCCCCCCACCCTTTCGGGGGTATGTTTCTTCAACCGGCCAGGACCGCCGGACCGAAGGACCACGTTCGCGAGTAAGTGCTCGTGTCTCCGCATGGTTTTCACGCCCGCGGCGGGCGTTTTTTTGTCGCCGCAGAGCCCGAGGCGCACGGATGAGCATCTGGGATTCGCTGGTATCGAGGTCTCGACACGTGGTCTTGGGCGCGATCGGGGTTGGCTCAATCGGGGTGGCGCTCGCGGCCCAGTTCGCCCCCGCCGCGTTGTTTGATGTGAAGAGCGCCTCGACGCTGCAACTGCTCGGCTTGCTGGGGTTGCTGGTGCTGCCCGCCGTGACCGCTTCGGCGCTGCTGGTCGACGCTCATTTCTTGCGGCGCCGGCGCCGGGTTTCGGCCGCGATGGAAGTGATCGTGCCTCTGGCGACGCCGGCGCCGGTCGTCGCCAGCGCGCCGTCGGCACCGCCGAGCCCCGCGATCTTCCGTCCATCCGCGTGGCCGACCGGCCCTCAGCCCGCCCGTGTCCACGCAGCGGTAACACCCGGCCAGGGCACGCGGCGCCCCGTTCCCCGGGTCGAGATCATCGTCGAGCGCAAGTCTGTGCCGCAGGTGTTCACCATCTCGCGGCCTGCCGAGCCGGTGAAGTCCGCGGCGTGATGCGAATCCCAGGTGATGCCCGCGCGTTTGGAGTCCGTGCACCGGCCCTCGCTTGCGCTCCGGGTTCGTGATCGACGCCCGCCGACGAACCCGAAGCGCAAGCGAGGGCCGGTGCACGACAACCGCAAGCCCTGACTTCAACCTGAACGCGTTTCAGCCTTCCGACCACGTTCACCGCGCGGCAGCCGCGCCGGCGAAAATCACCGGAACGCGCAGCACGCTGCCCCGGTCCCACTGGTCGCTGGGCTTGGTCCACCACAAGAGGTCTGACGTCTCGAGCCCGGCGAGCGGGTCTTCGTTGGGCACGGCTTCATCAAACCGAGCTTCTCCGCCCGACGCCTTCGCGACCCGCTCGAGCAAAGCACCCAGCGACGCCGCAAGTTCCGCGCGGTCGCGCCCTTTGGGAACCACCAGCACGATGGTCTTGTCGGCGTCTGGGCTGGCGCGCACCGGCTGCGGCGCGGGGAGGCCTGGGCGCGCTCGCTCAGCACCAGCGTCGGCCGCGAAAACACCGGCGTCGACCTGCGACAGCGGACCTCCGCCGTTGCCCGTGGCGGCGCTGACCACCCGGCGCTTCACGGCGTCGCTCATGCCGGCATTGAGGACGATGCGCAGTTTGCCCGCGCCGAGCAGTTCCGCGGCGCGATCGTTGGACATGACCTCGCCTTGATGCAGCCCGCCGAGATTGGCGACCCATTCGTCGAGCATCGATTCGGCGTTGCCGCGCCCGGCCGGGATGGTGCCGTCGGAAGCGACCGTGGAGCGGACCTGGACCTCCGCGGCGAGCACCGGCGGGCCCACAAAGTTCGGCTGCATCGATTCGGTGATGGTCCGGCTATCGGCGATAACGCGCTCGTACTCGTTGCCGTAGGCGTCTTCTTCGGGGCCGGGCAGCGAAGGCTCAAACGCGACCGCGTCCTTTTCTTTCGAGCGGTCAATGTCGATCCGAGGCGTGCTGTAGGGTGTGAGCGTGATCGCCGCTCCGCCCGGACCAACGCGCGAGACCATGAACCACACCCAGCCTCCGATCGTGCACAGCGCGATGGTGGCCGCGACGGCGAGCGCTTTCCGCGAACCGTGACGACCGACGATCCGACCCGTTCCAGCGTGAGATGAAGAGTGATTCATGCTTTCCATGTGCTCGGACCGGGCGCGGCTGACGGCCTGCTCCGCCAGGTCCGACGGGGCCCGTGCCTCCATTGACTGATCGATCTGCCGCAGCATCGACCGGTGCTGCATCATCCGCAAGAGATGCCCGGCCAGTTCCGAATCGGTCGCCGCCGCGGCCCGCACTTCACGCTCCCGCGCGGGTGACAGCCCACCCTCGATCAGTTCGAGCAGTTCGGCCTCGGTGGGCCGACCGGGGTTCCCCGGCGGCGTCTGGGAGTTGGGCGCGGAAGGCGACATGCGGCGTCAGACAAGCCTATGAAACTCGGCCCGCCTTTGACGCCGGGGGTTTGGAGAAGTTCCAACCCGGAGTCGCACCCGAATGAAATCCGAATATTCTACGTCGATTCGGCGATGATGATCTCGTATTGCTCGCGCAGCGATGCCCGGGCCCGGAACAACCGGCTCTTCACCGTGCCCTGGGGCACCTCGAGAATCTCGGCGATGTGCTGGTAGTCCATCCCGTGCATGTCGCGGAGCACCAGCAGGGCACGCTGCTCGGGGTCGATGCGATCAAGGGCGGCGTAGAGATATTGCAGGGACTCAGAGAGCTCGGCACGGTCCTCAGCGCTGCGGTGTCGTTCGGTTCCGGGGGCGAAGCGCCGCGAGGCTTTCGAGCCCACCTTGGTGTCGCCCGACTTCGTCGTGCCGTTCTTGGTGGTGTCTGATAGGGCGGCGACGCCCAGCACCTTGCCGATCCAGGTGCCTAGGAGCGAATCGCCGCCGAAAGCGCGGAAGATGCCTGAGGTGAACATCCCGGTCCCGCTGGAGCCGGGGTCGCCCATGGCGTCGAGCGAGACCGTGCGTCGGAGCTTTCCGCGCCGGAAGTTCGAGAGGCACACGTTCATCGCCACGCGGGTGAGCCACGTCGTGAACTTGGCTTTGTGGTTGAACTGGTCGAGGCTCTTGATGACCCGCAACAGGGTTTCCTGGGCGAGATCCTCGGCGGAATCGCGGTCGCCGGTCATCCGCAGGCAGACCGCGAAGGCGCGATCCTGGTGAATGGTGAGCAGCTCGGTGAGGGCTTTTTGATCGCCGCGTGTGGCAAGCAGGACGAGGGCCTGGTCGCGGGCGTCCTCGGGGCTGATGGTCAGGGTGTTGAGGATGCCCCCCGCCCCGCCATTCTCAGCGCGCGCCGAGTCGACCGGCGGCGGCACTTCGGTGCGGCGCGCAGTCATCGAAGCCCCGCGAACCGAATCGCGCGCCAAACCACCCGGGGGGGCGGGGACCGCGTCGGCCGGAACCTCCCGAAGGGAAGCGGCTGAGGTTGAAGGGCTGGAGGTGGGCATCCAATCCTGAACAGTCGGTTGTCGCCGCAGGATCACATGGAAACTCGCAGGCGGTGGGGCAGGCTTCCAGCCTACCACTCATGCAGATGGCGGCAGGCTGGAAGCCTGCCCCACCGATGACGGCGGAAGGGCGGCGTGGAACGCACCCAGATACGATGCCCGCTCCAAGTCTGTTTCCGAAAACCATGAACTCAAATCCCCTTTCTGAACTAGGGAATCCCCACGGCGGCCCACCCCCCGAAAGCGCGGGCCCGGGCGATGCCTGGTCGGGCTATACCTCGGCCCTCTCGGGACGCTACGCGTCAGCGGCGATGCAGTGGGTGTGGTCGCCCCGGAGAAAGTTCGAGGCGTGGCGCCGGGTGTGGCTGGCCCTCGCCGAGGCGCAGCACGACATGGGGCTGCCGGTCTCGAGACAACAGGTCGAAGCGATGCGGTCGGCGCTGGCGCTGACGGACGCCGACTTTGCCCGGGCCGCGGAGCACGAGAAGCGCTTGCGCCACGATGTGATGGCCCACGTTCACGCCTTCGGCGACGCGGCCCCGGCGGCCAAGGGGGTCATCCACCTGGGCATGACCAGCCAGGACGTGAACTGCAACTCCGAGACGCCGATCATCGCCGAGGCGTTGGACTTGACCATCGCCAAGACGGCCCGGCTGGTGGCGGACCTCGGGTCGTTCGCTTCGCGCTGGCAGGGGCTCGCGTGCCTGGGGTTCACGCACTATCAGGCCGCCCAGCCGACAACGATGGGCAAGCGTGCCGCTTCTTGGGGACATGATTTGATGCTGTGCCTGGAACGGCTCGATGCCACGCGCGGCGCGATGCGGCTGCGCGGGCTCAAGGGTGCGACGGGGACGCAGGCGTCGTTCCTGGCGCTGTTCGACGGCGACGCCGCGAAGGTGGCGGAACTCGAACGTCGGTTCGTCGCGCGGCTGGGCTGGCCCGCCGACCGGCTGCACGGGTTCACGGGCCAGACGTACCCGCGCGTCGCCGACGCGTTCGTGCTGGGCGACCTCGCGGCCCTGGCGGCGGCGTGCCACAAGCTGGCCAACGATGTCCGCCTGCTCAGCAACCGCAAGGAACTCGACGAACCGTTTGAGAAGGAGCAGATCGGCTCGTCGGCGATGCCGTACAAACGCAACCCCATGCGCTGCGAGCGGGCCACGGGGCTGTGCCGGTTCGTGATCTCGCTGGCGAGCAGCGGGTACGACACCGCCGCCACGCAGTGGCTGGAGCGGACGCTCGACGACTCGTCGAACCGCAGGCTCACGCTGCCCGAGGCGTTCCTGGCGATCGACGGCGTGCTCGACACGCTGCACAGCGTGTGCGATGAAAAGGCTTCCGGGGGAGGAGGGCTGGTCGTGCATGAGGCATCGATCCGGCGCAACCTGATGGACGAACTGCCCTTCATGGCCACCGAGGTGGTCTTGATGGAGGCGGTGAAGCTCGGACGCGACCGCCAGCAGGTCCACGAGGCGATCCGGCGCCATTCGCAAGAGGCGGGGATGCGCGTGAAGCAGCAGGGATTGGCGAACGATCTGGTCGAGCGCCTTCGGGGCGATCCTCTGCTGAAGGGCGTCGACCTCGAATCGGCGCTGCGGCCCGAGCGACACGTTGGCCTGGCCCGCGAGCAGGCGGCGGAGTTTGCGCGGGTCGCGGCGATGGTCGCGGGGCGGTACGCGAAGCAGATCGCGGCGTTGGGGAAGGTCGAACTCATCGTTTGAGATCGACCTTGTTTGCGAGATCGCCCGAGCACCCGAGCCCCGAGCGTCAGCGACGGGTCTGCGCGACGGTTGAATCGGGGAGTTCAGACCCACTCGCTGAAGCTCGGGGCTCGTGTGTTTGGGCCTCTCAGAATGATCGAAAACCGACGCAACGCATGAAAAGGCTCGAGATCATCTGCGGCCCCATGTTCGCCGGAAAATCGACGGAGTTGATCCGCCGACTTCAGGAAGCTGCGCGGGCGGGCCGCACCGTCGCCGCCGTGAAGCCCGTGATCGACACGCGCTATCACCCGACAGCGATCGCGACGCACACGGGCGTTCAGTTCGACGCGGGGACGATCTCGCAGCCCGCGCAGCTGCGCTCGATCGACGCCGAGGTGGTGGGGCTGGATGAGGCGCATTTCTTCCGCGAGGGCCTGCACGACGCGGTGATGCACTTGCTCACCGACGCGGCGCACGCGTCTCGTCTGGTCATCCTCGCCGGCCTCGACCGCACCAGCCTCAACCAACCTTTCGGCGAGATGGCCCGCCTGCTCATCGAGGCCGACGAGGTGACCAAGCTGACCGCCCCGTGCGCCGTGTGCGGACGGCCCGCGATCCACACCGTGCGGCTGTTCGACTCGACCGAGGACATCGTGGTGGGGGGGGTGGGGATGTTCGAGAACCGGTGCCGGGAGCATCTCGTGCAGCGCTGAGTGGCGCGAACGCAAAGGCAACGATTCGGTAAGGTAAAATCGTGCGGGGCCAGGCACCGATGACAATAGCCAAGCGACGCATTTTGTGGATCGGTGTTCCGCTCGCCGCTTTGCTGTTGGTGCTGCTCGTGCTTGGGGTGCTCAGTCTTCTTCTTCCGGCGCGGGGTGACTGGGTGGCCGGGCCCGGGGCGGGCGCGGTGGTGCCGCCGCAGTTCCGCATGCTGGTGTTTCCTGTAGCGAGCGTGCAGGCCGAGGGCGCGGCTGAGCCGGCGAGGGCCGGGCGGCTTGATCGGGCGGTGCTGCTCTCGTGGCGGGAGTGGACTTCGGGCGATGCGATTGCGTACCGGCGGGATGACCGCGAAGTGAGCATCGCCAAGGGCAGCGTCACGCAGATCCCGCCTGCGACCTTCGCCCTCGAACTTCAACGGCTGAACACGGAAATCGCCACGTGGGGCAACAAGACCGATTGGTCGAGCGTGCGGTTCGAGTTCGAGTCGTCATCAGCGTCTATCACCTGCTGCAAGCTCACGCTCATCGAGCATGGCGGTGATTTCCAGGTGTATTGGTACGATGTCGCGGCGGATGGAACGGTGACGCCGCGGCGGTGGCGCAGCTCATTCTGATTGGTTCACACGAGGCGATCGAGCAACGAGCCTCGAGCGTGAGCGAGTGGGTCCGAGTTGCCCATGTCTTCGGGGGTCATCGAACCCTGTCGCTCACGCTCCGGGCTCGTGGCTTGGGTGTCTCGCCGTGGCGGCATGGCTCTCGACGCGCGGGATTGCCGATCTACCATGCGGCATGCGCACGCGAACCACGCTCCTCGCCGCTTTGTTGACCGCCGCCATTTCGAGTCTGTTGATTTCTCAGCGTGCCGTTGCGCAGGGCGCGACGAGCCTGTGGGACCAGCACTGCCTCACCTGCCACGGCGAGCGCGGGCAGGGGGGCGGCGCGGGGACGCGGACGCTGCTCACCGAGCCGCTTCGCTCAATCGATCTCGACCGGCGCTTCTTTGACTCGATCAAGCAGGGCGTGCCCGACACCGCGATGACCGCCTTCGGCGAGACGCTTTCGGACAAGCAGATCTGGGGGCTTGTGGTGCATCTGCGCGAGTTGCAGGAGCGCGATCGGCGCGGCAAGGAAGGATCGCCGAAGCCTGATTCTGCCGGCGTTTTCGAGTCGAAGCATCACCGGTACAAAGTCGAGACGGTGGTGCCGGGGGGCGTGGATGTGCCGTGGTCGGTGGACTTTTTGCCGGCGAAGGAAGGCGAAGTCAGTGGTCGGATGCTGGTGACGGGGCGCTCCGGCGACCTGCGGGTTCACACCACGGGGAAGGCGGGAGGGAAGCTCTCGGAGCCCGTGCGCGGGACGCCCCAAGTGCGCAATCGCGGGCAGGGGGGACTGATGGATGTGGCGGTGCATCCCGATCATGCCGAGAACGGGTGGGTGTACCTGGCGTATTCGGAGGAACTCAAGCAGGGCGGGCGCAGCGCGGGCATGACGACGATCGTCCGCGGCAAACTGGTCGAGCGCGGCGCGGGGGGCGGCGGTGCGAGCTTCGCGTGGACCGACAACGAGGTCATCTTCCGCGCCAAGCCGGAGCACTTCACCACCGGCGACCTGCACTTCGGCTGCCGCATTGTGTTCTCGGAAAAGCAGGCGGCGGGCGGCGGAGGTGGCGGCCGGCGCTACCTCTACTTCGCCGTCGGCGAGCGCGGGCGCATGGAGATGGCCCAGGACCTCACCAAGCCCAACGGCAAGGTGCATCGCGTGTGGGACGACGGCAAGGTGCCCGACGACAACCCGTTTGTGAGTTCGCCCGTGGGCGCGTATTCGACGATCTGGTCCTATGGGCACCGCAACCCGCAGGGGCTCGCGTTCGATCTCGACGGCGTGCTCTGGGACACCGAGCACGGCCCGCGCGGCGGTGATGAAGTGAACCGCGTCGAGCGCGGGGCGAACTATGGGTGGCCGCTGGTGTCGTACGGGATCAACTACAACGACGCGCCGTTTGCGACGCCGTGGGCGGAGGACGCGCAGGGCGCGGAGGGCAAGGTGGTCGTGTCGATGCCGGTGTTCCACTGGACGCCTTCGATCGGCGCGTGCGGGCTGGATGTGTCGCGCGGGCCGATGTTTGCGAAGTGGAAGGGCGATCTGCTCGCGGGAGGGCTATCGGGAGAAAACGTCGACCGTCTGCGGGTGCGCGACGGCAAGGTGGTCGAGCGCGAAGAGCTGCTGCACGGGCGCGGGCGTGTGCGCGACGTGGTCTGCGGGCCGGATGGTTCGGTGTATGTGGTGCTGAACGATCCGGACCGGGTGGTGCGGATCATCGAGGTGGAGTGAGCGCCGACGGCGAGCCAGCAGCCTCGGACCACGCGTCCCCGGAACCTACCGCCCTCTGCGGCGATGCTTGCCGGGGCCGCCGTTGCTGGCGGATTCGAGCGACGCGACGTGCAGATAGGACAGCTCGGCCCAGCGATCGGAGTTCGGGAACGCGATGAAGATCTTGGACTTCATCATTGCGACGAGGAAGGGGCTGGGGATCTCGTAGGCCTCGCCGCTGCTGGAACGAATCCGGAAGGGTTCGAAGGGCTCGCGGGCGAGTCGTTCTTTGATGTCGGCGGCGATCATTGGGGAATGATAGACGATGAGGCGGACAGGCCGTCTCATCAGGGCGCCGTGGCCGGGGCCACAGGGTTCGTCTGCGGCACGGTCGGATCAAGCCGCGGGTCGATCGGTTCCCACGAGACGCGGCTCTGGCCCAGCAGGGTTCCGGTGGCGAAGGAGAGGTCGATCAGGCCGATTTGGTATTCGGTAAGCGCTCGGATTTCGGCGAGCTGCGCATCAGCGAGGTTCGCCGCGGCGTTGAGCACGTCGGTGCTGGTGCGCAGGCCGACGTCGAACTGGCGCTGCTCGGCGTCGAGCGTGCGGCCCGCGAGGATCGTCGATTGACGTGTCGCCAGGATGCGCTGCCAGCCCGCCGAGATCGAGTCGACGGCGTTGAACACTTCCTGCCTGATCTGCAGCACGCGGGCCTCGCGGGTGGCGAGGCGCTGCAGGCGCGTGATGATCGCCTGCTGGACGCGCGAGCGGGCGGCCATGTTGCCGATGGGGGTTTCGAATCGGGCCCCGACGGTCCAGTCGGCGAAATCGCCGCCGCGGAGCTGCGTGGTGGACTCGCTGAAGTTCTGGCCCAGGCCGTTGAAGTTGTAGGCATAATCAACGAGGAACGAGGGGAGGGCCTGGTTCTCGGCGAAGCGCACCGAGCTCACGTCCTGCGCGAGGCGGAGCTCAAGTTCGAGCATCTCCATGCGGTCACGGACGGCGCCGTCGGCGAGCGCGGGGGGGTCGAGCGCGAGGTCGACGGGGCTGGGCGGGGTTCCGGGCTCGATGGCGGCGGCGGAATCAACGCCGGTGTTGTTGACATTAAGGGTTCGCTTGAGGGCGCGCTGGGCCTGCTTGAGGTTGTTCTCGGCCTGGATGATGGCTTCGAGGCGCTGGGCCAGGCCGGACTCGGCGCGGGTGACTTCGATGTCGGGGGCCGCGCCGGATTTGACGCGGCGCTCGGCGCGTTCGAGCTGTTCCTTCGCGAGTTCGTACTGGGTCTGCGTGACGGTGAGGGCCTCGCGGAAGGCGTAGAAGCGCCAGTAGGCGCGCTCGGCCTCGGCGAGTTGGCGGATCACCTCAAGGTTCGTGCGGGCCTGGGTGATCTGGGCGTCAAGGGCGGCGATGCGGATGCTGTGGGTGTTGGCCTCGCGCCACCCGCCGCGGAGCAGCGGCTGGCTGATGGAGAAGCGCGCGTCGGTGTCGACCGATGGGTTGAGGGTCGAGAACTGGTTGTCGGTCTTGGTGCGGTTGACGGGGAGCTCGACGGTGGCGGTGCCGCCGGTGCGCAGGGGGACGCGGACGCCCAAGTCGGCGTCGAAGGACTCGACCTGGCTGCCCGCGAGCTGCGAGGCGGTGGGCTGGTCGAGGCTGTTGTACCGGGCGTTGGCGAAGAAGGTGGATTCGAACTTGGCCTCTTCCTCGGTAAGGCGGGTGCGGGCGATGGTTGGGTCGATCATCACCACCTTGAGGTCGAGGTTGTTCTCAAGCGTCCAGGCGCGGACCTGATCGATGGTGACGGTGACGCGCTCGAGCCCGGCGAAGGGGTCCTTCGGCGGCGGCTCGGGGCGCGAGGCGGGGGCCGTGGCAGGCGCGGGAGCCGAGGGGCGGGCCATGGCCGAGACGTCAAGCGGCTTAACCTGGCGCAGTCGTTCGGTGCCGACGTTCATGCCGCGGTCGGAATCGCTGGTGGAGAAGGGGCTAGAGCAGGAGGCGAGCGTGCCGCAGGTGGCGATGAGCGCGAGAATGGTCGGTCGGGTGGGCATGGGAGAGAGGGGCAGTGGGCTGTGGGGAGTGGGCAGTCGGGGGGGCCGCGGGGGAGCCGGGAAGACAGCGCCGACGATAACGGAGAGCGATCGTCGTGCGTGGAAAGTGGATCGGTTCGAGGGGCCGGCGTCGGAGAATACCCGTCACTCGTGGCGGAGCGCGTCGATGGGGTCGAGGCGTGCGGCCTTGATGGCCGGGCCCATGCCGAAGACGAGCCCGACGCCGGCGGAGAAGCCGAAGGCCAGCACGATCGCCCACGTTGGGATTTCGGGGTTTTTCAGCGGGAAGTCCGGGATGCTGGCCATGCCCAGGGTGGTCACCTGCCCGAGCACCAAGCCGATGAGCCCGCCGAAACTGCAGAGCACCATCGCCTCGACGAGGAACTGGATGAGGATGACGGCGGGATACGCGCCCACGGCCTTCCGCAGGCCGATCTCGCGTGTTCGCTCCGAGACAGAGACGAGCATGATGTTCATGATGCCCACGCCCCCGACGAGCAGCGAGATGCCCACCAGGACCGAGGCGCCGGCGGTGAGGGTGGCGCCCATGGCCCGGAGCTGCGAGATGACGCTCTCGAAGATGAACATGTCGAAGGTGTCTTCGTCGCCGGGGCCGAGCTGGCGCTGCGAGCGCATGGTGTAGCGGATTTCCTGGCGTGCCTCTTCCATCTTCTCGGCGTCCTTCATGAGGGCGCGGATCTCGGGCCACCAGTCGGGGCGGAGGCGTGCCATGGTGCCGTAGGGGACGTAGATTTCGGTTCGTGCGTCGCCGCCGCCGAACATGGGGCTGGGGTCTTTGGCTTTGAGGACGCCGACGATGAGGAAGCGGTTTCCGCTGATGTCGATGTACTCGCCGAGGCCCTGGTTTTCGAGGAGGAGCTCGTCGATGGCGGTGTCGTTGACGAGGCAGACCTGGAGTGCTTCCTCGTCGTCGGCCTCGTTGAAGGGGCGTCCGTTAAGGATCTCGAGGTTCTCGATGGCGAAGATGTCGGCCTGCCCGGCGTTGACGATGACGCCGCCCTTGGTCGTGTCCTTGTAGCGGATGGGGGCGCGGAAGCGTGTGGCGAGGGCGAGCTTGTCGATGTTGGCGCAGCGCTCGCGGAGCAGCTTGGCCTCGGCGGGGGAGATCTTGACGGCGTCCCACGACATGAGGCCGCGCTTGGCCTCGGGCACCTGGCCCCACATGATGAACTTGTTGGCCCCGAACGAGTTGAACTCATCGAGCACAAAGCTGTTGAGCGCGCCCACCGCGGCGATGACGGTGGTGATGGCCCACACCCCGATGATGATGCCCAGCGTGGTGAGGAAAGCGCGGACCTTGTTCGACGCCATCTGCGTGAACGCCGAGAGGAACGTCTGGAAGAAGAGCCTCAGGATGATCATGCGGGGACTCCGGAGGCCAGCGGCCGGGCGGGTGTGGAGTTTGAGGCGGGGGCGATGGGGCGGACCTGGATCGACACTTCGGCACCGGCTTCAGGCGCGGAACTGTGGTTCGCCTCGCCGTTCTGCTCGGCGGCGCGGGTGACGGCTTCGAGCGCGGCGCGCCCGAGGTAGGCCCGGTGCATCGGATCGTCGTTGGTCGGGTGGTCCGAGAGGATGCGACCGTCACGCAGCCGCACGATGCGGTCGGCGTAGCCGGCCACGTCCTCTTCGTGCGTCACGATCACGATCGTCTGGCCCTGGGTGTGCAGCTCTTTGAAGAGGCGAAGGATGTCGGCGCTGGTGGAAGAGTCGAGGTTGCCGGTGGGCTCGTCGGCGAGGAGCATCGCCGGGTTGTTGACGAGGGCGCGGGCGATTGCGACGCGCTGGCGCTGACCGCCGGACATTTGGTTGGGCTTGTGGGTCATCCGCGTGCCCAGGCCGACCTTCTCGAGCGCGACCTTGGCGGCGGGGGTGCTGAACAGGCTCGCCTTGCGCGAGTAGAGCAGCGCGAGGCGGACGTTCTCGATCGCCGTGGCGCGGGGGAGCAGTTCGAAGGTCTGGAAGACGAAGCCGATTTCTTCGTTGCGGACTCGGGCCAGCTCGGTCGCGCCCATCTTGTGGGTGGCGCGGTTGTTGAGCATGTACCCGCCGGCGGTGGGGCGGTCGAGGCAGCCCAGGATGTTCATCAGCGTCGACTTGCCCGAGCCCGAGGCGCCCATGATGGCGACAAACTCACCTCTGGCGATCCGCAGATCAATCCCGGCGAGCGCGTGGACGCGCTCGTTGCCCATCTTATAGACCTTCGTGATGCCTTTGACTTCGATGGTCATGGGGGGAGGAGGGCGGTGGGCAGTGGGGAGTGGGCAGTCGGGGGGAAGGAACCGGGCGAAAGGGCGAGGCTCTCTGGCTTTCTTGACTTCTGTTTGTCTTTCTCCGCGAACTCCGCGTCTCCGCGGTGAAAGTCTTACCCGCCTCGTCGGCGTTGGCGGTTGCCGGGGGGGCCGCCGCTGTCGGCCTGCTTTTCTTCGCCCATTTCCTTCTTGTTGTCGTCCTGCAGGCGAACGTTGGCGTTGTCGGTGAGTTCCTGCAGTGCCTTGAAGGGGCCGACGATGATCTCGACGTTCTCTTCCAGCCCCTGCTCGATGGCCGTCTTGGTGATGTTGCGGGGGCCGGCCTTGACGGGGGTGAGCTTGGCCTTGCCGTCCTTCTTGATGAAGACGACCTGAGCGAAGGTCTTGTCGCGGTCGACCATCGGGCTCTCGCGGATTTCCTTGGGCAGTTCCTCGACGCGTTTATCGAGCACCGCCTGACTGGGCACCATGACGACGTTGTCGAGCGACTCGACCTCGATGTCCACGCTGGCGGTGAGGCCGGCGAAGACGCGCTCGCCGTTGAGGAGCAGCAGCACTTCGCCCTCGAAGTAGCCGGTCTGGTCGGCCATGTTGACCTTGCTCTGGAGGGCGACGCGCCGCAGGGTGCCTTCGAACTTGCGGTCGCCGTAGCCGTTGATGACCACCTGCACGCGCTGACCTTCCTTGACGCGCGGCGTATCGATCTCGGCGAGACGGGCCTTGACGAGCATTTCCGACAGGTCGGCGATCTTCATGATCACCGTGCCGGCGTTGTTCATGGTGCCGACGACGACGACCTCGCCGACCTTGGCGTTGAGCTGGGTGATGTACCCGTCGATGGGCGCGCGGATCGTGCCGTAGAGAAGGTTTTCCCTTGACTGGGTCAGGTCCGCCTCGGCGATCTTCACGCGGGCGGCGACTGCCTCGACGGTGGCGCGGACGCTCTGGAGGTTGACGGTGCGGCTCTGGAACTGGCTCTTGGTGCGGTCGAGCTCGGCCTTGAAGTTGTCGAGCTCGGCCTTGGAGATGTCGCCGGTCGTGAACAGCTCCTGCTGGCGCTCCCAGTCGGAGGTGGCTTTGTCGAAGGCCGACTTGACGCCGAGCATCGCGGCTTCCTCAGAGAGGTACTGAGCCTCGGCACCCTTGAGGTCGGCCTGGGCGGCGAGCAGTCGAGCCTCGGACGCCGCGACGAGGGCGGCGAGGTCCTTCGAGTCGAGCTCGACGACCACGTCGCCCTGCTTCACCTGGTCGCCCTCTTTGAAGGGCAGGTTGGCGATCTTGGCGCTGACGCGGGCGGAGATGTTCACTTCGAGCGTCGGCGTCACCGTGCCCGGGGCGCTGATGACGCGAACGAGCGTCCCCCGGCTGGAGGCCTCGGTGATGACCGCGGTGCCCATGCCCTTGAGCTTCTGCTCATCGATCATGGTCTTGATACGGGGGTAAAGGAACGCCGCACCTCCGCCGCAGACCAGCAGCAGGATGAACCCGATGCCCAGCACCCACTTTGTGACTTTCCAGAGCGAACCCAAGCGAACCTCCAGGGGGGGCATTTCGGTGGGCATAGAGGCGGGCAAAGCGGTCTATGCGTCGAGCGGTGAGAGAGAAAGCAGAAACGCGGCGAACGGAACCCCGGAAGGCAGCGGGCAAAGGGTCAAGGCAGGAGGCTCGGACAGCACACGGGCGGTTCCCGATGTACCGGACAACTCCCACACGGTTGCGGGCGAATCGGCGGGACAGGCGGCGGGGACGGGCCTTCGTAGCCCGCGGCGTGTGCGATGCGGCGATCCAAACAAGTGTGTGGCCAGTCGTCCTGACGAGACGCTGATTGGGGACAGGTACCCTAGCATTTCAATCTGTGCCGGACCATCGTTGAAAGATGTTTCCGGGGAACTCCTGATCCGTTGATCCAGCATGCCACGCCGTGTACTTCATGATCCGTTCTTTAAGCAGGCCAAGGCCGAAGGGTATCTGGCGCGCTCGGCGTACAAGCTGACACAGATCCAGGAATCCAAGTCGATCATCCACAAGGGTGATTGGGTGCTCGACCTGGGCTGCGCGCCCGGCGCGTGGATGCAGGTGGCGGGCGGGATCGTGGGGCCGACGGGCGTGGTGGTGGGCATTGACTTGCAAGAGGTGCCGCACCGGTTTCCGCCTTGCCCGCCCGGGGCGGCGATGCTGGCTTTGCAGGGCGATGTTTATCAGACGCCCGGGAGCGTGCTGGTGGGAGCGGCGGGGGGCCTCGCGGGGGGGATTGCGGGGGGGATTGCGGGACGGCGCGATCGGTTTGATGTCGTGCTGTCGGACATGGCCCCCAACACCACCGGGCACGGCGATCACGAGCGATCGATCCAGTTGTGCGAGCGGGTGGTTGAACTGCTTCCGGATTTGCTACGCCGCGGCGGTCACTGCGCGATCAAGGTGTTTGAGGGTGGGGAATACCCGAGGTTTTTGAAGGAGCTGAGCAAGCTGTTCGCGCAGGCAAAGGGGTACAAGCCCGAGGCGAGCCGTGCGGTGTCGCGCGAGATGTATGTGGTGGCGACGGGGTATCGGGGTGGGTCGGATGGGAAGCCCGGCCCCGCGGCGGCGGCGTCGGACGGTCTGCCTCGGCGCGTTCCCGGCGGGACGCCGGGGCTGACGCGCGGGTCATGATGATGCAACCCAGCGTGACGGCGGGGCTACACTCGGCTTCTCGGACTCGCACGGTCGGTGTTCAGTTCATGTTTGCAAGGAGCAGGTGCATGCCCGCGATCACGGTTCGGATGTTGGTCATTTCGGCGGCGTTGGGATCTGTGAGCGCGGGGGCGCTGGGTCGGTCGGAGCCGGCGGCTGCCGCGCCGACAGAACCGCCCGCCGCGACCGCGCCGGTGACGACGCCCAAGCCCGGTGTGGCCAAGAACCTCGACACCATCACGCTCAGTGACGGCAAGACCATCATGGCTCCCATCATCAAGGAATCCTCGACCACGCTGTGGTTGGACCTGGGGGTCGATGTGATCTCGGTGCCGCGGTCGCAGGTGCAGACCATCTTGCGGGCCAAAGAGGACGAGGGCATCGATGCCGATTCGCTCGCGAAGGACCTGTTCCGCACCGCGAAGCGGCTGCCCGAGAGCACGCCGAAGGATCTGGCCAAGAAGATCGGCGAGTCCGTGATCAAGGTGTCGACGCCCAGCGGCCTCGGGTCGGGCTTCATCATCAGCCCCGACGGCTACGCGATCACCAACGCCCACGTCATCCAGGGCGAAACCAAGCTCAAGGCGACGGTGTTCGAGCAGACCGAGAGCGAGCTCAAACGCCGCGTCATCGATGACGTCGAGGTGCTCTCGGTCAACGATCACCTTGATCTGGCGCTGATCCGCCTCAAGCACCCCGAGGGCAAGAACTTCACCAGCACCTATGTGCAGGGCGTCGAGGAACTCGAGGCCGGGCAGGAAGTGTTCGCCATCGGCAACCCGCTGGGGCTCGAACGCACGCTCAGTCAGGGTGTGATCGCCACCACGCAGCGGAACTTCGAGGGGCTGACGTTCATCCAGACCACCGCCCAGATCAACCCCGGGAACTCCGGCGGCCCGCTGTTCAATCTCAAGGGCGAGGTCATCGGCGTCACCAACATGAAGATCCCCTTCGGCGAGGGCATGGGCTTCGCCATCCCCGCACGCTACGTCCGCGACTTTGTCCGCAACCGCGACGCCTTCACCTACGACAAGGACAACCCCAACAGCGGCCACTCGTACAAGCCGGCACCGAGCCGTAGCGAGTTCGGCAAGCCGCCGCAGTTGGAGGATGGAACCGGTCAGTGAGAGTTCACCCGGTGCAAGCCGGCGGGCCGGTTCCCCAATCGGTCGGATGGGCTTTCGTGCGTCCTCTTACGAGGGTGTGTCGCCCCTTCGGGGCTCCCGCGTGAAGCGACGCTTTCTCCTGGGGTTCCGCTCGCCCCGCTGGGGCTCGCTCACCCCAGGCTAAGCTCGTGCGGCCCTTCGGGCCGAAGAGGCTGAATCAACGCTGGTCCTTTGTCTTGTGGCTCTCCCCGACTCCCCACTCCCGACTGCCGACTGCCGACTCCCGATTTTCTCCCACCTCCTTCCCACTCCCCATGCTCAACCTCACCAAGACCTTCCTCCCCGCCGCCGTGGTTCTGCAGCTCGCCGCACTTGCGGTGGGGGCACCGATGACGATCGCCGAAGTCGCACCGAAGGACGCGGCGTTCATTTTGAGCGTCGACGACTTTGCCGCCACCAAGGCCGCGTTTGACAAGACCGGCCTGCGCAAGGCGTGGGACGACAAGCGGACGCAGGACTTCGTCGCCAAGTTCTTCAAGAAGGAAATGGACGAGATGGCCAAGTCGCTCGAAGACTCGGGCATCAAGCTCGACGAGCTCGAGCCGCCGTCGGGCCCGGTGGGCGCCGCGGGCTGGATGACCTGGAGCGAGAAGGACCGCAAGCTCGACCCCCGTCTGATCAGCCTGGGCGACTGGGGCGACAAGGCCGAGGCCACGGCCAAGCAGATCGAAACGGCGATCGCCGAGGCCGAGCGGAAGAAGGACATCACGCTGAAGGAAGACGAGTACGCCGGCGCGAAGCTGTGGGTGATCGAGATCGTGCAGAAACCCAAGGCGGAGGGCGGGGCCGCCGCCGGCGGTGGCGCTGAGGGTGAAGAAGAGATCGACCTCGAAGGCATGGACGAAGACGGCATGGGCGGCGGTGCGCAGATGATGCGCGAGTCCAACACCATCGTCTACGCCCGCATGGGCAACAACCTGCTCGCCACGTCCGACGTCGAGACGATGGAGCGGACGATCGACCGCCTGAGCGGCAAGGACTCCGGCCCGACGGTCGGCGACAGCGCCGAGTTCGCGGGCGTGCTCAAGCAACTCGACAAGCCGCAGGCGTATGTGACGTTCCTGCCCGGCCCGATGCTCACTCTGCTGGGCAATCTCACCGCCGAGGCCGAGAAGAACCCCGAGGGCATGGACCCGAGCCTGACCGATGAACCGTCGAGGGCCACGCTGATGACGGCGTTCGGCCTCACCGGCGTCAAGGGCATCGGCGCGGGCGTGCGCTTTGACACGCCCGGCGGCGTCATGGAGCAGACCTACAGCGTCCTGTGCCCGGACAAGAAGGGCGTCATGTCGCTGTTCAGCGGGGCGGACCAGAAGTTCTCGGCGCCCGCCTTCGCGGGGGCCGACGCCGCCGGTATCACGCTGCTGCAGTTCAAGTTCACCGAGTTGCTCAATGTCCTCACCGAGGGCGCTCGCTCGCTCCCGCCCGAGATCGGCGACGAGATGGTGCAAAACGTCCAGCAGGCCCAGCTGGTGGCCGGTCCGATCCTTTCCAACCTCGGGCCGCAGGTGTGGATGGTGCAGAGCGTGACCAAGCCCTTCTCGGCGAGCAGCAGCCAGGCGCTGTTTGCGATCGCGTGCAAGGACGTGGCCCAGATCAACCAGGCCCTCCAAAACCTCGGCGGCATGCTGCCCCTGCAGAGCCGCGATTTTCAGGGCAACCAGGTGTGGTCATTGGGCGGCGGCATGCCGCTGCCGGGCATCGGCGAGATGAGCATCGGCGTCGGCTTTGGGCACGTCTTCATCGGGCAGACGGCTTTGGTCGAAAACGCCATGCGCTCCGCCGGCAACCCTGACGCGGCCAACCTCAACAGCGAGCCGCGGTTCACCGAAGCGGTCCGCGGCGTGGCGGCGTCCGGTCTGGCCTTCAGCTGGGCCGACATGAAGCAGGGCTTCGAGTACATGGACTGGCAGTTCAAGAACCCCGACAAGATGGTCGAGGCCCAGATGGCGGGCATGTTCGGCGACGACCCCGACGCCGAGCAGTACAAGAAGGAAGCCATGGAAGAGGCCAAGAAGAACCAGCCGGAGTGGATGAAGGAAATCCCGCTGGAGGTTCTGTCGCGCGAGCTGGGCGACACGGTTTTCGAGTTCCACGTGGTGCCCGAGGGGCTGCGCGGGCGCAGCCTGTGGCTGCGGCCTCGGGCGAAGTAAGGCATCAAGACAGTGTTTTCGATCATGCCGAAGTGCGGAGACTTGACGGCCCGGCACCGCTGTCACCCAGGGCGGAGCCGGCGGTGGCACGACGCCCGGCCCACGCCGGTGTATCGTTCGCCGTGATGCCCGTCCCCTCCGGACTCGCGGATGCTGTCGTGTGGCTCGAGCCGATGCAGGCCGCGTTCGCGGTTCGGATGGCCGCGTCGGGTGGTTGGCGCGTCGCGTCGGCGGGGTTTCCTCGTTCGGTGCTCGGCTCTGACAAGGCCCGCGAGGCGGCGTCGCTGCTGGGCATCGAGGCCCCGATCCAGGATCTGCGCCACACCCTGGCCACCACCGAAGCAAGGATCTTCGTGGTGCTCTCGGCGGTATCCGAAGAGGGCGATCGGCCCGGTGCGGTCGCGCCGCTGGATGATCCGCAGGTGATGTCGACGTGCCGCACGCGCGGCATCGATGTGGTCACGCTCGAGCCCTCGCCGGGGACGCTGCTCGACCGGGCCGCGAGTTCGATCGCGGGGGGTGGAGGAGCGGCCGGCGCGGGGACCGTCGGGGGCAGCATTGTTCGTCAAGCACCGATGTGGTGCCGGTCGGCGCTTTTCACGCAGGTGGTCGAGGTGCTCAGCGTCATCGGCAAGCCGCGGTGCGTGGCGATCTCGTTCCGCTGCGGCCCCGGCGAGGGCTCGCTGGCGGCGCGGCTGGTTGACGCGTGTGCCGCGCTCGTGTCGTTGCCCGGCGGGGCCGGGGGCGTGCCGGAGATCATCGATGCGGCGGCGGTCACGCCCCGGGGTTCCGCTGGCACGGGCGTTCACCTGGCGTTGCCTGATCGACTGCGGATGCTCCGCGGCGACCTCACCGCCAATCTGCGAATGCCCGGCGGTGTGGCGGCGTCGCTCACCCTTTCGGACGGTGCCGGACCGTGGGAACGCCGCGTGCGGATTGTCGGCGAACTCGGAACGATCGACGCCACGGATGCCTCGGTGCATGTGACCGACCCCTCGGGCGTGGTCTTGGATGCCGAAGCGCCGGCCTCGCGGGAGCGCTTCGGCACGCTGGCCCGGGCGGGCGGTCTGTGGGGCCCCGGCGGCCCGGGCGAGCGGGTCAGCCTGGGGATGCCGGGCAGCGACGCCGCGACCATCGCCGGGCTGCACGCGCGGATGGAACTCGACCGTCGCGGGCCCGCCGAGCCGATCGACTGGGCCGGGGTGCTGGCCACGGCGGAGGCGGCGCTGCTGAGCGCGCGGACCGGGCAGAACGAATCGCCGGCGACGCTGCTGCGGATGGCGGGGGTGCCGGGGTAGGGGGGGAAGGGACGGAGGTGCGGAGATGCGGAGGGCAAAACCGGGGCGAGAAGGCGCGAGTTGCCGATAGCAGTGGGGCATCGGTTCCCGTGTCTTTGTGCTGAGGATTGCCATGAAGCCTGTGGGTTTCGCTGTTTTTGCCGTTCTGGTGTTGGTGGCCGGAGTGGGCGCTGGTTGCTCGTCGAGTTCCGGCGGCAAGGGCGCGTCACCCTCAAGTTCTGCGCGGGCCGGCGGGTGGGACGCGCCCACGACGTTCCGCTTCGAGTCGCTCGATCGCCGACAGGCTCCGAAGGTCGAGGCTGTGTTCCGATCTCGGAACATGCTGTACCGGCGCACCAGCGACGAGCCCCTGGCGTATGAGGTCACCGGGCTGCGTGATTTCAATCAGGTCGCGCGGCTGAACAAGGACCTCGCCGACGCCACCGACCAGCCCTTCGAGACCGCGTCGATGACCTTCGGCGGGCTCGACCCCGCGGCGTCGACGTACGCGAACATTGAAGTGAAAGTGACCCCGGGCGCGGAGGCCTTCGTCGCCGACGGTGCCCAGAGCGGTTCGACGCCGTGGCGCCGTGTGTTTGTCGACAAGACCGGCGTGTGGAAGGGCCTTGTCAACACCAAGGGGATGGTGAAGAAGCAGGGCGGCTGGCTGTTCGTGGCCGCCACGCGCGACGGCCTGACCCGCTACTCACGCATCAACATGGCCACACGCCAGGCCGAGAGCCTGAGCTTCACCCGAGTGAAGGACGCCAACCTGCCGGCTCCGGGCTCCCGCGCGGGGAGCGAGACGGCGGACGCGAGCGGGGGGGGCGGAGGCGGTGGCGGGTTCAAGTGGCCTTGGGAGTGAAAGTGCGCTTCACGCCGTCACGCTGCAGGGCTGACTCCGGCAGGGCTTGCGATCGAACGTCCCCGTGAGCGCGACGATTCGCTCCGCCGACTCCGCTCATCGTCGGCGTGGACGGCGCGGGCCGCATCCGTAGTCCGTCAAGCGCTCGTTGCGGCCCCGCCCGCGGAAGGCCCGTTGGCTCGCCGTTGGTACTCGGTCGTGGTTACGCCGGCGAAGCCCCAGTTGTCGGTGTCGATCTCGTCGATCACGATGTGGGTGTGCTCCGGGCGTTTGTTCAGAACGCGCTGCAGCATGCCGGTGATCTCGGCGATGATCTGGGCCTTCTGTTCGCGCGTGGCGCCGTCTTTGGTGATTCGGACGTTGACGTAGGGCATGCGGGCGGTA
Organism: Phycisphaerales bacterium; assembly: GCA_046154665.1. Lineage (GTDB taxonomy): Bacteria > Planctomycetota > Phycisphaerae > Phycisphaerales > UBA1924 > JAFLCM01. Next base: position 29,206 of record JBJXFG010000023.1, on the reverse strand, counting down.
CGCCTCAGCGCCACCCAGTGTTCACGCCGCGGAGCGCTTCGCACGGATTTTTGGCAGCGAGATGTGGGCGGGCTTGAATCCCTTCGCGGGCTTCATGCCCAGACGGCGGGCGGCCTCGCGGGCGACCTCGGTGACTCGAGCCGGGTCGTCGTCGTTCTCACGCCACAGTTTGGCACGAGCGCGACGGACCTCTTCGACCACAGGGTCGAGCAAGCAACTCGGAGTTCGGCGACGCTTCTTCATTCCGGCATCAACTGTAGGGGGGTGACGATCATCGGCGTGTGCAGTCCGAGCCGGTCGTTGACCACCTGGATGTGCCGGAACTTGTTCGCGTTGGCAAGATGCCGGCAGTTCCAGGTCAGCAGGTAGTCCACGCCGTACGCGCTCGCGACCGCCAGGTGGCCCGCGTCGCCAGCGCCGTCATCCGGCATGACCAACTGATCGATGTAGTAGCGGCTCAACGCCTCGATCCGATCGTTGATTTCAAGGAACGGGAGACCGCGCACCAGTTGTTCCGCAGCAGCGCGCTTGTGCTCTGGGGCGTGCTTGAGTTCGGCGGCGACATACTCCGACGTGACGAGTTCGAACTGAGGGCCCGCGTACCTCCACCACCGCCGCGTCTGCGCGCGCCACACCCGCACCCATGGCGTTGTACGGGTCTCGTGGTAATAGCTCGGGATGGTCGTCTCGATGTAGACGGTCGATCGGGCTTTCACGTGGTCCTCCGCGCGCCGGCTCGTCCCTCTACTCCGCCGCCTCCTGCAGCGCGATCAGCGCATACGCCGTGATCAGCACCGGGTTGTTCTCCATCCACCGGTCGTCGACGCTCTTGAACGAGCCGTCCTGGTTTTGCATCGTTTCCAGATGCGCAATCAGGTCATTCGCCCAGTCGCGGGTTTCCGCCGGCTTACCGTCGGCGGACAGCGTTGTGATCGTCGTCGTCCCCCAGGCCCGCAGCGCCCGCGCGAAGGTGACGTAGTAGTAGTACTGCCCGTCGGTCCCGATGCCGGGGTTCTCCTTCAGCGTGTAGTTGCGGCGGAGCCAGTCGTAGGCCGCCTTCACGCGCGGGTCGTCGCGCTTCAGGTCGGCGTAGACGTAGCCCTTGAAGCCCGCGTAGGTCATGCTGCCGTAGGAGCGCAGCCGCGACGCTTTCGTGCCGTCGCTCAGTGTCTCCTCGATGGTGCCCGCCTTGCTCTCGCCGACGCCGCCCCCGGAGAGGTTTTCCGGCTTGCCATCGGGCGTCGTGGCGTAGATGAACCCGCCCTGCGTGCTCCCGTCGGCGTACGGCATGTCGTTGACGCTGTCGAGCATCTGCGTGCGCTCGAGGAACACCACGGCCCGTGCAAACGCCGGGTCTTCTTTGTTCAGCCCCGTATCGCGCAGCGCCTGCAGGAACATGGCGAGGTTCGAGTTGTCGGGGCGGCTGGAGTTGCCGTAGCCGACCCCGCCGTAGAACGGGTGGATGCGTTCGACCTTGCCGGTCTCGCGGTTGCGGTCGTTGAGAGAGTCCTCGGACCACTGGAGCGACGTGAGGAAGTCGCGGCCGGGCACGATCGCGGCGGCGGCGTCGGGCGCACGGACGCGGGCCAGCGCGCTCAGGCAGATCGCGGTGTTGTACGAAGGGAGGATGCGGTCATAAATGCCGCCGTCGGGCTGGCGGTACTTGAGGATGAACTCGACGCCGCGGCGCACGGCCGGGTCGGTTGCGTCGACGCCGGGGGACATGAGCAGCCCGTTGAGCACGAGCCCGGTGATGGCGGGCAACTGCGGCGAATCGGGCTGAGGATTGACCGACCACCCGCCGGTCGCCGAGTCCTGCTGCGACCGAAGCCAGTTTGAGGCTTTGGTGATCATCGCGCTGGCTTTGACGAAGTGCTCCTCGTCGATGGCGAAGGCGGGGGCGGCGAAGAAAAGCAGGGCGGCGGCGGTGATGCGGATCAGCATGAAGAGCTCCGGAAAGGCGCCGTCGGGCGCAGGCTTCACGAGTAAAGGAGAAGTCCGCGGTGCTAGCACGAAGTTGCACACGCGGCGTCTCAAATCTATCGCCGTCAACCGCGGACCAGCGTGGCTGGCCCCATGGGAGCGGTCAGCGTGCGAGCCAGGTGCGATGTTGGTGCTTACCGCCTGCGCGGAGCGCCGTGGCGGGGTTTCCGCTGACGAAACCCAAACGAAATCGTGGCGAGGTTGAGAAACCGGGCGGAGGCTGCTATGCTTCTTCCCCCCTTTCCCCGAGGGGCCGAGCGTGACGAATCTGCCTCTTTCTCTTTGAGAGGGAAGCAGATGAGGCACGTTCAGGGGCCTGTCAGCCGCGGCTGATGGACAGGTCCGAGCCTCGGAGAGGGTTTCGCCGCGGCTTCGCCTTCCGAAGCTGGCCTTGATTGGCTGGCCCGGCAGCGGACCGCAGCTCGGTTCGCTTGTTTGGGTTCTGAAGGCGTTCCGTCGCGTGACGGGGCCCGGCAGAACGGTCGGAGGATGTCTGAAGCCCGCCCTGGACCATCCGGTCGGGGCTGATTCGTTCCCACGGAGGCCCGTGGTGTAACGGTAGCACAAGTGATTTTGGTTCACTTTGACATGGTTCGAATCCATGCGGGCCTGTTTGTGTCGGTAGGCATCGGGCACCAGGCACTGGGCACTGGTGAGATGCAGATTTGGTTCGTGATCACCCTATGAGTTCACTCTCCGCCATCATCCTTGCTGCCGGGAAAGGGACCCGGATGCGGTCGGACCTGCCGAAGGTCGCGCATGTGGTGGCGGGCCTGCCCATGGTGAACTGGGTGGCGAAGGCGTGCGCCGAGGCGGGGTGCTCGCGGATCGTGGTGGTGGTGGGGTACCAGCGCGATGTGGTGAAGCAATGTCTGGCGTCGTTTGCAGCGCCGGGCGTCACGGTGGAGTATGCGCTGCAAGAGGAGCAACTGGGTACGGGGCACGCGGTGCGGTGTGCCCAGGGGCTGTTCCCCCCGGCGGGCGCGGGGGATAGTGAGGAGGGGGACACGTTTGTTTTGGCCGGGGATGGGCCCCTGATCCGCGCGGACACGCTGAGGGCTTTGCTTGAGCGTCACCACTCGACGGGTGCTTCGGCGACATTGGCGACCAGTGTGATCGCCGATCCGTCTGGCTACGGACGGATCATCCGGGATGATCGCGGCGGGTTCGCGGGTATCGTCGAAGAGAAGCATTGCACGCCGGCGCAGAAGGCGGTGCGCGAGGTCAACCCGAGCTACTACTGCTTCCGCACGCGGGAACTGTTCGACAGCCTCGCCAACGTGAAGCGCAACGAAGGCTCGGGCGAGTACTACATCACGGACGTGCCGACGCTGCTGATGGCGAACGGCAAGAGGGTGGAAGTGATCGACGCGGTGCCGCCGCAGGACGTGTTGAGCATCAACACGCCGGAGCAGTTGGCGGAGGTGGACGCGGTTCTGCGTTCGCGTCTGTCGGGTTCGCAGAAGGCCAAAGTGGGAGGTGCCGCGTGACGGACAACGGCGGCGAACTCAAGGTCTTCGCGGGTCGCAACCTCATCGACCTCACCCAGCGCACCTGCGGGCACCTGGGCCTGCCCATGGGCACGGCCCGCACCGAAGTCTTCCCCGACGGCGAGCTCATCGTCCACATCGAGGAAGACGTGCGCGGGCGCGACTGCTTCGTCGTCCTCTCGACATGCGACCCCGTCAACGACAACCTGATGGAACTGCTCATCTTCGCGGATTCGCTGCGGCGCAGCAGCGCCAAGCGCGTCACGGCAGTCATCCCTTACTTCGGATACGGGCGGCAGGACCGCAAGGAACGCGGGCGCACCCCGATCACGGCGAAGCTCGTCGCGAACCTCATCACCCAGGCGGGCTTCAACCGGGTGGTGGCGCTCGACCTGCACGCGGCGCAGATTCAGGGGTTCTTCGATCTCCCGGTGGACCACCTCGCGGCGGCGCCGGTGTTTGTCGACTATCTCGACGAAATCCGCGGCGAGCTGCCGGACCTGGTGGTGGTCTCGCCCGACGTGGGCAACGTGAAGGTGGCCACGGGCTACGCCGACATCCTCGGGGGCGATCTGGCGATCACGTTTAAGAAGCGGATCAGCGGCAGCGAGGTGCAGGCGTCGCAGATCGTCGGCAACGTCAAGGGGCGGACGGTGCTGATGGTCGACGACATGGTGAGCACCGCCGGGACCATCTGCGAGGCGGCCCGCGTGCTGAAAGACGCGGGGGCCAAGCGGGTGATGGTGGCGGCGACGCACGGCGTGTTCTGCGGCCCCGCCGTGGAGCGCATCAAGAAGAGCTCGATCGACCGGATCATCGTCACGAACACGATCCCCCACGAGCAGCGTGTGGCGTCGATCCGCGACCGGGTGGTGACGCTGTGCGTGAGCAAGCTGTTCGCCGACGCGATCCGGCACATCCACGAGAACAAGTCGGTTTCGGCGCTGTTCAAGAGGTTTGCGGAGAGTAAGAGATAGGCACTGGGCACCAGGCACTGGGCACTAGTGGAAGGCATCAAGGCATCACGGCAACACGGCATCGAGGTATCAAGTTGAAATCAATCCGGCGCACAGCGCATCGCGCACGGCGCACGGCGAATCCCCAAGACACAAGCCACAAGTCACGAGACCCATTCGGAGCACCCCATGAAAGTCGCACACGTTCTCGAAGCTCAGGTTCGCAGCAAGATCGGCAGCCGCTACGCCAAGCGTGAGCGGGAGTCCGGGCGTCTCCCCGCCGTCATGTACGGGCACGGGCAGGAGCCCTCGCACATCACCATTGATTCGCGCAGCGCCATCCGCTACTTCACCGGCGGCGAGCGTGTGTTCACGGTGCAGATGAAGGGCCAGAAGGACGAGACGGTGATCTTGAAGGACCTGCAGTTCGACTACCTGGGGACGAACATCGTCCACGCCGACCTGGCCCGCGTCAGCCTCGATGAGAAGATCGAGTCGAAGGTGCCGGTCAAGCTCATCGGCGAATCGATCGGCCTCAAGAAGGCCGGCGCGATCCTGCTGCACCCGACGCCGCTGGTGACGGTGCGATGCACCGTGCTGGCCCTGCCCGACCACGTCGACGTGGACATCTCGCAGCTCGACGTCGATCACGCCATCAGCGCCGCGGAGATCAAGCTGCCCGCGGGCGTTGAACTCGCCTCCGACCCGCACGACGTGGTCGCGGCCATCCAGATCACGAAGGAAGAAGTCGCCCCGACGGCCGAGGCCGGCGCGGTCGAAGGCGCCCCCGCGTCGCCCGAGGTCATCACCGCCAAGAAGCCCGCCGACGGCGAAGCGGGCGGCGACAAGAAGGGCGCGGCCCCGGCCAAGGACGCCAAGGGCGGCGGCGACAAGAAGAAGTAATCCCAGGCTTGGGTGGCACCCGCCAGAGGCGGGTGCCGCTTCGCCATTATCAACGGAGCATCAAAGACTTCATGAAACTCATCGTCGGACTCGGCAACCCCGGCGCTCAATACGAGCGCACCCGGCACAACGCCGGCTTCATGGTGGTGGACAGGCTCATCGCCCGTCACGCCGCCGTGGAGGTGGCGCGCTCGAAGTTCGGCGCTATGGTGGTCGAGGCCCGGCTTCCTTTCGTGATCCACACGGGGGAGCCGGGCGCGACGGGCGGAGGCGGGTCCGACCGCTGCCTGCTCATGAAGCCGATGAACTACATGAACCGTTCGGGCCAGTCGGTGGCCGAGGCGGTCCGCTTCTACAAGCTCAGTATCAAGTCGGACGTGATGGTCGTCGTTGACGACATCGCAATCCCCTGCGGGTCCATCCGTCTCCGCCCCGACGGCGGCGCGGGCGGGCACAACGGTTTGAGCGATATCGAGCGCTGCGTCGGCTCCACGGCGTACCCGCGTCTGCGCATCGGCGTCGACCCACCCCCCCCGGGTGGGATCATCCGCCAGGCCGACTATGTGCTCGGGCGTTTCACCGAAGAGCAGTGGGGTGCTGTCGCCCCTTCGCTCGACAAGGCCGCCGACGCCTGTGAGACGTGGCTGAAGCGCGGGTTGGACGCGGCCATGAACGCCGCCAACGCCCCGCCGCCGAAGCCCAAGCCGCCGAGAAAGGCCCCGGACGAAGAGGCCGGGCCGGATGAAGCGAACGAGAGCAGCAAGAAGAACGAGAACCGCGTGTCGGGTCAGTCGCCCGTCACGAAGAACTGAAGATCGAACAACCGCCGCCGGGGAGTTCCCGGCGGTTCAACCGAGTCCATGCGGCTTTGAAGGACGGCAGGCTGGAAGCCTGCCCCACCCAGAGGCCGCCCGCCCCGCGAAGAACCGGTCGGGGCGGCTCCAGAGAAAAGAGCGACCATGAGCAGCACCAGCAAAGGCCGTCGGTACAACTACGAAGTGATGTTCCTCCTGAGCGGCGCCCAGTCGGCGCAGCTGGGCGAGACGGTGAAGCACATCGAGGATCTGTTCAAGCGCGCCCACGTCGAGGTGATCGCCATGAAGCGCTGGGACGAGCGCCGCCTGGCGTACGAGATCGACAAGAACAAGCGCGGCACCTACATCCTCGCCTACTTCGCGGCCGACCCGGCCAACCTCGCCGGCTTCGAGCGCGACTGCAACCTCTCGGAAAAGATCCTCCGCGTGCTCATCACCCGCGTCGACCACATGACCGTGGAAGAGATGCAGGCCAGCGACGGGCGCCAGGACCTGGCGACCGAGGCGCAGCTCCGCGGCAACGCCGAGCCGGTGAGCGCGTAATCGCTTACTGCGATCATCCGAGCCCCGAGCGTAAGCTAGGGGCCACGCCACGACCATGGATTGATTTCCCTCGAACACCGTTCCTCTTCTCGCCTCCCCACCCGAGGACCACGCCATGCCGAATCTCAACAAGGTCATGCTGATGGGCAACCTGACGCGCGACATCGAGGTGCGTCACACGCCCAACACCAACACGGCGATCGCGCAGATCGGCCTGGCGGTGAACCGCAAGTGGCGCACCCCTGAGGGTGAGACCAAGGAAGAGGTCACCTTCGTCGATTGCGAAGCCTGGGGCCGCACCGCCGAGGTGCTGGCGCAGTACCTCAAGAAGGGCCGCCCGGTCTATCTCGAAGGGCGCCTCCGGCTCGACCAGTGGCAGGACAAGGAGTCCGGCCAGAACCGCAGCAAGTTGAAAGTGGTGGTCGAGACGTTCCAGTTCATCGACAGCAAGCCCGGCGAAGGCGGGCCCGCTGGCGGCGGTGGCGGCAACGTGCAGACCCGTTCCTATGGCGGCAACCGCGCCCCCGCTCAGTCCGGCCCCGCCGGTGCCCCGGGCCCCGCCCACGAACCCATCGGCGAAGAGGATATTCCGTTCTGAGTGGCGTGGTACGCCGTGCGCCATGCGCGGTGCGCCAAACCAGTCGATTCCGAGCCCCGTCTTTCTTGCGCCAAGCGCACCGCGCAGAGCGCAAAGCGTCTTCCCCCCGCTGGGGCCGCCTCCCGATGTTCGGGAACCACCGGCTCCTCAACTTTCACCGCCTTCCGAATCCCCGGAAGGGAAAGGACAGCGTTTCATGTCAAAGACCGTCACACTGCTTCTCACCGACAACGTCGACTCGCTGGGCATCGTCGGCGACGTCGTCACCGTTCGCTCGGGCTACGCCCGCAACTATCTGCTGCCCCGCGGCCTGGTGACCGAGCCCTCGGACGACAAGATCAGTGCCCTGTCGCAGCGCCGCGCCGAGGCCGAGGCCGCCGTGTCCTTGCAGCGCCAGGAGCGCGAGAAGCTCATCGAACGGCTCGAGGGCGTCGAGATCGAACTGGTCCGCTCGTGCAACGACCTGGGCATGCTCTACGGCTCGGTCACCCAGCAGGACGTCGCCGAGGCGCGGGTCAAGGCCGGCTTCGGCGTCAAGGCCCGCGACGTGCGACTGCCCGCCGCCATCAAGCGCGTCGACCACTACGAGCTCACGATCAAGCTCGCCCAGGACCTCGAGGCGGGTGTCAAGCTGAACGTCAAGGCCGACCGCATTCTGGAGCGTGAACTCCGCGCCCAGGAAGACGCCGCCAAGCAGGCCGCGTGGGAAGCCCGCAAGGCCGCCGAGAAGGCTGGCTCCGCCGGTGCCGTCCCCGCCGAAGCCTCGAACGCGACCGACGGCGAGAGGTCCCGCAAGCCCCGCAAGGCCCGGTCCGACGGCTGAACAAGCCGCTCGGTCGCGTGATCGATGGACCTGTGCCGCTGACCGGTCTTCCGGTCAGTGCCTCGAATCGGGAAGCAAGCACACAGGCGGCGTCCGGCTCTATCGGCACTGACCCGCAGACGGGTCAGTGGCACTTCCGCCTCAACCATGCCGACCACGCCGACCGCCATCGCTGGCGGTCGGCTTTTCTCTTGCTCGTGCTGCAAGAGGGACAGGACATCTCTACCCCGCCGACCGTCATTTTTTGCACGAACTCATGGTTTTTTCGTTCACCCCGAGGCCCTCCCGTGCCATACTGTCGCACCGCGAACGCACCCGGCGGTGAGTTTCGGCACGGCGTGCCGACAGTCCGGGGCCGTCGCGGCGGAGAAAGAGCCATGCCCATCTTCAAGTCAGCACTCGGTCTGTGCCTGTTCGCTGCCGTCCTCGCCAGCCCCGCCCGCGCCCAGACGCTCGTGGCCCAAGACACCGTGGAAACCGCCGCGTCCGACCGCGGCGTCTTCCCCGATCCCGGCGACGAGCGCTGCGACTCGATCTTCCTGAACTGCAACTCCACCGTGCAGGCCAACCTCGCGCTGTTCACGAGCAACGCGTCCGACCCCTCGTTCACCTGCCGCGTCGGCGGGCCGGGCCGGGGCGTGAACACCGGCTGGTTCTCCTTCATCGCCCAGAACCCCACTGCCACGCTCACCACCGGGATCGTCAGCGGCGGCCTCGCCGACGACACCCTGCTCGCGGTCTACTCGGGCCTCGATTGCGGCGTGGTCACCCAGATCGCCTGCGACGACGACTCGGGCGATGGCAACATGTCGCTGATCAACCTCAGCGGGCTCACCATCGGGGACACCTACTACGTCCAACTCGCCGGCTTCAACAGCACCGATGTCGGCACCTACTCGCTGAATCTCGACTGCCGCCCGGCGTACGACGAGTGTGCCGGCGCCCTCCCCCTGTCGTGCAACTCGGCGGTTGAGGTCAACCTGGGCATCTGCACCACCAACCCCAACGACCCCATTTTTCCGTGCGCTCTTGGGGGGGGGCCGGTGACGCAGGGCTTCAACTCGGCGTGGGTGAAGTTCACCGCCGGGCATCCGAACATGCGCCTCCGCCTTCTGGCGACAAACGGCGCGGGGACCGACAACACTTTGATGAACGCGCGCATCGGCACCGGCTGCGGCGACCTCACGCTCTTTGCCTGCAACGACGACGCCGGCCCCAGTGGGTTGTCCGGGCTGGATTTCACCGGCATCACGGTCGGCCGCGAGTTCTGGGTGCAGATCGCCGCCAAGAACCCCGCCGATATCGACAAGTACACCGTCCTGCTCGAGTGCAACCCCGACTGCGCCACCTGCCCGCCCGGCGCGGTGGTCGAGAACGAGATCTGCGGCTTCAGCGCCAACGGCATCTGCACCAACGGCCAGCCCCTCTCCTGCGGCGGCGCGACGGTGTGCGGCACCCTGAGCCCCGCCGGTGCCGGCCTGTCGCGCGATATCGACTTGTACTCCGTCAACGTCCCCAACAACCGGTTCATCACCTGGTGCGCCGCCTCGCCGCAGCCCGTGAGCATCGCACTGGTGTCGTTCCCATTCTGCGATACGGGCCCGACGCCCATCATCTACGACTTCGAGTCGATGGGCTCGTGTCAGAACGGCTGCGTGTCGTTCCATGTGGCGCCGGGAACCTATATGGTTGGCATCGAACTCGACGGCAACAACGCTTCCTGTGCCGGGGCCAACACTTACACCGCCACGCTCTCAACCAGCCTGGCCTGCCCCGGCGACCTCAACGACGACAACAGGATCGATACCGCCGACCTCACCCGCTTCCTCGGTCGCTTCGGCCAGCCCACATTCTCCGATTGCTCGGGCGCGGACCTGAACGGCGACGGGGTGGTGGACACACGCGACCTCACCCGCTTCCTGGGCCGCTTCGGCGGGCTGTGCCTGCCCCCGCCCCCGCCGCCGGGACCGCTTTCGGCTTCGGGCGTGTTCGGCCTCGAGCCGGTCAGTCGATGAGTTCGCCGACGGGCGATAGCCCGAGCCGTTGGCGCTCGGCGCTGACGTGGCGTTTGGGCGTCCATCCCAGCATCCGCGCCGCCTTCGCGCAATCGACCAGCCGCCGAGCGGCCCGCGCCGACTCCGCGCCCGCAACGCCCGCATAGTGCCGCTCGACCAGTTCCGCCACCGTCATCGGCACGCGGGGATCGAGCGCCGACACCCAGACCACCTCGTGGCGCTCCACGAGGTCCGATGCGCACGCGGCAAGAACCGCCTCCGCCGCGTCGTCCACGTGGATGTACGCGAACGCCTCGGGCCCGCCCCAGCGGTACTCGACATTCCCGGTGTTCTTCGCCGCGCCCTCGAACATCTGCTGGTTCAAGATGTACGGCAGGCGCAGGCTCACGGCGCTCAACTCCCCGCCCGCCGCGCGACCAGGCAGCCGGAACGCGCCGTGGTTGCACAAGGCGTCGAGCATCCGCTCGGTCACCAGCTTGCTCACCCCGTACGCGTTGCTCGGCATCGGCTCGAGCGTCTCATCGAACGGCAGCCGCTGCGGCACGCGCACGCCCATCGACCCGTCGTTCTCAAAGTTCGCGATGAACGCCTGCACCGACGACGAGAACACGATCCGTTTCACTCCCGCCTGCGCCGCCGCCATGAACACCGCGGTGTTCATCGCCACGTTTTCGCGCAGAACGACCTCCGCCGGTGCGGCGAGCGAGTTCGTGTGATTGGCCAAATGGACCACTGCGTCGGGCACCTTCCCGAGGCGCTCGAAAGCCCGGTGAATGGCGGGGGGGTGACGCAGATCATCCACCACCACCGCGTGCGGACGCCCGAAAGCCGGCGCCGCATCCAGCCCGACGGCCGTCCACCCCCGCGCGCACGCGAGCTCACCCACCGACCGCCCGAGGCGTCCGTTGCAGCCGGTGATGATGATCGAAAGGGCCTTCATCCTTGGTGCCTCGATGCCTCATGCCTCGATGCCTTCCCCATCAATGATCCACCTGCTTGCCGAGCATCGGCGCGATCTTGTGCAGCATCCGCTGGAGGGTCTTGTCGTCGCGGGCTTCGAGGTTCAGCCGCAGCAGCGGCTCGGTGTTGCTCTTGCGTACGTTGCACCACCAGCCGTCCTTGGCGAAGCAGTCGATGGTGACGCCGTCGAGTTCGTCGACCTTCGCGCCGGGTGCCGTGCCGAAGTCGGCCTTCAGCCGTGCGAGCGCGCCGTCTTTGTCCTCGACCTCGAAGTTGATCTCGCCGGACTGCTTGTAACGGCAGATGGGCGCGATGAGCTTGGACATCGGCTTGCCGCCGCATTCGACCCACGCGGTGAGGAGCACGCTGAGCGCGATGGCGCCGGAGTCGGCGTTGAAGTTGCCCTGGAAGTAGAAGTGCCCCGAGAGTTCGCCGCCGAACACGGCCCGCTGGTCGGCGAGGTTGGCCTTCATGAACACATGGCCGACGCGCGAGCGGACGGGCTTGCCGCCGGCCTTGAGCACGTCTTCCTCCACGGCTTTGCTGGAGCGCAGGTCATAGACGATGGCGCTGCCCTTGTTTGTCTTAAGGAACCACGCCGCGAGCCACGCGGTGAGATGGTCGCATCCGACGATCTGGCCCAGCTCATCGACGACCATGAGGCGGTCGGCGTCGCCGTCGAAGCACACGCCGAAGTCGGCCGATTCGGCGACCACGCGGGCCTGCAGGTCACGCAGGTTGGCGGCGACGAGCGGGTTGGGCTCGTGGACGAACGTGCCCTTCGAGTTATCGAAGTACAACTCGATGATGCTCAGGCCTCTAACGTTTTCGCCGTTCTTGCCGAACACTTTCGGCACCATCGTGCCCGCCATGCCGTTGCTGGCGTCGATGACGACCTTGATCTTCTTGCCCTGCGTCTTGCAGAACGAGAGAACGTGCTGGCGGTAGGCTTCCCACAGGTCGCGCTTCTCGACGCGGCCGGCACCCTTGCCCTTGACGTTCTGCTCGACCATCGCGGCGTGCTTGCGGACCTCGCTCAGGCCCGTGGTCTCGCCGACGGGCTTGGCCTTGCGCTTCGAGACCTTCATCCCGTTGTACTGCGGCGGATTATGGCTCGCCGTCACCTGCACGCCCCCGGCGCAGTCAAGGTGGTTGATGGCGAAGTACACGAACGGCGTATCCACCATCCCGACATCGATGACGTGCGCGTTGGCGTCGGTGATGCCCTTGCACAGCGCGTCGCGCAGCTTGGGCGAGTGCGTCCGCATGTCGTGCCCGACGACAACCTGCTTCATCATGGGCGTTGTCTCGCCCGCGGCGGAGGCGTCACCGAGCAGGAACGTGCCGCAGCCGTAACCGATTTGCCAGGCCATGGCCTCGTTCAGGGGGTCGGGGTAGGTGGCGCGGATGTCGTAGGCTTTGAAGACTTTGCCGAGCATGGGGTGGGGGTTCCGGTTGGGGATCGTTTTGCGGGGCCGTGAGAAAGTGGGGGGTACAGGATAGCGGTTTTGCGTGCGGTGGGGCAGGCTTCCAGCCTGCCTCAAACTCATGGTGGCAGGCAGGAAGCCCGCCCCGCCGATTCAAGCGGAGACACGACGAAGGCGTGGTACATTCCCGCCATGCGCGACCCACGAATCGAAAAGCTCGCCGACGTGCTGGTGAACTACTCCGTCAAGGTGAAGAAGGGCGACCTGGTGGCCATACGAGGCGGCCCCGAATCCATGCCCGCCATCCGGGCCACGTTCGAGGCCGTGCTCCGCGCCGGCGGCAACCCCTTCTGGATGCCGATGAGCGAAGACCTCGAAGACTCGTTCTTCGCCGTCGCGAGCGATGAGCAGATCGCGTACCTCAGCCCGCTCCTGATGCAGACGATCGAGACGATCGACGCGCGGATCAGCTTCTGGGCCGAGACCAACACCAAGCGCAAGAGCCGGGTGGATTCTGGCCGCCTCGCCAAGTTCTCCGCCGCGCAGGCCCCGATGATGGGCCGTTTCATGGAACGCTCGGCGTCGGGCGCCCTGCGCTGGGTGGGCACGCAGTACCCGACCAACGCGAGCGCCCAGGACGCCGAGATGAGCCTCGATCAGTACGCCGACTTCGTCTTCCGCGCCGGGCTGCTCCACCTGCCTGACCCCGCCGCGGCGTGGCGTCAAATCAGGGAACGCCAGCAGCGCCTCGCCGACTGGTTGAACACCAAGAAGTCCGTGCGCTTCCAGGCCCCGCCCCCGGAGGGAACCAGCGAAGCGACCGACCTGACCGTCAGCGTCGACGGATCGACGTGGCTCAACTGTGCGGGCGAATGCAACTTCCCCGACGGCGAAGTCTTCGCCGGACCCAAAGGCGTCGACGGCGTCGTCCACTACACCTTCCCAGGCGTCTACCAGGGCCGCGAAGTTGAGGGCATCCGCCTCAAGTTCAAGGGCGGGCGCGTGGTCGAGGCCTCGGCGAAAAAGAACGAGGATTTCCTCATCAAAATGCTCGACCAGGACGCCGGCGCAAGGGTGCTGGGCGAGATCGCCATCGGGACGAACTACGCGATCAAGGAGTTCAGCAAGAACACGCTGTTCGACGAGAAGATCGGCGGGACGTTCCACGCCGCGGTGGGCGCGGGCTACCCCGAGAGCGGGAGTTCGAACAAGAGCGGCCTGCACTGGGACATGGTGTGCGATCTGCGCCCGCGCGGCGCGGGGGGCACGGGCGGCACGATCGCGGCGGACGGCGAGGTGTTCCACAAAGATGGTTTGTTCACGCGCGAGGGGTGGCCCGGGCCGGTGTGAGGCTGCTTGGGAGCCGTCCGGAGACCGGCGCGCCGAACGCATAGACTTCGCTATGGCTCGATACACCGTGGTCCTGACCCCCGATGTCGATGGCGGCTTCGTCGTCACGGTGCCCGCGCTGCCGGGGTGCGTCACGCAGGGTGACACGCGCGAGGAAGCCCTCGCCAACGCGCGCGAGGCGATCACGCTCTACATCGAGGATTGCGTCGCTTCCGGCGACCCGGTGCCGAGCGAGGACAGCCGGGAGTACGTTGACATCCGGTTGAGTGCGTGATGGGAAAGCTGCCTCGCGATCTTTCTGGGCGCGAAGTGGTCGGCGCGTTGGTGCGCCTGGGGTTTGTGGTCTCGAGGCAGCGTGGCAGCCACATCATTTTGCACCGCCTGCCGCCCGGCACCCCGGCGCGCGTCGTGGTGCCGGATCACGAGACGACTAGGCCCGGAACGCTGAAGGCGGTTCTCCGAGAGGCTGGCGTCAGTGTCGAGGCACTGCTCGGGGCGCTGGAATGAGGGGGGCGGCTTTGGAGAAGCCCCGTCGCTTTCGGCCTGTCGCCGGCATCTGATTGAAGGTACCGTCCGCACCATGCTCCGCCTGACCAACCTCCGCAAGTCCTATGGCCCGCTCGCCGCGGTCGACGGCCTCTCCTTGGAGATCAAGCCGGGCGAGGTCTTCGGCCTGCTCGGCCCGACCGGCGCCGGCAAGAGCACCACCATCGCCATGTGCATGGGCGTGCTCACGCCCGACGCCGGGGCGATCTCGATTGGCGACCACGGCTCGCCGGACCACGCTTCGGTGCGGGCACGGATCGGTGTCGCGCCGCAGTCCATCGCACTGTACGACGTGCTGACGGCCCGCGAAAACCTGCTGTTCTTCGCGTCGCTCTACGCCATGCCGGCGTCGACACGCGCGGCTCGCGTCGGCGAACTGCTCGAACTCGTGGGCCTGGCCGACCGTGCCGGATCACGCGTCGGCACGTTTTCCGGCGGGATGAAGCGCCGGCTCAACTTCGCCGCCGCTCTGGTCAACGATCCCGCGCTCGTGCTGCTCGACGAGCCCACGGCGGGCGTCGATCCGCAGTCCCGCAACGCACTGTTCGACCTCGTGCTCACCCTGAAGAAGCAGGGCCGCACCGTCGTCTATACGACGCACTACATGGAGGAAGCACAGCGTCTGTGCGACCGCGTGGGCATCATCGAACGCGGCAAGCTGCTGGCGCTGGGTACGGTTGAAGAACTCATCGCGCGGCACGGCGAAGAGACCGCCGTGCACGTCACGCGCGACGAACACGAATCGGTGGTGCGGACGACGGACCCGCTGGGCGAGTTGCAGAAGGCGCTGGCGACGCCGGGCGTGTCGGGCGTGCGCGTCGAGCGCCCAAACCTTGAATCGGTGTTCCTCAAGCTGACCGGACGGAGGCTGCGAGATTGATGCGCACGTGGCTCTCACCCATTCTCGCGCTGGCCCGCAAAGACATCCTGCTGCTGCTGCGCGATCGTTCCGGCCTGTTTTTTACGTTCGTTTTCCCGATCCTCATCGGCGTGTTCTTCGGCACCATCTTCGCCGGCGGCGGTGATGAGGGCCCGCGTCGCATCAAGACCGTCGTCGTCGATGAGGACAACAGCGCCGGCAGCGCCGACTTCGTCAAACGCATGAACGACGGCGGTGATTTCGAGACGCGCCCCGCCGCCACTCGCGACGAGGGGGTCAAGCGGGTGCGCTCCGGCGAGGTCGCCGCCGTGGTCGTGATCCCCAAAGGCTTCGGCGCTTCGGCCAGCAACATTTTCGCCGGCAACCGCGCGGCGCTCGAAGTGGGCTCCGACCCTTCGCGGGCCGCCGAGGCGGGGATGATCCGCGGGCTGCTCACCGAACTGGCGTTCTCGCGCTTCGGCGACGCGTTCAACGATCCGACCAGAATGCGGGGCATGGCGAAAGACGCGCGGGCCCAGGTGAAGCTGCTCGATCTTGTCACGCCAAACCAGCGCGACGAGCTCGACAGTTTCTACAAGAGCCTCGACGACACGCTCGGGGCCGCGGAAAAACTGACGGACGACAACGCCGAGCCCGCGCAGACGCCCCGCGGCGCAGGCGCCGCTGCGGGTGGCGTGGGCTTCGGGCCGGTGGCCATCAAGTCAATCGACATCCAGCCGCGCGAACGCTTCGGGCCGAAGAACGCGTATGCCGTGACGTTCGCGCAGGCGATCATGTGGGGCGTGGTGGGGTGCTGCTCGGGGTTCGCGGTGTCTCTGCTCGCGGAGCGTTCCAGCGGCACGCTGGTGCGGCTGCGGATGTCGCCGCTGGGATGGCCGCGGGTGCTGGCGGGCAAGGCGCTGGCGTGCCTGCTCACCACGCTGGCGGTGGGGGCGCTGATGGTGCTGTTCGCGGTGCTGGTGTTCCGCGTGCGCCCCGTTTCGTGGGCGATGCTCGGGCTGGGGATGGCGTGCGTGGCGTTGTGCTTCGTCGGCATCATGATGCTGCTGGCGGTGGTCGGGCGCAAGACCGGATCGGGCCAGGTCGGCTGGAGCGTGATGCTCGTGCTCACGATGGTCGGCGGCGGATCGATCCCGCTGTTCGTGATGCCGCAGTGGCTTCAGACGGCCAGCGGCGTCAGCCCTGTGAAATGGGGCATTTTGGCGCTCGAGGGCGGCCTGTGGCGCGGGACTTCGATGGCGGAGATGATGCTCCCTTGCGCGGTGCTGCTGGGCATCGGAGCAATCGGCTTCGTGGCGGGGTCGATGATGATCGCGCGGGACGACGCGGCGTGAGGGGATTCAGAGGGTTTAGGGTTTAGGGTTTAGGGTGCGGCGTTGTTCAATCGCTCACACGGGTCACAGGTCACACCGGGCAGATGGGTGGCGTGCCAGACCTTACACCCTATCCCCTACACCCTCCGAGCAATCCTCCAAGCCGCGGCGTTCAGCACCCATCCCCGAGTTCACACCCCCGCCCCCGCCGCCCCCGCCGCGAAGATCTGAAACCGGTGCCCCTGCGCCTTCAGCCCCAGCCTCTTGCAGATCGCCTCGCGCAGTTCCACCAGCTCCGGCACTTCGATCTGCAGCACCTGGTGGGTGTCGACGCGGATGACCAGATCGCGCGGGCGCCGGCCGTAGGCAAGCTGATAGTTCGCGTGCTCGGCGTCGAACAGCACCTGCTGGATGATCCCCGCCTCCTGCAGCAGCTTGATGGTGCGGTAGAGCGTGGCCTTGCTCACGCGGTAGCCTTTCACGCGCGAGCGTTCGAGCAACTGATCGGCCTGAAAGATCTCGTCAAACTCGAGCAGCACGTCGAGCACCTGGGCCCGCTCGGGGGTGTATTTCTGGCCGACGCTCTTGAGGTGCCGGCGGAACACGGCGCACAGCGGCTCGAAGATCTCAGGCATGGCGGGCAGCGAATCCGTGCCCGCGCCCGCGATGGGCGTCGCGGCGGGTGCCGAGGCGGATTTCACAGGCGTTCTTGCTTTGGCGGCGGGCATGGGGCCAGTGTACCGGCGTTGAGACCGCGGTCTCAACGGAGGGAGCGCGGCCCGTTCCGCGCCTCACGGCCTCAACCCCCCCGGTACCCCACCCGGGAACATCTCGGCAATCGTCCGCTCGATCACCTCGATCCGTCGACCTGGATTCGGGTGCGTCGCCGAGAAGTCATTCCGGTCCGCCGATGCGCCGCCCGACGCCTCTTCCAGAATCTTCATCACCCCGATGAGCGAGCGCGGGTCATACCCCGCGGCGTGCATGAAGCGCAGCCCCAGCCGGTCGGCCTCGAGTTCGTCTTCGCGCCCGTACTTCAGCAGGAGGAACTTCCCAACCATCCCCGCAACGGCCTGCGCGCTCTGGGCACCCATCGCGGTGTCGCCGCCGGCCATGCCCGCCGCGCCCGCGAGGCCTTGCGCCAGTTGGGCCTTTGCCATCTGCTGGGCCGAGTGCCGCCCGAGCACATGGCCGACCTCGTGCCCCAGCACGCCGGCCAGCTGGCCCTCGGTCTCGAGCCGCGTCAGCAGTGCCGTGGTGATGAACACCTGACCGCCCGGGAGCGCAAAGGCGTTCACGGTCTGCGGGTCGGCGAGCAAGTGGAAGTCGTAGCGGTAGGGCGGCGCATCGGGCGGAAGGGCGGCGACAATCTCCGCGCCGACCGACTTCACCAGGTCCGTCGCTCGCGGGTCGCTGGAGACGCCGCCGAACTGGCGGGCCATCTCGGGGGCGCTCTGGAGGCCCAGGGCGATTTCCTGCTCCATCGACAGCGCAATCTGCTGGGTCCGCCCGGTGACGGGGTTCTTGCTTGAGTTGAGGAAGTACCCGCCGATGGACACCAGCGCGACGACCACCGCCAGGATGAGCCGCGGCGGGATGCGGGGGCGACCGGGGGAGCGGCCAGCGGATCGTCCGGAGTTCATCAGCGGCATAGGCAACTCCTCGTTCGGTGTGGCAGAACCTCTGGCATCCTACCCGTGGTACGGGAAATCCCGCAGGCTGGCCCGCGGGGAATCTCGCTTGGTTCACGTCGGATGCCGCGAAGCGCCTGAATCCGATCAGGAACAGAATGCGGGTCGGAGCGCGACGATCCGCGTCGCCGATGCCCCTCCTGGCCGGCACCTCGTCGGCGCGGGGAATTCTCGCCCCGAGCCTGCAACAATCAAGCGTTTGAGAGGTTCATTTCTTTATGAAGGTGGGGATTTCGGCGGTGAGGCGGCATCGGCCCACCCGCCGCATGCGAAACAACTGGTCCACGCCGCCCACTTTTCTGCCCGCTTGATCCCTGGAGATGCTCGTGAACCGAACTTCTGTCGTTGCCATGTTTGCTCCGAGTGCCCGATTTGTGCGCACGATCGCGGTCGCTCTCTCGCTGGCGGCGTCGGCGCTGCTGGCGACGCCATCGGCCAGCGCCCAGTTCGGCCGTGGCATGATGGGCAACATGGATGAGCCGTCGATCGACAGCCGGGAGATCGAGCGGTACGCCGAGATGCTGCAGTTCACCCCCGAACAGCTTGAGAACGCCAAAGGGATGCTGGAGGGGTTCAACACCGAGTTCACGACGGTTCGCCAGGAGATGCGGACGGCGTTCGAGGCCATGCGCGACGAGGCCCGCGAGACGGGGGACAACACGATCTGGCGTGACGCCGGGAAGCTGATGCAGGGCTTTCAGGGGAAGATCGAGAAGGCCGAGAAGGCGTACTTCGATGACCTGAAGCTGCTGCTGACCGAAGAGCAGGCGGCCAAGTGGCCCGCGGTCGAGCGGGCGCGGCGTCGTGAGAAGAGCGTGCCGCAGGGTGGGATTCTGAGCGGCGAGGCGGTGGACCTGGTCCGGATTCTCAAGCGTGAGATGAAGCTGCCAGCGGAGGAGATCGCTCCGGTGCAGCCGTTGATGGATCAGTACGAGTTGGAACTCGACCGCGTGCTGGCCGAGCGTGACAAGGCGCTGCAGGAAGGGATGTCGCAGGGGGCCAACCTGTGGATGAACCAGCAGATGGACAAGATCGAGGAGCTGTTCAACAAGACGCGCGACGCGTCGGCGAAGGTGAAGGAAGTCAACAAGCGCTATGCCCGGCAGATCGAGGCGGGGCTGCCCGAGGCGCGGCACGCCGAGTTTGAGCGCGAGGTGCAGAAGGCGAGCTTCCCGCGGGTGTACCGCCCGAACTATGTGACGCGATCGTTCGACACGGCGCTGGGGATGGAGGACCTGTCTGAAGAGCAGCGGACGCAGATCACCGCCATCAAGACGTCGTTTGAGCAGCAGGTCGAGCCGATCCAGGCCAAACTGGCCGCGTCGATCGAGTCCACCGAGATGACCCGCTCGGCGATGCAGATGTTCGGCATGGGCGGCGGCGGCGGCAACGAAGGCGCGGCGGACCTGCGCGACCAACGCCGCGAACTCGAAGAGAAGACCTTTGACAAGATCAAGGAAACGCTGAACGACGAACAGAAGGCGAAACTGCCGGAGCGTCCGCGCGGCGGGAACTGGCGGAACATGATTCCCGGTGGGGGACCGGGCGGGCGTGGCGGCGATCGCCCGGCCCGCGGCGGCGATCAGCCGCGGAACAATCAGTAAACCCCGCAACTCACGTTGGAGTCGCTGCGGCGGGTCTGCGTCACCGTGTTTCCGCCTGCGCGGTTGATCCGCGTGCGGCGTTCTAGCGAACAATACGCGCAAGTCTCATCAGGGCTTTACGTTCAAGGTTCATAGTTCCCTTGCGGGATCCGGGCTGACGGCCCGTGCGTTCCCCCCGCGTGCATGTTGCTTGCCGCCGAGTCAAGGGGACGCCGATGAAACTCATTGGGAACGATGTGGTACGCGTGTTCGGTACTCGCCGCGCGATCGCCGCGGGGCTGGTTTTGGCGTGCGCGGGTCAGGCTTGGGGCCAGACTCGCCTGATTAACATTTCGGGCTCCTCGGTGCTTGATGCGATGCTGCTCACGCCTCAGATCACCAACGAGTTCATCGATGTCAATCTGAACGGTGTTCCCTTTGAGCAGGCCGCCCCAACGGTGTCCGGCCCCGTCGCACCCTCGGTGCCTTGGGTTGTGCAAATCCGTATCGGCGGCTCGCCCGATTTCCGCGAGTTCTTCGGCAGCCGTGAACTCAGACTGTGGGGCACGACTCAAGCCACCGGGCCCGACAGCGTGGCCGGGATGGCTTCGAGCACCACGGCGATGCGGTACTTCAACCGCACGCTCGTCACCGGGGCCACGACGAACCCCGGCAATGCGGGCGGCATGCCCTACACCTCCAATCTGTTTGGAGCGCTCAACGCCTTTACCGCTCCCCCGACGGGGTCGGGCGGGGGTATCTTCGTGGACGCCGCCACCGGCGATACTCCGTCTTCTTGGCGCGAATGGAGGCCCGGAGCTCCTAATCCGTCTCGGCGTCCGCTCGACGCCGGCTACGGCGGAAATCTTCGGCCGGCGGTGGACAAAGCCGGAGTGGTGATCGCGTCGCCTGCCGACATCAACAAGATGGTGTCCGTTTTCCCCCTCAACTTCGAGTACTCCAGCCCGAATCCGGGCACGCTTTACGACACCCCGGGTGTCCGGCGTCCCGTGGTGGCGATGGTCAACTTCGGCGTGGGCCTTCAGCAGATCGACGTTTCTGACCTGCGGCACCTGATGGCAACAGGGCGCCGCGCCAGCGGCGAGAACCTGATGGTTTCATCGTTGACGATCGGCTCGGATCTTCGCATCGCCACCGCCACGCTGTGCATGGACCCGTCGTGGGCCGTGGGTGAGAACGTTGGCTCGGCGTTGCTGAGCACGAACCCGACGACGCTGCTGGGGCCTTCGTTCCTTCCTTCGCACCGTCCCGGCCTGGCGCAGATTGAGCCGGTCGTCATCAACCACCGCCTGGGGATCTGCCTCACGGGGTGGGAGCGCGGCTTCTCCGGAACTTCGTGGCACACGGCCGGCAGGGCCGAAGTGCTGGCGGTGCGGAATGATCTTTCGGGCGGCACGGTCTTTACGCGGCCGACATGCGGAAACGTGTATGACACGTCGGTGAACGGGTACCGCCTGGGCAGCGACGCGGTGATCACCACCATCGGCGACCCACGCGGGGCACCCACCAGCCCCGAGATTGGCGGCGATGCCAACGGCAACCCCGCGCCCGCCCGCCTGGCCACTGCCGCCTTCATCAACAATATCACCCGCTTCGGCCCGAGCAATCCTCCGCCCCCCCCTCCCCCGCCGTGCGGGCTTAGCCCAACCTCGCCTCCGTGGACAGTCGCGGGAGCCTCTGGCTTCCTCCCGCCGCTCGCGCTGCCGTTCTTGCAGAACCCGTTCGACCCGTGCTCGTGGGTCGTCAACCCGATCTTCCAACCGTCCAGCCAGGCCAACTTGATTGGCTGTTGCCTTGTCGCCCCGAAGTATGTCTCGTACGGCTCGGCCTCGATCTCCGGCAACGGCAAGGTGCCCACGCGGTTCACGGGGGCGCCCCTCGTCACCTACTCCGACGGCGTGATCAGCTCTCAGAGCCGCTACATCTCCCAGGGTGGTGCGAACCTGATCTACGGCAGCGAACTCAGCCTCCGCAACCGCATCGCCGGCGACTTCAACGGCGACGGGCTGCGGAACTTCAACGATGCGTTCGAGATGGTCACTGCGTGGCGTCAACGCACGGGCGGGCCGACGTGGTTCGCGCCCGTTGGCAGCGGACCGATCGCGGGTGCGCCCGGGACCGACGCCTGCATCGAGATCCTCGGCGACTTCAACGGCGACGGCAACTTCTCCGACGCCGATGTTCGCTACTGGGCCGACGGGCTCGCCCTCTCCCCAGTGACCGGCAATCTCGATCGCAAGGCGGGCTTTACGAGTGTCGATCAGAGTTTGATCGTACTGACCGGGAACTCCAACTTCTTCAACACCGTGCTCGCCACCGGGGCCCCGTATGCCTTTGGCGATTCCCGCGGCGACGTCATCGGCCCCCTCGGACGCACCACCCGCGGATGGGCCCCCACCGGGCCCGACGGCGTGGTCAATCACCACGACATCAACTACATCAACGCCCAGTTCACGGGGAACCCATTTGTCACCGGCGACGCCGATTGGGCCGAGTTCACCGAGGCCGCCAACTTTGATCTCAGTTGCGACATGGACGGCGACCTGAAGGTGAACGCCTCCGATCCACTGCTCGCCGGGCGCGGCGTCACCGTCTCGGGCGACATCGACGAGATCGTCCGGGTGATCCTGAAGACCGACTACGGCGACGTGAATCTGGACGGGCTCATCGACGCCACCGACCGCGCCATCGCCCAGGCGAACATCGGCAACCCCGGCGGCTGGGAACTGGGCGACATGGACGGCAACGGCCAGGTCAGCCAGATCGATGTCAACATCATCTACAGCGCCATCTGCCCCGGCGACCTCAACGCCAGCGGCTCGGTGAACACCGCCGACCTCGTGCAGTTCCTGGGTCTGTTCGGTTCGAGCGTGACGCCGCGCGACAACGGCGACCTCAACGGCGACGGGCAGGTGAACACCGCCGACTTGGTCGGGTTCCTGGGCCGGTTCGGCGCGGCGTGTTGAATGCCGATCATTGCCGTGGCACAATCCCGACGGAATCCCGCTCTCCGCGCGTTCTTGCGGGTGGTTGCAGCGGTGGCCCTTGTCGGCGCTCGGCGTCGCACGGCGGGTCGGGGTTGTTTCCCCGCCCCGGCATGGGCCGGTTGGGAGGTGTTCGCATGGCTCGGAGTTCCTGCGGGATTGGTTTCATGCGCGGGTGCGCGGTGTTCGCGGCGGCGATGCTGACCGCGTGGGCACCGGCGCGGGTGTTCGCGCAGGCGTCCGGTTCGATCTCGTACGGGCACACCGGGTCGAACACGTTCAACCCGAAGGTGACGCGCGGCGAGATCGATGTGCTGTCGCGGATTCTGAAGCTGACGCCCGAGGACCGCGCCTCGCTGGTGGGACTTTTCGAGGCCCACGACGCCGAGGTGCGGGCCGAGGGGAATGTGGTGCGGCACAAGATCCGCGAGCTCTCTGAAGAAGCGGAGCTGATGCAGCGCCAGTCGTATCAGGAGCGGATCAGGCCGGAGGTTGACAAGTGGGAGAAGCGCAAGGAAGAGCTTGAGAAGTCGTTCCTCGCTGATCTCACCGCCATGCTCACCAAGGAGCAGGAGGCGATGTGGCCGATTGTCGAGCGCGAGCTGCGTCGCCCGCGGCTGCTGGCCGAGTCGTGGATGAGCGGCGAAGGCGTCGACGTCGTGGCGATGATCGCCTCGGTCGACCCAGCCGCGGCGGAGAGTCCCAAGGTTCTCGAACTGCTGGATCGCTACGCGAACGAGATCGACGTGGCCCTGAAGGCCCGCGACGCGTTCGTCGAGGCACACAAGGAGGAGATGGCGGAGCTGCTGAAGAACGACCCGCAGAAGGCGCTGTCGTACCGCAAAGACAGCGTGCGGAACCGCGTGCGCATCCGCGAGATCAACGAGCGGTATGTGCAGCAGGTGAGCGTCGAACTGTCGGACGCGTCGCGGAAGAAGTTCCTCGACCAGTTCCTCGCCAGTTGCATCGTGTGGTGGAACCGCGAGACGCCGGCGGAGCGGTACATCGAAGCGGCGGCGAAGGTCGACGGCCTCGACGCCGTCAAGCGGGCCGAGATGACGACCATCGTGAAGGAGTACGAGGCCCGCGTCAACGAGCTCACGAAGAAGACCGTGAAGGAGTATCAGGCGTGGGAGGAATCGCGTGTGCCCAGCCGGTTGGCGGTGGCGCTGGGGACGATGACCGAGGAGGAGGCTGAGGGCAACGAGCTGTCGGACTCGGCGGACGATTCGCCTTTGGGCAAGGTGCGGCTGGAGCGGCTGAAGCTCGACCGCGAGTACCGGAGCAAAGTTCGTGCCTTGCTGACGCCCGAACAGGAGGCGTCCGTGAACGCTGACTTTGATGACAACACGAAGTTCTTCAGTTTGGACGATTCGCCGCGGCTGTAGTGTCAAACGAGCCCCGAGCGTGAGCGAGTGGGTCTGAAGGAGGCCGGGGTTCCGAATCACCTGCAGATCCGTCGCTGACGCTCCGGGCTCGTTGTTCCGGGGCTGAATGCGGTCGAGTGAATTCCCCAAAGTCGGAAGAATGCAATGGACGAAGCAGTCTGTTGCGGGGACAATGCAGTCCCTGACGACGGAGGACATTGCGATGAACCCATTCAAGAAACTCACGAAGCCCGCCGCCGCCGCGGTGCCGGTTTCCGTTCCTGCCTCGGCTCCCGCGGCCGCGGCTCCCGCGCCCAAGGCGAACTCCGCGGCCAAGCCCTCGTCGGGGTTGGAGGGCAAGCCCTCCGCCGGGCCGACTGTGCCATCGATCACCATCTCGAACGAGGCGATTGCGCAGGCGGCGTATTTCCGCTGGCTGCGCTGCGGCGGTGACGAAGACACCAACTGGCGGCTCGCCGAGGCGGAACTCCGTGAGGAAGCCGCGCGGGTCGGGCTGAAGGCCTGAAGGATCGCTGACACTCGCGTTCGCATCCGTCACTTCGCCCCGGGCGGCTCAGTGACGGCTTCGTTGCATCGATTGGCTGTGCCCGCCGCGTCCGTCGGGGTTGGTGTAATCTGCCCGGCGCATGTCGCACGACACGAAAGGGCCTCAAGATGGTTCGCGGGCGGAAGGCGTTGACGCCGGTGGCGGTGCCGTGCCCGCCGCGGGCAGCGGGGGCGGGAGCGGAATCGGCGATTGGCGGCGCATCCGTCTATGGCAAATCCAGCCGGTGCGGGACTTGCTGGTGCTTGCGTTTGTGCTCGGTCTGGTGTGGCTGGGGTATGTGCTGCGGACGGTGACGGTTCCCTTGCTGCTGGCGATGGCGCTGGCGTACCTGGTGGAGCCGGTGGTGGCGCGGGTGACGCGGGCGGGGCGGATCCGTCGCCCGCTGGCGGCGGTGCTGGTGATCGTGATCGCGGCGCTGGCGGTGGTGACGCCGGTGGTGGTGGGGAGCGGGTTCGCCGTCGCGCAGGGGGCGCGGGTGGCGGACGGCTTGTCGCGGAACTTTGGGCGGTTCACGGATTCGGTGCGGACGCCGGACGATGAGCAGCTGCGCGAGCGGGTGCCGATCGGCGCGTGGCGGAAGATGCGCGACTTCCTGGTGGACTTGCAGAAGCGGCACCCTGAACTGGCGCTCTCGCGCCCGCCGGACTCGGACGGCGGAACGACATCGCCCGCGCCGACTGTGCCCCCTGTTCCAACGCCCGACGAGCCCGCGCCGATCGACGCGGGGGGCCTTCCCGACGCGGAGCCCACGGCGGCGGAGCGCTGGGCCGACTGGTCGTATGACTGGCTGCAGGAAAACATGCCGCAGGTCCGGCGCTGGCTCACGGGGAGCCTGATCGGCTCGGGTCGCGACGCCTTCTCGGCGCTGTGGGGTTTTCTGCTCAGCACGTTCTACCTCGGGTTCACGCTGTTTTTGACGCTGTTTTTCTTCTTCTTCATCTGCACGGCGTGGAGCGGTGTGAAAGAGCATCTGGCGTCGCTCATCCCCGAAAGTTCGCGCGATCGCATGATCGACATCGTCTGGAAAATGGACCGCGTCATCGCGGCGTTCATCCGCGGGCGGCTGCTGATCTCCGCGATTCTCATCGTGCTGTTCACGGTGGGTTTCTGGCTGATCGGGGTGCCGGCGCCGCTCGTGGTGGGCGTGATTGTGGGCGTGCTGAGCCTGGTGCCGTACCTGGCGCTGCTGGGTGTGCCGGTGGCGATCGTGCTGATGTGGCTGAACCCCAGCGGCGTCGAGTGGCAGACGACGTGGTGGTGGGTGATCGGAGCGCCGAGCGTGCTCTACTGGATCGTGCAGGCGACGGACGACTACATCTGGACGCCGCTGATCCAGGGGAAGGCGACGGGGATGGACACGCCGACGATCCTGTTCGCGGTTCTGGCGGGCGGGACGCTGGCGGGCTTCTACGGCGTGATGGTGTCGATTCCTGTGGCGGCGTGCGTCAAGATACTGCTGAAGGAAATCTTCTGGCCGCGGTTTGAGGCGTGGGCGAAGGGGCAGTCGAGAGATTTTCTGCCGATTTCGCGGGCGTGATCGCCCCTGCGGGTACATTGCGGGGGCGCGGAGGCTGCGCAGAAACGAAGACAGCCTCGCTTCGAGGCGCGGCGCGGTGGGGGTCTTCGAGGCGGTTTGGTTGGGCCATCACTCCCACAGCCGCGCGATGTCCGCCTCGGCGGCGATATGCGCGAACGAGGCGGGGTTGGCGGCCTCGATGATGTGCAATAGGCGTGAGCGTGCCGCGTGAGGTCCGTTGATGAGAAGTTGATGCGCCGCCGCGCCGTACTGGTAGGCGGGGTCGGCGCCGATGGGGTCGTTCGAGATGTCCTCGACGGAGCGCGTGGCGTAAAGCAGCATGAGCCGGTGATACGCGCGGTTCTCGCGCACGTCCATGTCGCGCCTGAAGGTGCGCTGCAACGCCGCCGCGTCTTCGACGCGCCCGAGGCGCATCAGCGACAGCCAGCGCCAGTGCCCGCAAGACACGCGGTTGTCGTCGTTCGTCAGCGGCAGGTCGGCGGCTTGTGCGAAAAGCGTCTCGGCCTGCGCGTATTCGGCGCGGAGGTAGTGGGCGAGCCCCCAGTGGTAGAGGATGTTCGAGTGGTCGGTGGATCGTGGCGGGACGCCGGGTGTGGGGGCGCCGTCGGGCTCGATCTGGTCGGGCTGGTTCTGCGCGAGTCGCCACGCGCGGGAGAGGTCTTTGATGGCGAGATCAAACCGGCGGACGGTGATCCAGCGGTGGCCGCGGTGGCGGAGGATGCGGTAGGACTGCGGGTGGTTGGCGGCGGCACGCGTGAGCACGTCGATAGCGTCGGCGTATCGACCGAGGTAGCCGAGACGACGCGCGACCCAGATCGCGGCGTCTTCGGAATCCGGATTCGCCGCGAGTTCACGCTCGGCGGCGGCGAGGTCGGCCTCGAGCGCGGCGCGGCGCTCGGGTGTGAACGCGGGCGGCGCGACGTCGCGCATCTCGATCCGCCCGGCGGAGCAGCCGTTGAGGAGGAGCAGCACGGCGCACAGCAGATTGGTCAGGGTCTTTCGCGGCATACCGGCATCTTGCGGCCAAGTGTGGTCGGGACGCAAGGTGGTTCACGGGGCTTCGCCGCCGAATGAGGCCGTTTCTCGGACTTGTCTTGAGGTGTTGCGGCGGATGGTCGATGGGTGCGGGGCAGGGGCGATGTGGCGCGGCGCGGGCCGCGGTCGCCCCGGACGATTGCCCCGCTGCCGAAGAGAGCCAGGCCCTGACCGCCGAGAGAGTTGAGCGTATTCGTTCGTCGTTCGCCGTCGTCGCGCCGCGTGTGGCGGAACTGATGGAGACGTTTAACACCCTGCTGTTTGAGCGCTACCCGCAGGTGCGCCCGCTGTTCCCGCCCGACATGACAGGCCAGAAGCAGCACCTCACCGCGGCGGTGGCGCTGGTGGTGAAGCACGCCGACAATCTCGCAGCGCTGGAGCCGGCCTTGATGGAAATGGGCGCGCGGCATGTGCGTTACGGGGCTCGGCCAGAGCACTACCCGCTGGTGGGCGCGACGATGCTCGATGCGCTCGAGAGCGTGGCGGGCCCGGTGTGGAACGCGACGCTGCGCGATGATTGGGATTGGGCGCTGAACGCCGTGGCGTCGGCGATGGTGAAGGGGGCCGAGGCCGCCGAGGGGGTGGGGCGGCGGAAGGCGGCGTGAGGTTGGCTTGTTGGAGTCTTCTCCGCGTCGATCGGCACCCGTCAAAGCGGCGTCAAACCCACCGTTCCACGCACATTTCAAGTGGGTGGACAGGAGGCCTGTTCACCTTCGCGCGCTCTGGCGTCTTCCTCCCAATCGCCGACGCGACGCGCGGCCTCGTCGCGATGGAGTGCCTCGGCTCGCTCCCGAAACTCGTGCATCAGGTCCTCGAGCACTTCGTCCATGCCCCACCCGGGGAAGTTGGGGTCTTGGAGGAGATTCTCGAGCCGCCCGGCAGCCTCACGGGCGATTCGCGCACTTCCGCAGTCGGGCACGAGCTTCGCTGCGGCAAAGCACGCCGTCGCGAGGTGGTCATAGAACGGGCCATCGTCGACGCCGTATTCGAAGCTCTGCGCCATTGCGCTTTCGATGAGCGTGAGATACAACTCGACCGCTCCATCGGCGTCGCGGGTGGCACGGTAGTAGTCTGCGCATACTTTCCGTGCGGTTGGCACGTGCGGTTGACGATAGCCTGGGGGGTTCGCCGCCGCGATGATCTTCTTCTTCAAGGGTTCGAGCGACTTGGCCCGATCCGCACCTACGTGCTTTGGCGTGACCACGGCAAGAATGGCCGCTCTTGAAGCCGCATCGGCGTTGAACAGCGTTCGCAACAGCCCCAAGAACTGGTCGGTCGACCAGTCCTTCATGTGGCTTCGTGCGGCGGACCAAGAGTCGACGCCGGGCTTTCGCTTTGCTTTGGGCATGTTGATCGCTCGCTCGCGTCGAAGAAGCTCACTTGGCGGTGGCCGTCCTCACACCACCCGATCCTCCTTCGCGATCCCCAGCGCCGGCCGCACGTCCACCTGCACGAGCTTGCTCTCCTGCAGTTTCTTCGCCGCGTCGGGGTCGACGTAGTCGGAGTGGCACGACGCTTTCGATTCCACCGCGCCGACGGCTTTCTTGGTTTTCGCCGCGAGTTTGTGGATTTCCTCCGGCGAGAGCACGCCGCGGGCTTTCAGGATCGCCTGCTGGTCTTCGGTGAGGGCGGCGGTTTTGATGGGGGCTCCGGGTTTGCCGCCTTGGCCGATGCGTTCGAAGCCTTCGGCCTTGCCGCTGATGAACTCGGTGATTTCCTTGCTGATGCGGACGGAGCACCAGTCGTGGCCGCACATGGCGCAGAAGTCGGTGTCGACGTCGAGGTCTTCGTCGTGGTAGGCGCGGGCGGTGTCGGGGT
>JBJXFG010000014.1:0-2624 GCA_046154665.1 Phycisphaerales bacterium | reverse complement strand
CGGATCGTTGCACGATGCAGATAGTACATCACGCCCTGCATTGCGGAGAGCGTCATCGTCTTCGAGAGTGTGGCGAGCTGCACGCCCTGCCGGATCGGGTGGGAGGGGTCAGCGGCACCGCTCGACGCTTGCCACCCTTGCCAGCTTTTGGTCAGCAACCCAAACCCATTCCCCTCTCCGCGTCCTCCGCGCCCCCTCCGCGCTCTCCGCGTTCGCCTTCCCCCAACTCCTCGCCCACCAACACCTTGCAGAATCCTACCAATCACACTTGACAAACACTAAAACAGCCGTACATTTACCAAGTCATGGCCCAGACAGCCACCACTCACGCACCCGAGCCCGCCGCACCCCCGGCTCACCCGCGCGGCCACATCGAGCCCCACGTCATCTCCGCGCTCCTCGACCCCGACCTCAACCTCGAGCAGGTCGCCGAGCGCTGCAAGACCACCGTCCTTGAGCTCTGCCGCTGGCTCGCCGAGCCCGATGTCGCCGCCACTGTTGACCTGATCCACGCGACTGTGAAGCGCCGCAACCGCCTGCTCGCCTCCAACGAGCACACCCCGGCGATCTTCGCCATCGTCCGCATCATCGCCGGGTTCAATGCCGAGCCCGAGTCCGTCGTCATCACCGGCAAGCCCGAAGACGCCGAGTCCCGCCGCCGCCAGCGCGAGTGCGCCTGCCGCGCCATCTCGCTCCTGCTCCGACTCGGCGGCGACGGTTCACGGACCGGTGCTTCTGCCTCAGGAGACCCACGATCGCACGCTCGTGGCGTCGCGCGGCCGCGCACCACCGAGCACGCCGCCGCCATGAGGGAGCCACGAGCGCAAGCTCGTGGTACCGCGCAGAGGGCCGCCGCCCGCGCCGCCGCCCTGAGTGCTCTCAACAACTATCAGGCCGCCGCCGCCGCCCTCGCGGCCGATGACCCCGACCTCGACGACGAACTCGATGCCGAGATTGATGACGAACTCGACTCCGAGATCGACGACGAGCTAGACGACGAGGCCGACGACCCCGACCTCGACCCCGATGACGATCTAGACGACGACCCAGAAGACGACTCCGCCGCCCAGATCCCTCCCCCTCCCTCCGAGTCCTCCGCGCCTTCTCCCAAACTCCGAGTTAATGACTCCTCCCCCAACCCCCGCGTTGAATCCTCGTAGCCCTCGCGTTCAAGCCCGCAACCGCGAACCCGCGGCCGCACGCACCAGTTGCTCGAAGACCCCGATTCCCAGTGCCCGATCTTCTGTGCGTTCCGGGTGCCACTGCACGCCAAGCATCAACGCCGGGCGCGACGGTGCATCGATCGCTTCGATCACCGCGCCCGCCGCGCCCGATGACCTGGCGATCACCCGCCGTTGCCCCGCGTCGATGACCGCCTGTCGATGATGTGAAACGACGGTCGCGCCAGCGCGCGCCGCGGTGGCCAGCCACGCCGGTGCGCCCGGCGACGATTCAAGCGTGTGCGCCGCGTTGTGCCGGTGAAGCCCGGCGATCGCGACTCCCAGCGACTCAGGCATGTGCTGGTCGAGCCTTCCCCCCGCCGCGAGCGCCATCATCTGCATCCCCAGGCAAACGCCAATCGCCGGGGTCGAGTCCGCACGCGGCGATAGCAGCGCCCGCAGCAGCGCCGTCTCGTAGCGCTGCCGGAGCGGATCCATCGGCTTCGCCTCGGGATGGGTGGGTGCACCGAACTCCTCGGTTCGCGGATCATCGCCCCCGGTCAGCACGAAACCGTCGCAGAGCGAAAGCTGATCGTCGATGAGCTCGATGATCGGCGGGAGCATCACCGCCTGCCCGCCCGCGGCGAAGATCGCCGCCGAGTACGCCAGCCCGGCATCCAGCCGCACGCGTTCTCGCCCAGCGGCGTCGGTGGTTCTCGAGACGTCGCAGGTCACGCCGATCACCGGTCGGCCTGTCGGCCCGCCGGTACCCCGGCCGTGCTCATGTGGGTGCGTTCCGCTGCTCATGCTGCATCGTTGGCCGCAAAGCTCGCGCGGTTCACGCGCGTGCTGACGGCGGCGGCAGGCGATCACACGTCCAAAGGAACGTCAGCGGTGCCCGCATGCGAGGCGGCAAGAGCAGCCGGATCATCGCCCGCGTTGCCCGCCGCCCGAGCAGCGCTCCGGCAATGATGAACATCGCGGCCAATCCGAGCAGCGCTACCGCAAGCGGAACGTCCGTGACTGCGTTCGGACCCACGGTCCCCTGGCCTCCTCCCCAGTACGTTGCGTAGTAGTACACATTCCCTGACTGCGAGTACATCAGAAGCCACGTGCCTGAGCAGCCGACGACCAGTGCCACAACCAGAAGCAGCCAAACTCGCTTCAAGTGCGATGCCGCTACCGCCCAGAACGCGCCAACCGCGAAGCAGAGCAGGCCGAACGGGATCCACTGGATCAGCGACGACAAGTTCAAGGCTCCCGTCCAGCCGCCGGCTTCGACAAAGAGCGCTTCCATCTTCGGTCGCGTCCAGAACTCCTTTGTCAGAGTCGTGTATTCCGGACCTGCGTAGTAGCCGGAAGTGGCCGCGCTGTTGGACAGGTCGATCTCCTTGGCCTTCATCGCCTCGTTCACACGCGCCGCCCACTGCTGCTGAACGTAGACACCGAAGCTCCCCGCAAGGG
>JBJXFG010000009.1:0-44684 GCA_046154665.1 Phycisphaerales bacterium | reverse complement strand
CCGCCGCCCCCCCCGCCCCTGGCAAAGATCACGCGCCCTTCGGGCGAAGACAGCCAAGAGCGCCCACGCGCCCCACCGAAACTGCCGAACCTTGATGCTCGCTCACTCATCCTTCATCCCCTCCTGCGCCTTGCGCTTGGCCTTCAGAAGGCGCGACATCCCCTGCTCCGCATCGATGCTCTTTTCAGTCGCCTCGGCCGGCTTCGCCGCCTTGCTCTCGACCGGGGCGCGCATCTCGGACACCACCGGCGCCACCGGCCCGGTGTTCGCGCCCGCGTCAAACTTCACCGCCGAGGTGGATTCCGTGCCGCCCTCCGCCGACGCCGAAGCCCCGCCCGCGCCCATCCGCGCCCGCGCCTGCTCGCGCGCCTTCAGCAGCGCCCCGCCCTCCATGCTGCGGGCCTCGGCCCCGCGCTTCACGCCGCGGCGCAGCGCCCGCGCCATCGCCACCAGATCAATCCTCACACGCCGCACCGCCACATCAACCAGGAACAGCCCCACCGCCAGCAGCGCCGTGGCCAGCCAGATGGGCCGCAGCGCCACCGGCATCGTCAGCCCATCGCGCGAGAACAGCGCCGCGCCCGCCGGCGCATCGGGCAGCACCCGCCCGCCCGTGACCGACGCCGCCTGCTCCAGCAGCGCGGCGTTGTCGCGCAGGGCCCGATACTCATCGGCCCCGCGCTTGGTCACCGCCACCTGCACCGAGCCCGCGTCACCCACGGCGTTCACCGCGCCCGCTTCGGCGCGTCCCCCCCCACCCAGCCTTGTCGTGTCGTACCGCAGGTTCACCAGATACGAGCCCTCTTTCCCGCTCTCGAAGCGCCCCTCGTAGCGCCCCGGCCCGGTCTGGCGCATCTCGAAATCCACGCCCGCGAGGTCCGGCGCGACCGCCTTGGCCGTCAGCCGCGCAAAGTTCAGCGGCTCGCCGTTGTTATCGAGCATCGTCGCCACGACGCGCGTCACCCCGCCGTCGGACTGCGTCACCACGCTCACGTTGGTCGACCCGCTGGGCCGCATCACCCAGCGGGCGTGCTGCTCCCAGAACGAGCGGAACCCCGCCCACGACAGCCACGACCTCGACCAGCGTGCGGCGCTGTCGGTCGTCACCGCGACCACGCGGCCCAGGCCGTACTGCCACTGCGCCGTGATCGGGTCCGGGTTCTCGCCGGGCGCGCGGCTGGTGATCTGGCTCAGCCCTTCGCGATCCGCCGTGACGACATACCCCGTGATCGGCGGGAGCACGCCACCAAGCCCGCGCATCGTCTCGCTCGCCCCCGTCACCGCCGGCTGCATCGGGTCGCCTTCCCAGATCAGCGTGCGGCGGATGACCTGAGCCTCCTTGATGAAAATCTGCGGCAGCTTGGCCACCTGGCCCAGCGTGTTAATGGTGTAGTGGTTGCCGCCCGTCACCTTGGCGATGTTGGCCATCGTGTTACCGAACTGCGACCCGTGCGGGAACACCTCGACGCAGCTCACCGTGACCTTGCTCTGCACGAACTGCGCCAGCAGCGCGGGCGGCGGCCCCTGCGGGTCGCCGTCGGAGATGATCAGCATGTGCTTGAACCCCGCCTTGGCCTCTTGCAGCGCCTTGAGCGCCACCTGCATCGGCGGGGTGTAGTCAAACATGTCCGAAAAGTTGAGCTGGGCGATCGCCTTGCTCACCCCGCTGCCGTCGCCCTTGGGTGACAGCGGGTACACCCAGCCCTGCCCGGCGAACTGGGCTTCCATGACCCCGATGAGATCGAGCCGGCTCAGCGCATCGACCGCCGCCTGCGCCGTCTTCTGACCCCAGAAGTTGCCCTGCGGCATCTCGCACGAGTGCATCAGCATCACCATCGCCCCGCGGGGAATCTGCCTTTTCTGCGGCGGATCGAGGCGCACGGGCAACGCATCGGCCAGCGGCGTCCCGATCCACCCGCCCGCGCCGAACGAGTTCTCGCCGCCGACCATCACCAGCCCGCCGCCGGAATCACGGACGTACGACACGAGTTCCTGAATCTGCCGCCCGCTGAACGCCGACGCGGGCACGCTGACGAGGAACACCGCGTCGTAGCGCTGCAGCTCGACAATCGACGCGGGCCCTTCGCTGGGCGGCTTGATGTCGACCCCGATGCGCAGCCCGTCGAGCATCTCGGCGATCGACGCCGCGGCCTTGTCGTTCTCCGCCAGGATCAGCGCCCGCCCCTCGGTGCTCACGAACGTCACCGATTCGGCCCTGTTGTTCTGCACAAACATGTCCGAGCCCGCGTCCTCGGGCTCGAACACCGCCTGGAACTGCTGCGGGCCCCCGGCGAGCATCTCGACGGGCACCTTGAGCACGTTGGGGCCCTCGGCCAGTTCGACGCTCTGCAGCGCGCCGGCCTCGCCGCCGTTGAGGTCGTAGGGTCGGCCGTTCACCAGCAGGCCGAGCTTGCCTTTGGTGGGCCGCGTCGCCGTGAGCAGAAGACGCACATCAACGGTCTGGCCCTTGCGCGCGGTGGCGGGGGCGACGATCTGATCCAGCACCACCTCGCTCTTGATGTCGTAGCGCGAGGGCAGCACGTCGATGGGAATCCCCGCCGCCCGCGCCGCCTCCGCGCCCGACAGCAGGCTGCCGACGTTCTCGTTTCCATCCGAGAAAAGCAGGATCCGCGCCGCGGTGTCCTCGGGCTTGAGGGCCATCGCCAGGCGCACGGCCTCGCCCAGGTTTGTCGCCTCGCGCGGGCCGACGTCCCAGTCGTCGCCGCGCTTCAGTCGATCCTCCACCAGAACCGCCGGCGACACCTGCGTCGAGGGCAGCTCCTGGGCGCGGCCCTGCTCGGCCACCGTCACCACGCCCATGCGGTCTTCGGGCTTGGCGTCTTTCGTCGCCTCGGCGAGATAGCCGCGCAGCTTCTCGCCCGCCGCGCGCGGCATCGACTGGCTCTTGTCCAGCACCGCGATCACCGACACGCCCTTGCCGACGCGCCGGATGTTCGGCTCGGCCAGCGCCGCCGCCAGCAGCCCGAGCACCAGGCAACGGATGCCGATCGCCACGGGCCGCGTCACCGGGCCAAGCCCCGAGAGGCTGCGCCGCGAAATCAGCCACACCAGCACCCAGCAGATGGGCGCCAGCAAAAGCCACAGGGGCCTGTCGAACTGGATCGGCCCGACGATCACGGCGTGTCACCTCCGTGATCCGGTGGAGCCAGCTTCCAGCCTGCCACTGCATGTGAAAACTTGCTGGAGGCCTGCCCCACCGCAACCATTGAAACATCCGGCACGACAAACGACACCACACGGTGCTTCCCCGCGTCGCACACAAACGCGCGATCCCCCACCACACAAATGCCCCACGGCGTATCAAACTCATCGTCACCCGCACCTCGCCGACCATACAACGCCAGCCCCGCGCCGCGCTCGACATCGACGCGCTGCACCCGAGCATTGCCCTGCTCGCTCACCAGCACGCTGCCGTCGTGCAGTTGCGCGAGCCCGAACGGATAGTTGAACTCGCCCAGCCCATCGCCCGGCAGCGCCCCCCGTCCCCCCTCGCGCCCGATCCAGCGCTTGAGCTTCCCATCGGCGCTGAACAGCCCCAGCCGGTGGTTGCACGCATCGGCGACCACCAGCGTCGCGCTCGCAGCGTGCCACAGCAGCGCCTGCGGGCGACGGAAACGCACGTCCTCACCCGATGAAGAATCACCCTCGCTGCCGAACGAGAACAGAAACCCGCCGCGGGCATCGAACACGCTGACGCGGTCGTTCCCGCCGTACTCGCAGACGTACACGCGCGAGCCGACCACCAGCACATCAGAGGGGAAGATGAAGCGCCCGGGCTGATCACCGTAGCCGCCCCACTGCCACGCGAGCGGCGTGTCAAGCGGGCCCCTCTGCTCGCCTTCGCCGCGCGGCGCAACCGCATACGCGGCGACGCGGCTCTCATGCGAGTCCGCCACCAGCACCATCGGCCCGCGCCCGCCCGCGCCGATCTCCAAGCCCCCCGGCACAAAGGTCACACCTGTGGGCTTGCCGCGGTCGAGCGCCGGCATGTGCCACCATGAAACGGGGTCCCCTTCGAGCGTGAGCACCTGGCAGCGCCCCGTCATGTCAATGACAAAGAGCCGTTCGCCGTCGGTATCGATGCAGCGCGGCTTGACGAACTGGCCCGGCGCGCGGCCCGCTTCACCGAGCAGACGCACATCTTCAAGCGCCTCGGCACCGCTCTCTTCTCGCCGCGAGCAACCGAGCATCAGCACCGCCAGCGCCAGCATCGGCACCCCGGCCTTGGCGAATCGCACCGCCGCGCCGCGCAGCGAACCGCCGAGGCGCAGCCCCGCCAGCCCCAGCGCCGCGCCGATCACGCCAAGCCCGAGCAGCCAAAGCGTCCCCGCCGTCAGTTGTTCGTCGCGGAGGTAATGCAGCAGGTTGAGCATGTGCTGGCTCAGGGTCCACACACCGGCGGGCGCCAGGATGACGGCGCTTTCGATCTCATGAACGCTCAGCATACCGGCAGCAAGCCCGGCGCACGCAAACACCCCCACGCCGGGAACCCCGACCGCCGACCACCACGACCCGAGCGAATCGCCCAGCATGGCCCGCGTGTCCCGAAGCGCCCGGGCCTCACCCCGAGACACCCACCACCCCGCCATCGCCCCCACCACGCCGAACCGCGCCACGTGCCCCACCACCAGCCCCGCCGGCGAATCGCCCAACCACCCGAGCCACGGCTCGCCCAGCGACGCCGACAGCAGCGCCGAGCCGGTTAACACGCCGGGCACCATGGCGAGCCCCGCCCACGCCACGAGCCCCGTCCGCGCCGCGCCCGATGAACCCCCGGCGAACCCCGCCGCCGACGACACCGCCACCAGCGCCACGATCGCCGCGACCACCGCCGCGCACCCGACGCTGAACCACACCGCCTCGGAACACTCGGCCCAGAACCGCCCCAGCGAACTCCACTGCTTCAGGAACACCAGCAGCATCACCCCCGGCACGAGCACCGAGAGCGCCCACACCGCCGACGCGATGCCCGTCGCGGCGTTCTTTTCGCGGCGGGCCTCGAACAACTCCGTGGGCTCGTCCGCGTCGTCGTACCGCGCCCCGCGCAAAGCCAGCCACGCGATGACGCCGCCCAGCCCCGCCGTCACCACCATCAGCGGCACGCCCGCGCGCCACGCCGACGCCCCGCCCCCGGTCTCCATCAGTGCCCGCCACACCCCGATCGACCACGTCTCGATCTGCGCCACGTGGACGGGCACCGCGCTCCCGAGCATGATCAATGCCACCAGCGAAAACGCGAGCGCGAACCCGCGTCGCGCGTGCGAGAGCACCACCATCGACCGCCGCAGAGGCCCCGCGCCGGATAAACGCAGCGCGTCCATCATCGAACCATCGACGCGCGACAGCGAAGGCAGCAACGCCAGGGCCGCGATGGGCCACGCCCACAGCGCCATACCGATGATGACCTGCGCCCAGCGAGCCGCCTCCCACCACCACTCCGGCCCCGCGCGCATCAACGCATCGCCCAGAAAAGTCCCCGGCCCCCGCGCCACGCCCCACGAGGCGTAGACCAGGTATTGCGGCAGCACCATCGGCGTGAGCACGATCAGCGCCGCCAGCGCCGGGCGACCCCGCAGCGCCCACGCCGCCGGCCATGCCAGCAGGGTGGCGAACGCCGCGACCGTCCCGGCGAGGGCCAGCGTGCGGCCCGCGACGCCGACCCAGTCTTGCAACGGCGCGCCGACGGGCGCGAGCGCCGACCCGCCCACGCCGCCGCCGGGGTTCACCGGCATCGGCCATCGCGCGGCGTCGCCGGAGTTTGGAGTCTTGCGCAAACACGCCGACGCCGCCCCGTACGCCACCAGCACCGCCAGCGCCAGGGCGAGCATCGGCGAAATCAGCCCCAGCACACGGCGCATCACGCCAGACCCTCCGCGCGGGCAAGCTCGACCGCACGCGGGGCCGCGTCGGCGATCTCACGGAGCGTCGGGCTCACCCGTGGCGACTCGCCCAAACCCACCACGAACTTCTTCAGAGGCCCGGACCGCATCTCGGCCAGCAGCGCCGCCCGCACAGGCATGTTGTGCGAGTCGGATTCCATCAGCGCCCGTTCAACCGCCTCCGACATGATGAACCGCGCCAGCGCCGCCGCGCCCTTCGGGTTGGCCCCGCCTTTCACAAGCGCCGCGGTGTTGGGGATCATCAGCGGGCCCCAGCCGTCGATGAGCGCCGGCATGCACGTGACCGGCCAGCCCTCGCGTTGACCGCTCCACACGTCGTCGGTATCGGTGAGGCCCACGCCAGTTGCACCCGAAGCGACGGTTCGGACCACCGCCGAGTTGCCGTCGACGAGAATCATCCCGAAAGTCTGGAGGCTCCGCAGCCATGTGAGATATCGCTCTTCGCCGATATGGGCCAGCACCGCCGCGAAGTGGCCTCGCGTGGTGCCGAACGAAGCGCGGGCGATCGCCGGTCGGCTTCGGATGAAGCGATCCGAAAGCAACCCCACCGGGGCGTTGTCGATGTGGTATCGCTGGCTTTCAGGAGTCACGATGACCCGCGCCCGCTCCGCGAAGCACCCCCACAGGTTCCCCTCGCCGCGGTGTTCCTTCGGCAGATCGCCGAAGACGTCGTCCCGCATCGGCACAAAAACGCCCTCGTCCGCCAGCGCGATCGTCAGGAACGGCTCGCTCGACCACCAAACGTCCGCGCCTCCGGTGCCGGCGGCGTGCTCGGCACGCAGCCGCTCCACCAGCCCCGTCGTCTTGGTCGCCTCGGTATCGCCCTTGATCAGCACTTTCAGCCCGAGTTCACGCTCCGCACGCGCGATGATCGGGCGCAGGAACACGTCGTCCACCGACGAGTACAGCACCATCTCATTCGCCGCTCGCGCCGGGCCGCGCGAACACGACGCCGTTCCCAGTATCGCCCCGCCCGCCAACACGCCGCCCGCGGTCCCCGCGGCGATCGCGCCCAGCGCTTTCCGCCTGCTGATCACTCGTGCCGCGTGCTCACGCTCGCGGTTCTGGTCTGTCAATCCGCCCCGGTCGATCTCGGCTGGCGTCACTTCTTCTCCGCGGCGGGTTCGGCGTCCTTCTCA
This sequence comes from Phycisphaerales bacterium, assembly GCA_046154665.1. Taxonomy (GTDB): domain Bacteria; phylum Planctomycetota; class Phycisphaerae; order Phycisphaerales; family UBA1924; genus JAFLCM01. The sequence goes on along the minus strand of JBJXFG010000009.1, from coordinate 37,624 downwards.
GCCGGAGCGGGTGCGGGCTGGGCAGCGGGCGCTTCGCCCTCGACCGCCTTGCCATCACCAGACTTCGTCGGCTTGGCCCGCTTCTCAAGACGCCCGAAGTAGTTCTTCACCGCGTCCTGATACTCCCGCGGCACCTGCTTGTTCTCAATCGCTTCGCTGGCCTTCTTCTGGCCCGACGCCACCGCGCCCTCGAAGGCCTGGCGGGCCTCGCCGCGGATCTGTTCGCCGTCTTCAACCACTTCGCTGCCGATGATCGGCCCGCCCTGGTTGGGCCCCTTGACGCGCTGCTTGTTGAGTTCGAAGTCGTCTTCGACGGAGCGTCCGCGACCGCCGTTGGCCCGCCCCGGCGAGTTCCCGCGCGGGCCATTCTTCCAGTTCTGGTTGTTGCTGGCCTGCGATCCGCCCTTGCCGGGTTGGTTGCCCTGGCTCATGCACTGGCCGAGTTGCTGCAGCTGCGCTTTGACCGTGGACTGCGCCAGATCCATCTCGTTCATCTTCATCTCGAGCATCTCAAGCTCGCTCATCTGGTCCGACAGCTCGCCCATCTGGCCGGCGCCGCTCTTGCCGCCCTGCTGCCCGCTCTTGCCCGGCTGCGCACACTTCTCGCACGCCTTGGCCATCTCGTTGAGCTTCTTCGACGTCTCCTTCTGAGATTGGGCCGCCTTCTGCGCCTGCTGACGCTGCTCGTTGGTGAGGTGCTTGGCGTTCTCGAGCGCCTTTTTCAGCCCCTCGGGGTCCGACGCGAGCTTCTTGTCAAGCCCCATGTCGTTGAGCATCTGCTCGAGTTTCTGCTTGTCTTCGGCGAGTTGCTTGAGCTGGTCGGCCATCGACTTCATGGCCTTCTCCAGCGCCTTCTGCTGGTCCGGCGACAGCTTGCCCGACGCCGATTTCTCCATCAGCTTGGTCAGTTCCGCCCCCGCGCCTTTCAGGTCGCCGCGCTGCAGCGCCTTGGCGAAGTCCTGCATCTCCTGCGGCGAAGCCTCGCTGGGCTGACGCAGTTCCGCGAGACGTTCCTTGAGTTCGTCCATCGCCCGGGCCTGATCGCCCGATCGCAACTCGTTCAATCGCTCATCAATGGCCGTCAGCTTCTTCACCTGATCGCGGCGCACATCCTCGGCGGTCGGCGCTTCGTCCGGGCCTTTGGGCGCTTCGGGCGGCTCCTCGGCACCGAGTTTCTCATCCACCTTGGCGAGCTGCTCTTTCAGCGCGTCGTTCATGTCCTGAACCTGCGCCTTGGCCTCGATCACTTCCGCCTGCGCTTGCTTCACCGCCTCGCGGCCCGAGATCACGCTCAGCACGTCCCACTGCGGCAGCAATCCCACCAGGAAAAACAGACCGGTGAGCAGCACCGGCGCACCCCACCAGCGCGGCACGCGCACGGGAATCGCATCCCGCACCACCACACGCCGCGCCACGCCGCCGGCATATTCGACCGCCGCCTTGCTCCACGCGTCGTCGCCGCCGCGCACGCACAGCGCCGTCGACAACGCCTCGCGCAGCTGCGCCGACTCATCGACCCTCCGCGCCACCGCCAGACGGCCCGGGCGCGAGAGCACCGTCCACACCGCCGCCGCCGCGACCGCGACGGCCCCGGCGATCACCCACGCCCAGCTCCAATCAACGATGAGCCCGAGGACTTTCTGCGCCAGGCGGAGCAGCACCATCCCGCCCGCCGCCGCCGCGAGGCAGAAGACCAGGTGCTTCAGGGCGTCACCCAAGGCAAGTCGCCACGAGGCTCGGCGGAGAACGCGGTCGATCTCGCTCATTGCGGGGCTCCCAGAGAATCGGCGAGGCAGGCTTCCGGCCAGCCAATCGGATCAGAGGCAGGCTGGAAGCCTGCCGCACCGCCATAGTGTACGGCTATCGGTCGGGCGGGGTTCATGTTCTGCCGCGAAGGCTGATCACATAGGATGATTTCGCCGCGTGATATACCCGTACCTCTCCCGAAAGGGCGAACATGTCCTCCCCAGCCGCCGCAAGCCCCAGCACCCCCGACCCAATCGACGCCATCGTCCAGCGTGCCGCCGGCGGCGATGAGGACGCCCTCTCCGAGCTCCTCGGACGCCACTCGAACGACGTCCGCACCCACATCAAGCACTCCATCGGGAAGCACTGGCAGTCGGCCCTCGATGAGGACGACGTCATGCAGGTCACTTTCGTCGAGGCCTTCTCGCACATCCACGTCCTGCAGAACCGCACCGTGCAGGGCTTCACGGCGTGGCTGCGCCGCATCGCCGACAACAACCTCCGCGACGCCATCCGAGCCCTCGAAGCCGACAAACGCCCCGACCCACGAAAACGCGCCCAGGCCGCCCGCTCGTCTTCGACGTCGGCAGCGTTCATCGAGATGCTCGGTGCCACCAACACCACACCCAGCCGCGTCATGGCCCAAGACGAAGCCGAGAGCGCGATGGAACGCGCCTTGAAAGAGATGCCCACCGACTACGCCACCGTCATCCGCATGTACGACCTGCAGGGCAAGTCGATCGAAGAGACGGCCTCAACGGTGAAGAAGAGCCACGGCGCGGTGTACATGATGCGGGCCCGGGCCCACGACCGGCTGCGCGAGCTGATGGGGTCGCCGAGTCAGTTCTTTAGTCAAGGTTGAGCGCGACGTTCGATTCGACCGATCACACGCCGCGGCATCCGGTGCATGTTCTCGGGGGTTTAGGGGATAGGGGGTAGGGTGTGGCGCGCCGACCTGACCCACACCCACGCTCAAGGCAACCGCATCGCCATCCCCTAAACCCTATCCCCTATACCCTCGAACGCTTCAGCGCGCGCTCAGCTGACAACGCGCCATCAAAGCCCCACCCGCGCCTCGATCAACGAAGCATCCCACCCATAGATCAGCCGCCCCACCAGGTGCTCGTCGAGCCACGTCTCCGGGACGCGCAGCACGAGGAGCGCCGCCGTCGCGTTTACTTCGAGCCGCCCGCAGTCGCCCCATCCCAGCATCTCGGCGTTTTCGCGGGTGATCATCGACCAAGCTTCCGCCGGCGTCGGGATGCGCACGCTCGGCTCGCCGGCGCGCCGCACCATCCTTCGAACCTTCGCCGTCTCGATCATCGCACGGGCAACCCGCGGCATCGCCACATCCGGCCCGCCCGCGATGTCCGACCCCAGCGCCACCCGCAGCCCGAACTCGCGGGCCTTGTCGAGGTTGAACAGGCCGGACTGCAGGAACAGGTTCGCCGTGGGGCAGTGGACGACGATGCTCCTTCGCGCGGCGATCAGGGCCCGTTCGTCGTCACTGAGGTGGATCGCGTGGGCCAGCAGGGTGCGCTCGGTGAGCAGGCCGAAGCGGTCGTACACGCTGGTGTAGTCGCGGTCGCGGGGGGGAGGGAACAGCTCCATGATCTTCGCCAGTTCATCGGGGCTCTCGCTCAGGTGCGTTTGAATCCATGGCCCGTCCTTCACCCCCGTGGCGTTGTCTTTCACCCACCAACCGAACTCCGCCAACAGTTCCTCCGAGCACGTCACCGCGAAGCGCGGGTTGCCCGATACCACATGCCGCTGCGGCAACCCCGGCAGATCGTTCCCCACCTTCGGCAGCACGCACGGCCGCACCGGGCGCTGCCGCACGCGATCCCAATCTTCTTCCAGCAGCTCTTCCGGTGCCAATCGGTCCATGCCGACGCGTCCAGCGATGAAGCGCATCGGCGTCTTGGCGGCCAGCATCGTCAGTACTTCGCGGTTGATGGCCCCGTGGCTCGTGAGGTACGCCGCGATGCCCGCCGTGCCTTCGCGCTGGTGCCGGCGCACGGCGGTCATCGCCATGTGCGGCGCCGCCCCGCGCCCCCACCACATCTCGGCGGGGAACACCGCGCGGTTCAACCACTCCAGCAGCGGCAACCCATCGACCCCCACGCTGTCGGTCTGAGGCAGGTGGCAGTGAGCATCGAAAAACGCCGGGGTGATGACGTGCGACGCCCCCCCGTGTGCCGGCGGCCCCATGCCGGCGGGCAGGTCCCCCTCGCCCATCTCGGCGATCCGCCCGTGCTCGACCCGTACCCAGCCCAACTGGGCAGGCGAAGCGGGGTCGATGAGCAGGCGGCCGTGGAGGATCATCGCGGGCGGAGAGCGACGCTTGGTTCGGGGATCGGGGTTCAGGGTTCGGGCTTCAAGTTCTGTAATCCCTGAGAGCGTACGGCAGACGCCTGAGCCAACCCCGACTCGGGACACCCCAAATCCGAACCCCGAACCCCGATCCCCGGACCCTTCCCTCAAGCCCCCCCACATTGTCCGACAACACCGGCACCTCTATAGTCCGTTCTTCCCGGCCAACCGTCGGTCGGGCACGATCACCGCAACCAAACTAGCCCCAAGGTTTCCTGCCCATGGCTCTCGCCGTCAAAGGCCTCGAAGGTGTCGTTGCCGCCGAAACCCGCCTCTCCTTTATTGATGGGGAACGCGGCGTGCTCGAGTTTGTGGGCATCCCGGTGGGCGAACTCGCCAGCCATTCCACCTTCGAGGAAACCGTCTACCTCTTGTGGAACCTGCGCCTTCCGAACCAGGGCGAGCTTTCCGAGTTCGAGTCCGCCATCCGCGCCAACTACGAGCCGCCCGCGGCCCTCATGAAGCTGCTCGAGGCCATGCCCAAAGACGCGCAGCCCATGCACGTCATGCGGACCATGATCTCGGCGCTGGGCCTCTACGACGCGGCCCCGAACAAGATCGACGCCGCCAGTCTGCGCGAGAAAGCCCTCAAGGCCCTGGCGTGCTCGGCGACGATCCTCGCGTACTTCGACCGTCACCGCCGCGGGTTGCCGCTGGTGAAGCCCGACCCCAAGCTGGGCATCGCCGAGAACTTCCTGTACATGCTCAACGGGCAGCGTCCGACGCCGACGATGGCCCGCGCGCTCGACGTCTGCCTGATCCTGCACGCCGACCACGGGCTCAACAACTCGACCTTCACCGCCCGCGTCATCGCATCGACCCAGAGCGACATCTACTCGGCGTTGACGGGCGCCACCGGCAGCCTCCGCGGGCCGCTCCACGGCGGGGCCAACGAGGGCGTCATGGTGATGCTCAACGAGATCCCGACCGTCGCCGCCGCTGAGAAGTATGTGCTCGACAAGCTGGCGAAGAAGGACAAGATCATGGGCTTCGGGCACCGGATCTACAAGTCGTACGACCCGCGCGCGACGCACCTGAAGGTGCTGGCCAAGCAGCTGGCCGACGACACCGGGAACTCGGGGCTGTACGAGAAGAGCCACAAGATCGAAGAGGTGATGGAGAACGCCGTCGCCGCCAAGGGGATTTACCCCAACGTCGATTTCTATTCGGCGACGACGTACCACTGCATCGGTCTGAGGCTGGACCTGTTCACGCCGATGTTTGTGGTGGGCCGGATCGCCGGGTGGTCGGGGCACATCATCGAGCAGCTGGGCGACAACCGCCTCTTTCGCCCCGACGCAGATTACGTTGGCCCCCACGACGTTGCCTATACGCCGATGAGCAAGCGGTAAGCCGATGGAAGTCCTCGCGATGTTCCTCGCGGGGATGAGTGCGGTGGGCTGCGCCGTGCTCGCGTTGCAACAGCGCCGGCTTCGTCGGCGCGTGCGGCAGGCCGAGGCCGCCGCGAAATCCGCGCAGCGCCGCGTCCGCGCTCTGGCGGTGCTCCACGCCGAGCAGATCGCGCACGAGGCGCTCCGCAGCGCGGGGCGAACGCCGCGCCTCCCTTTCCGCTTCACCAGCGGCAGCGGCGAAGACCTCTTCCTCTTTCACCTCTTTAGCGGCGCGATCGAGGGCCGGTACATCGAAGTCGGCGCGTTCGACGGCGTGACCCACAGCGTCACCTACCCCTTCGAGGCCCTGGGCTGGACCGGGCTGCTCATCGAGCCGCTGCCCGCCCGCGCCGCCGCGTGCGCCAAGGCCAGGCCCAACAGCCGCACCGTCCACGCGGCGCTGAGCGAGCCCGGCTGCCCCGCCGTCATCACGCTCACGCAGGTGGGCCAGGGCGAACGCTCCGAGAAGATGTCCTACGTCGAGACCACCGATCGGCACCGCAAGATCATGCGCGACCGCGGCCCGCGGACCAGCATCGAAGTGCCCTGCACCACGATGAACGCGCTGCTCTCGGAGGAACCGCCCGGCCACCCGGGGATCGACTTCGCCGTGATCGACGTCGAAGGCGGCGAGGCGGCGCTGCTCCGCGGCTTCGACCTGCGCCGGCACCGCCCCCGCGTGCTGGTGGTCGAAGACAAGTCCGACGGCGCCGACACCACGGTCCGCACGCTCGTCGAATCCCAGGGTTATGTGTGCGCCGGGCGCATCGCCGAAAACCTTGTGCTGATCCGGGCCGATGAAACCGAACTCATCGCGCGTGCCGGCACGCTGGTTGATCGACCCGGGTGAAAACGAACGAATCGGCTGGTCTGCGGTGATGCGAATCCCAGGCGATATCCGCGTGCTCGGTGTCCGTGCGCTGGCCCTCGCTTGCGCTTCGGGTTCGTGATCGACGCCCGTCAACGAACCCGAAGCGCAAGCGAGGGCCGGCGCACGAGCACCGAACGCGAGGGTATCACCTGGAGTTCGTGTCGCACCTTACAACCCAAACCCTATTCCTTCCCTCACCCCTCGGGCAACTCATTCCGCAGCACCGTCACCGCGTGCATCGGCGGGAACTTGATCGTCAGCCGCAACGCCCGGAACTCACGCGCCTCACGCCCCATCCGCTTGAACAGCAGGCCCGCCAGCTCTTCGTACCGAGGGATCAGTGACGTCCCCAGCATCGCCGGGCGGCCCGCCAGTTCCAACGGCCTCTCCTCCAGCGGGATCGAACGCCCCGAATCACCCGGGCTCGAGCCGTCGGTCGACGCCACCAGCATCACCTTCGGCGTCATCAGGCACGGCAGGTCTTTGTGCACCAGCACGTCGAACACCATCGTCTCGGCCGGCATCGTCACGTGCGACAGCAAATCAAAGTACTTGTTCCCCGGCGACCGGAACTTCGATTCGGCCTTCCGCACGATGCGCCCGAAGAAACAGGTGAACGCCCCGAGGTTGCCCACCGGGCCGTCGCCCATCTCGTAGTCCCACCCCAGACGGCTCCGCACGGCCTTGATCTCCGGCATGTTCGCCGAGCAGAAATCGCGGATCAGCATCGGCGTCGACGGGTCCAGCGTCGACAGGTCCACCGGCTCTTCCGTCGGGCCCAGTTCGATCGGTGAGCCGTCGTCGCGGTACTGCCGGGGGCGGAACAGCGGCCAGTTGATCTCCGGGCGCAGCCTTCGAAAGTCGATGACGCCGCCGACGATGCACAGGTCCATCATCGAAGGGTCATCGTGGTTCGGGGCGACAAGCGTGGTCGTGCTGCGGACCCGCGCCTGCAGGCCCCACAGCCCGCTGTTGCCGCGGAACGCCAGCTTGCGCGACTGCTCGAGCCGCTCGGCGGAGCCCTGACCGCCCATGCTGTCGAGGATGAGTTCGAGCGTGGTGCGGTCGCCGCAGTGAACCTTGACGACTTCATCAAACCGCGCGAGCGACGTGGTGAAGGCGTCGATCAACGCCGGCGCCACGGCCACCCGCCGCATCGACGTCACCACGATCTCCAGCCCCTCATCCCCGGGGAGGTGCTGCAGCGCGGTATAGATGTTCGGCTCGCTGAGCACCTTGGCGAGCTTCCAGGTGAGGTTGCGGTTGAGTCCCAGACGGCGAGCGCACTCGCCGGGCGAATAGACGTTGGCCCCGGACGCCGTGAGCATCTCAGAAAGCGACCGCTTGACCCCCTGAAAGGCGGTGGTCAAGTCTTCTTCAAAGGTGATGGTGGCCGTCATTGGGTCTGGACGAAGGGGAATGCACTGAACTGAGCCAAAGCGGGGCTGCTCACGGGGAGGCTGGCCGAGGGAATGGACGGCAAGATGGATCCGAATCGGCTGGGAACAGCATGCCTCACGGAAGTGGAAAGTGCAAATGTAGGCAGAAAGGTTTGCAGAAACATTTGCATAGACTATCGCACGGGCCACAACCCAAAGGCATTCGACGCCGCTGGATTGTGCCCTTCGGCGATCGGTGTTGATTTCGATCAGGGAGCGAAGGCCATGAAAAAAAGCGTCTCGCCGCGGTTGCGGCGGTGCTCGTCGCCGCCGCGGGCTCGGGTTCGTCCGCGCTCGGCGGCTCCGTCTCGTTCACCAATCTGACCGGCGGGCTCATCATCCCCACCGGCGTCAGCGGGAAAGGGTCGGTTGTCACCGGATACGACTTTTCTACCGGAGACTACTGGCACTGGAACAGCGCCACCGGCCGGACCACGGTTCCTGGCAACAGCCCCGCGCTGGGCTACCGAGGGAGCGCGCCGGTGTCGGACGACGGCACCCGCTTCGCCGGAAACAACACCAATCCCGCGAACGGGCTGAACGAGGCGGCGTTGTACGACATCGGCACCGGCACCTGGACGTACTGCGGGAATCTCGGCGGGGTGTCGGACCTCAACAGCACCGGCAGTTCGTGGGGCATCTCGGGCGACGGCAGCACGGTGGTCGGACTGGGCTGGGCGACCCCGGGCACGGCGCACGGCTTTACATGGACGAGCAATACCGGAATCGTGGACCTGGGGTCGACGACCGCGGGCAGCTCGTCGCGGGCCAACGCGTGCGACTTTGACGGGAACGTCGTCGCCGGCTGGCAAGACAACGACAACGGCCGACAGGGCGCGGTGTGGGTCAACGGCGCGCAGCAGCAGCTGTTCAACAACAGTGTGCCGCTGCAAGAAGGCAGTGATGTGAACGCCTCGGGCCGGTACGTCGTGGGCGTTGGCAACTTCGGCGAGGGGCCGTACCGCTATGACCTGAGCACGAACACCGCGGAACTGCTGGGGCTCATCCCCGGTGGAGCCCCACTGCCGGCGCTCCGGGTTCATGGTTTCTTCCTCACGTCCCCTTCGCCGGCTCCGGACACGGCTCGCTCTTCAACCGCTCCTCCGCGCCCTGGATCGCGTCCTTCAGGCGCTGGAGAACGATCCCCTCGGCGGTCTTCACCTTTTCGCGGCAGATCTCCAGCACCTTTGAGTGCTGCCACGCGTTGCTCTGCAGCGACCAACCCGCGGCCATCGCGAACATCACGTCCGACCCGACCTCGCTCTTCTCGTGGGCCATCGCGTTGATCACCTGGTGGACGTAGCGCTCGTCGCCCGACGCGTTGAACGACGACCACATCATGTCGAGCGCCCGCGTGCTGCGCGGCAGCTCGCCCAGCAGGTCGGCGGGGGGCATGTCGATGAACTCCTGGATGATGCGCCGGTCGTCGTCGGGCGCGGCGGGCAGGAGCTTCGCGAGGGCCGCCTTGCCTTCGGGGACTTTGCTCAGCACCGCCGCCCGCCACAGTGCGCGGCGGTGGATGGGCAGGATGTCGGGTGTGCTCAGCGCGCGGACCCAGCCTTCGATGCGCTGCGGGTTGGCCTTCATGATCGGCGCATAGAACGCCGAGAAAACCGGCCCGTTGCCCCCGGCGTCTTCCCCGGTCGCCGAGGCGATCTTGCGGAAGACCTCTTCGAATCGTTCCGGCTGGGGGTTGAGGTAGTAGTAGACGATGAAGCGGTTGGTCTCGGGGTCGAGCGTGGAGGCCCGGACGGTGGCGCGGCCGGGTTGGTCTACTTTGGCCCCACTTCCCGCCCCCCCTGGCGGAGCCGCCTCAGCGGGTGGACCGACATCACCTTGACCCAACGCCGACGCACCCCAGACAAGGGCCGCGACAGCAAAACCGATGGTGCGGATCGCGTGCTTCATGGTGAGGAATCGTATGTCGCGCAGGGCATACGCCAGTGCCACCAGCGAAGGCCCGCCAACCGTGGAGTGGGGCCGACATCGGTGCCGTTTCGCCAGCCGCCGCGCGATTGCCCCGCGCGAGCGACTCATCCCGACGGATAACCGCCCCGGACCAACCGATCCCACGCCTTCGCCGAAGGCCGTCGTCCTGCAAAGCCGATAACCACGGGGCATGACCGCCGCCGATCCAGTCCATTCCAAGATCGTCCTGTGCGACGAACTGCTCGCGCTCCGGGCCGCCGCGCGCGAGCAGGGAAAGGTCGTCGTTCAGTGCCACGGCTGTTTCGACATCGTCCACCCAGGTCACATCCGGCACCTGCAGCACGCCGCCAAGCAGGGCGACATCCTGCTGGTCTCGATCACCGCCGACCCGCTAGTGAACAAGGGCGACGGGCGACCGCTGTTCTCGCAAGACCTCCGCGCCGAGAACCTCGCCGCCCTCGACTGCGTTGACTGGGTCTACATCAACCCGGACCCCACGGCCGAAACACTGCTCGACCAGGTCCGGCCCGATGTCTACATCAAGGGCCAGGAGTACGAATCGAACAACGACCCGCGCTTCCGCGCCGAGCGCGACGCCGTCGAACGCCACGGCGGACGCATCATCTTCTCCTCGGGCGACATCGTCTTCAGCTCGACGGCCCTCATCGCCGCCATGGAGCGCCGCGAGAATCCCTTCCAGGCCCGACTCCGCCAGCTCGTCGAGACGCAGGGCATGGGCCCCGAGCGCCTCGACAAACTGATCGACCTCTTCCAGGGCCGCCGCGTCGCCGTCTTCGGCGAGGCCATCATCGATACCTACGTCCAGTGCGACCGCCCCGATGTCGCCGGCGAAGCCCCCGTCATGTCGCTCCGCCCCCTCGAACACACCAGCTACGACGGCGGCGCGGCGATCATCGCACGACACCTCGCCGCACTGGGAGCACGCCCCACCCTTGTCACCGCCCTGCCCGCCTCGGCCCCCGCCTCCGCCCTGCGCCGACGCCTACAGAACGAGGGCGTCGATGTTCGCTGGATCGAGACCGACGGCCCCATGCTCGAGAAGCAGCGTTTCCTCGTCGGCTCGCAGAAGGTGATGAAGCTCGACCTTGTCCGCCCCGTCGTCGTCGATGCCTCGGGCCGCAACGAGCTGCTCACCATCGCCAGCGAACTGGCCCGCGAGTGCGAGGGCGCCATCGCCGCCGACTTCGGCAACGGCCTCCTCTCGCGCGGCACCCTCGCCAGCCTGCTCGCGGTGCTGCGCCCCTCGGTGCGCGTGCTGGCGGGCGATGTCAGCGGGCGGCGCTCGGGTCTGCTCTCGATGCAGAGGATGGACCTGGTGTGCCCCACCGAATCTGAGCTGCGCGACGCGGTCCACGACTACGCCGACTCGCTCAACGCCGTGGTGTGGAAGCTGATGCAGCAGACCCGCGCGCGGAACGTGCTGGTGACGATGGGTGCCGACGGCCTGATCGCCTTCGAAAGACTCGCCCAGCCCCAACAAGCCGCCACTGACGCGTGGCAGACCCGCGTCCGCGGCGAGCACGTGCCCGCCATGACCCTCCACGCCGTCGACCAGCTCGGCTGCGGCGACGCCCTCCTCGCCGCCGCCACCCTCGCGCTCATCGCCGGCGGAACCACCGTCGAGGCAGGCTTCCTCGGCAGCATCGCCGCCGCCCATCAGGCCGGGCGGCTCGGCAACATCGTCGTCGGCTCGCAAGACCTCCGCGCCGGCCTGCGCAGACTCGACACCGCCAAGCTCGCCGTCACCACAGGCCACGGCACCGGGGGAATCAGCGGGCAGCGGATGGTGGTGTGAGCGGGAAGTGGGCCAGTGGCGAAGTGGTCGAGTGGTCAAGTGCGAAGAAGCAAGAACACGACGCCGAACGATCCCGAGCCCACACACCAACGCGCCCCACCCCAATCGCTCCGCTACCCCGCCAATGGGCCACTGAACCATTCGACCACCTGATCACTTGACCACTCGACCACTTCCTCCTTGATCTCCTTCATCATCCCAACCCGTGACCGCCCCGAGCAACTCGCCATCACGCTCGCGCACCTCGGCAACCTGCCGGTGCCGCAGCTCGCACGCGCTGGCGGTGCCGAAATGCTCGTCGCCGACAACGCCTCCCGTTTCGTCCCCGTCGTCCCCGAGCGGCTCGCCAACGGCGTACCCGTCAGTCTCATCCTCATGGCCAAGAACGACGGCGCCGCCGCACGCAACGCCGCCGCCCGCGCCGCCAAGGGCCAGTGGCTCATCATGCTCGACGACGACTCCCACCCGCTCGACAGCGGGTTCATCGACGTGCTGCGGGACGCGCCTGATGATGTCGCCGCGATCGGTGCCGAGATCTTTCTGCTCCCGAGTGAACGAGCCCGGAGCGTGAGCGACGGGTCCGCCGATCAACTCGGAGGATCGAGACTCCACAGCCCCCCCACTCAATCTCGGGGCTCGTTGTTCGGCAGCCTCGAGCGAACGGTCCCGGCCCCGCATCACCGCGAGGCCGGAGGCCTCCCCGAAGTCTTCATCGGCTGCGGCGTCGCCATCCGCCGATCCGTCTTCCTCGACGCCGACCTCGGCTCGCCCATGCCAGGCGTCTTCGCGGGCGGCGGCTATGACCCCGCCTTCCACTACTACGCCGAGGAGTACGACCTCGCCGCCCGCATCATCCGCGCCGGCCTGCGAACCATCCACCACCGCGGTTTCCGCGTGATGCACCGCAAGGTGACCAGCGGCCGCGACATGAACACCATCCTCCGCAGGCTCGTCCGCAACAACGCCTGGGTCGAGCAGCGCTACGCCCCCGAGCACGAACGCCGCGCCGCCATCCAGCGCGTCGTCTCGCGTTACCGCGCCATCGCCGAGAAAGAGCACGCCCTCGAGGGCTACACCCTGGGCCTGGGCGATCTCGACGACACCCTCGACCACCAACCCAGGGCCGAGATGACGCAGCATCAGTACGACCGCTTCACCGGCCTCGCCGCCGCACGCGCCCACCTGGGCGCGCTGTTACGCGAGGCCCGTCCGCGCCGCGTGTGCATCATCGAGCCCGGCAAGAACCTGTGGGTCGTCGAGCGCGCCGTCGTCGAAGCCGGCGTCGAACTCACGCCCAACCCCGACGACGCCGACACACTGGTGATCGGCACCCTCTCACCGGGCCCGATGCTCGATGCGGCGGAGCGGTGGGCGGGTTGCGGCCGCTCGGTGCTGTGCGGGTGGGCACCGGCGAACCAGCGCGGCGACGGCGCGCCGATTCCGCGGCTACGCGAGTCGGAACAGTTCGATGGGGTGGGGCTGACCTTTCAGTTGAACGGGCCCAAGGCTAATGGGGGGCGGCCCGGGGGCACCGGCGAGCGCCTCCGCCACAGCGCCTGAAGCCAGCAGCTGCGCGTCGAACTGCTTGGTGGCTTGCTCGATGCGCGAGGCCACGTTGACGACGTCGCCGATGACGGTGTATTCGAGACGGTCGCTGCTCCCGACGTTGCCGGTAACCGCGACGCCCAGGTGCAGCCCGATCCCGACGCGGGTGGCGGGGATTCTCCCTTCGCGGTTGAGGTCGGCGAGGCGGGCGAGGACCTCGCGCGAGGCGGCCGCGGCGTTGCGGCAGGGCTCGCCCTCCTTCACCGGCGCGCCGAACACGGCCATGAACCCGTCTCCCAGAAACTTGTTCACCATCCCGTGATGGGCGTTGATGACCGGGATCATGAAGCCGAACAGCGTGTTCAGGTAGTCCATCACCTCGGAGGGCGAGCGGTCGGCGGCGATGCGGCTGAAGTCACGGATGTCGAGGAACATCACGCACACGTTCCGCTCCTGGCCCGCGAAGTCCGAGGGCTGGCTCAGCAGAAGGTCCACCACCTGGGGCGAGACGTGCTGTCCGAAAATGCTCACCGCCCGGTCGCGCTCGCCGACGGCGTGGAGCACCCGCGCCACCTGCCCGCGGATCTGCGCCGCCACGAACGCCGCCGCACCGCCCGTGGTGGCGATCATGAATCCCTTGAGAAGGTGCTGGTGGGTGGAGAGGGCCATCGCATTCGCCGGGGCACCGGCGGCGTCGGGCAGGTGCCGGATCAGCCAAAGGGCCACAACGAGGTACTGAGCGGCGGCAAGAAGCCCTCCGAACACGCAAAGCCGCGCGTTGAGGCTCAGGGCGGTCATGAACACCAGCAGCGGGTACGCGAACGGTGCCGCGCCGGTGAGGGCGTTGGCCCCGCTGCCGAAACTGCTCACCGCCAGCATCGCCCCGGTGGGGAGGGAGACCTCGACGGCGGCGTTGACATACTCGAACCAGGGTGGGACCGTCCCGCCGCGCGACAGGCGCGAGCGCAGCCAGGCCAGGGCGGCGGCCTCGTACACCAGGCACAGGACGAGCAGGCCGGCGATGGGGAACGCGGCCCGGATCACCTGCTCGCGGACGTCCGGCCGGATGATTGTGGGGACCAGGCGGAGCACGAGGACCGCGATCAGCAGCGCGCCGATCACGCACACCATGGCCCAGGCGCGCCGGGACTGGCTCCGGAGGACTTCGCGCCGGAGGGTGCGAAACGCGACGTCCTGACGGACGGTTTGATCTGGGGTTGGCGGCATGGTCTTCGGGCGTGCGGTGGCTGGCTGCTGCGGTCCGGGGATCGATGACATAGCATCCGGGCCTGCGCCGCAGGGCCCACTGAATGAGCCGACAGGTGATCGGCCGGGCCCGGAACGGCGCGCTATCGAGAGCTGTTCCCATGAGCGTATCGAACTTGCGTCACACCGTCGCGTTGATTGCGGGAGACGGCATCGGCCCCGAGATCGCCGCCAGCGTCCGCGACATCTTCGCCGCCGCCCAGGTCCCCGTTGATTTCGAGGAACACCACGCCGGCCTCGCCTGCTTCGAAAAAACCGGCTCGACGCTGCCCCCCGCCACCATCGACGCCATCAAGCGTTGCCGCGTCGCCCTCAAGGGCCCGACCACAACCCCCTCCGGCGGCGGCCACAAGTCTGTCAACGTCACCATCCGCAAGAGCCTCGAGCTCTACGCCAACGTCCGCCCCAGCAAGAGCCTCCCCAGCGTCAAGACCCGCTTCGACAACGTCGACCTCATCATCGTTCGCGAGAACATCGAAGACACCTACGCCGGCATCGAGCACTGGCAGAGCCCCGAAGTGTGCCAGTGCCTCCGCATCATCACCAGGCCCGGCTGCGAGGCCATCCACCGCTACGCCTTCAACATGGCCCGCAGCATCGGACGCAAACGCGTCACCTGCGTGCATAAGTCGAACATCATGAAGCTCACCGACGGGCTCTTCCTCGACACCTTCCGCGCAATCGCCGAGCAGTACCCCGACATCCAGGCCGACGACATCCTCATCGACAACCTGTGCATGCAGCTGGTCGTCCGCCCCGAGAAGTTTGACGTGCTCGTCCTGCCCAACCTTTTCGGGGACATCGCCTCGGACCTCTGCGCCGGCCTCGTCGGCGGCCTGGGCGTCGCCCCGGGCGGCAACATCGGCGACGGCATCGCCGTCTTCGAGGCCGTCCACGGCTCGGCCCCCGACATCGCTGGGAAAGACATGGCCAACCCCACGGCACTACTGCTCTCCGCCGTGCAGATGCTCTATTACATGGGGCTCAACTACCACGCCGTCCACGTCGAGTCGGCCCTCCGCTACGCGCTCATCGAGGGCGTCCGCACCGCCGACCTCGGCGGCAACGCCAAGACCCGCGAGTTCACCAAGGCCGTCATCTCCAGCCTCCCGAAAAACGTCCCCGCTGACGCAGGTGCCGTCGCGCCAGGTTCTCTCTACGGCGGCAACAAACCCGGCGCTTCATCAACCCCCACGCCCGCCGCGCTCGCCCGCTCCACCGCCCCGATGCTCGTCCGCGGCATCGACATCTTCGTCCAATGCCCGACGGGCCTGCCGACCATCCCTGAAAAGGTCGGCCGCCTCAACCTCGAGTTCAAGAGCAACCGCGGACAAAAGGTCTGGCCCGGCCCCATCCCCAACGCCCGCCTCGTCGACCTCTACCGCTGCCGCTACGCCACCGCCCCCGGCACGGCGACCCTGACCGACGCCGAGGTCGCCGAGGTGCAGCACGCCGTGGGCAAGTCCTACCCGTGGAGCCACCTCGAGAAGCTGCTGGAGCAGGACGGCAAAGCGCTCTACTCCAAAGCACACGGCGACTAAGAAACTCGCCCAACGCCGTGACACCGAAGTCCCGTCCCCGGGACTTCGGTGCTCTCACGTGTGGCATGCCCCATCCTCGACAGCATGTCCCATGCTCCACCGCGCGGCACCCCAGCCCGCCCGCGAAGCGGGCGCACGCTCGTTGCCAGACGCGCCGGTCGCGCAGCGACCAAGCGTCTGGTGACCATCACTGACCCCATCGCCCGTGAAACGGGCGCACGAGATTTCCAACCGAAAGAACGCCAAGTTCCACCCACGAGTGAAGCGAAGCGCAACTCGCGAAACCACCGCGCTCCCAGCCCCCTCTGTCTCGCGAACCCTCACCCCGCCACACCCCGAACACGCAAGTTTGAGCCGCGAAGCCGATCCCCCTATCATCCCCACCCCGCATCCGCGGCAAAACGAATCTCAGCCACCGACCACGCGCCGCGCAGCGCCAAGTGTGACGCTCACACCGACCTCGCTCGCCAGTCCTTCCAAACGCACTCGGAACCCAGACCCCATGCCCCACGACCCCCTCGACACCATCATCGGCACCGGCTCCGGTTCCGGAACCGAGACCGCCGTCCTCAAGGGCGACCCGCAGCGCGCCGCCAAGCACCTCGCCTCGGGCGACAAGTTCCGCGCCGCCGGCGAGCGCGGCGAGGCCATCGTCGAGTACCGCCACGCCGTCAATGCCGACCCCAACAGCGCCGACGCGCTCTTCCGACTCGCCTTCGAGCTCGACCTCGCCGGCGAAGAGGACGAGGCCATCTCCCTCTACGAACGCTGCACCACCCGACAGCCCGCCTCGATGAACGCCCTGATGAACCTCGCCCTCCTCTACGAGGACCGCGGCGACTACATCCGTGCCGAGAAGTGCCTCAAGCAGGTCCTCGACACCAACCCCAACCACGTCCGCGCACGCCTCTACATGAAAGATGTCCAGGCCTCCCGCGGCATGAACTACGACGAAGAGGCCGACCGCGACGTCGCCAAGCGCAACGCCATGCTCGACACGCCGGTGACGGACTTCGAGCTCTCCGTCCGCGCCCGCAACTGCCTCAAAAAGATGAACATCCGAACCCTCGGCGACCTGCTCCGCGTCACCGAGGCCGAGCTCATGGGCTACAAGAACTTCGGCGAGGCCTCGCTCGTCGAGATCAAGCAGATGCTCACCGCCCGCAACCTCCGCCTGGGCCAGGGCCTCGAAGAGCAGCACCGCCGGGTCCGCAAGGAGGTCTACGACAAGCTCCGCGGCTCGGGCAACGAGGTCGTCCTGGCCCGCTCGGTCGCCGAACTGGGCCTGAGCGTCCGCGCCCGCAAGGCGCTGCAGCTGCTGGGCATCTCGTCGCTGGGCGACCTCGCCGCACGCACCGAGGCCGAACTGATGGGCGTCAAGAACTTCGGTGCCACCAGCCTCGACGAAGTGAAGCAGAAACTCGCCGAGCAGAACCTCTCGCTGCGGAAGCTGGCGTTCTGAAGCCCGCAGGCAGCGTGAACAGGAAACTCTCTTGCTCCGGATCGACTCCGAATCTTGGGGTGCGTTCGAGGAAGACCTTCGAGAGTTCTTCGACCAATCACCCATTGAGAGGCGCCGGTTCGTGTTCCGAGGCCAAGCGGACGCCTCGTGGGGGCTGGACTCGACCGTTCAACGGATCGCCAGGAAGCAGCCCGGCCTGAACATCACGTCGTTCTCGCGCCGGTTGATCGAGGAGTTCCAAACCGAAAGCGCCAAGGCGTCGGTCGATGTGCCGGCATTCGATCACGATGAAGCCTGGGGCCTGCTCGCACGCCACCATTCGCTGCCATCGGACATCCTTGATTGGACCCGGTCGCCCTACGTCGCTCAGTTCTTCGCGGCATCAGACGAAATCCACGCGGGACCCAACCCACCTGCCCGCAGCGCGATTTGGGGTTTGGACCTGGGTGTCCTGGACAAGAATCTCTTTGAGGCCTTCCACCCGTTTTCCGTCATCGAGAGACCTTCCCTCGTCCCCCGGAATCCGCGCGCCTCGGAACAGCAGTCGGTTTTCTTGAGGGTCGCGCCGGACTGGGAAAGGCACATCGGGCACGACCTGGTTCGCTGGACATTCCCCGCCAAGGACCGGCATCGTGTCTTGGTACGCCTAGAATCCATGGGAATTACGCACGCGTCGCTGATGCGGACACTCGATGCCGCGGCGACAACAGCAATGTGGCGCGCCGCGAAACTGGAAAGGAACAACGACGAATGAACGACGCCGCCAAAGAGTTCTTCAGTCGGGACGACGCGATCAGCGAAGCAGATCACGTTTTGATCCGCGCCTATCGCCAGCAGGGCCTTCTGGTGGACTGGCTCCCCTACAGCAAGGAGTTCGAGGCGATTTTCTCCGAGGCCAAGGCCAACGGCGACCCTCGCGATCGCGGCCAGATCTACCGCAGACTTCTCAATCTTCGAAAGTCCGGGCGCTTGCCGCCCGTGCAGCTCGGCATGACCGGCTGATCCCACCGCACCGAATACGTGAGGTATCCGTGAAAACTCCGATCCGAATCGCAGGCCTCTGCCTCCTCACCGCCGCGGCAACATCCACCTCCGCCTCCCCAATCCCCCACCCCCACCCCATCATCACCGAAGTCCTCTTCGACGTTCCCCCAGGTGCCGCCGGCGACGCCTCCAGCGACGGCGCTCGCGAAGCCAACGGCGACGAGTTCGTCGAACTCTTCAACCCTCACCCCAAGCCCATCAACCTCAAGGGCTACCGAATCGTCAACCGACTCGCCGCCGGCGACCTCAACGCCGCCAAGGGCTTTCTCTTCGTCTTCCCAGACTGCGAACTGCCCCCCGGCGGCATCGTCGTCCTCTTCAACGGCCAAAACTCCAAGGTCAACGGCCCCATCGGCACCTCGGTCGCCGCGCCGCCACAGCCCAACCCCAACTTCAACAACGCGCTCGTCTTCGTCGCCAAGGCCGGCAAGTCCAAGCCCACAGGATTCAAGAACGACGCCGACTGCACCGTGCTCGAAACCCCCGACGCCCGCGCCGTCGACGTCGTCGTATGGGGCGCCCCGGACCCGCCCGCCCCCACCCCCGCCGACGGCGGTCGCACCGAGTCCGTGAAGTCCAAGCCCAAAGGCAGCGTCCAGCGCCTCACCGCCGAGGCCGCGCTCCAGCCCCACATCGCGATCGACGGCAAGCCCTTCAGCCCCGGCGTCATGCCCGCCTTCAAGTCGCCGCAAGACACCCCCGCCCCCCCGTCCGGGAAACCCGCTGAAAAGCCGGCGAAAACCGACGAAAAGCCCACCCGCTGAGGCACGCTCCGGGCTCGGGAGAACGCCGCTCGAAGACCGCAGCGCCACCACCATCGCTCTCGCAGGCGTTTGTTTGGGCGATGCGCGTGCTCCCCCAGTGTGACAACAGTGGACAACCTGTGCCGCACGCGACCGAGAACACCCCCCTTCTTAAATTCAGCCCGAAGTTCTGGCTGTTTTCCTGCATATTCCACCGCGCAAGCCTTGCGGCCCCGTGAAAGCAGGCTATTCTTCTCGTGGCGTCTGGTCCCAGCACAGGGGACACAGGAGCCCAACTCATTCGCGGAACCGTGCCGCCCACAGGGCCCGTGTTGGCATCCTTCTGCCGACCGGAATCCTTCCCTTGTGATCGCGTCCCGGGTCAGTGGTCGGTGCAAGTGTGCCAAGTCTCCGGCGCACAGGGAACACCCGCCGCGGCCCACGCCCGGTTCCGTTGTGGATTGTCCGCGTCGCACCGCGTTCACGCGCGGTGCGCCGCTTGGCGCAGGTCGTCTCGCACAGGGGCGTTCTTGATCCGTTCCGCGATGTTCGTCTGGGCAAGACGCCGCGGCACGGGTGTGTAAGAGGGAACCGCACCCCGAGTTTGTTGAAGCATGGCCGATTCTGCGCACTCGCCGCCCGCGGCCCCACCGCCGCGGGCGGTCTTGTTTTCAGAACCCCACATCGCCAGACCCAGAACCGTTGACCCGGCACCACACGTCCGGGAAACTCCGGACTTTCGAGTCCGCACCCCACCTCGCCGCGCTGGCACGCGCCTTGTCTCTCTTTTCACCATGCGAAGAACCGGGCGGGCACATCGCGCGATCCTTCTGGGTGCCCTGGGCGCCGCGGGCTGCACGCTCGCGGGGGCTGCCGGCGGGTGCGCGAACCACCAATCCTGGGATCGCCACACCAACGAACACCCCGCGCGCCAAGGCCGCGCCGCGCTGGTGTTCGAATCTCCCGAAGTCGCCCTGGCCAACCAGGGCACCCTCGCCTTCGAGCGATTCGAGTTTTCGCGCAACGACAAGCACATCAACCCGGCCGGCTCGACGCCGCTCATCGCCACCCGCGACTGGCCCCAGCCGCCCCGCCCAGGCGAACGCCGCATCCGCTTTTCCGACTGGCAACAGCGGTAGTCACCCGTTCAGGCCAGACGTGCCGCCGGACAACTCCCAAATCATTGACGCACAAGGGATTGTGTCGTGTCAGATTTAGCGCCGATTCGGGTCGCGGCGATTGACCCGCCCGAACGCCAGTGGCATACTGAACCCCGGCTCTGGTGCCTTTCAGCCGCCCACGCTGAAGGTTCCTTTGTGGTGGTTCTTTCAATCGCCGAGGCCTTTGTTTGGGTGGGTCGTTTTGGTGAACCGTTACACCCGCGAGGCTCTCATGGCGCGCCAAGGCGGCAACAAAACCATCACCAAAAAAGAACTCATCGACCGCATCGCCGAGCGCCTCGGGGCCAACCGGCACGATGTCAAGCAGACCGTCCAGTCGTTCCTCGAAGAGATCATCCTCGAGATCGGCTCGGGCAACCGCCTCGAGTTCCGCGACTTCGGCGTCTTCGAAATCCGCGAACGCAAGGGCCGCACCGCCCAGAACCCACGCACCCTCGAGCCCGTCAAGGTCCCGCCCCGCAAGGTCGTGAAGTTCAAGGTCGGACGCCTGATGCAGAAATCGCTGGATGAACCGGGGTCCGTCTCCACCGCGATGATGGCGGGGGATCGGGAAGACTGACGCAGTCGAGCGAGCGCCCCGAAGCCGTCACTGAGCCCTCCGGGGCGAAGTGACGGATATGCCCGCTCCACATGAACTCAAGGGAATCTCACGCGCACTCACCGGCCGCGCGCGCTATCTCTCGCAACTGCGCGCAATCACCATTGACCCGCCCAAACGCCGGTGTATCTCCTCCCTGTCGCTCCGAAGCAGCACACAGGGATGCCCATGCAACACAGCCCCGAAAACCACCCCAACGAATCGGGCCAGTCCGCTCCGTTCTCACCCGAGCTCGAGCACCGTCTCTTCAACGACTACTTCAACCCCGCGCTCACCCTCCCCGACATCGCCCGCGCCCACGCCATCACCCCCCTCCAACTCGACACCCGGCTCAGCACGCCAGCCGTCGCCCTCGCCATCGAGCGCTGCGCCGACGCCCACCGCCAGCGCGCCCACGCCCTGGCCCGCGTCTTCGCGCCCCGCGCCATCAACGCCGCCATCCGTGCTCTTTCCACCGCGACAAACCCAGAGGTCATCCGCCGCATCGCCACCACCCTCCTCCGCGCCGCCGACCTTGCCCCCACAAAGTTCGCACGCCCCGCCAACAACGACGAACCACCACCACCACCCGACGAAACCCCCGAAGACCCGCCCGACCACCCACCAACACAGAACCCAGACCGTCAGGGAGGGGTCTCTTCCCCCCAGAACCCAGACCATCGGCCGAGCGCCCCACAAAACCACCCCGCTCCAGCCCCAGAGACACCCGCCTCGACCAGCCAAACCCACCACCCAGACCTGAAACCCACCGCGCCAAACTCCCAATCAATCCCCTGCAACCCCGCGTCGGGGGCCCCCCAAGGTGGCGGCGGCCCCGCGGCGTACAGAACACCACCCGGCTCTCCAACGCCGGGCCTTTCCGAGGGGCAGTCGGACGCCGACATTCCGCCGGCGAAATGGAGACGCAAAGGAGTTCACCATGGGCATGACCAAGACAGCCGTTCGAGTCGTTGCGGTGGGTGGTCTTCTGACCGGTGCCGCGGTTCTCATCGCCGGCCCGCATCGCGTGATGGCCATCGCCGGCCTCGCTCGCGATCAGGTGGTCAGCGGCATCGACGCCGCGGTGGGCGATCCGGTGGCCCTCCGCGCCCAGATCCGCGAGCTCGAAGAGCAGTACCCCAAGCGCATCGGCGAGGTCCGATCCGAGCTCGCCGAGGTCCGCAGCCAGATCCAGTCGCTCGAACGCGACCGCTCGGTGGCCGAGAAGGTCGTCGCCATGGCCGAGCAGGACATCGTCGAGATGAAGGGCCTCCTCGGCAAGGCCGAGACGGCCCGCACCGAGGCGCCCGCCGCCATCATCAACGTGCGCTTCAGCAACCAGAGCCTGAGCCTCGACCAGGCGTATAGCCGCGCGACGAACATCAACAACACGCTAACGGCGTACAGCAGCCGCATCGCGGACGCCGACCGTGACCTCGAGTTCCTCCGCCAGCAGTCGACCCGCCTTGAAGAGATGCTGGGCACCCTCGAAACCGAGCGGGCCCAGTTCCAGGCCCAGATCTGGCAACTCGACGGGCAGATCGAGATGATCGCCCGCAACGACAAGCTGATCGACCTGGTCGAGAAGCGCACGGCGTCGATGGACCGGTTCGACAAGTTCGAGGCCGTCAGCCTTGATCACGTGACCGGCCGCATCGCCAAGATCCGCGCCGAGCAGGAGGCCCGCCTTCAGGCTCTTGCGAACCACAGCAAGGGTGATGACTACGAGACGAAGGCTCGGACGATGATCAACGCGGAGAACGCCGCGCGGGCCGTGTTCGAACGGGCCCAGGGCCAGGGCTCGGCGAAGCCTTCGATCGAGGTCGGCCCCGAGGGCACCAAGACCAAGAACCCCGGCACCACCACCGGCCCCGTGGCCAGCAACGTGACCAAGACTGTCGTGGTGGAGTGAAGCAGAAGGCATCGAGGCAAGAGGCATCGAGGCATCAAGGCGCGCGTGCCGCCCGATCACGGCGGCGGCCTTTCCCCCCGCCCCCCCGCCCGACTGCCGACTCCCCACTCCCGACTCCCGCTCCCCCCACACACACACCAATCCCCGTTCCACTCCGCACGAGGCCCGGCCCATCCGCCGGGCCTCGTGCATTTGGCGTGTAGCATGATGCGATGCGGCACGCTTTGATCTACCAAGACGAAAACGGCGCGTGGATCGCCGAGGTTCCGTCGCTTCCCGGCTGCCTCAGCGACGGCGAGACGCGCGAAGAAGCGATCGAGAATGTGAAGGAAGCGATGTCGCTTTGGCTGGAAACCAATCATGACTTGGGCAGACCGCTGCCTCCGGACTACTTCAATCTTTCGGTCGTCGCGCTGACCGAACCCTGATCCCAATACGAATCCACCATGCTTGCGAGGCGATGATGCCCGACACCATCTTCACCAAAATCATCCGAGGCGAAATCCCCAGCCACAAGGTCTATGAGGACGACCGCGTGTTTGCGTTTCTGGATATCGGCCCGCTCAGCACGGGGCACACGCTGGTGATCCCGAAGGAGCCCGCCGCCTCGCTTGACCAGCTCTCCGATGAATCGGCGGCGGCGCTGGGGCGGGTGCTGCCGCGGATTTGTCGGGCGGTGATGAAGGCGACCGGTGCGTCGGCGTACAACGTGCTGCAGAACAACGGGGCGGCGGCGCACCAGGCGGTGTTCCACGTTCACTTCCACATCATCCCGAAAGAGGCGGGCGCGGTCGGGCAGGCCGGCGCGGGGTTGGGTGTGGGTTGGAGCCCGGGGAAGCTCGATGCCGCGACGGGCGCGGCGCTGGCGAAGACGATCGCGGGGCACCTCGCCGTGGAGCGTCGCGGCTCCATGGAGGATCATGCTCGGGGGAGCGGGGCTGAGCCGACATGAGCGCCCCCGCACCAACGCCGACGGGTCCCGCGCCGGCGGAGACGCCGCCCACCCCGCCCACCCCGCCCCCGCCGCTGTCGATCTGTTCGCTGGATGACGACGCGGACTTCCGCGCGTACATCGCGTCGGTGCTGAGCAGCGACGGGCACGACGTGCGCACCGCCGCCACGCCGGACGAGCTGTACCGGATGAACGAGGAGCGGCTGCCGGACATCGTGCTGCTGGATATCAAGATGGGGCGGCACGACGGCGAGCAGGTGCTCGAAGAACTCCGCAAGCGCTGGGCCAAGCTGTGCGTCATCGTGGTGACGGGGTATCCATCGCTGGACACGATGCGCCGGACGTTCAAGCAGGACGTGTTCGACTACCTCGCCAAGCCGTTCTCGGTCGCCGACCTGCGGAACGCGCTGAAACAGGCGGCGTCGGCGTTCAACCTCGGGGGACGCCCCCAAGACCGGCTGCGGCAAGAGCTCGGGCGTCAGGTGCGCCTGGCGCGGACCGAGAAGAGTTGGACGCTGAAGGAACTCAGCGAGGCGTCGGGGGTGAGCGTGAGCCAGCTCTCGAGCATCGAGCGGGGGGCGCACACGCCGAGCCTGGAGAGCCTGCTGAGCATCGCGTCGGCGTTGGAGACGGTGCCGAGCGAGTGGATGAAGGGGGCGGGGTTTTGACGTGCCACGACTCTCCGTCTTCGGAGAGTCGTGCGGTGTTCGTGGCGTTCCTAATCGGCGAGCACGACTTTGTCGCGGACGACAAAGTCGTGGCACGGCGGTCGTCATCCCGCCGGAGACCGGCGGGGTACCCATGACTGCTCCACGGTCCACGTCATCTCGCCGTTGGGGTTGTCGCAGTTGATGTGGACGGCGAAGAAGCTGCCGGCGGCGCTGTGCTGCTTCACCAGCGGCCAGATGATCTTGCGGTCGGTCTCGGGGAGCGGCAGATGATCGATCTCGTCGGGGTGGTGCCATTCGAGGCGGCCCTCGTTCATCTCGAAGGGCTCGAAGTCAACGGGGCCGTCGACGCGGAAGTAGAAGAGCAGCCAGTTGGTCTTGGATTCGTAGCCGCGTTCGGAGATCATGCCGACGAGGCGGAAGCGTTCGATGGGGATGTCGACGCGGGCCTCTTCGTGTGCCTCGCGCTGGGCGCACTGGGTGGGGCTCTCGCCTCGCAGGGTGTCGAGCTTGCCGCCGATGGGGGAGAAGAGTCCCTTGTTGGGCTCCTTCAGGCGGTGCAGCAGGAGCATCTGGCCCTGGCTGTTGCGGAGGTCGCAGAGGACGGCGATTTTGTAGGGGTAGCCGGACATGGGTGGGGGGCGGGAGTCGGGAGTCGGCAGTCGGGAGTCGGGGGGAAAGTCGCGCGGGGAAAGATGCGGGGAGGGTCAGCCTTCTTCGAACTTTGCGGCGGCTCGGCTTGCGGAATGCGTCGGCCGCCAGGCGCTGCCCGGTGGGGCGGACGGGCCGAGGGTGAGGCCGTCGTGGGCGAGGCGGATGTTGGGCGGGAGGGTGGAGTCGGTCTGCTCGTGCCCGAGCTCGTGGGCCATATGAACGAAGTAGGTTTGCTCGGCACCGACGCGCTGGGCGATCGTCACCGCCTGGTCGAGCGTCAGGTGCGTCGGGTGGTGGCGGTGGCGCAGGGCGTCGAGCACGAGGGTCTTGAGGCCGGTGAGCCGGGGCCAGGTGTCGGGCGGGATCGCCGAGACGTCGGTGCAGTAGGCCAGGGGGAAAGGCGAGGAGTGGTCGAGTGGTCGAGGGGTCGAGTGGTCAAGTGCGGGTGGGCCTTGCGCGCCTTCGCGCTTGACCACTTGACCACTCGACCACTCGACCACTTCCTCGACCCTCCACCCCAGGATCGGCAGCCTGCCGTGGTGGAGGCGGAGGGGCTCGAAGCGCATGCCGAAGAGGTGGACGGGGTCGAAGCTCTCGCGCGGCGGCTTGCTGTTGTGGCCTCGGAAATCCCGGTGCGCGTCGGTGCCGGGGGTGTGCGGGCGGGGGCGTCCGGTGTCGATGTCCACCGGCGTGATGGTGTGCGGGATGAGGGTGGCGACGAACGAGTCGTTAACGTTCGCCGCGGCGTCGAAGATGTGCTTGTAGACGCGGCGCAGGGCGTCGAGCACATAGCCCTCGGCGTGGATGTCGATGGGGGCCTTCATCACGGCGTTGAATCGGCGCACCTCGTCGAGGCCGAAGATGTGGTCGACGTGGTTGTGGGTGAACAGGATGGCGTCGCAACGCCACAGGCCCTCGCGGCGTGCCTGGGCGTGCAGGTCCGGGGTGCAATCGATGAGCACGACGCGTTCGACGCCGCCGGGCGACTGTGCCAGTGCGGCGGGCGAGCGGTCGATCCATCGGACGCACGCGCCGGTGCGGGTGCGGGTATCGCGCGGGTCGGCGGAGGTGCAGACGGGGCAATCGCAGGCGATGAGGGGGATGCCGCCGGAGGTGCCGGTGCCGAGGAAGGTGAAGCGGGGGTGTGTGTTGGCGGTGGGCACGCGGGGAGGGTATGGGGTGAGTTGGAATCGTCGTGCCAGCGACTTGCCGCTTTGAGCAAGTCGGTGCTGCCTTGATCACCGCGTGCTGAAGCACCGACGTCCGCGGACGGAAGTCGGTGGCACACGATCGCTCGACCATCTGGTCATTCCCAGCGAAACCCCTCACTTACGGTCGGGGTTCTGCCTCGCCGCTCTCAGACTTCATCTTCTCGTGCTCGGTGGCGGTGCGGGCGGGGATCTGGCGGTTGCCCATCTCGGGGAGGCTGGGCTTGCCCTCGGGCGGGGTGCCGTTGATGTAGTAGTTGGTGTCGCGCTTGATGGGGTCGCTGCTGGTCCAGGCGGCGGTGATGAGGGCGGCGAGCATCTTCGCGCCGTCGCGGAGGCGGGACTCGATCAGCTGCTTGCCGGGCGCACTTCGCAGCGTGTCGTCCTTGTGCATCTGGTAGAGCGGCTCGACTTCTTTGTACGAGCGGTTGATGTGTTCGAGGATGTCCTTCCACGGGTCGGTGTCCTTGACGGCGTGGGGCGTGACGGGGGTGCCGTCGGTCTGTTGCGTCAGGCTTTCGTAGGTGATCTTGTGGTGGATGAGGATGGTGCCGTCAATATAAGAATGGAAGCCGTAGTCGGTGGTGTAATCTTTCGGGTTCCACACGTTGGCGGCGGGGGCGGGGTCGGGGAACTTGACGACGTCGCGGACCCAGCCGTGGTGGTGGATGGTGGTGTGCAGGGGCTGGGCGTGGTCGCCGACGAAGTGCGAGAGGCGGCCGATGTGGTAGATGATGTTCTGCTGTGCCTGGGCGATCTGGAGGTCGCGGCCTTCACCGCCGAGAAACTCGATGATCTTGAGGGTGCGGAACGAGGCCTGGAGGTGGCCGTAGGTTTCCATCATGGCCTGCGGGCCCAGACCGGGCCACTCGTGCTCGTTGGCGGCGTCCTTCTTCTCATCATAATCCGTGAAGTTCTGGGGGAACGTGAGTCGGGCCAGCGAGAGTTCTTTGATGAAGCGGTGGCGGAGGGTGGGCATGTCTTCCACCTTCATGCCCCAGCGGGCGAGCATGTCGAGGTCGAAGTAGTGGTCGGGGCCGTTGAGGTGGACCAGGCTGGGCGTGGGCTGGGCGCGGATACGGTCCGGCTCGGCGGACTGGTAGGCGCAGGCGTCGCGGAACGACGGGGCGGTCATCCACAAGGGGAGGGGTGAGGTGCGGAGGTTCGGAGGTGCGGCGGGGGTCGCGGCTCCGCCGGGGGCGACCGGGGGGGCGGGCGGGGGGGCGACTGGGGGGGCGGGTTTGTCGGTGAAGGGGAGTGCGTCGAGGGCGAGGTAGGTGATGACGCGGTGGCCGTGGGCGTCCCAGGCTTGGGCGCTGGGGGTGAGAGCAACGAGGCAGGTTCCCGCGATGAGGGCAACGACGGCGTGGCGAGTGGGGCGGTGCATGGCAGCAATGTATCGCGCCGGGGGGCGTGGCTCCGTGCCACTGAAGTCCCGTGGACGGGACTTCAGTGCTTTCGAGGTCTCGGCGACCGACGGCACTGAAGTCGCTCCGAGCAGCGACTTCAGTGGCACGGCGGAAGGAGCCATGCGTGTCACGTCGCCGTATGGTGATTCACATGAGCCGCCAGGACACGTCAACGCGAGATGCCGATGCCATCCAGACTCCTCGACCGAAGTGGCGGTTTCGACTGGTGACGCGCGGGGCCCTGAAGCGGATCGGGGTGTTCGCGGCGGTGGTGCTCGTGCTGGGCGTGGCGGGGTGGTGGTGGATGATCCGGATGCCGGGGGAGAGATTCAGCGGTCCCGCGCCGGGGTTGACGGTTGAGCAGGTTCGTTTGCGCGAAGCACTTCGGCGTGATGTCGAGCGGTTGGCTTCGGGTGTCGGGGTGCGGTCGTTCATGCAGCCGCGGAAGCTGGGTGATGCCGTGGCTTGGATCATGGATGAGTTGAACGTGGCGGGGTATGCGACGATTGAGGAGGTGTGGGTGCCGGCGGGGGCTGGCGCGGAGGCGGTGGCGGCGGGGGCGTCGTTCGAGCGTGAGACGGTGACGCCGAACCTTGAGGTGACGGTGGTGGGGACGAGTCGGGCGCGCGAGATCATCGTTGTTGGCGCGCACTACGACAGTTATTACATGACGCCTGGGGCGGACGACAATGCGTCGGGGGTGGCGGGGACGCTGGCGCTGGCGCGGCGGTTTGCGAACTCGCCGCAGGAGCGGACGCTGCGGTTTGTGTTCTTCGTGAACGAGGAGCCGCCGCATTTCCAGAAGGAGACGATGGGGTCGCTGGTGTACGCGCGCCGTTGCCGGGCGCGGGGCGATGATGTGCGTGCGGCGATCGTTCTTGAGTCGATCGGGTATTTCAGTGATGCGCCGGGGTCGCAGCCGTACCCGCCGCCGCTGGGGATGTTCTATCCGGACCGCGGGGACTTCGTGGCGTTCGTCGGGAATCTTGCGTCGCGCGGGCTGGTGCACCGGGCGATTTCGAGCTTTCGGGCGCGGGCGACGGTGGGATCGGAGGGGGCGGCGGCGCCTTCGTTCCTTCCGGGCATCGACTGGTCTGACCACTGGAGCTTCTGGCAGGTTGGATATCCGGCGGTGATGGTGACGTGCACGGCGGTGTATCGGAACCCGCACTATCACAAGGCGACGGATGTGCCGGGGGTGATCGACTACGACCGCTTCACGCGCGCTATGGATGCGCTGGCGGGGGTGGTTGTCGACTTGGCGAATGGGGAGTGAGCGGGCGCTCAGGGCCACGGCGGGCCGACGAAGTTGGGCATCGGCGCGGGCTCTGGGATCTGGGTCGGCGCGGCGGCGGGGGCTAGAAGGCTTCGCTCTTGCGGAAGGTCTCGATGATGCCCATTTTTTTGGGGGGCTGGCTGGCCCGCTGTTGGACCAGGCGTTGCATTTGGACCAAGGACATCTTGTTGTCGCGGAGCGAGCGCTTGATTGCGCTGCGAGTCGCTTCGAAGGTCTCCGCCCGGTCGTCCGGGCTGGTTTGGACCTGTTCCACGAACTCGGTCGACTTGGTCTTCAGGAAGCCGGGCAGATTGATCTTGAAGGACTGGCGCTTTGCCACGTTCGGTTTCCTTTCCGAGAAGTCCCCACATGACCACCGCTATCCCGTACAACGCGAACGCCAGGATCGACAAGCGAAGTCCCCGGAGTATACGCTCGCGGGCCGCCGCGATCGCGGTTCGCTTCTGCCCGTTTCGATCGGCCAGATCGAGGAACGCCCGATAGATGTGGTCGAACGCGAGCCCGGCGGCGGGGTCCAAGCGCTCGAGTCCTTCGATCAGGACGAGTGTTCCTTCGTCCAAGTACATCTCGTGACTGGACGTCGGCTCGGGCTCAAGTTGGTCGGCCGAGCCGGCGGTCGCTGGCGGCGTCTCCCGGTTCACCCGCTCGGACCGCATGTAGAGCATCGCCAATCCGATTGTCACCAAGCCAAACGACAGCAACAAGATCAGCACGCCGAAGGCCATGAGAGCCCAGAACCACCGATCGGCGCGGCGGAGCATGTCCATGAAGACCGCGGCGTTCAGAATCTGGATGAGGCCCGCGAGGCACGCGACCAGAATCGCGCTCCCGATCGCCGACAGCACCTGCACCTGCGTTTGGTACCTCGCGGCGTTCACCTCTTCGGCCTTCCAGCCGCGCTCTGCGTGAGCGATGTACATCATAAAGAGGTCTCGCACCACCTTCGCACGCTTCTCCGATCGGAGGGCGAACCGGGCAGGTTTCAAGAGCGGCGACCACATCCACAGCAGCATACCGATAGGCTTTGTTCATGCCCAACCACCCAAACGCTGCAACCATCGTTGCTCCGCCCCGCGCTTCGCTGACCAAGATTCTCGCCACGCTCGGGCCCGCCAGCGAGGAGCCGAAGGTCTTGGCGCGGATGGTGGACGCCGGGGCTCGGCTGTTCCGGCTGAACTTCTCCCACGGCGACTTCGACTCGCACCTCAAGCGGCTCGAGGTCGTTCGGGCAGTCGCGCGGCAGACGGGGATCCCGCTCGCCGTGCTGGGCGACCTGCAGGGGCCGAAGATCCGCGTGGGCGTGATGCCCGAAGCGGGCGTGACGGTCGAGCCTGGGGATGAGGTGATCGTCTCCGCCGCGGCGACATCACTCGAACTGCGCGGGGCCGGGGAGAAGGGTCAGTTGGTGGTGCTGCCGACGACGTATCCGCAGATGGTGCGTGAGGTCGCGCCGGGGCAGCGGGTGCTGATCAACGACGGCGCGGTGCGGATGTTCGCCGTGGAGTCGATCAACGACGAGCTGCGCTGCGTGGTCAACGTGGGCGGGAAGATCACCAGCAAGAAGGGCATCAACCTGCCCGACAGCACCCTGGGCGTGCCGGCGCTGAGCGCGCGCGACTGGGAGTGTGCCCTGTGGGCCCTCGAACACGACCTTGACTTCCTGGCGCTTTCGTTCGTGCGCAAGGGAGCCGACGTGGCCGACCTGAATCGGCGGCTGTCGGCGGCACGGTCTTCGCCTCACGATTCGATCCGTGAGCCGGGGATCCCGGTGATCGCCAAGATCGAGACGCCGCAGGGCGTGGCGAACATCGATGAGATTCTGCAGCACGCGGCGGGGATCATGGTGGCGCGGGGCGACCTGGGTGTCGAGATGGACCTGGCGCAGGTGCCGGTGGTGCAGAAGCGGCTGGTGGCGCGGGCCCACGACTTCGGCAAGCCGTGCATCGTGGCAACGCAGATGCTCGAGTCCATGATCGAGTCACAGTCCGCGACGCGGGCCGAAGTGAGCGACGTGGCCAACGCGATCCTCGATGGTGCCGACGCGGTGATGCTCTCGGGCGAGACGGCGGTGGGCAAGTGGCCGGTGCTGGCCGTGGACACGATGCGGCGCGTGGCGCTGGCGACGGAGGAGGCTGTGCGTCAGATGCCGTGGGCGGCCCGCCCGCCGGTGATGCTGCAGAACCGGCGCGATGTGGTGGCGGCGCTCGCGCACGGAGCGTGGGTGATGGCCCGCGACATCGGTGCCGAGGTGATCGCGGTGTGGACGCAGACCGGCGGCACGGCACAGCACTTATCTCGCAACGGATTCCGCTGCCCGATTCTTGCGTTTTCAAGTGATGAGCGCTCGGTGCGTCGGATGAACTTACTTGCGGGGGTGATGCCGCACTTGAGGATGGAGCTGCCGAAGCACCGGTTTGAGTTTGCGATGATCGTGGAGCAGATCGTGCTGGCCGAGGGCTGGGCCGAGCCGGGCGACCGCATGGTGCTGCTGGCGGGGGTGCCGTTTGACAGGCCCGGCGGTGCGAACACGGTGGCGCTGAGGGTTGTGGGCGACATCACGGCGGCGGGGCTTTCGCCGGATGGGTGAGGGGATGAATCGCCGTTAGCGTGTGCCGTCACCACGCAGGGAGTAGTGAAGCCAATCGAGCACGCGAGAAGTGAGTGAGCCGTGTTCCATGATCTCCCACGGGCAGTCTGCTTCCGGGTTCTGTTTCAAATCAAGCAGAAACTTCTCCCAAGCAGCATTATGAACATCTCTCCATCGAAACGCTGCCACTCGAAAAATACTTGTTTCACCAACGATCGACCGAATGATCTCGACGATACTTGTGGATTCAGCCTGAATAAGCAGTACTCCGCTGCCTTCGTTCAGTCTCGAGTATCCAATCGCTTCCACTAAGGTTTCTCGATCATAACTCCCATTTGCCTCTTGCCACAAGACGAATAGCGCAAAGTGAGATCGAGCAAGACGCACCAGTCGCTCGCCCACCGAAATTGGCGAGCGGCGGTGCAATCCATGCGTGTCGCCGTCCGCATCAAGGTTGTGCGACTCAAGCAACCAAACGATCGCCTGCCTTGCCTCTTTCTGAATCGCGCGAGAGGATGCGCATGAAACGAAGCAACGAGATCGAGCCCCAGCGTCTTGTGCTCGACGGGCGCTCACTCCGTCAAACAACTTCTCGAGATGTGCGGCTGCCGTTTCACCAACGATGTCTCGGCCCAACTGCCGAAATAGCTCCTTTCGTGGAAGCCGAGGCCAGATAGTGTCTTGATACGGCTTCGCCGAGCGAACATGCACTTCTCTGTAGTCAGCTTGCGCACTGATGTAGGCAAGCGTCTCGTTCTGCAATGCGCCCGCCAGGTCTATCGGCTCTGCCACCAACTCCAAGCTTCCGGTCTTCTCGTCCACTTTTGCGAGCAGTCCCGCAAGGATGCTCTGCTTGGCATCTTGGAGCGCGTTCGTCATCTTTACGGCGGTATTCGGCTGATCCGAGTGCTTGGTCACTATGAGACGCGCCCCCTTGCGAGGGAATGCGAACGTGATAGCACGAGTCACCGTGCTTGAGTAAACGCAGGCCTGGTTGAAATCGAATGACTCGCTGATCTCCTGATCCCAAGCTCTTGCGAGCGATCGCCAGTTATGCTGAAGCTGAAGATAGCCATCCGCAACAACTCCGGTGCCCAATTCCTTGACGACGCAGCCCGCCGGTCTCTTACAACGCCGCATTTCGATCTGCTCGATCCGCGCGCCCGCGCCGGGCGCAGGATCGACGCGCGGGCCCCGGATCTCTTCGATCATCTTATTCAGTACCGCCTCTGACTGTTCTCCCTGCAACAGCTCCACGAACAAGGTGGTCTCATGAATGCGTTCAGTTGCATCCGCCAGTTCCGGGCTCGGAACGGTGAAGCTCTCGCCAATGATCACGTTGATGTGCGGCTGGCCCTCCCGCATGTTTGCCTGCGCAACCGAAGCGAGCAGGCTGTTCAGCAGCCCCGGCCCGTCTGGTCCTCGCGATGAGATCACCCAAAATCTTTCCCAGGCGTCAGGAGCGAGAACGGACACAACCAAGTCCGGGGGGCGTCTGATCGGCTCAGACGACATTGATTGCCGCGTAGCCCGCATGTCGTGCCTTGTCGAGCTCGCCACTAGCGCGGCGTATACAGCCGTCTTTGACTTCATTCCCAGCGGAGCACGACAGAACCAAGGCAACGGAACCCGCTGGGGGTCGCGGTCTTCGCGCGGCAGGGTAATGAGAGACCCATCGACGTACATCGATCACCCCTCTTCACGCCTCTGAGAATCTGGCTCCCGAAGGCCGTGCGCCGCCGCCCTTCGAATTGCCTCACTCTTCAGCTTGCTCGGCATGCGCTCACCTGGAGACGCGAATGGGTCGCGATACAACGGGGCACCCAGGCATTGGGCCTGGACGAATCGAGCCAAGGGCATCCTGTGCTCATCTGCGCGCTTGACAATCCTCTCCCTTATTTCCGGCGGCACTCGAACGTTCAACTGAACAAGAGCTTGAGCGCCAGGCTTTCGTCGTCCACGATGTTCAAGCACCTCGGTAGACATCCGCCCCGATTCGATCTCAGAGAAGACACCGTTCTGTGCGATTGCGAGTGCCGCTTCGGGACTCGCGGCGAAAAAGAGCGATCCAGGCAACTCGTTCGCAGAAGCTTCGAATGCATCTGCTCCGTGCGATTCTGGATCGGGCCATGGGTTCGGCCGGACAAACCAAGTCAGCCGGTTCAGCACCTCTCTCCAACTCACGCCGACCGCACTGGGCTCGGGGTTCGCCGAAGGGGAAACACTAGGGGTGCTCGGGGCACCTGCGGTTTCGGAAGTCATCGGTGATATCTCCATTGTGCTATGCTAGCATAGTATATCGGCAAGCGTGCATTCTGGATTCATTTTTCCACTTGTCTGCTCAGAATGTGGACAAAATGGGGCGTTCTCGGACTAGGCGGCCGGTCACCCAACGAAATCGATCTCGTCCAGGTCTTCTGGCGTGGGCCCTCCACGCCAGCTCTCGTAGGCCTCCCGAATGACCCCCCAATGGATTCTAGGCGGCGGCGACCCAAACAAAATACAGACTCGGTCTCGAAGCCGCCGATGATGCTCGTCGTGAAAACTGACCATGTTTTCGTCTTCGGCCTTAAAACCAAGCGCAGCAAAGACTTCCGCGACACGGCTCCGCGGTATAAAACCGTCCGTTGTGGGAATGGCGGCTCGATCACGTTTGCAAGAATGGAGGGCTCCTGCTTCAAACTCCCAAATCGTGTCAAAGTGAGGCGCTTGCATCTCGCAAAGGCTAGTGAAACCTCCGGCGAGAATCAACCAAAAAAAAGCAGGTGAGCGACACAAACGAATGGCCCCTCACCTCACCCGTTTATCTCACCACTTCCATCATCCAGTAATACTGCACCAGTCGCGGGTGGGTGCTGATGCCGCGGAGGCCGCCGGGGTTTGGTTGGCCGTTCTTCTCCGGCGGTTTGAAGAGGTAGTAGAAGTTGTATTGCCACAGCGGCAGCACGGGGAGTTCTTCGTTCACCGTCATGCGTTCGGCCCCTTCGAGGATTCTCATGCGCTTGGCGGGGTCGGTTTCGTTCTCGGCGTGTTCGAGCAGTTGGTCGTACTTCGGGTTGGAGTAGCCTCGGTCGTTGTTGCCGTCATTGGTTTTGTGGAGGTTGAGGAAGGTGGTTGGGTCGCCGTAATCGCCCCACCAGCCTGCTCGTGAGATGATGTAGTCTTTGTTGCGGAGTTTTTCTTTGAAGGACTTGGTTTCGCGGACTTCGATCTGGGTTCGGACGCCGAGGGTTTGTTCCCACATGCGGCCCAGGGCCTGGGCGACGTCTTTGTGGTGTTGGATGGGGGTGACCAGGAGGGTGACGACGGGGAAGGGGGTGAGTTCTGAGGCTGGCAGGCTGGAAGGCTGCCCCACCGGCTGAGAGGGCGGCTTGGCGGGCGAGCCGTCGGGGGCTCGGGCGGTCCAGCCTGCTTCTTCGAGGAGTTTCCTTGCGGCGTCGGGGTCGTAGCCCACGCCGGCGGGGCTTTGGAAGCCCTTGATGGAGCCGACGGGGATGAGGGTGTTGGCGATGCGTTCGCCGCCGCGTTTGATCTTCTCGACGATGTCCTTCTTGTTGACGCACATGGCGAAGGCTCGGCGGACGCGGGCGTCGTGGAAGGGGTTGTCGCGGCCGTCGGGGAGCTTCTTGGTGCAGTTGAAGTTCCAGAAGTAGGTTCCGAAGGTGGGGAAGGCGGCGAGGTCGTCGCGCCCCCCGTGCCTCACTTGTTCTAACATCTCGGGGATGTACTCGGCGTTGACGTCGCAGTGCCAGTCGGCGGCGCCGGTCTTGAAGGCGAGCACGCCGGTGTTCTGGTCCTCGATGGGGATGATGCGGACGGACTTGGTGCGGAGTGCGGATTGGTCCCAGTAGTGCGGGTTAGCCTCGAAGAAGGCGTCGCGCTTGAAGCGCCACTGGGTCATGACGAACGGGCCGTTGGTGACGACGTTGGGGGGCTTGGTCCAGCCGTGGTCCTGGCGGATCTCGGCGGTGTTGGGGTCGAGGCCGACGTACTTCTCGACGGTGGGCGGGTGAACGGGTGCGAAGGCGGCGAAGGCGACAAGGTCAAGGAAGAACGCCACGGGGCGCTCGAGGGTGACGATGAGGGTGTGGTCACCCTCGGCGCGGAGGCCGACGTGCTGGTTGAAGTAGGCGTCGGAATCCTCGCGGAGCCTCGCGGCGGCCTCGGGCGTGCGCTCGCCGGCGGGACGGCGCGCATAGGACTTGATCGACTCGACGCGGTGCGCGAAGAACGCCTCGGCACCCTTGATCTTCATGAACAGCGACGAGTAATCGGCGGCGGTGTCGGGCAGCATCGCCCGCTTCCACGCGTAGACAAAGTCCGAGGCGCGGACGGGGTCGGCATTGGACCACTTGGCGGTGGGGCGGAGATGAAAGCTGTAGGTGAGGGCGTCGCTCGAGATGGTCCACGACGAGGCGAGCGCGGGAACGACTTCGAAGTCGGCAGAGTGGATGTTGTTGCGGGTGAGGGTCTCATAGAGGCACGCCACGGCACGGATGTCCTGCATGTAGCTGAGCCGCTGCGGGTCGAGGCTGATGAAATCCTGGCTGTCGATGATGGTGAGGTCGGCACGGGGCGGGGTGCGGTCGGCGGCGAAGCCCAGGACGAGAACCCCGAGCAGCGCGAGGACGGCGATGAGGATCGTGCGCATGAGGGAGCGTAGGGCGAGGGGTCATCCGAGCCCCGAGCGCGAGCTCGGAGCCACAGTTCTTTGAAGTTCGATGTCGCTCGCGTTGAATCGCGCTTGATGGAGTGGCTTGGCCCTGAGCTTGCGCTCAGGGTTCGGATGAGGCGTAGTCCGTGTAACCCTTCGCCCCGGGCGTGTAGAACGTCGACTCATCCCACGGCGTGAGTTCTCCTCCCATGCGGAAGCGCTCGGGCAGGTCGGGGTTTGAGATGAACAGTTTGCCGAAGGCGACGGCATCAGCGCGTCCTTCGCGCAGCTGGTGCGTGGCCGTTTCGAACGTGAAACCGGCGTTGGTGATGAGCACGGAGCTCACCAGCGGGCGGAACAGGTCGCTGGTGAGGGTCTGCTCATCCTGCGGGCCCCAGGGCTGCATGATGTGCTGGAACGCGACGCCGAGGTTTGAGAGTTCACGGACGGCGTGCTCGTAGGTCTGGCGCGGGTTGGAGTCGCCGGCCTGGCCGTGGTGGCCGGCGGGGGAGAGTCTCACGCCCACGCGATCGCTGCCCCAGACGGAGATGATGGCCTCGGCGGCTTCGAGCAGGAACCGGGCGCGGTTGGGGAGTGATCCGCCGTAGCGGTCGCTGCGGTGGTTGGTGCCGTCGCGGAGAAACTGCTCGGGCAGGTAGCCGTTGGCACCGTGGAGTTCGACGAGGTCAAAGCCGGCATCGAGAGCGCACTTCGCGGCGTGGTGATAGTCGGCGATGATGCCGGGGATTTCTGAGGTTTCGAGGGCGCGCGGGGTTGTGCGAGGCTTGGGTCCGGTGGGCGTGCGGCAGGTGCCGCCGGGGTTGACGGCGCTGGGCGCGATCGGCGGCGCATGGCCGGTCTGGTAGTCGGGGTGGCTGTAGCGCCCGACGTGCCAGAGCTGGCACGCGATGCGGCCCCCGGCATCGTGGACGGCGCGGGTCACGCGCCGCCAGCCATCAACGTGCGCGGGTGTATAGATGCCCGGGACGGTGGGATAGCCATGGGCGCGGGGCTCGATGCAGGTGGCTTCGGAGATGATGAGTCCGGCACTGGCGCGCTGGGCGTAATAGAGCGGGGCGAGCTCGCCCGGGGTGCCGTCGGGCTCGGCGCGGCAGCGCGTGAGCGGGGCCATGAGCACTCGGTTGGGCAGCGTGAATGGTCCGAGGGGAAGCGGGGTGAAGAGGTCGGGCATGGCGAAGTGGTCGAGTGGTCGAGTGGTCGAGTGGTCGAGTGCCGGAATGAACGAGCGGTGACGTTACGCGGGGTGACGCGCCGGGCTCGGTGCGCGCGGATGGGGGCTAGCGCGATTCCTGTTCAGCCGTAGCGGGTGATCGCAGAGCCGACGGCGCGAGCGGTCGG
>JBJXFG010000092.1:0-13866 GCA_046154665.1 Phycisphaerales bacterium | reverse complement strand
CCCTGCGCGTCCCCGGGTGGCTGCGGATGCTCACCCTCCCCGCGTGGCTGGGGCTGCTCGGCTGGTCGTGGTGGACGTGGGTCCGCCCCGCCCTGCGCTTCAACCCCGATGAGACCGAGGTCGCGCTCCGCGTCGAGCGTTCCTACCCCGACCTCAAGGGCAAACTCGGCTCCGCCTCCGACCTCGCCCACGGCCGCGCCGCGTTCCCCAGCGCCACCTCGCGCGGCATGGCCGATGCGGGCATCCGCCAGACCGTCAACCTCTGGGCCGACCGCGACGCCGCCGGGCTCGTCCGCACCCACGCGCTCAAGCGTGCCGCACTCGCGCTCGCGGGCGCGGCGGCCGTCACCGCCGGGCTCTTCGCGCTCTCACCTTCGGGGTTCTGGATCGGTGCCCAGCGCGTCGTCACGCCGTGGTCCGGGGCCGAGTGGCCCAAGCGCACCGGCGTGGCCGACGCGACCGACGCCGAGGTCCACGCCCTGGGCGCGGCCCTGCCTTTGCGGGCCCTGCTCACCCGCTCGCAAGACGCGCCCGATCAGACCGACGTCTTCGTCGAGTACCGCTTCCTCGGCAAGGGTGCTCCAAGTGGAGGATGGCGCAAGGAGCTCCTCACCTGGCAGGGCCGCGAAGGCGAAACCACCGCCACCGCGCTCGACCCGCTGGGCCGCGAGCAGACCCGCGCCGTCACCGGCGCGCTCTTCGAGCGCCTCATCGACCCCGCCGGGGAATCCGTCGAATACCGCCTGCTCACCCGCGACGACGAAACCCCCACGCGCACGATCAAGCTCGTGCCCCCTCCCGTGCTCGTCAGCGCCCAAGCCAGCGTCACCCCGCCCGCCTACACCAGCGCCGCCCAACTGAACATCGACCTCGGCCCCGGCACCGACGAACGCGCCAGCGCCCCGCCCGCCCTCGCCGGTTCACGCATCGACCTCAAGCTCAACCTCAGCACCACCGCTAGGTTCGACCCGCCGCTGCAAGACCAGATCAGACTCATCGACGGCCCCGAAACCCCCGTCGCCCTCACCGGATCGGGCTCCACCTGGACCCTCTCGTGGACGCTCGGCAAACCGGTGCGCCTCGTGGTCCGCCCCGTGGACCAATACGGAATCGCCGCGACCGACGACGCCGTCGTCCGCTTCGACGCCCTCGAAGACAAGCCCGCCGAAGCGACCATCACCACCCCGGGCACCGACCGCGGCGTGCTGCCCACCGCGCTCATCGAGGTCGTCGCCGAAGCCCGCGACGATGTGGGCCTGCGCTCGCTCGCCCTCGAACGCACCATCGCCAAGCCCGCCGGACGCGAAGGCGGCGAAAAGTCCGGCTCCGGCGGAGCGCTCGAACCCGTTGGAGATCCCGAGTCCATCGCCAGCGAAACCCCCGCGAACAGTGATGCGCAGCCGCCGCGGGCCCTCACCGTCCGCTCGGGCGTCGACCTCGCCGTGCTTGGCGTCAAGCCCGGCGACGAGGTCCGCCTCACCGCTCTCGCCGCCGACGTGTTCGCCGCCCCGGTCGGCCCCGGCGACGAAGCCAAGCCCCGCGAAGCGACCCGTTCCGCCGTCCGCACCCTCCGCATCATCTCCGAGTCGCAGTTCATCGAAGAAGTACAGCGCGAGCTCACGCAGGTTCGCCAGTCCGCCATCCGCATCGAGGCCCAGCAGGGCGAGGTGCAGTCTCGCACCACCGAGCGCGGCGCCGACCGCCAGTCCCGCCGAGGGCAGGCGCAAGTCACCGAGCGCATCGGGCGTCAGGCCGAGGCGGTGCAGCGCGTCGCCGACCGTGTGAAAGAGAACGGCCTGATGGACCCCGCGCTCGCCGAGGTGCTGCAGCGCGCCGGCCAGACCATCGAGCAGGCCGGCCAATCCTCATCCGAAGCGGGCAAGACCCTCGACGAAGCCTCATCGGGCCTGCCCGAACCGCCTCCCGAAGCCGCTGACGCCAAGCCGGCCGAACCTCTCGGCGGCGCGAAAGCCACCGCCGCCGCAGGCGACCAGCAGCAGGTCCGCGACGAGATGACCAAGCTCGCCGAGATGCTCGACAAGGGTCAGGACAGCTGGGTCGTCCGCAACAAGCTCGAACAGCTCATCAAGGCGCAGGAAGCCCTC
Organism: Phycisphaerales bacterium; assembly: GCA_046154665.1. Classification (GTDB taxonomy): domain Bacteria; phylum Planctomycetota; class Phycisphaerae; order Phycisphaerales; family UBA1924; genus JAFLCM01. Next base: position 11,761 of record JBJXFG010000092.1, on the reverse strand, counting down.
CGCGAGCAGACCGGCCAGACCGGCGACAAGACCGCGGGCAAGAGCGCCAGCGAACTCACGCCGCAGGAGCGTTCCGATCTCGAACAGATCGTCGACCGCCAGACGCAGCTCGCCGAAGAGGTGCAGAAGCTCGCCCGCGAGATGCGAGAGAAGGCTGAGCAGGTGGCCAAGAAGGACTCCGCCGCGGCCCAGGGCATGAAGGACGCCGCCGACCGCGCCGAGCAGCAGCAGGTGTCCGAGGGCATGAAGTCCGCGGCCCAGAGCGCCGGGCAGAACCGCATGAGCGACGCGGGCCGTCGCCAGGAGCAGGCCGCCAAAGCGCTCAAGCAGATGAAGGAAGACCTCGACGCCAACGAAAAGCGGCGCACCATGATGCTGATGCGCAAGCTGCAGGAGATCACCGAGGCGCTCGAGCGTCTGGTGAAAGAGCAGGAAAAGCAGCTCACCGCGCTCGACGCGGCCCAGCAGGGCCAGTCTGGTTACGCCGGCCTTGACAAGGGCATGATCGCGCTCAATCAGAACACCATCGCCGTCGAAGAGCAGGCCACTTCGACCACCGGCCTCGAGTCGGTGGCAAAGCTCATCGGCAAGGCCAACCAGGCACAGGCCGGCGCCATCGCAGCCCTCCGCGTCGCCACCGTCGACCCCGAGCCGGTGAAAGAGCTCGAAAACGAAAGCCTCGACGCCCTGAAGACCGCGCTCGATCGCGCCCGCAAGTTGAACGAGGAAGCGAAAGACGCCGAGGAACGCCAGAAGCTCGCCGAGCTCAAGCAGAAGTACCAGGACGCCCTGAAAGAGCAGGAACGCGTCCGGGGCGAGGCGGCGGGCTTCGCGCAGATGAAGGAACTCGCCCGGCGCGACCGCGTGCTGGTGCGCCGCCTGGGCGAGGCCCAGACCGCCGTGGGCACCTCGCTGACGGCCCTGCACGAGACGACCAAGGAACTGCAAGAAGCGCTGGTCTTTGACTACGCGCACAAGCGATTGGCGGAAACGACCACCAACGCGGCGAAAGCGCTCGAGAACGCCGACGCCAACGCCGCCCTGCGCCCGCAGGACGCGACCATCACCAACCTCAAGAACCTCATCGACGCGCTGACCGACCCGAAGAACGACAGCAAGTTCGCGCAAGGCGCCGGCGGCGGCGGAGGCGGGGGCCAAGGCCAGAAGCCCGGCCTGCTCCCGCCCGCCAAGCAGCTCCGCCTGCTCCGCATGATGCAGGCCGAGATCGCCCAGGCCACCCACGGCTCCGAACAAAACGCCCCCGAAGCCCCCGACGCGAACACGATCGCCACCCAGCAGCGCGACATCGCCCAGCTCGGCTCCGACCTTCTGAAGAAGCTCTCCGCTGGCGGCGGGGGGGGCGAAGAAGAGCCCGCCATCCCCTTCGGCCCCGCGCCCAAGCCGGGCGATGAGCCCGCCGAACCGGAGAACGAACCCGATGAGGCGATCCCCCTGCCCGAGCCCGCACCTCAACCCGGAGCTGGCGAACAGAAGGAGGAGCAGCGCCGTGCCGCCTAACGAACTCCAACACGATCGGCGACTCGCGCGCCGTGCCACTGCTGGCTCCGTCCTCGGAGACAGCAGTGCCGTGTGCTCCGCACTCCACGGCCAACCGGAACTGATGTCGGCCCGCGGACGCACCGCCATCAGCGGCACGGCCGCACCGGTGACATCAATCGCCCGAGGCATCGCTCACGCGTTGATCCTGGCTGTGCTCGCGTTGGCCGGTCCGCTCGTCAGCGCGCAGAGCACCCCCCCCGCGCCAGCGCCCGCGGAGCCCAAGCCCGCACCCGCCGGTGATCCGTCGCTCGACGACCTCCTCGGCCTCCCGAAGGCCGCGCCCAAGCAGCCGAATCCCGCACCCGACGCGATCCCCGCGCCGACTCCCGGCGAAGCCGACCCCGACCCGCAGAAGGCCGCGCTCGAGCGCAAGCTCACCGACGCCGAGGCTCAGGAAGCATTCAAAGAAGCCGTGCGTCAGATGGGCGAAGTGGCGGCCCGTCTCGAAAAGTCCAAAGACACCGGCCTCACCACCCAGCGCATCCAGGAAGACATCCTCCGCAAGCTCGACGCGCTCATCAAGCACCAGCAGCAGCAGCCCAAGGGTGGCTCGTCCTCGTCATCCTCGAACAGCGATGACAACAAGCAGAGCCAGAACCAGCCCAGCCAGCCTCAGAAAGGCGGCCAGAAGGGCCAGCAGAACCAGAAGGGCGGCTCCGGCGACCAGGCCGCCACACCGCCGCCCGGCCAAGACCCGCAGCTCAAGGACCGGCTCGAACAGGCCCGCGCCGCGTGGGGCGCGCTCCCCGAGCGCCTCCGCGAAGCCTTCACGCAGGGCATGGACGACTATTACAGCCGCCTCTACCAATCGATGACCGAGGAGTACTACCGCAAGACCGCCGAGAGCGCGGGCAAGTAACACGGATCTTCAGCCTTTCACGCGCAGCTCACGCCGACGATGAGCGGCGTCTTCGCAGCGAATCGTCGCGCTTTCACACGAGGATCAGTGATGATCCGTAGAAGCCGGCGGGTCACTCTTCGGTCCCCCGCAGGCCGAACCACCACGATCAACCACACCCACACTTGACCCAACACCGCCGCAACAACTCCCCGGCCCTCTTCGTCGCGATCCTTGCTCTCGCGAACCCCGGCGCGCTGACGGCCCAAGAAGCCGCGCCCGCTGCGCCGGCCCCCGCGCCGACCCCCGCAACCCCTGCCACCCCCCCGCCTGCCGCCGACGCCGCCGCGCCCGCGTCTCCCCCCGTCCGCCCCGGTGCCGAAAACACTGTCCTCGAAAACGAGATCACCCCCGCCCTCGACACCGCCGTCACCCGCGGCCTCGAAGCCCTTGCCAAGCAGCAACAGGACGACGGCTCGTTCGGTTCGAGCAACCTCGGGCACAACGTCGCCATCACCGCGCTGGCCGGCCTCGCGTTCATGTCCGACGGCAACCTGCCCGGCCGCGGGCGCTACGCCCAGAACGTCGAACGCGCCGCCCAGGCCGTGCTCGCCAACTGCACCGAGACCGGCCTCATCGCCGCCGAGACCGCCCACGGGCCCATGTACGGGCACGGCTACGCCACGCTCTTCCTGGGCGAGGTCTACGGCATGACCCGCGGGGGCGACGGCACCGCGCTCTCGCAGCGCGTGCATGAATCACTCGTCAAAGCGGTCCGCCTCATCGTGCAGACGCAGAACGAAGAGGGCGGATGGCGCTACAACCCAGTGCCGAACGATGCGGACGTCTCGGTCACCATCTGCCAGGTGATGGCCCTTCGCAGCGCCCGCAACGCCGGCCTCGAAGTGCCCCGCGGCACCATCGACCGCGCCGTGCAGTACGTCCGCCTGTGCCAGGCCGAGGACGGCGGATTCAAGTACCAGCTCAGTCGCGGCGGCAGCCTGTGGCCCCGCTCCGCCGCCGGCGTCGCCAGCCTCCAATACGCCGGCATCTACCAAGACCAGGCCGTCGAGCGCGGCATCAAGTACCTCCTCGACAACGCCTTCCCGGGACGCAACCCCGAGGGCATCGGCGCGCACTATTTTTACGGGCACTATTACGCCGTGCAGGCCATGTACCTCCACGGCGGCGAGCCGTGGGCCCGCTGGTGGCCCGCCGCACGCGAAGAAATCCTCGCCCGCCAGGGAGCCAACGGGCTGTGGGACGACAACAGCATCGGCGAAGCCTACGGCACGGCGTCAGCGCTGATCATCCTGCAGATGCCCAAGCGCTACCTACCGATTTTCCAGAAATGACTGATTTTTCAGCACAGAACGACCAGAGTCGGTGGCACTTGCGTCCTGCCCTTGTTCCCGATGAACGAGCCCGGAGCGTCAGCGACGGGTCCTATTTCTCATCGGAGCGCGCGCGTGGTTCAGTCCCACTCGCTCACGCTCGGGGCTCGTGTCTTTGGGCGCTCTTGCTCAGCGCGAGCGCCATCGCCCAGCCCGCCGCGCCGGCGGCCGCTCAACCGCCCCAGGGTGAGCACGTGCTGGTGGTGCAGAGCAACCTCAAAGTGATGACCGGGCGTCTGACGGCGATCGACGCGCAGAACGCCGTCACCCTCATTGAGAGCGCCGGAGCGCAGATCAAGCTCGACGCCGCCCGCGTGCTGGCGCTGATCGCGTGCGACCCCGCAGCCCAGCCGGAGCTCGGGGCCGGCGCGTACGCACCGCTCTCGGCCCGGCGCGGGCCCGACGCCGCGCTGCTCACCCGCGCCCTGCTCGCGCAATCGCGCGGCGCGCTCACCACATCAACGGGCGAGCGCTACCTCGGCGAGCTCGCGCCGACCACCAATGACAACGCCGACCGACTCACCTGGTCTTCGCCCTCGCTGGGCAACATCACGATCTCGCTCGACGCCGTCTCGATGGTCCGCTTCCCCGCGGCCGACGAGGGCGACGAGGCCGGCGCTCCGCGCTCAATGCCGCGTCTGCCCCCGCCGGGTGCCGACGACGCGGTGGTCCTCGAGAACGCCGACACGTTCCGGGGCCTCATCACCCGCGTGGGCGACAAGGTGGAGCTCGAACCGCAGGAAGGCGGCGCGGCCCGCTCGTTCGATCGCTCGCGCGTCGCCGCCGTGGTGCTGGCCAACCCGACGCGGGCCCTGAGCGGCCCGACGCTGTTCCTCGCCGACGGCTCGGTGCTCCGTGTGTCGCGCACCGCGACCGAGCGCAGCGCCCGCGGCGGCGCGAGCCTGCGCCTCAAGACCGCTTCGGAGGGCGAGGGCGTGGTGCCGCTCAACGAGCTCCGGGCATGGACCCCAGCCGCCGAGAAGATCGTGCCGCTGTCGTCGCTGACGATGGGCCCGGCGAAGGCGTTGCCCGGACGCGTGTTCGCCCCGCCGCCGGCGCTCATGGCCCACGCCGACGACCTCGCGACGCCCGGCGTCAGCGCCCTCAACGCGCAAGACATCGTTTTTCTCAGCGGCGTCGAGACGACCTTCGAGCTGCCACCAGGCGCGACGCACCTCATCGGCACCGCCGCCCTCGAAGACGACGCGCTCGAATGGGGCGACTGCGAAGCGGTCGTCTCATCGGGTCCCGGCATCGAACCGGTGCGGTTGCGTCTGAGCGCCGAAGCCCCCGCCGCGGCGATCGCGGCACGCGTGACCGGGCCCACGCTGACGGTGCGCATCGAGCCGGGCCGCTTCGGCACGGTGAAAGACAAGCTCCGCCTGATGCGCCCGCTGGTGGTCATCGGCGCGGGCAACTGAAGCGGACTTCCGATTGAGTCATGCTCACGATCAGCGGCACGCCTTTGGCCCGCAAAGCGGGCCACTGATGGTTGCCAGCGGCGCAGCCGCTGGTGGGCGGTACGAGAAGTCTCCCACCCGTGAAACGGGCGGGCGAGCATCGGTCCACGCACTTCGCTCGCCCGCGTCGCGGGCGAAGTTCATTTCGCGGCCCATTCCAGAGGCTTCGCCTCTGGCAACCATCGCTCACCCGCTTCGCGGGTGCCGGAGCCGCGCGGCTCGGTCACTCTGGCGGATCGTGTCTCTGCTCACGCCCGCGGCCGACTCTGCGCCGCCACGATCCGCTGCGCCAGCGTCGGGCTGATCGCCTCGATGGCCTCGATGAACCTGTAGAACCACGGCACGCACAGCTGCCCGCGCGGGCGGTCGAGCAGCTCGACCACTTTGCGCGCCACCGTTTCGGCCGGGATGGCGCGCTTGGCCACCGTGGGCCACAGGCGCCGACCCTGTTCGTGCTCGAAGAACTCGGTCTTGACGATGCCCGGGTTGACCAGCGTGAAGTGGACGCCGCTGCGCTCGGGGGGATGCTCGGCCTGCAGCGCCTGGGTGATGTTGGCCAGCGCCGCCTTCGACGCGGCGTACGCCGAGTGGCCCCACGGGCCGATCTTCGAGCTCATCGAACAGATGTTGATGACGTGCCCGCGCCGTCGATCGAGCATGCTCGGCAGCACCGCGCGGATCGTCTCCACCGCGGCGAGATGGTTGATCCGCCACAGCCGCTCGTGCAGTTCCAGCGGTTGTTCGAGGAAGGTGCTGTAGCAGCCGGCACCGGCGTTGTTGAAGAGGGCGACGGGTGTCAGCGCGTGCTTCTGCAGCGCCGCCGTCAGGGTGGAACCAACCGCGGGCGTGTCCGCCAGGTCCATCGCGAGCGTGAAACACGGCGCGGTGTCGCCCAGTTCGCGCGCCAGCGCTTCAAGCCGTTCGATCCGCCGTGCGACCAGCAGCAAAGCCGTGCCTCGCCGGGCCATTTCGCGTGCGAGACAAGCCCCCATGCCGCCGGAAGCGCCGGTGATGATGGCCGCGTCGGTGGTGGGCATGCTCAGTCGCGGCGTGTGATGGTGGTGGCGGCCACCTGCGTCTGTTCGAGTTTGAGATCGCCCAGGGTAATGGTGAAGCCGAGCATGAGGCGGTGCTCGAAGGCGTTGAGGTTGCCCGCGGCGCTCTCCCACACGATCGACGCCGACCCCGCCGAGGCGTCGAGCTTCAGCGTGGGCGCGGCGGTGACGATGCCGCGGGGCGGGAGGATCTCAGCGCTGATCGTCGCCTCGGCGTTCACGCGCGGTGCGTCGTCCGGCCCCCGCGTCCACGATTCCGTCGTGACCACCGAGCCCAGCGTCGCCAGGTCGATGGTGCGCTGCGTCAACCACGTCTCCGCCGGCGCGAAGCGCCTCGTGGGCCGCTCCGGCGAGGCCGGGTTGAAGATCGGCGTCAGCAGTTCACCAAGCCCCGCCGGAGAGAGCGACGCGAGTTCCGCCTCATCAAGTCCTCCCCCCCCGGGTCCCCCGGCTCCATCAGCAACCTTGAGCGCCTCGAGCACCTGCTCCACCCCCAGCATCGACTGCACCTCGCCCTCGCGGTTGATCACGATGCGCACCCGAGCATCCACCCAGGCGCGACCGACGAACTCGTAAGGCGTCGGCCCGGGCGCTTCGCCGTCGGGCTTCTCGGCCTCGACCTCGGCTGGCGGCGGGGCGGGCGCGGGGGCGGGCGCTGGTTCCGGCGCGGGGTCCGGCGCCGCCGGCGCGGGATGGCGGAACGACATCTCCTCCCCGGCGTGATCGCGCTGCAGAGTCAGCGACTCAAACCCGACACCGACCTCGACGGTGCCGTCGGCACGCACCGTGCCGACTTCGAGCCGCACCACCGCCTCGAGCCGCGAAACGGTGATGAGCGGGCGCGGGTCGGCGGGCGGACGCTGCTCAAGCCGAAGCGACCTTTCCACCTTGTACGTCAGCACCCGCCCCTTCTCGAGCGACGGCGCCAGACGCACCGGAACCGGTTCCGCGAAGGCGACCCGCGCGAGGCCGACGGGCCCGATGAACGCCGCGGCCGCGAGCAGGGCGGCGGCGCACCGGGCGACCACGCCGCGCGTTCGCACGCAACGGGCTTTGATGAGAATGTTGGGAGCGGACAAGACGCCGAAGCCGCCGGCCCGCTCGGGCGTGGTTTTCTTCATAGACTGCGGTGGATGAGGTTGTCGCTGGTGCAGTTCAACCCGATGGTAGGCGATGTGCGCGGCAACGCCGAGCGCCTGGCGCGGTGGGCGGATGATGCCGCGTCGCGTGCCCGCGACCCGGGATTGACGGTGTTCCCCGAACTCGCGCTGGTGGGTTATCCGCCGCGCGACCTGCTCTTGCAGGAGGGATTTCTCGAAGCGGTGCGCGACGAAGTCGCGCGGCTGTGCACCGTGCTGCCGCAAGGCGAGATGGTGATGGTCGGCGCGCCGTGGCGGCCCCCCGTGGGCGCGGGCGGTGCGCCCACCGACGCGTGGGACCCGCACGCCCCCGTCACCAACAGCATCCTGTGCATCCGCGCGGGCCGTGTCGAGGCCCGCTACGACAAACGCCTGCTGCCCACCTATGACGTGTTCGATGAGGACCGTTACTTCGTTCCCGGCTCGCGCGCCGTCACGGTGAGCGTTGCCGGCGTTGCCGTCGGCGTCAGCATCTGCGAAGACCTGTGGCGCGGCGACGACGCCCGCGCGTCGGCCCGCTACCGCGATGAGCCCGACCCCGTGGTCGAACTCGTCCGTGCCGGCGCGCAGCTCATCGTCAACCCCTCGGCCAGCCCTTTCGCGCTGGGCAAGGGCCCGCGCCAGCGCGACATTCTCAAGCGCCACGTGCGTTCGCACGGCGTCGCTGTCGCCGCGGTGAATCAGGTCGGCGGAAACGATGATCTCATCTTTGATGGGCACGCCGCGGTCTACCTGCCGGGGCCGGGCCCAGGGGCTGAGCCGGTGCTCGTCGCGGCGGGGCCGGGGTTTCAAGAGAGCATCGTCCACCACGATCTTGGTGACGGGCGCGGTGCGCCAAGGCCCGTCGCCGACCCGCTGCTGGATGCGCCGCCCATGAGCCTGCTGTGGCGTGCCCTCGTGCTAGGCGTGCGCGACTACTGCACCAAGACGGGATTCAAAGAGGCGGTGCTGGGGCTCTCGGGCGGGATTGACTCGGCGCTGGTGGCCGCCGTCGCCGTCGCCGCGCTGGGGCGCGACAAGGTCACCGGCGTGCTGATGCCCAGCCGGTATTCGTCGGCCGGGTCGGTGACCGACGCGCTGGCGCTGGCCCGCAACCTGGGCCTCCGAGCCGTCAAGGTTCCCATCGAACCCGCCCACGCGGTTCTGGAAACTTCGCTCAGCGCGCTCTTCGACCAGCTCGGGGTGCGCGGTCCGGAGGGCATCACCGAAGAGAACATCCAGTCTCGGCTCCGCGGCGTGATCCTCATGGCCGTCAGCAACAAGACCGGTGCCATCCTCCTCACCACCGGCAACAAGAGCGAGTTGGCCGTGGGCTACTGCACGCTCTACGGCGACATGAACGGCGGGCTGGCGGTGCTGTCGGACGTCACCAAGGTGCAGGTCTATGAACTGGCCCGCTGGCTCAACGTGAACGAAACCGCGTGCGGTTTCTCAGCCGGCTTGGGGCCGATCCCCGAGTCCTCCATCAGCAAACCACCCAGCGCCGAACTCCGCCCCAATCAGACCGATCAGGACTCGCTCCCGCCGTATGAGGTGCTGGACGAGATCGTCGAGCGGTATGTCGAGGGCCACCAGTCGGCGTCGCGGATCGCCCGCGAATCCGGGATTTCCCCCGAGACGGTTCGGCGTGTGGTACGGCTGATCGATGTGAACGAGTACAAACGCAAGCAAACGCCGGTGGGCCTGCGCGTGACGGACAAGAGCTTCGGCCCGGGTCGTCGCCAGCCGATTGCGCAGGGGTGGCGGGCGGAGATTTCCTGAAGAAACGAGCCCCGAGCGTCAGCGATTGGGTGCTTTCCGAACGCCTCAAAGCTCGGGAGTTCCAGACCCACTCGCTCACGCTCGGGGTTCGCTTTTCGTCAATATGCTGAGGTTCTCGGCCCTCAGACTCGCCCGCAATCTCCCGATATCATCCGCTCCCCCCGTCCCCCCGCCGGCCCCCTGGAGCGGCCCGGTGGCGGGTTCCTTTTTCTCCCGCCGAACTTCAACCCTTCCCCTTGAGCAAGCCCACCGCCGCAGCGCGGGCGGGTCTTGAGCGGGGGGCACGAGCAAGACCAGAAAGGCCCCCCGCGTGTCGAACTACTTCTTCACCTCGGAATCCGTCTCGATGGGTCACCCCGACAAGGTGTCCGATGCCATCTCGGACGCGGTGCTCGACAGCCTGATCGCCGTCGACCCCCGCGCCCGCGTGGCGTGCGAGACGCTGTGCACCACCGGGCTGGTGGTCGTGGCCGGCGAAGTCACCGTCAACAAGGACGCCCTCGTCGCCCTCAACCAAGTTGAAGAGACCGTCCGCGAAACCGTCAAGCGCATCGGTTACACCGACGATCCCTCGATGAAGTTCGACGCCGACTCGTGCGCCGTGATCCGCACCATCCACGGCCAGTCGTCCGACATCGCCCAGGGTGTCGACCGCGAGGGCGCGGGCGACCAGGGCATGATGTTCGGTTTCGCGTGCCGCGACACCGAGGAGTTCATGCCCCTTGCCATCCAGCTCGCGCACCGCCTGGTGGAGCGTCAGCAGTACGTGCGTGAGCGGAACATCATCCCGGGCCTGCGCCCGGACGCCAAGAGCCAGGTGACGGTGGCGTACGACAACCACAAGCCCGTGGCGGTGGACACGCTGGTGATGTCGACCCAGCATGACCCGACGTGGAACGAGCGGCAGGATGCGCTCAAGCGCGAGGTGATCGAGCACGTCTTCAAGCCGGTGCTCGCCGACTGGTGGAACCCTTCCATTACGCTGCACGTGAACCCCACGGGCCGGTTCGAGATCGGCGGGCCTCACGGCGACACGGGCCTCACCGGCCGCAAGATCATCGTTGATTCGTACGGTGGCATGGGCCGGCACGGCGGCGGCGCGTTCAGCGGCAAGGACCCGACAAAGGTTGATCGTTCCGCGGCGTACATGGCGCGGTACATCGCGAAGAACGTGGTGGCGGCGGGCCTGGCCGACCGCTGCGAGGTGCAGCTTTCGTACGCCATCGGCGTCGCGAACCCCACGAGCGTGCTGGTGGACTGCTTCGGCACCAACAAGGCCGACGAGGAGAAGATCGCGAACGCCATTCGTGCGGTGTTCCCGCTCACGCCCCGCGGCATCATCGAGTCACTCGGGCTGCGCACCCCAATCTACGGCGCGACGGCGAAGTACGGCCACTTCGGGCGGCGCCCGTTCGAGGCGCAGTACTTCGACAAGGTGAAGCGCGAGCACCGCGGGCCCAAGCTGGGCTTCTTCTCGTGGGAGCGGACGGACAAGGCCGAGGCGCTGAAGGGCGCGATGAAGTAAGTCGGCCCGCGTTCAGCATGTGACTTCATCATACCGGTCGCCCTTGGGCGGCCGGTTTTTTCTGCGATCGTGCTGACGTCGGCTGCGCGTCCACGCGCGTCACGCAGGACAGTCAGACGGAGCGGGCGGGTAGAGGCCGCGCGTGCGGATGACGGACGCGGCGGGCGCGGGCAGGCGTTTGAGTGCGCGGGCGCGCTCGGCGCGGGTGCCGCGGAGGAGTTGACGGAGCTGCGTGGATGATTCGGCGACCAGCGGCGCGTCCGCCATGCGCGCTGCCCATGCTGCCGTCTCTCTGGTGGTCCAGAACGTGCGTGCCGCGCTGGTGCGCATCGCGTTGACGAGTTCATTCCCGTTTGTGATTCCTGCGCGGGGCAGCACCACGGGCTCGGCCATGCGTAGGAGCGTGCGTGCGCTCCGCCAGCGGTGGAACGCCACTGCCTGGTCCGTGCCGATCACAAGGCGGACACGGACGCCCTTGCCGAGCAGTGCGCGCAGGCGCCGGACGGTGTCGATGGTGTAGCTCGGGCTGGCGGTGCCGCGCTCGCGCAGCCATGCGGCACGGTCGACTTCGTCGGTCCAGACCGCTGCGCCGCGGCGTGCTTTCAGCATCGCGCGGAGCATCGCGACGCGGTCGGCGTCGCCCGCGGCGGGCCCGGTGTCCTTGAGCGGGCTCCGTGCGGCGGGGACGTACAGGCACACGGCGCGGCCGGAATCAACCGCGGCGGCCGCGAACCGCTGGGCCGCCAAGTGGTATGCGTGGGGGGGATCGAAAGATCCGCCGTACAACAGGACAGTGCCGGCTTGCTGGGCCGCGCGGATGAACGCTTTGGGCAGCGTCGTGACCGGCGGTTGCCGGGTGTTCCGTGATTGTTTTCGGAGGGCCGCGTTCTTCGCCACGCACGAGCGTACGGCGCCGTTGAGGCCTTCCGGCAGGCCGGACCCGAGCTACTATCGCTGACATTCCGGCCCCGTCGTCTAGCCTGGTCCAGGACACTACCCTTTCACGGTAGTGACATGGGTTCGAATCCC
>JBJXFG010000086.1:0-66415 GCA_046154665.1 Phycisphaerales bacterium | reverse complement strand
GTCCAGTCGGTGCCGCTGATCGGCTCGCCGGAGTGGTAGGCGACGTCCTTGAAGCCGACGTTCGTGAGGTTGACGTTCGAGTCCATCGGGAGCGAGAACGAACGCACGGCGGCGTGGTTGTTCATGTTCTGCAGGACGTACTCGTAGTGCCAGGTGCTCGATCCGGTCTGGGTGACCTTGTGCCCGAGGATGAGGCGTCCGTCGGTGGCGCCGGAGGGATCGATGACGGTCTTGGTGACGCCGGTCTCGAGGACGCGCCAGGCGTCGATGACGGTCTGCATGGCCTGGGTGGGGCCGGTGAGCGAGAAGGCGGCGGTGGCGCCGCTGCCCGCCATGTTGGCGAGGCGGTACGAATAGTTGTTGTAGCGGTTGGCGGGCGGCTCATCGGTGGCGATGTAGACGACCTCGAAAATGTAGTTGGTGGCGGGGACGAGATCGGCGTGCGGCACCTGGGTGCGCTTGAAGAGCACGTCGCCAGTCTGGTTGAAGGAGAGCGTGTAGGGGTACGGATAGGCGCCGGTCCAGGGGTTGATCTCGAAGCGCGGGCCGAGGTCGTCCTGCGCGGCGTTGAGGCCGGCGGAGTAGGTGTCGGTGGCGAAGAGCCCGAGGAAGTTGCAGCCGCCCGAGGAGGCCTGCGTGCCGGCCGGGTTGGTGAGCTGCGTGCAACCCTGTCCGTCGGCGGCGCACCAGCCGTGCTTCAGCCAGTTGATGCCGACGAGGTCGAGCTGCTTGGCGCCGTTGACATCGCGGAAGCGATAGATCTGGGTGCCGATGACGGGGTGCTGGTTGTTGCTGGCGATCCAGATGGCGTTGGCGTTGCCGATGTTGCACGAGATGGTGCCGACCGACCACGCGGACATCGCGCCGATCGTGCCGTCCTTCTGCGTGCCACCGCCGGCCGAATCACCGAACGGCGAAGCGCCGCCGGAAGACCCGATGCCCGAGACCACGACGTCAGGGCCGACCGACTGGGGCGGCGCGGGGTTCGGAGGAACAGCGATCGCCACACCGGCCATCACCGCGATCGACGCGGCCATCAACGTACTGCATTTCATACGACAAGACTCCCAGGGTTCGGGTTGACCTCGAGCGTTCGCCAGAGGCGAACGCAACCACGAATCGGCTTTGAGAATGACGGACGCCGCCAGTCTCCCTCTCTCGACGCTGTCCCAGCCGACCGCGGCGCGAGCTCTGTAACCATAGTGTGCACCAGCGCGAGCGTCGGCACAATCCCCGACGAAAAATAGTGTGCGGGGGTTCTCGGATGGTGTCCGCTTCGGCGGGGTTTCGGGACGCTTCAAGTCGCAGCGCGACGGTGCTCCGCGACCAAGGGCGCGCTCTGGATTTTCATGCATTGGCCGTGTTCAGTTACCGGTCCCGGCGGGTAGGACCGCCTGGCGGCATCACTGTTCCGAGTTCGTGCACCCGTACACTGCCACGAACATGACCAGGTCTGGGGTGGAGACGGTGCCGTCGCCGTTGAGGTCGCCTTCGGCCCCTGGCAGGTTGGACGAGCTAAAGCGGTTTAGCAGGATGGAGAGATCGCTGGTGTCGGTCCGTCCGTCGAAGTTCAGGTCGCCGGAGCAGACCGGCTCGACGCGGCGGTAGGCCAGGCCGCCGGCGGATTGGGTCCAGATGGCCGAGGTCGGGCCGACGAGGGTGGCCGCGCCGGTGAGTCGGTCGACGCGGAAGAGTCGGCTGCCGGCGACGTCGATGGTGGTGAGGTACTTCTCGTCGTCGCTCCAGGCGAGGCTCGAGACGTTGGTGAGGCCGGCACCAAGCGGGCCGATGACGGTGCGAGCGCCGGTGACTCGGTTGACCGCGACCAGGGCCGGGCCCCCTTCGGCGGGCGTACGAGCGTCGATGGCGAGGAGCTGGCCCGTCATGGTGACCAGGGCGATGCCGACGATGTGCCCGCCGTGGGCGGTCCCTCGCTTGGTGGCGACGCCGGTGACGGGATCGATGTGAACAAACTGCCCTGTTGCGTTGCAGACGCCGATGAAGCGGTCGGGGCGCGGGTCGTGGACGAGGTCGGTGACGGGCGCGGGTGCGCCGGTGATGGCGGGGCCGGGTGTGCCCACGCCGGTGGCGGGGTCGATCATGACCAGGCGCTGCGCGGAATCGATGGCGTAAAGGCGGTCATTGACGGGCCGGTAGGCGAGGCCCGAGGGGACCGAGGTCGGGGCGGCGATGCGGGAGAACTGTCCGGAGTTCCGGCGCACGGTCCCGACGTTGTTGGCGATGTCGCCGATGGCATAGAGGGGGCCGTCGGGGATGCCTGTGGCGCCGCTGCCGCAGACGCCTCTGGGTGCGGCGAGTGCGTTTTGGAGTGCGGGAGCCTGGAATGCGGTTCCAGCGTTGGCACCGCCCGAGCTGCCGCAGCCGCCGCTGGTGTGGACGCCGATGACCTGGCCGGTGGATTCAAGGATGATGGGCGATCCGGAGTTGCCGCCGGTGGTGTCGGGTGTGTAGTTGAGTCCGTTGCCGTTGCGCGCGGTGTAGGCACCGACATGGGTCTTCTGGGCGTAGTTCCAGGTCGGCGAGATCGGCGTGTAGGTCGCGCCGAAGCCGGTGATGCGGATTTGCGCGCCTGTCGTGGGGGCCGGGGCGGGTGTGACGTTGAAGACCTGGCCCTGGGCCTGGGCGGGGGTGAGTCCGGTGATCGGGTTTGGGAAGACGCCGAAGTAGGCCCAGTCGTTTCCGAGGCCGGTCTGCTGCCACTGGATGCTGAGGCCGTCGACGGCGTACTGGTGCTGCGGCGGGGGGAAGATGGGCGTGCCCGTCGGGCCCGAGAGCGGGACGTTGAACTGAACGACGGTGGACGCGGCGGTGCCGCAGTGGCCGGCGCTGAGCAGCATGCGGTTGGCGTCGTTGAAGAGCCATGCGGTGCAACTGGCGGGCATGAGGCGTGCGACGCGCGGGTCGGCGGATGGGGTGCGGTCGTCGGTGAGGCCGCAGATGCTGCGCTCGGGGATCATTTCTTCGCCGAGCATGGCGCTGGGGATGACGAGGCGCGAGGCCTCGGCGCCTGGGTACATGACGACATCAACGCGGACGCGGTTGCCGTTGAAGTAGGCGGTGCCGCTGGTCCACTGGCGGAGGTGCTCGGCGTTGAGCGGTTGCACATCGCCCGTGGGCGTGGAGATGAAGACCCACGCTTCGCGGCCCGAGCCGGGTTGGCCCGAGAGAACGGTGCCTTCGAGAAAGAGGCGTGTCCAGGCGGCGTCGGTGAACTCGAGCTCGCGCGAAAAGACGACCTCGGCCACGTCGCCGGTGCGTTCGCGGGTGGTGAGCCAGCCGGAGTCGAGCGAGAGCTCTCGGGCCGTCCACGCCGCGGGGGCGTTGGTGGGCGGCTCGGTGGGCGACGCATCAACACGGGCGATGCTGGCATCAACGGCGGCGAGCGCGATGACGCTCGCCGCGAATATGGATCCGATTTCTTGTTCCAATCTCTATCTCTCCTCGCAAGGTCCGCACGCATCCGGGCGCGCGGCCAGTGGCGTTCTTGGGGCTTTCGTTCCGTCCGTGGATGAAGAGCCCGAACGACCGGAACACGATACACGTCGGTTCTGAAAACCGGGGGAATCGGGTCCGCAAAAATGAGGAATTTCAGGATGAAGTGATCGGTTATGGGGCGTGATTGGGCGGATATGAGCCGCGGCGCGGCGACAGCCCCACGCTCAGGCGGCCTGGCTCGCCGGTTCTGGTGTCTTCACGGGCTTGCCCTCGACGGAAAGGCCCAGCAGCGCCATGGGGCCGTGCGGCTTCTTGGCTTCTTCCTTGAGGCGTGCGGCGGCGCGGGGGTTGGCGTAGGTGTTAAAGACCATCGCTTTGACCGTGGCGAAGAGCCCGCCGAACGACGCAAAGGTGTGGTTCACGGCGCTGGCTTCGTAGCCCGAGTGAACCATGCACTGCTGGCACTTGGGGTTGCCGCTGGCCCGGCCGTAGTTCTCCCATTCGGTGGTGTCGACGAGCTCTTTGAAGGTGTCGACGTAGCCGTCTTGCAGCAGGTAGCAGGGCTTCTGCCATCCGAAGATGTTGTAGGTCGGCATGCCCCAGGGGGTGCATTCGTACTCGCGCTTGCCCATGAGGAACTCGAGGAACAGCGGCGACTGGTTGAACTTCCAGCGCTTCTTGCGGTTGCTGGCGATCATCTCGAAGAGTTCGTTGGTCTTCTTTCGCTCGGCGAGGAAGTGCTTCTGGTCCGGGGCTTTGGGGTAGGCGTAGCCGGGGGAGACCATCATGCCCTCGACGCCGAGGTCCATCATTTCGTCGAAGAAGGCGCGGACCGAGTTGGGGTCGGCACCGTCGAAGAGGGTGGTGTTGGTGGTGACGCGGAAGCCCATTTTGACGGCGAGCGCGATGCCGTCGCGCGCGGTCTTGTAGGTTCCCTCGCGGCAGACGGCGAAGTCGTGGTGGTCTTCCTGGCCGTCCATGTGGACGCTAAAGGTGAGGTACTTGCTGGGCGTGAAGACGCCCTCTTCGAGGCGCTGCTTGAGGAGGAGCGCATTGGTGCAGAGATAGATGTACTTCTTGCGGGCGACGAGGGCCTTGACGATGTCGCCGATCTTGGGGTGGAGGAGGGGTTCGCCGCCCGGGATGGAGACCATCGGCGCGCCGCACTCATCGACGGCGCGGACGCACTCATCGACGGAGAGTTCGCGTTTGAGGATGTGGGCCGGGTACTGGATTTTGCCGCAGCCGGCGCAGGCGAGGTTGCAGCGCAGGAGCGGCTCGAGCATGAGGACCAGTGGGTAGTGCTTGTTGCCGCGGACTTTCTGCGCCAGGACATAGGTGGCGACGGTCCACATCTGGCTGATCGGGACGGGCATCGAGGCTCCTGGCGGTTGCGTCTGCGGTTGTTTCTCGATGCGGTTCAACGCGGAGAGCGCGGAGAGCGCGGAGAAGGGCAGGGGGACTGATCTTGGATGAGTGACCTGCTCGCACGGTCGCGTGCGGCGCGAGATTCTGGGACGGAACGGATCCCCCGAGGTGGTAAAACGGTTGACTTCGGTTGAGGAGGGCGAGGGCCGGTCGCCTGTGGTTGGGGGGCCATCGTAGCAGGCGCGCGTGGCGATCGGTGCCTCGGCTGAGGCGTGCGACGGAGCGTCTGCGGGCGATCAGGTCAGGATGCACCTCAAGGAAGCCTGCCCCCATCGGTTCCGAGATGTCGATGGACGATTTCGCCGATCCATCGGGGTTTTCGGTAGGCTATTCTGTGATGTCGGCCGGCGCGGCCGAGGCCCTCTCGGAGACACCATGACGCAGAAGTACAAGACGGTCCTTCTCTTCGGCGCCCCCGGCTCGGGCAAGGGCACTCAGGGCAAGATCCTCGGGCATGTGCCGGGGTTCTACCACCTCTCGTGCGGCGAGGTGTTCCGCACGCTGAACGTCAACTCCGAACTGGGGCGGAAGTTTGTCGAGTATTCGTCGCGGGGCGAGCTGGTGCCGGACGATCTCACCATCCAGATGTGGCAGGAGAACATCCGCGCCCAGACCATCCTCTCGCTCTACAAGCCCGACAACGACATCCTCGTGCTCGACGGCATCCCCCGCAACGCCCACCAGGCGACGGTGATGGACGACCACATCGACGTGCTGCTGATCATCCACCTGATGTGCAGCAACAAAGAGAAGATGTTCGAGCGGCTGCGTCGGCGTGCGATCAAGGAGAACCGGCTGGATGACGCCAAGGAGGACATCATCCGGAAGCGGTGGAACGTGTATGAGAATGAGACGTTCCCGGTGCTGGAGCACTACCCCAAATCGATCGTGCGGAATGTCGAGGCGATCGGGAGCCCCGCCGAGGTGCTGCAGCATGTGCTGGAGATGCTGGTCCCGGTGCAGGCGGCTCATTTCCGCAATGCTCTGGAGGCGGGGCGATAACAGTCGTGAGCCTGTGGCCGAATGTGGTCGCTTTGGTTTCGGTCTGAACACCTCTTGATTTCCCCCGCGCGCGGTTACGCTGGGAGGCTGGCTTGTTCATCCGCCTGCGCGATCGGAAGGCGGCGTCGTGCCACTGCTGGCTCCGTCTTCGGAGACAGCAGTGCTCTTCTCGGGCGATTCCTCGCGGTTCGGCACTGATGTCGATCCGCGAACGGATCGCCATCAGTGGCACGACGTTCGTCACCCGTTCGATCAGGCTTACCCGCGAGGAGTTCCCATGCGCGATCGCTTGATGCCGTCTGTTGCTGTTCTGCTGGCTGTTGCTTCGAGTGCGTCGGCGTTGCCGCCGGGAGCCGTGATGGAGCCCGAGCGCGATGACATGCCGTTCATCCCCGCGTCCGCGAACCCGCGGACGAGCTTGCCGGCGAACATCCTCGCGCCGGAAGTGGCGCTGCGCGGCACGTTGCCGGTGTTCATCCGGCAGATCAACACGAATGCGTCGGGGCTCAATATCGTGGGCGACGCGGCCAACGAGCCGTCGATCACGGTTGATCCCACCGACCCGCGGCGCCTGGTGGCGGGGTGGCGGCAGTTCAACTCGATCGCGTCGAGCTTCCGTCAGGCGGGCGTGGCGTTCTCGCGTGACAACGGGCGGACCTGGACGAACCTGCCGCCTTTGGAGGCGGGGGTGTTTCGTTCGGACCCGATCGTGCGCTGGAGCCCGGACGGGAGCACGGTGTTCTACAACTCGCTCAAGGTGGTGAGCAGCGTGTTCAACGTGTGGTACTTCACGTCGAGCGATGGCGGGGCGACGTGGAGTTCGCCGTACCAGATCGCCGGGGGCGACAAGGTGTGGTTCGCGATCGATTCGACGAATGGGCCGGGACGGAACCACCACTACACGGCGTGGAACGTTGCGGCGAACCCGACGCCGGGGTTCACGTTTGCGCGGTCGATCAACGCTGGCGCATCGTTCCAGGCGGCGCAGGCGCTGCCGGGCGGGCCGCCGATTTTCGGGACGCTTGGGATCGGGCCGGTGGGTCAGTTGTACATCGCGGGGACGAACTCGGGCGGGCCCGGGCTGAGCGTGGTGCGGTCGACGAACGCGTCGAACAACGCGGTGACGCCGACGTTCCTGGTTTCGACGCCGAACATGGACGGCGACCTGGCGCTGAACCCGGCGGTGAACCCCGCGGGGCTGGCGGGGCAGTTGCTCTGCGATGTCGATCGCTCGGGCGGACCGGGCAATGGGTTCGTGTATGTGTGCGGCACGATCGACCCCGCCACGGGGACGGACCCGCTGGAAGCCCGGTTCATCCGCAGCCGTGACGGCGGGGTGACGTGGGACCCGTTTGTGCGCGTGAACGACGACTCGACGACCAACAACGCGTTCCAGTGGTTTGTGACGATGAGCGTGGCACCCAACGGGCGCATCGACGTGATCTACAACGACACGCGCGAAGACCCAATGAACAGGATTTCGCGGACGTACTACACGTTTTCGACGGATCAGGGGGCGACGTTCGCGCCGTCGACGCCGATGACGGTGCCGTGGAACCCGCTGGTGGGGTTCCCGCAGCAGAACAAGATCGGCGACTATTACGACATGCACTCGGACAACGTGGGTGCCGACGCGATCATCTCGACGACGGTCAATGGCGAGCAGGACGTCTACTACGTCCGCATCGGCGAGTTTGACTGCAACGGCAACGGCGTGGGCGACACCACCGAGATCGCGCTCGGCCAGGTCAAGGACTGCAACGGCGACGGCATCCCCGACCCGTGTACGAAAGCGTGCGTCGCGGACATCAATGGCGATGGCAGCACCAACACCGCCGATCTGACGCTGTTCCTCGGGCAGTTCGGGCTCACGGTGACGCTGTGCAACCCGGCGAACCTGAACCTGGACACGCAGGTGGACACGGCGGACCTGGTGATCTTCCTGGGCAACTTCGGGTGCGCGGGGTGACCGCGAAAAGCCGGATCAACGCGGAGATCTCGGAGAAAGGCGTTTTCACCGCGGAGATCGCGGAGAGAGGCATTCTCAACGCGGAGACCGCGGAGGGCGCGGAGGAAGACAGAGAGAGGCGGAGAAGGACTGGCGGAGGATCACGCGCTGTTGCATTGTCCGAGCCCCGGGCGCGAGCACAGGGCCAACTCGCCGAACAAGCTCTGATCCCGACAGTGAAAGTGCTGTCTTGCTCAGCCTCTCTCTTCCCGCCTTCCTCTGCGCTCTCCGCGATCTCCGCGTTGACATTCTTCCGGACTGGCCAGAGCGTCTACCGTTTCGCGCATGGCGCTTCCCCTTCGACCGCTTGGCAATACGGGCCTCTTGGTCAGCGCGATCGGGCTGGGCACGGTCAAGCTGGGGCGGCGCGACGGGGTGAAGTACCCGGTGCCGTTTGAACTTCCGAGCGATGAGCAGGCCCTCGAACTGCTCCGCACGGCGCATGACCTTGGTGTCAATCTCATCGATACCGCGCCCGCCTATGGGACCAGCGAAACACGCCTCGGCGAGCTGCTTGACCGGGTCGCCCCGCGCGAGCGGTGGGTGCTGTGCTCGAAGGCCGGTGAGACGTTCGAGAACGGCTCATCGACTTTCGACTTCACGCCGGCGGCGATCACGGCCAGCGTTGAGCGATCGCTGCGGCGGCTGCGGACGGACTATCTTGATGTGGTGCTGCTGCACTCCAATGGCGATGATGAAGAGGTCGTTGTTCGGTCGGGGGCGCTTGAGGCGTTGAGAGCGTTGAAGCGGCGCGGTCTGGTGCGTGCCGTGGGGGCGAGCACGAAGACGCCCGGCGGGGCGCTGCTGGCGGTGGAGCGTGGTGATGTGGTGATGCTGACGCTCAACTCGGCGGAGCAGGGTGATGCGCCCGCCGCGGCGCTGGCGGCGGAGCGGGGTGTGGGGGTGCTGGTGAAGAAGGCGCTGGTGAGCGGGCACGCGGTTGACCCTGGGGCGGCTCTGCGCGGGGTGCTAGCGGTTCGTGGGGTGTCTTGTGTGGTGGTGGGGACGATTGATTCGGGGCATCTCAGAGCCAATACGATGGCGGCGGCGTTCTGATCGCCGTGTTTGAGTCCTTCAACCCACACGAGAGCCATGCCATGCGAAACACATCGTGCTGCTTGTTCGTCATTGTTTCCGTCGTGCTGACATCCGCCGCGCTGAATCTCGGCTGTGCATCGTCCTCCACAACGCCAGGTTCCGCAGCCATGACCGCTCAACAGGCCCTCAAGTCTCTCACCGGCGATTGGAACCTCACATCGCTCAACGGGCGCGACGTGTCCGCGCTCGCGGGCCTGGGCGGCAAGCGGCCTTCGATCTCGATTGAGCCCGACGGGCGCGTCGGCGGGTTCGCTGGCGTAAACCGTGTGGGCGGTCAACTCGACGTCGCTTCACTGGCGGTCGGTGGCTTCAAGACCGGGCCGATGTTTTCGACCAAGATGGCCGGCCCGCCGGAAGCCATGCGGCTCGAGGACGAGTATGTGAGCGCGCTGAACAATGTGCGGTCGTTCTCGATCAAGGACGGCATGCTTTCGCTGATCGGCGAGGGCACGCGGCTGGACTTTGCGAGGTGACCGGCGGACCTGCTTCGTTCAGGCGGACATAAGAAATCGCGGACACAGGCCCGAAACCGACATCGGTGTCATGAGTTCGAAGCGGGGGCCTCGGCTGGTTCTTCGCGCATGGCCGCCAGCGCGGCGCGGAGCGACGGGCGGCGCGGTTTCTTGAGGGCGGAGCGGGCCTCTTCGACGGCGGCGGAGGGCGGCGGTTGAGATGGGTCGGCTGCGACGCCGAAGCCGGCGTGGGATTCGTCGCCCGCTTCAACCACGCGCGGCGCGGCGGCGGCGGACGCGCCGTCCTCGTCGGGCTCGTGCTGTTTGAACGAGCCGTCGCTGTGGACATTTTCGAACTTCACGCGGACGCGCTTCGAGACGCCGCGTTCCTGCATCGTCACGCCGTAGAGCTGATCGGCGACCTGCATGGTGCGCTTGTTGTGGGTGATGACGATGAAGTGGCACTTATCGAGGAACTGGCGGAGGATCGCGGTGAAGCGTGAGACGTTGCCCTCGTCGAGGGCGGCGTCCACTTCGTCGAGCACGCAGAACGGGCTGGGCTTGCTCTGGAAGATGCTCATGAGCAGGGCGACGGCGGTCATGGTCTTCTCGCCGCCGGAGAGCTGGCTGATGGTGCGCGGCTCCTTGCCCGGAGGCTTGGCGGTGACTTCGACGCCGGACTCGAGCCAGTCGATCTCGCCGGTCTCGGGGACGGGGAGGAGTCGGAGCTCGGCGCGTCCGCCGCCGAAGAGCCTGCGGAACATGCCCTTTTCGCTGGCGAAATGGTCCTGGATGGCCTGAAAAACCTGCTTGAATCGGTCGCGTGAGAGATCGGAGAGGCGGGTGATGAGCTCTTCGAGCTGGGCGCGGGCGCTGTCGATGTCGGCGACCTGCTTGATGAGTTCCTCGTTGCGTCCGGCGAGCTGGGTCTCTTCCTCGATGGCGTCGAGGTTGACGTTGCCGAGGCGCTTGATCTCGTCCTTGAGGGTCTCGATTTCCGCACCGGTCTTCTCGACGTCGACGCGCGTCGCTTCGCCCGAGACGAGCCGCTCGGCGTGGGCCGTATGAGTCAGCCGCAGGTCGAGCGTGATGTCTTCGAGCGTGCGCTCTTCGAGGGTTTCACGGCGGACTTCGAGCTCACGTCGCGTGATCTCGAGGGTATTGAAGTCGCGGTTGAAGATGTCGGCCCGCTGACGGGATGAGACGAGGCGCTCGCCCAGGTCACGCGAGTGGTCGATGGCGGCGGCGAGGTCGGTCGAGACGGCGACCATGGTTTCGATCGCCGATCGGGCTTCGATGGCGGCGTTTTCGGCTTCGGTCACGGCCTCGGCGATGACGCGCTGGTGGTCGCCCAGGCGGGCACGGCGCGCCTCGACGGAATCCGAGAGCGCCCCGTGCTTGCGCTCGGCGTCGTCAGCACCCGCTTCGACGCGCCCGATGTCGCGGCGCAGCGACGAGACCTTCTCGCCCTGCTGGCCTGCCTGCACGCGGGCGGCGGTGAGCTGTTCGATGGCCTGATCGAGGCGCGACTGAACAACCTCGGCGCGGCTTTCGAGCTGCTTGACGCCGTCGGTCTGCTCGGTGAACAGTCGGAGCAGGCTGTCGGCCTTGCCGGTGAGGTCGGATTGTTCCTGGGCCAGCGTGGCGGCGCGTTCGCTGACGATGGTGAGTTCCTGGCGGACGCCGGGGCGTTCGCGGTCGAGGCGGGCGAGTTCGGCCTCGAGGCGGTCGCGCTTGGACTCATCGGTGACCATCGCGCGCTGCTCGGCGGCCTGGCGGACGCGCAGGTCGGCGAGACGCTTGTTGAGATCGGCGGCCTGGGCGTCGAGCGACTTGAGCGCGGAACGCTCGGAGTCGAGAACCGTCGAGAGGGCCGCGAGCTTCATTTCGAGCTCGGCGAGTTCGGCGCGGCGTTGCAACAGGCCGTGGCCGCCGCCTTCGGCCTCGGCTTGCACGCCCGTGGGCGTCGGCCCCGCGGTGACGCGGCCGTCTGCTTCCAGAATGGAGCCGTCGCGGGTGACGAAGCGGGCGGGGACGTTGGCGAGCGGGCCGCAGGCCAGGAGCATCGCCGCGTCGAGATCGCGCACCAGCAGGGTGTGGCCGAGCAAACGCTCGATGAGCCCGCGGTAGCGGATTCCGCAGCGGACCAGATCGGCCATCGGGCGCGCATGATCGGACGCGACCGACGCGAACGCGGCGGGCACGGTCGAGTGGGCCGAGGCCTGTTCGCCGCAGGCGACGGGCAGCAGCGTGACGCGTCCGGGCATCGATGCGAGAGCGCCGGCGTGGGCGGCGAGCAGACCGAGCGATTCGGCCACGATGCCCTGCAGGTTCGGGCCCAGCGCGGCTTCGACGGCGACGGCGTCGGTGGCGTCGACTTCGACCAGGTCGGCGAGCGGCGCGATGAGGCCGCGGTAGAGCGGTGCCTCGGGGTCTTCCGCGCCGCCTTCCGGCACACCGAGCGCGGCCTCGCGGCGTTCCAGCACGCGCTTCACGGATTCGGCCAGGCCGGCCCGGCTCTCGACCATCTCTTCGAGCGTGGCGCGGCGGCTGTCCAAGCGGGCGTTGCGCTGTTCGAGTTCGTTCAGGCGCTCGGTGAGGGCACGCTGCTCGTCGGACAGGCTCGCCGAGGAGGTGACGAGGGTGCCGATCTCGGCATCGATCTCGGCGGCGGCGGCGCGGCGTGTGTCCGCCGCGGCGCGGGCTTCGTCGCGGTGCCTGGCCAGTTCGCCGGCCTCGTGGTCGAGCGAGGAAAGCCGGAGTTCCAGGCGCGTGGTCTGCTCGGCGAAGCTCTGGGCACGGCGACGGTCGGCCTCGACGCGGGCCAGCAGGCCGGCACGCTCACGGTCGATGTTGGACGCGGCGGCGCGGCGTTCGGAAAGGCTGAGGCGGATCTCGGCGGCCTCGCTCTGGGCGGCTTCTTTGGAGTCGGCGGCGCCGCGCAGCTTGGATTCGGCTTCGGCGAGCGAGGCCTCGGCCTGGTCGAGGTGCGAGCGCTTCTCGCCCGCTTCGCGCCGGCATTCCTCGGCGTGGCGCAGCAGTTCAGCCAGACGGTGGGCGTCGTCTTCGAGCTGGTGGGCGGCGTCGGCGAGGGCCCGCTCGCTCATCTGCTTGCGCTGCTGGGCGGAGGCGGCGCGGTGTTCCGCCGCGGCCTTGGTGCGCTCGAGTTCCTGCTGGCGCTCGACGAGTTCGTGCCGACGCATCTCGGCTTCGGACCGCGCGGCCTCGATCTCCGCGACCAGCCCGACGGCGGAATCGCGCTGGCCCTGCAGTTCCTGCAGGCGGCTGGTGAGCCCGCCGAGGCGGGTGACAAGGTCGTCGTAGAGCTCGAGGGCCAGGCCGGTCTTGGCGGTCTTGAGCTGTGAATCGAGCTCGATGAAGCGGCGCGCCTTGCCGGCCTGGCCCTTGACCAGGCGCAGGCGGCGCTCGGTGGAATCGAGCTGCTCGCGGGCGCGGACGAGGTTGGCCTCGGTGCGTTCGAGCTTGCGCTGCGCCTCGACGCGCCGGGCCTTGAACTTGGCGACGCCCGCGGCTTCCTCGAAGAACGTGCGCCGCTCGACGGGGTTGGCGAGCAGGAGCTGGTCGACGCGGCCCTGCTCGATGATGGAATAGGCGTCGGCCC
Organism: Phycisphaerales bacterium; assembly: GCA_046154665.1. Taxonomy (GTDB): domain Bacteria; phylum Planctomycetota; class Phycisphaerae; order Phycisphaerales; family UBA1924; genus JAFLCM01. The sequence goes on along the minus strand of JBJXFG010000086.1, from coordinate 53,349 downwards.
CGACGCCGGTGTCGAGGAACAGTTCGCGGATATCACGGAGACGGGCCTTGCGGCCGTTGATGAGGTATTGCGAGGTGCCGTCGCGATAGAGGCGGCGCTCGACGTCGACGTTTTCGGAGTCGATGGGCAGGTGGCGGGTGCGGTCGTCGACTTCGGCGAAGAGGGTCGCGGCGTCGGCGATCTCTTCGTCGTGGGCGTGATCTGGGGTGCCTTCAACCAATCCCACCCCCGCGGGCGCGGCGGCGGATTCTGACTTGTGCTGGTCGTGAAGGACGCGGTGGACCTCGCGCCGTGCGGCGCGTTCGGCCTGCTCGGCGTCGGTGAGAACGGGGTTCTCAAACGTCAGCGTGACCCCGGCCATCCCCGAAGGCTTGCGCCCGGCGCTGCCGGCGAAGATGACGTCCATCATCTCCTTGCCGCGCAGGCTCTTGGCCGAGCGTTCGCCCAGGACCCACTTCACAGCGTCGACGACGTTGGACTTGCCGCAGCCGTTGGGACCGACGATGCCGGTGATGGGGGCATCGAAGGTGAACTCGGTTTTGTCGGCGAACGACTTGAAACCGACGACGGTGAGTTTGGCGAGCCGCATGGTGAGACTGGACCTCCGTGTCACGTCACGAGCCGCGGGCCCTTTGCAAAGAAGGGGAGGGAGAAACGCGGAACAGATCCCTCGGTGAACGCCCGGTGGTGGGGGCTGAAACGGGGACGGGGGCGTTCACGCCGCGACAAGCGAATCAAACGGACACCCTCCGGGTGTCCGGGCCGAACAGTTCGACGTGAAGAGTATCCCGGCGGGGTGCGGAAAGATCAAGCCGCACGGCGAGATGCGCAGCGTGGAGCCAGCCCCGCATCGTTCGATTTGCGGCCTCTTGGGCCGCCAAGGAAACAGACCGGCTCTTTCCGCGTCCTCCGCGTTCTCCGCGTCTCCGCGACTCACGGGCACGTCGACCCGAAGCGGCCGAGGAAGGCGGTGAGGTCTTGGGTGGTGACTCGCCCGTCGCCGTTCATGTCGCCGTTGGCACCGGGGGACACGAGCTGGCCGAACTTTCCGAGGAGGAAGGTGAGATCGACGGTATTGACGGCGTTGTCGGGGAAGAAATCGCCGGGACAGTCTGACGGCGGGACGGCGGTCAGGAAGGTCCACGAGCCTGACGAGGTAGGCGTGACGACCGAAGCGTCGTTCCAGGCTTCAACTTTCCAGTGGAAACGGGTGGCGGGGGCGAGCGATGCGCCGGGGACCGTGTAGGCCGGGCTCAGGGTGGCCGCGGAAAGCAATGGGGCGGTGAACGCGGGGTCGTCGGCGATGGTGACGAGGTAAAACGCCGCGTTGGCCGAGGCGTTCCATGTGAGGCTGACCGGGCCGGTGAGGCCCCAGGTTTCGGTCGGCGGCAAGGCGAGCGCGAAGGCCCCCGCGGGCGGCACCGGCGTCTCGGCTTCCAGGCATGTCGCCGCTGTCCGGCCCGCCGTGATGGATGCCACGCTGGCACCGCTGAGGTCCGTCACAAACGTGTTGGCGAACGTGATGACGGCGTTCATCGTGCTGATCGGCGCGGGGGCCGAGCACAGGCAGTGCTCCGCACCCCAGACATGCCCGAGTTCGTGGGCGCTCAGGTCGGTGGTGCCGGCCATGCCGCCGCAGCAATCCGAGCGGACCACGGCGTACGCGGTGGGGGTGTTGCAGATGGAGCCAATGAAGGCGCTGCCGAGAACGCCGGCGGAGAGGGCCTTGCCGGTGAAGAGCTTGGCGACGTCGCGGGCAATCGCGGTGTGCTCAAGATTCCAATGATCGCGGAACTGGAACAGCAGCGGCTGACTCTGCACGGCTGTGTAGGGCGCTCCGGGGACGGTGCGCACGAGAATGGTCGTGATGCGGTGCCGGATGCCGACTTCGCTGGCGAACTGCAGGTTCATCACGGCGATGACGCGCTCGATCTGGGCCTGAACGGCCTCGACGCTGCCGTAAAGCTGGAAAAACTCGTAGTCGCTGTCGCAGGCGATCTCGGCGACGCAGATGCTGGCGGTGCAGAGGGATCGTGCGGGGGCGTCGCCTTCGGCGTGCCGGGCGCTCCAGCGACCGAGCGGGGTTTCGCACGCTGACGCTCCCGCGGCGCGTTCCGGGTCCGCGACGCGGTCAAGGCTGTGGTAGCCGATGTGCAGTTGCCCCTCGCCTCGCAGGTGCTCGCCGACGACGTCGGCGCTCGCGGGTTCGACCCAGAAGGCGCCGGGCAGTCCGGGCACCTCGATGCGGGCGGTGATGGCGCCGTCGTGGACGAAGGCGGCGACTCGTGAGCCCGGGGCCTCGGGACAGACGCCTTCGTAGGTCCGCACCGGGCCGGGATCGGCGGTGCGCCATGTGCCGCCGGGGCCTTGCACGCGGACGGCGAAGCCCGGCGCTCTCTGAGAGACCGGTGCGAGGACGAGCGTGGCTTGCTGGCCGTTGAGCGGGATGGGGAGTTGGAGGGCTTGGCCCGGTGCCGCGTCGAATTGCATGAGGGCGAGGTCGGCGCGCGAAAGGCCCAGGGCGTCACGAGCGCGTACATCGTGCTGTTCGTCGGCGAGCATGCGCATGGATGCCGCGGGCGCGAGCGCCGCGCACGCCATCGCCACGAGTGTGCCGAGGAAGGGCCCGAGTTGGCGGAGCGGTCGTGCCATGCCTTATTCTGCGATTCGCAGCCGGAAAGGAAAGGATCGGCCCCCCAAAGGCCCGGAAACAGTCGGACGGGGCGTTCGGCCTCCAAGTCGGAACCGACAGGTTGTTCACGACGGCGCGTGCGCGTTTGTTCGGAACATGGTCGGGCAAAGATGCGTTACTGCCCAGCCAGAACCTCGCGCCAAACACTCGCTAGGCTCCACCGGCTGCCCTGCCCCGCCTCCCCCGACTCTCGACTGCCCACTCCCGACTCCCGGTCCGCCTCCGCCCCCGCCCCCCCGCCCCCGCTCCCCCGCCCATGCCCGCCACCGAATCACCTCCCTTTCAGCACCGGCACCTGCTTGCGATCGAGCAGCTTTCCGCCGGGGATATCAATCTGATCCTCGACCGTGCCGACGGGTTCAAGAACCTGTTGTTGCACAACCAGGAAGCGCCCAGCGTGCTGCGCGGGCGGCGGCTGGTGAATCTGTTTTTTGAGAACTCGACGCGCACGCGGACGAGCTTTGAGCTCGCCGCGCGGCCGTTGGGGGCGACGGTGATCAACTTCGATGTGGGGACTTCGAGCTTCGCGAAAGGGGAGTCGCTGCTGGATACGGCCCACACGATCCACGCCATGGGGGTGGACTACATCGTGATGCGGCATCCTTCATCCGGGGCGTGCGAGTTTCTGGCGAAGGAAGTGCGGGCGAGCGTGCTGAACGCCGGCGATGGGGCGCACGAGCATCCGACGCAGGCGCTGCTCGATGCCTTCACCATCCGCGAGCACTTCGACCGCATCGCGGGGCTCAAGGTGACGATCATCGGCGACCTGCTGCACTCGCGCGTGGGGCGTTCCAACATCCACTGCCTGCTGCGGCTGGGCGCGGAGGTGACGCTGAGCGGGCCGGCGGCGCTGCTGCCGCGGGGGTTTGAGTCGTTCGGGGGAGCGGGGGCGGGAGCAGGCGCGGGGGGCCGGGTGCGTGTGGTCCACGACGCCGACGAGGCGGTTCGTGGCGCGGATGTGGTGTATCTGCTGCGCATCCAGCACGAGCGGCAGAAGAAGGGCTTGTTCCCTTCGTTGAGCGAGTATCGGCGGCTCTTCGGCATCGACCAGCGCCGCCTGGCGCTCGCCGCGGCGCACGCGATCGTGATGCACCCCGGGCCGGTGAATCGCGGCGTCGAGATCGCGTCCGATGTGCTTGACGGGCCGCGGAGCCTGGTGCTCAAGCAGGTGACCAACGGCGTGGCGGTGCGGATGGCGGCACTGGCGATGCTCGAGGAGGCTCGCCAGTCATGACGACCACTTTGATCGCCAATGCGCGCGTGATTGATCCTTCCCAAGGCCTTGACGCCGCGCGCCATGTGCTTGTTGATGGCGGCGTCATCAAGGCGTTGCCGCCGACGACGCAGACGCCCGTCGCGGACCGCGTGATCGATGCCCGCGGGTGCGTCGTGGCGCCGGGGTTCATCGACTTGCACGTTCACCTCCGCGAGCCCGGCGGCGAAGCGTCCGAGACCATCCGTACCGGCACGCGGGCGGCGGCTCTGGGCGGGTTTACGACCGTGTTCTGCATGCCCAACACCAACCCGGTGTGCGACAACCCGATCACGGTGAAGTACATCCTCGACCGCGCCGCCGATGCGGGGCCCACGCGGGTGGCACCGGTGGCGGCGGTGACGACTGGGCAGCAGGGGGAGTTGCTGACCGACTTCGCCGCTCTGCGCGAAGCAGGGGCCGGGGCGCTGTCGGATGATGGGCGACCGGTCATCGCGTCTGAACTGATGCGCCGCGCCATGGAGCACGCCGCCAGCCTGGGCATCGTCATCCTTGACCACTGCGAGGACATGAGCCTCACCGGCGAGGGCGTGATGCACGAAGGGCCCACGGCCCTGCGTCTGGGCCTGCGCGGCATCCCGCGTGCCAGCGAAGCGGCGTGTGTGGCCCGCGATTGCCTGCTGAGCCTGCTCACCGGGTGCCGGCTGCACATCTGTCATGTGTCGAACATCGAGTCGGTCGAGGCGATCCGGCACTTCAAGAAGCGCGGCGCACCGGTGACCGCGGAGGTTTCGCCGCACCATCTGACCATGACGGAAGTCGCGGTGGCGGGGGTGGCCGGCGGGGGTGGCGTGACCGGGCGAGGCGCGTACGACACGCACGCGAAGATGAAGCCGCCGTTGTGCGAGGAGTCGGATCGGCTGGCGCTCATCGAAGCCCTCGAAGACGGCACGCTCGACTGCATCGCCACCGATCATGCCCCGCACTCGCCCGCCAGCAAGGCGACCACCTTTGAAGTGGCACCCTTCGGCATCATCGGCATGGAGACGGCGTTCCCCGTGCTTTGCGACGCGTTCGTCAAGACAGGGCGGTGGACGCTCCCCTTCCTCGTCGACAAACTGGCCTGTGCCCCGGCACGGCTGATGGGCGATACGCCGCAGACCAAGGGACGCGGCACGCTGGCTCCTGGTGCCCCGGCGGACGTGGTGATGCTGCGCGAAGGCGAGGCGTGGAGGTTTGACGAAGCCCGGCTGGGCTCAAAGAGCCGGAACTGCCCGTGGCTGGGCTCGACGTTCCATGCCGGGGTGGTTGGGACGATGGCGGATGGGAAGTGGTCGCTGGAGCCGCCCGCTACGATGCGCGCATGACCGATGCCGCGGCCACGCCCATGATCACTTCCGCACCCGCCCGCCCCGGGCCGCGCCCTTTGTCGGCCCGGATTCACAGGTTTGAAGTGTGGCCGCGCGAGGCGGTGGGAGACCCGAGGGCGGACGCGGTCGCCGCCGATGCCGCGCGGCTGGGCCTGAGGCCAACGGGCCTGCGCACCGCCCGCGTCTACCTCATCGAGGCCGACCTGAGCTCCGGCGCGATCGAGAAAGTCCGCGCGTCGCTGCTCACCAACCCGGTGGTCGACGACACGCGCTCCGGCGTGCTCCCCGCCGCGCCGGGCACGCACACCGTTGAGGTGCTGCCGCTGCCGGGTGTGATGGACCCGGCGGCGCAGACGGTCGAGGAAGCCGTGCGCGAACTCACCGGGGCGGCGGATGTGCGGGCCCTCACCGGCGTGCGCTACGACTTCCAGGGACTCACCCGCGAGCAGTGCGACGAGATCGCCCGCCGACTGCTCTTCAACCCGGCCATCCAGGCGATTCACTCGGCGCCTCACGCGCCGGAGCACTTCCCGACGCCGCGGGCCGCGGACCAGTCGCTGCGGCATATCCCGCTGCGGCACCTCCCCGACGATCAGTTGAACAAGCTGTCGCGTGATGCGCACCTGTTCTTGAGCTTGGAAGAAATGAAAGCGATCCAGGCGGAGTATCGCGAGCTCAACCGCGAACCGACCGACATCGAACTGGAGACGCTCGCCCAGACGTGGAGCGAGCACTGCGTCCACAAGACGCTCAAGAGCAGGATTGTGTATCGAGAAGGCACGGAGGCACGGAGGCACGAAGGCACGAAGGGGGGAAAGATCAAGTGGGAAGGTCGTGCCGGTCACACGGTGAACGCCGACGGCTCGGTCACCATCGACAACCTTTTGAAGCGCACCGTGGCCGCGGCAACTTTCGAGCTCATCGAAGAGGGTGTGGATTGGACGCTGAGTGTGTTCAAGGACAACTCGGGCGTCATCCGGTTTGATGAGCAGCACGCGGTGTGCATCAAGGTCGAGACGCACAACCACCCCAGCGCGATCGAGCCCTACGGCGGCGCGGCGACGGGTGTGGGCGGGTGCATTCGCGACGTTATCGCCACGGGGCTGGGGGCCCAGCCGATCGCGAACACCGATGTTTTTTGCGTGGCGTATCCAGATGATTGGTCGGAGGGGCAGGCACAAAGTCACGAAGGCACGGAGGCACGAAGTTACTTTGACGCCGCGGCCCTCTCGCGCCGCGAAGGCACGCCCTACGCGTTGCCGAAGGGTGTGTTGCCGCCGCGCCGCGTTCTCACCCGCGTGGTCGACGGCGTGCGCGATTACGGCAACCGCATGGGCATCCCCACCGTCAACGGGGCGGTCTACTTCGATAACCGCTACGTCGGAAACCCGCTGGTTTTCTGCGGCTGCATCGGCCTCATGCGCGCCGACATGGTTCATGGCGGCGCGAAGCCGGGTGACCGAATCATCGCGCTGGGCGGGCGCACCGGGCGCGACGGCATCCATGGCGCGACGTTCTCGAGCGCCGAGCTGACCGACACCCACGCCGATGAGTTCAGCCACGCCGTGCAGATTGGCAATGCCATCGAGGAGAAGCGCACGCTCGACGCGATCATTCGGGCACGCGACTACGTCGCGGGCGCGGCGGGAGTCGGGAATGGGGAGTCGGGAGTGGGGAAAGGCAAAGACGGTTCTTCCCGACTCCCGACTGCCGACTCCCGACTCCCGTCCCCCCCCCACCCCCACCCCCCTCTTTCACGGCCTCACCGACTGCGGTGCTGGCGGCTTCTCGTCGGCGGTGGGCGAGATGGGGTCAAAGCTCGGCGCGGAAGTTCACCTTGAGCGGGCCCCGCTGAAGTACGCCGGGCTGCGCTACGACGAGATATGGATCAGCGAGAGCCAGGAGCGGTTTGTGCTGGCGGTGCCGCCGGAGAATGTGGCGGCGTTGCAGCGAATCTGCGACGAAGAGGGCGTCCTGCTCGCCGACCTCGGGCATTTCGGCACGCCGAGTGCGGATTTGATCCTGAACTTCCACGGCAACGAAGTGGGGCGACTGCCGATGCACTTCTTGCACGAGGGCATCCCGATGCCGACGCGCGAGGCGGTGTGGGTGGGCGGGGGGCCAGTGGGGAGTGGCCAGTTGGCGAATGGGGAAGACGCCCACGCCACGTCTTCGCCTCGTTCCGCCCCAATGGCCACTGGCCACCTCCCCAACGCCCCTTCCCCCGATCTCCGCACCCGCCTCCTTGAACTTCTCGCCCACCCCAACATCGCCAGCAAGCGCTGGATCGTCCGGCAGTATGACCACGAAGTCCGCGGCAACACCGTCGTCAAGCCGCTGGTCGGCCCCGGCGGCATCGGGCCGGGCGACGCCACGGTGATTCAGCCGGTGCCGGGCTCTAAGCAAGGCCTCGCCATCGCCTGCGGCATGGCGGTGCATCTTGGCGACCCCATCAACGGCGGCGACCCCTACGAGGCGGCGCTTGCCGCGGTTGATGAGTGCGTGCGCAACCTCGTGTGCGTCGGTGCCGACCCCGACCGCATCGCTATTCTCGACAACTTCTGCTGGCCCTCTTGCGGCAAGCCGGAGAATCTGGCCTCGCTCGTGCGCGCGACGGAGGGGTGCTATGACGCGGCGAAGGCGTATCGCACGCCGTTCGTGAGCGGGAAGGATTCGCTGAACAATCAGTTGAGGTTGGCGGATGGGAGAGTGATCGAGATCCCGCCGACGCTTTTGATTACGGGGATGGGGGTTGTGACGGATGTTTCGAAATGTGTGACGATGGATGCGAAGCGGCCGTCGGCGACCGTTTCGGAAGACCTGTGCGTGATCGCGCCGAAGACGCTCCATTTCCATACCGGCGCGGATGGGCCGCTCAAAGCCGACTATGGTCGAGGCGACATGCTCGAACGAACGCCGCGCATCGCCCGTTGTATCGCCAGATTGATCCGACACGGTCATGCGCACGCCCTTCACGATTGTTCCGAAGGCGGCATCCTCGTGGCGGTGGCAGAGATGCTGATCGCGGCAGCAGACGCCGACGGGGCGTCGTCCGTCGGCGCAGACCTGTCGGCGTCCGACTTCATGCTCTCCGGTGTGGTGTCCATTGATTCCGGGACAAACCCGCTGTCTTCGGCGTTCTTTGAGCAACCAGGTGCATATATCCTTCAGCCAGCTCGCTGCGCCGATGATCCCGCCATCATGCGGGGTTCCGACGCCGATGAACTTTGGAGCGGCGAACTCATGCGCTTCGGCCGGGTGACGAGCAGCGGGAGGCTGCGCGTGCTCAAAGACAACGGAAAGACACCATTGCTCGACGTCCCAGTTTCCGACCTCCGCCAGGCCTTCCTCGGCACGCTCAACTGGTAGCCCATTCCTTTCCCTCTCCGCGCCCTCCGCGAACTCCGCATTGAAACTCTGAGTCCCCATGCCAAAAGCCCTTGTCATCCGAGCCGCCGGGACCAACTGTGATACGGAGATGGTGCGGGCGTTTGTGCTCGCCGGGGCTTCTTGCGAGACGGCGCACCTGGACCGGGTGATTGCCGAGCCTGCGATGCTGGAGCGGTTTGATCTGCTCGGGTTTCCCGGCGGGTTTTCGTATGGGGATGATGTGGCTTCGGGGCGGGTGTTTGCGATGCGGCTGCGGGAGCGGCTCTATGGGCCGCTGCGGCGGGCGGTGGAGCGTGGGGCTTGTGTGATCGGGGCTTGCAACGGGTTCCAGATTCTCGTGCAGGTGGGGTTGTTGCCGGGGGGTGGGAAAGGGGATGCTGCACCCGAGCCGGTGGTGGCGCTGACGGACAACATCGGGAATCGGTTTATTGATCGGTGGCTGCGGGTTGAGGTGGTGGCTTCGTCGGTTTGTGTTTGGACTCGCGGGTTGGCGGAGCGGTGGAGTGGGGACGGGGAGGGTTCGAGCTCTGATCGTCGGCGTGTTGATGGGGATCACGGTCCGCACCGGCTGGAAGCCGGTGCCACCAATGCCGGTGCCACCAATGCGGCGATGACTTTGCCGATCGCGCACGGCGAGGGGCGTTTCGTTGCTACATCGCCCGCGGTGATCGAGGCGCTGGAAGCCGGGGGGCAGGTGGCGCTCCGCTACATCGACAACGACAACGGGTCGACGAACCGGATCGCGGGGATTTGTGATCCGACGGGGCGGGTGTTTGGGTTGATGCCTCACCCGGAGCGGTATCTGTCGTGGGGGCATCATCCGTTTGCGACGGCGCTACCCGATGATGTGAAGCGCGGGGATACGCCGGGGTTGATGATGTTCAAGAACGCCGTGGAGGCGGTGACGCACGCTCGGGCGTGAACGGGAACCCCGCGTCCCCTTTGCTGCTTTGCTGTTCTGCTGCTTTGCTGCTCTGCCCCCCTGCCCCCCCGCCCGCCTGCCCCCCCGCCCCCGTGGACCCAAACTCCTTCGCCCAATCCGTCGCGAACCTCCGCAAGTCGCGGCTGCGCCCCGAGCGCGAGGTGGTCATCACGCGCGATCTCTCCGCCGCCCTCGACACCACGCGCCGGGCTGCGAAATCCCTGGGCAACATCGGCGCGGCCTGGGCCACGGCGTGCCCGCCCGAACTTCTTGAACGCACCAACGTCACCGCGCTGCACCGCAACGTGCTCACCATCACCGTTGACGATTCGGCGACCAAGTTCGTGCTCGACCGCTGGCTCCGCGACGGCGGCGAGAACGCGCTCATCCGCGCGTGCGGGGCGGCGGTTGCGCGGGTCAAACTGGTTTCGGGCGGCGAGGGCGGCACGCTCTCGGGTTCGACCGAGCCCCGTGCGCGAGCACGGGGCCAAGGAGGCGAGGCGCGGCCGCCGCAAAGCAGCAAGTCGGCAAAGCCGCGACGAGGCAAGCAGCCGTAGCGGCGCATTCGGCTCTTGCGATGCTGGCATGTTGGGATGCGTCTTGCGAGTTCCTTGGCCCTGAGCTTGCGCTCAGGGTTCGGATGATGCAGTTGCTCGTGCGCCGCGGGTCTTTACGCCAGCCCCATCCGCCCAAGCCAGCGCTCGGCATCGAGCGCCGCCTGGCAGCCCATGCCCGCCGCCGTGATCGCCTGGCGGTACTCGGCGTCCGCCACGTCGCCCGCCGCGAACACGCCCTCGATGTTGGTCGCGCTGTGACGGTGTTCGAGGTCGATGTAGGCCTTGTCGTTGAACTTCAGCCCCGTTCCCTGCAGGAACCCGGTGGCGGGCGTGTGGCCGATTGCGACGAACAAGCCGCGCACGTCCAGCCGTGAGCGCTCCTTCGTCACCGTGTCTTCGAGCATGAGGCCTTCGATGTGGTCTTTGCCGAGGACGTCAACGACGACCTTGTTCCACAGCACTTTCGCGTTCGGCTTCGACATGAACCGCTGCTGCATCACTTTGCTGGCCCGCAGGCTGTCGCGCCGGTGGATGACGTAGACGGTCGATCCGAACTTGGTGAGGTAGGTGGCCTCTTCCATGGCGGTGTCGCCACCGCCGACGACGGCCAGGGGTTGGTTGCGGAAGGCGGGCAGAGCGCCGTCGCAGACGGCGCAGGCGGAGACGCCACCGCCCTGGCGGGCGAGGCGCATCTCGTTGTCGAGTCCGATCCAGTTGGCTACGGCGCCGGTGGCGATGATGACGCTGTGGGCTTCGATGGTTTCGGTCTTGCCGTTGCCGTCGTCGGTGGCAAGGCGGAACGGCTTCTTCGAGAAGTCGCACGAGGCGATGTCGGCGCTGATGACCTTGGTGCCGAAGCGGTCGGCCTGCTGTTGGAACATGGCCATCATCTCGGGGCCGGTGACGCCGTGGGGGAAGCCGGGGTAGTTCTCGACCTCGGTGGTGAGCATGAGTTGCCCGCCCGGGAGCACGATCGACGGCGTCTGCTTGGGCACGCCGATGTAGACGACTGGGTCAAGCTGGGCGCGCGCGGCGTAAATGGCGGCGGTCCATCCGGCGGGGCCCGATCCGATGATGACGAGCTTGTGAGGCATAGGGGCGAAGGGTATTCCGCTCACGCGCGTTTTGCTCGGGGGAAGGGGGAGTCAGCGCGGAGAGGCGGAGGGCGCGGGGGAGGATGTGTGTGAGCGTGACGGCGGCGTGGACGATCATCCGAGCCCCGAGCGCGAGCTCGGGGCCACGTTCCATGCTTCCTTTGATGCTCGTTTTCGCGCTGTGGTCGCACCCCGCACGCTGATGGAAAGTTGCCCCGTGCTCGCGCACGGGGCTCGGATGATCCATCGAAAAATCGCGCTCACATCCCCGGATTCGCCCGTCGCAGCGAGACGATCGGCGGCCAGATGAGGATGTCCGAACCGCCGGAGCCGACGGACTTGGCTTGGTCGTCGATCCCATCGGGCCCGACAGACCACAGCAGGAAGTCCTTCTGGTCGACGCTCGCTTTGAAAGAGCCGGTGCCGGGCGTCCCCGCCGGTTCGACCGGGGCCTCGCCGTCTTTCGCGGCGGAAGTCTCCGCGTTCTCAGTTTTCGGGGCCTCGGCGGCGGCCGGCGGCGTCGTTCCTTGCGGTTGCGTCGCCAGCACCTGAAGGAGTTCCTTCTCGCCGTAGTACGCGTTGAACTTGGCGGCGCGCAAGATGCCCTCGCGGTCGATCACATATCCCGCGGGCCAGAACGGGACGCGGTAGGCCTTCTGCATGGCTCCTGTGCGGTCGATCGCGGTGGGGAACTTGATGCCCTTGTCCTTGACGACGCTGGCCATTTCGTTCCCGCCGTCATCGTCGCAGATGCCCAGGACGACCACGCCGTTGCTCGCGTACTTCTCCATCATCTCGTTGGTGTGCGGGATGGACTTGATGCAGGGCCCGCACCAGGTGGCCCAGAACTTCAGGAAGACCACCTTGCCCTTGTATGAAGCCAGCGAGACCTCGCCGTTGACGGGGTCGTAGACGCGCAGCTCCGGCGCGGGCTGACCGATCTCGGCTCGGCCGATCCCGATCGCGGTGGTTGAACCGGCCGGGCCGACGCCGACCGTCATTTCGTGCGCCTTGGGCGTCTCACGCTCGCGCTTCACGTCATCCCGGATCGGCACCTTGAACAAGAACGGGTTGAGGTTCTCGAAACGCTTGTCGTACCCGTACGGATCGGTGTCCAGCGCCCGCACGAACGTCGGCGCGATCGCGTTCACGTTCGGCGGCCACTTCTTCTCCTTGCGCTCGTAGCCCGCCACGCCCAGCGAAACCCGTGTGCCTGCCATCGCCGTGAGCAGGTCGAGGCGGAGCGATTCGAAGCCCTCCATCTCGTTGGCGGTCAGTTCGATCAGCGCGAACTTGCCCTTGTCCATCTTGGCGTAGTCGCTGGGGATCTGGAGCAGGGCGTCGTGCAAGTCCTCGACGTTCCAGCGGTTTTCCCAGCCGCCGAACACCTTGCGGATCTGGTCGCGCGTGTCGAACCACCCGGCGTGACCCTTCGAGAGCTCGCGGTACCACGCCGCCTGCCCGAACAGGTTCAGTGATCGCGCGTCGGCGCTCAGCCGAGCCATCGTCACCGCGAACTTCTCGGCGTTCACCTCGCCCTTCTCTTCAATCACCCGCTCCATCAACTGCTCGGCGGCGAGGCGCTCGACCACCGGCAACCGGATCCGACGGGCCTGCACCAGCCGCTCGTCCAACTCATCGGCGGCGGCCCGCAACTGCTCGGCCGAGAGTTTCTCGCGGTAGGTGTACGCGATATCGCGGATGCGCTCCGCCGCCATCATCATCTGGTTCATGCCCCAGCGGCGCTCGCGCACTGCTTCACGCTCGGTGATGATCCGCGCCAGCCGCAGCCACTGCGTGCACAGCGTCAGGGCCTCGTCGACCTTGCCCTCTTCGGCCTTGCGCGTGGCCTCGACATTGACCAGCGCGACCAGCCGTTCCAGCGCAAAGCGGTACCGATACCTCGCGCCCTGCAGGAGCCCTGTCGCGGGAAGTTCGACGTAAAGCCCGGCTTTCTTCCACGCCGGATCGACGTCCTTGCCGCCGCCGTAGGGGATGGCCAGCAGGAACTTCTTCTTCGTGTCCGTCACGGTGGCGAGCGCCTTGAGGGCGGCCTGCTGGTTGGCCGATTCGGCCCATGACTTCGCCGAGGTCCACTCCTTGCTCTTGGGCGACAACAGCATCGCCGCGTCGGTCTTCTCCAACCCGCTCGGGACGGGGTCCATCGCGGCGACGGCGGGGAAGAGAATTGGCGTGAGGTCTTCGGTTCCGGGCGTGATGGCGACCGCGGCGTTGGCCTTCTCGACGAACGACCACCCTGCCGGCTTGGAGTCCCCGGTGGGTGCGGTGGCGGTCGCGTTCGTCGCCGCCGACGCGCTGCCCTGGGCGAGCGCCGCAGGCGTCGCGACCATCGCCACCGAAACCACCCCGCCCGCCACCAGATTCAGCATCGACGATCCCAGGCAACTCGTGCGCATGGCCAGACAACTCCAGGGCCCCGCGAGGGTGCCGACGGGCACCGCTCGCGCGGGAACATGCCCCATTGTACCGGCACCGATTTCTTCCCGTACGACAGGCGTCCCAGTTGCTTCGCGGCGTCATCGCGGCGCGTCCCCCGCAAATCCCCCGGTACCCTGCCCCCGTGCCCGACGCCGAGGCTCCCATCACGCTGCTCACGCCCGTCGAAGCCCTGCCCGCGGTCAAGCCGCGTGAAGCTGCGATCCTGCGTTCGATGGGCCTCAAGTGCGTGGCTCACCTGTTGAACCACCTTCCGCATCGGCACGAATATGAAGCCGCCGAGGCGCCGGTCGATCAACTCGCCGCCGACCAGGTCATTTCCACCCGCGGCGAGGTCACCGCCTGCCGCGTCGTGCGTCGGGGCAAGCCGCGATTCGAAGCCGCGCTGCTCGACCACACGGGTCGCATCGATCTCGTCTGGTTCAACCAGACGTTCCTGGCCAGCACGATCCATCCGGGCGTACGGCTCCGCGTGCAGGGCAAGGCCAAACGCTTCGGGGGACGTGGTGGTGGCTTGCAACTGGTCAACCCGCGCCACCAGATCATCAAGGACACCGCTCCCGAACCCGCCGCCACCGACGATCGATTCCGTCCTGTGTATCCCGCTACCGAAGAGCTACCCTCGACGCGGATCGAGAAGATCATCGGCGGCATCCTCGACCCCGGCCTCGCGCTCATCGAAGACCACCTGCCCGAAGCGTTTCGTAAGGATCGCGAACTGCCCGAACTTGCCGACGCCTACCGCATGATGCACGCCCCGCGCGACGAGGACGACGCGAAGTCCGCGCGGCGTCGTCTCGCCTATGACGAGTTCCTGCTGCTGCAACTGGGCGTCCACCTCCGCCGGGCCCACCTGAAGCGACGGCACCACGCCCCCGCCCTGCGCTGGACCACCGCCATCGATCAGCACATCCGCGCGCGACTGCCCTTTGCGCTCACCGCGGCCCAGGAAACCGTCATCCGGGAAGTCGCGCACGACCTCACCAAAGAGACCCCCGCCAACCGGCTGATCCAGGGCGACGTGGGCGCGGGTAAGACGGTGATCGCGCTCTACGCCATGCTCATCGCCGTCGCGAACAAGCGGCAGGCGGCGCTGATGGCCCCGACCGAGCTGCTCGCCGAGCAGCATTTCGCGAGCATTTCCCGCCTGCTGGCCGGGTCGGACGTCCGGGTCGAACTGCTCACCGGCTCGCTGGGCGCTGACGAGCGTGCCGCCGTCCTGCGCCGAATCGAGAGCGGCGATGCTCATCTGGCCATCGGCACCCACGCCCTGCTCACCGAGTCCGTCAGCTTCGCCGACCTCGCGGTCGCCGTGATCGATGAGCAGCACCGCTTCGGCGTCCACCAGCGCGCCGTCCTCCGCGAAAAGTCATCCGATCCCGGTGCCATGCCCCACACGCTGGTGATGACCGCGACACCAATCCCGCGCACGCTCAGCCTGACGATCTTCGGCGATCTCGACGTCAGCACGCTCGATTCGCTCCCGCCAGGACGCAAGCCGGTGAAGACGCGGCTCGTCACGCCGCTGCAGCGCGACGAGGTGTACGCTTTCGTCCGCCAGAAGCTCGACAAGGGGCAGCAAGCGTTCATCGTGGTGCCGGCGGTGGGGGGCGACGCCGGCGCGTCGGCGACTGGTTTCGAACATGCCGAAGACTCAGGCACGGGCGGGGCCGCCCGACTCGCCAACGTGCGCTCGCTCCTGAAGGAACTCGAAGAAGGCTCGCTCGCCGGCAAGCGCCTCGCCGCGGTCCACGGCCAGCTCAAACGCTCCACCCGCGAGACCATCATGGAGCGATTCCGCGCGGGACAAGTCGACGCGCTGGTCGCGACCACCGTGATCGAGGTCGGCGTGGATGTCCCCAACGCCACGATCATGGTGATCGAGAACGCCGACCGCTTCGGGCTTGCCCAGCTTCACCAACTCCGCGGCCGGATTGGCCGCGGCAAGCTGGGCGGCGTGTGTGTGCTGATTTCTGATCCCACCACCGACGAATCACTGACCCGCCTCAAAGCCGTGGTTTCCACCACCGACGGCTTCAAGCTCGCCGAGACTGATTTCGCGCTCCGAGGGCCCGGAGACATCTTCGGCGGTCGGCAATCCGGCCTCGCACCGTTCCGTGTGGCCGAACTCCCGAAAGACACAGATTTGTTGCTGATGGCAAGACGCGACGCCGCAGCGTGGATCGACCGCTCGCCCGAACTTTCGAACCCCGACGACACGAAAGTACGATCTCGCCTGCTGAAAGCCCACGGAAAGGGCCTCGGTCTCGGCGATATCGCATAATCTTCTCATGTCGGTCGATTTTCGTGTGAGCACGGGGCAAGTCTCTCGCCACGAGAGGCCAACCTAACGCCCCGTCGCGGGGCGGATGAGGCATCCCGGCCCCACCTTTAGCGTCTTTACCCACTCCCGACTCCCGCTTCTGCCCCCCGCCCCCCCACCATGGAACCCGAACCAGGAAGCCTCCACGAACGCCTCCGCATCGTCGCAGGTCAGCGCTCGTACCGCTCGATTGGCGAAATCACCAACCAGAACACCGAGACGGTGCGCCGCTACATGCTCGGCGCCGCCCCGAGCATCGAGTTCGTCTCGGCCATGTGCGACCGCTTCGGCGTCAGCGCCGAGTGGATGCTCACCGGCCGCGGGCCCATGCGCGAAAAGGACGGCCGACGCCACGCTCTCAGCACCTCCAGCCCGTCTGATCTTCTCGCGGCGGTGGCGGGGGCGCTCGAAAAACTCACCGACCGAGTCGATAGAATCGAGACGTACGTGCAGACGCTCGAAACCCGACTTCGTGCCGCGGGCGGGGCCGGGGGCACGCCTGAGATCGTGACTTTCACCCCGCCGACCACCGATGCCACGGCCGCCCCAACAGACTCCGCCGACGAGCCCGGAACCGCGTCGGACACCGTTCCGCCCGGGCCAGGCCCCTACCCCGCCCCCGACGTCGAGCCGGGGTACCGCGCCCTCTGGATCGCCAACGCTGTTCCCCAACGACCACGCACGAACCCTGGTTGATGTGCTCCGCGCCTTTGGGCCGGAGGGTTCCGACCTGGTCCGCCGCTGGGTCGCGGCGCTGCTGCTGGTGCCCGAGCACGAACGCCGCGCCGTCGTTGAAGCCGTCGAGGCCCGCGTGTCTTCCTTCCATGCGTCGGACCGCGGCCCGGAGGAACCCACGCTCTATGTGCGCTCCGAGCCGCGCCAGGGCGAGGGCTATGTCGAGCACGTCGAGCGTGCGTATGTCCCGGCACCGCCCCTTCAAACCCCGAGCGAACCCGCGGCCAAGCGGGCCAAGAACGCCGACAAGCCGCGGCGGGGGAAGGCCTCGTGAGCTTCAACCAGGACGCCGCCGACCGCCTTGATGAGATCGCCCGGATGCTCGAGCTGCTGGGCGAGGATCGTTTCAAGGTGAACGCCCACGCCCGCGCGGCCCGTGCGGTGGAGGCTCACGCCGCCGATCTCAAGCCTATCGCCCACGACACGAAAGCTCTGACGGCGATCGAGGGCATCGGCGTGAAGATCGCTGCCAAGATCACCGAGTTTGCCGAGAGCGGCGCGATGTCCGAGCACGCCGAGCTGCTCACCCGCGTGCCCGCCGGCCTGCTCGACATGATGCGCGTGCCGGGGCTGGGCCCCAAGACGGTGAAGGCGATCTGGGAAACGCTCAACGTCACCGACACGGCGGGCCTGAAGGCCGCGATCGCCGACGGACGCATCATGCAGGTGCCGCGCATGGGCACCAAGACGGTCGAGAACATCAAAAAGAGCCTGGAGACCGTGGCCCAGGGCGAGCAGCGGCTGCTGCTGGGCCGGGCGTTGCCGATCGCCGAGGCGCTGCAGTCCCGCCTCGCCGAGGTCGCCGGGGTCGAGAGCGTCCAGTACGCCGGCTCGCTGCGCCGCGGCAAAGAAACCATCGGCGACATCGACCTGCTCGCCGTCGCGCCAGGCCCCGCCTCCGAGAGACTCCGCGAGGCCTTCTGCACCATGCCCGAGGTGAACCAGGTTCTCATTCGCGGCGAGACCAAATGCTCGATCCGCCTCACTTTCGAGCGCAAAACGGTGCAGGCTGACCTGCGCATCGTTCCCGCGAAATCATGGGGCGCGGCGCTGATGTACTTCACCGGATCGAAAGAGCACAACGTCCGCCTGCGCGAGCGAGCCCTCAAACGCGGCGTGACGCTGAACGAGTACGGCCTGTTCAAGCTCGACGACAACGATACGCCGCACCAGCACCGCCCCAACGGCTTGGAGCAAGCCGTCGCGGGCGACACCGAAGAATCCGTCTTCAAGGCCCTGGGCCTGCCCTTCATCCCGCCGGAACTCCGCGAATCGGTCGGCGAGCTCGACGCGCCGCCGCCGACCGATCTCATCGAACTCGCCGACGTTCGCAGCGAACTGCACGCCCACACCACCGCGTCCGACGGCGTCCTCTCCATCGTCCAACTCGCCACGCTCTACCAGCTCCGCGGGTTTCACACTCTGGCGATTACCGACCACTCCAAGTCCAGCGTCATCGCCAACGGCCTGACGCCCGAGCGACTCCGCGAGCACATCCGGAACATTCGCGCCGCCCAGGCGGAAGTCCCCGGCATCACCCTGCTCGTCGGCAGCGAAGTCGACATTCTCTCCGACGGCACGCTCGACTACGACGACGATTTGCTCGCCGAACTTGATGTCGTCATCGCCTCGCCGCATGCTTCGCTGCGTCAAGAGCCGCGATTGGCGACGGAGCGTCTTCTCAAGGCGATCCGGCACCCGCTGGTACACGTCATCGGCCACCCCACTGGCCGCATCATCGCGCAGCGCGAGGGGCTGGAGCCGGCGATGGAGGAACTCTGCGCCGCCGCCGCCGAGCACAACACCGCGCTCGAAATCAACGCCAACTGGCTGCGGCTCGACCTGCGCGACACCCACGCCCGCCTGGCGCTTTCGAAGGGCTGCCTGCTGGCGATCCACTGCGACACGCACCACCCCGACGACGCCGAGAACCTGCGCTACGGCGTGATCACCGCCCGGCGCGCCGGGTGCCCGCAGGAACGGTGCATCAACACCTGGGAACGTGCGAAGCTGGTGAAGTGGCTGAAATCCAAGCGGTGAACGCGGGGCGCGACGTTCAACCGATTCCCCGCCCGCGGGATATCGGTGCTCCGCGTGACCGTCGCGGAACTCACTTCCCCGACCGCGCCGCTGCCTTCTTCGCGGGTGTCTTCACCGGCGACCGGGCCTTGCCCGTGTCCGCCGCGCTCCGACCGGGCGTCTTTTTCGCCGCCGGCTTCTCCGGTTCGGCGTCGGGGTCTTCGCACCAGGCCTGCAGCAGCAGGTACGAGGCAAGAACATCTTCGTGCCGGATGTAGCGTTCGAGCACGCCGGTGGCCTTGGCGATGTCGTCGCCCTCTTCGAGCACGCCGGTAGCGATCAGCCGCGCCAACATCCGGTCGTCGACGGGCACATGGTGCGATTCGAGCACGATGAGTTGCCAGCGGGCCGACGCGTACGCCGGCAGGCCCGAGAGTGTCTCGATGTACTTCGCCGCCTCGCGCTTGGACATGCCCATGGCGCGTTCGAGCGAGACCGTGTGTTCGCGGGTGTAGATATCCGAGAGCACGGCGTGCAGCCGCGCCGACCGCTCGTCCACTTTCGGGTAGGTCTTCCCGATGATCGCCGCCAGCTGTGCCGGGCGGGTCACGCGCATGTCGTTGTCGTCCACGTGGGCGTCGCGCAGACGTTTCAGCGCGGCCTCGGCCTTGGACCGCGTCGCTTCCCACATGAGGACGCCCAGCAGCAGCTCGTCCATCGGCTCGTGCTTGAGCGGGGGCGCGGGCTCGTACCTGGGCTTGAGCCGTTTCAACAACGCCGTCAACGCCTTGCCGTGGTCCACACTGCTCACGCGCGATTCTCCGTGGTGTTGGTTCCGTCGCCCGCCGATTCCTCCACCCCGCGTGCCTCGCGCTCGATCCGCGCCTGGGCCAGCGCGTCGAGCACTTCCGCCTGGCGCTTTGTCGATTCGTCCAGCTTGAACTGGAACTCCGGCATCTTGTGCATCGACACCTTCTCGCTCACCTCGTGCCGGATGTGCCGGGCGGCGGCCTTGAGCGCGTGCACGGCCAAATCCTGCTTCGCGACGGGCAGCACGCTCACGCGGATGACCGCGAGCGTGAAATCGGTATCGACGCCGACCTGTGTGACCGTGAGCAGGCAGCCGTTCAGCCGCGGGTCGCCCAGACCTTCGACCAGCACGCCCTGCACCGCGCGGCGGAGCATCTCGTTGACTTGTTCGGTCCTCTTGCTCACGCCACACCCCCCTCGGCGTCGCGCTGAACCTTTTCGATCCCGCGCAGCATCACGTCGGTGTCCTCCTCGCTCCACGCCGGGCGGCCCTCTTCGTCGAGGTCTGAATCCGGCATGTCGGCCTTGTCGAGCACGAACCGCATCACCCGCCCCAGCTCCGCCTCGCGGTGCTCGCGGAGTTTCTCGGTGATGCGGTCCATCACCTCGTTGGCATAGACCACGTCGGCCGACACCAGCGCCACCGCGATCTCGGCACGGCGGTGCTCGTCCAGCCCGCCGACCTCCGCTACCGACACCATGTGGTCGTGGTGCAGGCGGTCCTTGAGCGAACGAACCACCCGCCGCTTGTCCTTCAGACACTCGGCGGAGCGGACAAAGACCTCGAACTGGAGCACGGCGACGATCATCAGAAATCAGCAAAGCAACAAATCACCAAAGCAACAAATCAAGAAGGCAGCGCGTCAGCAGGCGGCGTCGGGAGTCGGGGGCCTTTGCCTCCCCGACTGCCCACCGCCCACTCCCGACTGCCCTCTTCACAACGTCTGCTTCATCTCCACGTTCTTGTAGCACTCGAGCACGTCGCCCTCCTTGATGTCGTCGTAGCCCGCGATCTTCATGCCGCACTCCATGTTGGCCTTGACTTCCTTGGCGTCGTCCTTGAACCGCTTGAGCTGCTCCAGCGTGCGGTCCTTCTCGATGACGATCCCGTTGCGGGTGACGCGGATGAGCGCGTTGCGTTCGATGACGCCGTCGGTGACGTAGCAACCGGCCACCGCGCCCACGCGCGAAACCTTGAACACCTGGCGGACCTCGGCGTGCCCGAGCACCTCCTGGCGGAGGATCGGGGCAAGCAGGCCCTGGGCCGCCAGCTTGATGTCGTCGACGATGTTGTAGATGACGTCGTAGGTGCGGACCTCGACGCCCTTGCTCTCGGCCGCCCCGCGGGCCTTGCCCGATGGGATGACGTTGAACCCGACGATGATCGCCTTCGACGCCGCCGCGAGGGTGACGTCGGACTCGTTCACGCCGCCGACCGCCGCGTGCAGCACGCGGACCTTGACCTTCTCGGTGGTGATCTGCTCGATGGTGTGCGCGATGACATCGACCGAGCCCTGCACGTCGGCCTTGAGCACCACGCGCAGTTCCTTGACGTCCTCGGTCTCGAGCTGCTTGAACATCGAGTCGAGCGTGAGCTTCGGCGTCGCCAGCTCCTTCATCCGCTCGTTCTGGGCACGCTGCTCGGCCACCTCGGCGGCGTGGCGCATCGAGTCCACGATGTAGAACTTGTCGCCCGCGTTCGGGATCTCGGTCAGGCCCGAGACGAGCACCGGCGTCGAAGGCTGGGCCTTCTTCACCTTCTCGCCGCGGTCGTTGATGATGTCGCGCACGCGCCCATAGGCACGCCCCGCCACCAAAATGTCGCCGATCGAGAGGCACCCGTCCTGCATCAGCACGTTGGCCACCGGGCCGCGGCCCTCTTCCATCTTGGCCTCGATCACGACGCCCCGCGCCGGACCTTCAAAGCCGGCCTTGAGGTCAAGCACCTGGGCGCGGTAGTCGATCGTTTCGAGCAGTTCCTGGATGCCCGTGCCCACGGTGGCGCTGGTATGCACCACGTCGGTATCGCCGCCCCACGCCGAGGGGTTGAGGCCCTGCTCGGCGAGCTGGCCGTAGACCTTGTTGATGAGCGATTCGTTGACGCCCGGCATGTCGATCTTGTTGAGGGCGACGATGATCGGGGCCTTCGCGGCCTTGGCGTGGTTGATGCTCTCGATGGTCTGCGGCATCACGCCGTCGACCACGCTGACCACCAGCACGATGACGTCGGTCATGTTGGCGCCGCGGGCGCGCATCTCGGAGAACGCCTGGTGGCCGGGGGTATCGAGGAAGCACACCCACTTCTCGTTGTCCTCGACATTGACCGCGGTGCGGAACGCGCGCGTCGACTGCGTGATGCCGCCCGCTTCGCCCGCGGCGATGTTGGTGTTGCGGATCTTGTCGAGCAGGCTGGTTTTGCCGTGGTCGACGTGGCCGAGGATCGTGACCACCGGGGAGCGCGTGCGGATGTCCTGACTCTCGCGGCCGGCGTATTCCTCGGCCACGAGTTCCTCCTCGGTCTTGTCCTCCACGAACTGGAGTTCGATGTCCCAGTCCATCATGATCTCGATGGCCTGGTCGTCCTCGATCGCCTGGTTCGGGCTCGCCATGATGCCCTTGAGGAAGAGCTTCTTGACGATGTCGGCCGACTTGATGCCCGCCGCCGCCGCGAGGTCCTTGATGGTGTAAGGCCGGATGACCTGCACGATGCCGCCCGGGTCCTGGTCGGCGGAACCTGGTGCGTGGACCTGTTCCTTGATCTTGGCGTCGCGCCGGCGCTGCCTGAGGAAGCCCTCGGAGCGGTTGAGGCGTGCCTCGCGGTCGGCGAGGTCGCGCTCCGACCATGTCGCCGAGCCCGCTTCGACATCCGACCGGCCCGAGCGTCGGCTGGTGCGCGACGCGGGCACATTGCCGCCGCCGCTGCGACGAACCGGGCGCTTCGAGTCGTCAGCGCCGCCGCCCGCGGGGCGCGGTCCGCGCGGGGCGTCGGAACGGCTGCGCGGGGCCTCGACAAAGTCGGGCTGCTCGATGCGGACGACCTTCGGGCCCGAGAGCTTGGCGGGCGTCTGCGCGTCGATCTTGAGATTCGATGGCGCGGCGACCCGCGGGCGCGGCTGGCCGGGCGTCGCCGGGGCACCCGGGGCTGACGGCCCGCCGATACCCAGGCCCGAACCACCGGGGCGATCTCCACGCCGACCCGGCGCCGCAGGCGCGGCCGGAGCCGCGGGCGGCGGTGGGGGAGGCGCCTGCTGAATCCGAACCAGCCCCATCGGCGGCGGATCGACGACCTTGCCCGCCGTCGGGTTCGAAGAACGCATCGGCGTCGTGCCGGGTCGATCAAGACTGAAGACGCGCGGCTTGGGCGCTTCGATGCGCGCGGGCGGGCCGTGATGGGCCGCGGGCGACTTGGGAAGGTGACTGGGTCCGTGGGGCACCGCAGGGTTTGTGCCGGACGGCCCGGATTCTGATGGCGCGCTCGGCGCGGCGGTCGTTCCCGTCGGGGCCTGAGCGTGCGTCGGCGCGGGAGGCGTCTCGGGCCGAACCGCGCGGTGCGCCTTGCCGATACCGGGCACGCCCGCATCGGGCGCGGCGGGAGCGGAACCGTTCGTTGCCGCCCCTGTTGTTCCGGCTGCGGGCTTGTTCTCGCTGATCGTTTGTGGGCGCCGAGTGAATGTCGGCGTCATGTTCACCACCCGCGGCGCGGGGGGAACGATCGTGGGCGGTGCCACGTTGACGGGAGCGACGGGCGCCGCGGGAGCCGTGGGCGCGGCCGCCTCAGGTTCCGACGGGGCCGCGGGCGTCTCGATGTGCGGCGGGGCGGATTCGACCGTTGCCACGCCCGACTCGCCGGAGGAAGGCGCGTCGCTGCCGTCGGCGCGCTTCACCGCCGCGCGCTTCCGAGCCGGTGCCTTGATCGCATCGATATCAACCTTGGCGGCGTGTTCGACGACGTTGCGGTGCTCGCCGGCGCTGAACCACTCGCGGATCGTCGCCTCAAGGCCCGCGCTCACGGCGCTCATGTGGTCCTTGATCCCCTCCACTTCTTCGGCGCGGCACTTCTCGACGATCGCCTTGGACTCGATCCCGAGGTCCTTGGCGATTTCGAAGATCTTCCTCTTCTTGACGGCCGCTTTACCCAATGGCTTCTCCGTTGCAACGAATCTCAGGGAACCAACCGACCACACACCGACGCATCAAATCAGCTTCATCACACGCCGAAACGCACGCTCACCCGTTCGCGGGCTGCTGCTCCGCCTCGGCGGGGGCAGCAGTCTCCGCGGCCGGCGAACCGCCACCCAGCCCCAGGATGTCGTCGGCCCGTGCCTCGTCGGCCGCCGAAGTCTCGACGTTCGCGCCAAGCCCGCCTTCGAGCAGCCGCTTGGTGGTGGCGTCGTCCTCCATCCGCTTCTTCTCGGCCTCTTCCTTGTCCTTGGCCTGCTGGGCCGCGACGTCCTTGGCACGCACCGCCGCCACATCGACGATCCGGGCCGCGATCGCGTCGTCGACGTTCAGCTCCTGCTTGAGCACGTCGGCGCCAACATCCTCGATGTCGAACACGCTGATCATGCCCAGAGCCGCCAGCCGGTCGAGCATCTCTTCGGTCACGCCCTCGATCTGCTTCAAGGCTTCGGACATGGTCTCCAAGCCCTTGTTGAACTCGATCGGCGTCAGGATGTCGATGTCCCACCCCGTCAGCCGCGCCGCCAGACGGACGTTCTGCCCGCGCTTTCCGATCGCCAGCGACAGTTGGTCGTCGTTCACCACCACCGTCGCCCGACCCAGTTCGAAGCACAGCGAGATCTCCGCGACCTCAGCCGGCTTGAGCGCGTTGGCGATCAAAATCTGCGACGACTCGTTCCAGCGCACGATGTCGATCTTCTCGCCGTTGAGCTCATCGACAATGTTCTTGATGCGGCTGCCGCGCACGCCGACGCACGCGCCCACGGCGTCGACCTTGTTGTCGACGCTGCTCACCGCCAGCTTGGTGCGGTACCCCGCCTCGCGGGCCATCGCCTTGATCTCGATCACCCGCTCCGAAACTTCCGGCACCTCGACCTCGAACAACCGCTTGATGAAGTCCGGGTGGCTGCGGCTCAGCACGATCTTGATCTGCGAACCCGCGTCGCGAACGTCCAATATCAGGCACCGCACCCGGTCGCCCGCGTTGAACTGCTCGCCGGGGATCTGCTCGCTCCGCGGCATGAACGCCTCGGCCCGCTCCACCGTCACCACCAGCGCCCCGCCCTCGTAGCGCTGGGCCGTGCCGGTGACGATGTCGCCAACCTTCTTTGAGAAGGCCTCGTACACGCTGTTCCGCTCGTCTTCGCGGAACTTCTGGATCATCACCTGCTTGAAGGTCTGGGCGGCGATGCGCCCGAACGACTGCGGCTCGATGGTCATCGGCTCGCCGTGACGCGTCATCTGCATCTGGCCGGAAGCGCGGTCGAGCTTGCACACGAACTCTTCGGTATCGATCGAGTTGTAAAACTTGCGGGCCGCCGAGACCATCGCCTGCTCGAGGTCTGAAATGAGCAACTCGCGGTCCACGTTGCGGTCGCGGGCGATCGATTCAATGATGCGGAGCATTTCAGGGTTATTCATGGCGTCGAGTCTCTTTCAGCGGGTTGTCTGCCAAAATGTCGGGATGTCGGAAGCCTCGGGATGTCGATCCTTCGAGATGTCGAACGGGGGAATGAGAAACAATCGAGCCGGACGGACGAGCGCGACCCGTGCCGAACCACCGCCGCCGCGCCGGGGCGCTGAGTGACACTCAGAACCCGCGTCGGACCGAACGAAGCCGCACACACCCAGAGCATGAGCCCGGGTGCTCGGCCCGCCTTGAAGTTGTCAGGGGGGGCACAAGCCCGGTCACACGACCGAGGCGGTGAGGCGACGCGCCACACCCAGGCCACGCGCGGCAATCGCCACGCGGGTGGACACTGGAGCGGAACTACCGAACATGGTGGATCGCCATGCGCATCGCTGGATGTCCTTTCGTGCCGAGTTGATCCGACAGGATCGCCCCGGCACGCACCAAAGAAACGGAATCAAGACCGGTAACAATACCCGAAACCCCCCCTTCCGGTCAATGGGGATTCCCGAACAGGCTTGCTCGCCACCCCAACTGTTCCACAGGCCGCTGCCAACCGCGCCGGACGCCTTTCCCGCTGCCCAAGGCCCATTGCCCACGCCCCTCCTATTGACGAACCCCGAACAACCGTCCACACTCAGCCCGTGGTCGCCCCTTCCCACCATCTCGCAGGCCGTGACGGCGAGGCCCTCGTCGTCACTTGTCCGCCCGAACTCACCCATGATTCGGGCGAGGCTCTGCTGCGCGCCGTCAAGCGCCACCTCCCCAACCGCGACCACGCCACGTGCATCCTCGACATGTCCGCGGTCGGCCTCATCTCCTCCATCGGCATCACTGTCCTGCTCCAGGCCGACGAACACTGCGCCGACCGCGCCGCAAAGCTCTACATCGCCGGCTTGCCCGAACGGCAGCGCCAGTTCCTGCGCATGCTCAAACTCGACGCCAAGTTCACCTTCGTGCCGAGCGTGGATGAGGCGCTGGCGCTCGGTTGAAGCGCGGTGTGTGCATCCCGGGTGAAGCACGGGCTTGGGGTGGTCGTGCGCCGGCCCTCGCGGGCGCTTCGGGTTGGTGGCGACGGGCCTTTGGAGACCCCGAAGCGCTCGCGCGGGCCAGCCCACGAACACCGAACGCCCGGAGATCACCCGGAGTGGGTATCACTCTGGATTCCCGTTCTCCTCGCGCTTCGAATCTCCCAACGAATAACCCACCGCGTGAAGCGGTGGGCGGTGAAGAGTCCGGGTTGATCGCGCGATCGGACGAGTTGAATCAGTGCCCGCTCTTGCTCGGCTCGGCGTCCGCGTGGGCGTCGCCGCTCTCGCGCGGCTGCTTCAGCAGCGCCGTCTCCTGGGGGTGTTCGCCCAGGAAGTGGACCGTGCCGGAGTTCAGGTCGTAGATCGCGCCCACGATTTCGAGCTTGTTCTCACGGACGAGGTTGCCGATCCCTTCGCTCTGCGTGATGAGATTCTCGATGGTTTGCATCACGTTGAGGCGGATGGCGATCGGGGTGATCTGCTCGGGCTTGAGTTCGGGGAACTGAGCGCGGGCCTGCTCGACGCTGGGCTGGATGCGCCCGACCAGTTTCGCCACCGCCCCGTGGAGTTCGGCACCGCTGGCGGCCGCGTTCACCGCGCCGCACGCCGTGTGGCCCATGACCACCAGCAGCGGCGTGTGCAGATGGCCCGTGCCGTACTCGAGAGTCCCGGTCTCGCTCTCGCCGGCGACGTTCCCGGCCACGCGCACGACAAACAGATCGCCCACGCCGCGGTCGAACACCCGCTCAACGGGCACGCGCGAATCGGCGCACGACAGGATCGACGCGAAGGGATGCTGACCGGCGGCGGTCTCGCTGATCCGCTCCGCGTTCGAGTTCGGGTTTTCCGTGTTCTGCTTGACGAAGCGGGCGTTGCCTTCCTTGAGCCACGCCAGGGCCTGCTCGGCGCTGGGGCCATCGGCCGCCGAGGCGTGGGCGCTGGGAGCCGTCGCGGGGGCCGCGGCGGACTTCGCGACGGGCTTGGACGCGGGCTGGGCCGCGGGCTTGTGGGCCGCATCGTCGTCGCTGGCCTTGGGCGTCGCGCCCATGCGCAGCGTCTTGGAAGGTTCGGAGGAGGCGGGCTTGGGGGCGGGCGGCGTGCTGCCGTGGCCGGTGGGGCTGGCGTGCGATCCGCCGCCGAGGGCCGTCCCGGCGCAGAGCATCAACGCGGCGGTAAACATGGAGGTCCGATTCAGGTTCGGCGTCATGGCGGTTCCTTCTACTTCGGTGTGAACGGTGTCCGAGTCTCATCGACCCGCCGCCCCTCCCCCGAGGGAGCGACGGAGACACGCGCCCATCGGCCAATCCGACGGCCCGCTCCACTCGATCCCACCCACCCCGTGTTTCCCCGAGGGTGCGTTCCGATTCCTGCGACCTTTTCAACTGGTCCGCCGCGCCCGGGGGCGTTATCGTGACGTCATGAATCGAGCGGTTCGACGTACTGGTTTGATGCTGGTGGCCCTCGCGGGCACGCTGCAGGTGGGCTGCTCATCGGGCCCGACGGTCCGGCTGCGTGTCGAGAACGCCGAGGGTGGGCCGGTGAGTGGGGCCCTTGTGCACGCCGCTCCGATCGCGATGTCCGAGGTGCCGCTGCCGGTGAGCCTTGAGACGTTGTCGGAGGCGGGCGTCGCCGGCGCATCGGGCGTGACCGACGAACGCGGCGAGATCGTGCTGCGTCTGAACATCGATCGCCCGCACGATCTTGCGGTGACGCCACCGTTCACCGAGAACGATCCGCAGCGCCGGCGGACATGGCGCGGGCGCTTCGACGGAGGGGCGGGAGGAAGCGGCGGCGTCGAGCCGATAGAACAGGTTCCCGGCCTGACCGTCCGCACGATGGAGCCTTCGCGATGATGCTGCGACTGACCAACACGGCTCGGCACGCCCGTGCCACGGACCCGTCCGCGGGTCAGTGCGGTTTTTCCGGGATTCTTCGAGTAGACAGCAATCGCGCGCCGCACGCGCGGACCGGAGGACCGGTCAGTGGCACGCTGCGATCGACGGTCCATGGGCTCGCCATCGTGTTGTTGTCGCTTTCGACCGCCGCCTTCGCCGAAGAACCTCCCTCCGACGCCGTTCCCAACCGGGGTGTCGTGCTCACCGCCGAGGGCTCGGGCCAGCCCGCGTCGCGCCGACCCGCGCGGCGTCTGCTGCGCGAGGGCGCGTTCCTGTCCGATCGTCAGGGCTGGCTCCGTCCGCTGGGAGCCGAGCGCTGGGCGTTTGTCTTCGATCCCACGACCGACGGCGTGACCGATGCACCGATGGCCGTCGTGCCCAGCCTCAAACTGATGGAGATGCGCCGCATCGTCGAGGCCCGGCCTGAGACGGTGACGTTCCGCGTCAGCGGCCGCGTGACGGTCTACAAGGGGCGGAACTACTTGCTGCCGACGTTTTTCGTGACGCTCGCGGAATCCGTCGTGCCCGCGGGCGTCGGCGAGATGAGCGACGACGAACGCGATGAAGCCCGGCGCGGGCTCGACGATCTCATGGGCCGCGGCGTCAACCCTTCGCAACTTCCCGGCGGCACGGCCCCGGCAAGGGCCGGCGGCGCCTCCGACGACCCCGACGACATCCTGCGCGAGATCGACAAGGCCACCCCGAACCAGACGGTGCCGCCCGTGCCCATGACCGCGCCGGGCCAGAACTCCGCGTTCGAGCGCGGCGGCACACCCACCCAGCCCGCGGGCAACGCCGACAACACCAGCAACGGCAACGCTTCCGCGGCCGGCGCGGCCAACGCCCGCCTCATCCGCGAAGGCACCATGCTCGCCTCACGGCGCGGACGGCTGCTGCGCGGCCCGATGGGCGAACTCATCTTCGCCCCCGACAACGGCACCGGCATGCCGCGAGCCGCCCGCGACCCGGGCACCGGCGGCAAGACCAACCAGAACCCGCAAGCCGATGCCGCGCAGGCCGATCCCGCGCTCGCGCAGTCGCTGCTGCCGATGCGGCTGTTGCCTTGCCTGAACCTGCAGGAGATGGAGCGCCTGACGCAGGCCCACGCCGTGGCTCTCGAGTTCAAGGTGTCCGGCCAGGTGTTCGTCTACGACGGCAAGAACTACCTGCTGCCGACGATGTACCTGATCGAGGCGGACCGGGACGGGAATGTGAGCCGGGGGCAGTGAGCGCACGCGGGCGGCCTTGAACGAGCCCGGAGCGTGAGCGATGGGTGCATTCCGCCTTCAACGAGCCCAGAGCGTGAGCGACGGGTGTCTTCGTGAGACTCACGAAGTAGAAGAGCAGACCCACTCGCTGACGCTCGGGGCTCGTTGTTCGGGCGATTCGTGAAGCAGTTGTGCGAGGAGAACACCGACCCGAGGACGGGTCGGTGGCACACTCACGGCTTGTTTGGTGGGCGATGCAGGATGAAGTCGGCCGGAGCACCGCTCTTTGATTTGTCGAGCGACGCGCGATCCGCGATGTCACCCACGCCGCCGTGGTCTTCGCCGTCGGCTCCGACCGAGTAGAGGATGTATCCCCCGGGATCGACGCGGTATCGGAACTTCGCGTCCTTCGCGAAGGGGTCCTTCGGAATCTCATGCAGGAACTCGGGCACGAGCGAACCGAGCGACCCCGGCGGCCTGCCGCGGGCCGCACGAAAGCGTTCGATGGCGATGAGCAGACGCACGCCGCGGCGGTAAACAAGGGTGGCGCGGTCGTTCTCCGTCGCTCGGGCCATCCACGGAACGAGCGACGCGACAGGCAGGAACCGGGGCGACGGCGGCTCAGAACCTGACTCCTGACCTTCTCGTTCGGCAACGGCGATGATGGCGTCGATGTAGAGATTGAGGTCCGCCTCGTTTTCCTCGAGCGATCCGATCGGGAGATTCTCTGTGCCGTCGGGCGCAAACCGCGCCGCGGCGGCAACCGCCTGCCCCAGTCCGATGCACGCCGCGTTCTCGAACATGTGCCGCATCATGTCGAGTCCGTGCTCGCGCTCGCCGTTGAGCACCGCCCGCATCGGCACGTTTCCGACAGAGAACTCAAGCAGAGCAGCCTCGACGGCGTCGAGCCGCGCAAGAGGCCATGGGCTGCTCCGGGCCAGTTCGTCCTGCAAAAGCTCCAAGATCATCCACTCGAGCAAGCTCGACACCAGCCGAGACACGAAGATCGGATGTCGCTCGATCATCCGCGTGAGCGCCAGCGCCCCGCGCAGGGCCAGCGTGAACTCCGCCTCATCGTTCGCGGAAATCGCCTCGCTCATCCGCCCGCACAGCGCGAGGCACGCCTGTCGCAGCTCCGAGTAAGGAACGCTCGTGACGTCCGGCGGCTGCCCCGGCACGAACGTCGGCATGCGCATCACCGCGCGCCTGGCCCCGATCAACGCTTCAAGATGCCGATCAATGCCGAGCTCCGCCATCCGGGCCAGCGCCTTCCTCGCCAGGTCTGCGTTGATGCGGCCGAAGCCCTTGCTCCGCGATGGGTCGGCTTCGCGGTAGCTTCGAACCAGCAGCGCGAAATCGCAGAAGGGCTGGTCGTTGGCCCAGCGTTTCTCGATCCCCTCCACCATGTCGGGGGTCACCGCGGCCTCAACCTCGGTCTCCGCCTGCTGCATGACGAGATGCAGCCCCTCAAAGATATCCCACGCATCGCGCGAGCCGTCGTCCGGCGGGTTGAGCGATTCGCTGATCTTGTCGATGTTGACCAGCCCGACCCGCGCCGCCGATGCCCGCGCCGCCTGACGCTGCAGCGACCACCACGACAACCCCCACCACGCCGCCGGTACCACCACCACGAGGATCGGCAGCACGATCGCGCCGCGGACCAGCCAGCGGCGTGCCCGCGGCGTCACCCACTTGGGCAGCCAACCTGTTTCCTCAGGGGCGCGGACGAAGCGGCGGTCTCGTGACGCCGCCGGCGGCGTGGCCGGCGGGGGCGAACCTTCGATGGTCGAAAGAGGCCCCTCCCTGACGGTCGGGGTTCCGTCGGACGGTCTTCCTCCTCCGGCACTCGGCGCGAGTTCCGTCAGCGCCTCGTCCACCTCAAGCTCAAGCCCGCACTCCGGGCAGTTGATCTTCAGCGACTCAGGCACGCGGATGCCGAGCAGCGTGTAGCGGCAGCGCGGGCAGTGGCCGCGGGCTTTGATGAACAAGGCCACGCGACGGCGCAGCAACTGATCGCGGACCACCAGCGAGGTCATGCACGCCGCCACCACGGCTCCGACCACGACAGCGACCCAGCCGTACATGAATGCGTTGCTGTTGAACCGCTGACCCATCCCGCCCATCGCGGGCGAGACGTTGATGTCCGGCGTGGCGAACACGGTGACCAGCGTGCCGCCCGCGGCGATGAGGGCCGTCACAACGAAGACGAACGCCGCGAGGTTGAGGGCCAGGCGCCCCAGCATCGGCGCGAAGCCGCGCTGGGCGGTCTTGACAAACCGCCGACACTTCTCGTCGTCAAAGCGGTCGAGTTCGGGGAAGGCCCGCCAGAGTTTCTTGGTGATCAGTCGCATGGCACGTTTGATCCGGCCCCTCCGCCTCTCGTGTTCCCCCGCCTCTGGAAGTGCCGCGGACCTACTGCGTGTCGTCCTGCGCCCCGATCTTCCACGCGGTCACCGCGGCCAGCGTGATCCACAGGATGTCAAAGATGCTGAAGAGACTGAGGAAGACATCGAAGGAGATGCCGCTGGTTCCGGAGCTCAGCGCCGCGTTGATCTCGGCGATGACACGCTGCTTCATCGCCTCCCGCTCTTCGGGCTTCATCTGCGCGAAACGCTGCTTGGCCTTGCCGGCGATGTTCGGGGGATAGTCGTCTGGCGCTGATGCGTTGCCGCGGTCCATCCCCTTGGGCCACTTGAGGGCGTCGCTCTTGCCCATCGCCTCGACGGCGTCGAGTTCCTCCTCGGCGAGAATCACCACCAAGTCGTCGTCGGTGTACGAGGCGGGCGTGAGCGTGGCGAGCTGGCTCGCAAACGAGTTCACCGCCACATGGGCGGTCGCGTACTTGCCCCCGAGCACGCCGAGGATCGCCGCCAGCACCGCCGCGGCACCGGTCGCGCTGGTTCCCGGCTCGGATGAGAGCTTGAACGCGCCGAACCCCGCGAGGGCACCGATGCCCCAGGCGATGATGCCGACGTTCCACGAAAGGAAATAGGCGACCGCGAACCACACCGCGGCACCGATGAGCGCGCCGATCATGCCGCCGAGAAGTGCCCTGAGAAAAACCATGTTGCCTCCGGAGTCCCGTCGATGCGATCTTGACAGTTACGCCGAGCCCAGCGTACCGAACCGGGGCCACTCAATCAATATGTGAATTCCGACGTCGGCTACCCTCGGCGGGCCGCGGGACGTGAAGGGGCCACTCGTCTCCGCGTCCTCCTCGCCTCAGCGGCGAAATGGGCTTTGAACTGCGGCTATTTCTTCGGATACTCAAACACCCCGCGCCCCGCCTTGTCGCCCAGCCGGCCCGCCGTCACCAGTTGGCGCAGCAGCGGGCAGGGGCGGTAGCGGTCGTTGTTGAGGCCTTCGGCGAGCACGTTCATGATGTGGGCGCAGGTGTCGAGGCCGATGAAATCCGCGAGACGCAAGGGGCCCATCGGGAAGTTGCAGCCGAGCTTCATGATGCCGTCGATGGCTTCGGGCTCGGCGACGCCTTCCATCCAGGCGTAGAACGCTTCGTTGATCATCGGCATCAGCACTCGGTTGCTGATGAAGCCGGCGCGGTCGTTGGCCTTTAGCGGGGTCTTGCCCATGCGCTCGGCGAGCTTGATGGTGCGCTCGACGACCGCCGGGGAAGTCTGCACCGCGGGGATGACCTCGACGAGTTGCATCAGCGCCACGGGGTTGAAGAAGTGCATGCCCACCACGCGCGACGCCGAATCTCCCCCTGCCCCCCCGCCCGGCCCTGCGGCGGCGGCGATCTCGGTGATGCTGATGCTGCTGGTGTTGGTCGCCAGCACGACGAACTCCTGCGGGTACATCTGCGCCAGCCGCGCGAACAGGTCACGCTTCACCTGCGCGTTCTCGACCACCGCTTCGATGATCCAGTCGGCGTCCTTCGGCAGCGCATCGAGGCTGCTCACGTGCTTGATGCGCGCGAGCGCGCCGTCCATGTCGGCCTGGCTGAGTTTGCCTTTCTCGACAAACTTGGCGAGGGATTTCTTGTGTACGGCTTGGCACCGGTCCGCCGCGCCGGGGAAGGAGTCGAACACGGTGACGTTGATGCCGGCGACAGCGGCGACCTGGGCGATCCCGCCGCCCATCTGGCCGGCGCCGATCACGGCGATGTGGTTGGGGGTGGTCATTGAGTGGAGAGTGGGAATGAGGTGGAGGTGTTCAAGGTGAGGCACGCAGGCATCGAGGCACGAAGGCACGGAGTGAATGCGGGAGATGGTACGGTGGGTTTCGGGGAGTGCCACTCGGTCAGGGATGGTGGACTGAGCAGTGATCGCCGGATTGCCGGCACCGAGTTCGGGGCCGGTGCCGACGCGGACTAACTTGCCAACCGATGGACCAGCCGCGGCGCGACCGACCGAACCCGCCGCCGGGCTGAGGCGAAGGCGTTCAAGGGGATGGTGGAGCGGGCGACAGGGACGTGCAAGCGGAACGTGGGGCGGTACTCGCGGGTGAAGATGTGATACAGATCGTCATTGTTTCAAGGGCGGCCCACGCCGACGATGGGCGGAGTCTTCGGAGCGAATCGTCGCGCTCTCGCCCGAGGGTCGGTCACGATCCATATGAGGGGAAATGGCACCCGGCGGGCCTTTCGGCTCGCGGCGAGACCACGAACTAGGAACGGGCCATCGGTCAGGTTCGGACGGGCACTGATCCGTCACTTCGCCCAGAGCGGCTCAGTGACGGCTTCGGCGAGCTCGACCTGAAACGTCGACGCGCCAAAGACACCCTCTGCTTGGCCGGCCGGCGGTTGCATTGGGTTGTGGGATTGGTTCGCCCGCGCGACATCACGCCCACACCCTTCCCCCCCGCGCCCCGGTTTTGGCGCACAAACCGGGTGAGTGATATTTCGGGCCTGTGGTGGTAAAGGCTTATGAGGACTTGGGTTGGAAGTGTCCTGCGAAGTTCCTGGCTCTGGGGGCGGGGATGACCCGATTGGGCGCGCGAAGTGGGTCGGTGCGCTTTGGGGGGTGGCTTGAGGGGTGGGGGGTGGGAGGGGAGTGGTGGGTGCCATGGTCGAGCAAAGCTTGGCCATGCTGCTTGGTCGGATGCAACTGGGGTCTGGGGGAGCATGGCCAAGAGGACTTGGCCATACCACCTTTCGAAGGCCTGCTTGTTGGCCCGGCCACCCGCCGACGTTGGAATGCGCGTTCCGGATCGCGGAAGTACTCGGGAAGAACGTTGACGAGGTGTTCCGATGGCAGCGTGTGGAGTAGGCCTCCCGTGAAGTGCGCGTGAAGTGGCACGGGCACGGCGAGCCCGAAGGCCGCGTTGAAGGGCAGGGTCCGGATCGGTGTTGCGTGCGGTGATGCTTGGAGTTCTGATTCGTTGCGGCCCGCCGGCGCGGCCGCCGCGCGGTCTCATGCGCCGGAAAGAGAGGTCTGTTCGATGAGTGCCGAGTCAATGCCCAACGCGCGCCGTTCCGATTTGGATGCGGTGCGTTCCTTCGCGATGCTGCTGGGGATCGCGCTGCACGCGGCGATGGCGTACATCGGGACCGCGTGGATGCTCTCCGACGAGCCGGCCGAGCCGCTGCTGGGGATCTTCGTGGCGGGGGTGCACGGGTTCCGCATGCCGCTGTTCTTTCTGCTGAGCGGCTTTTTCACGGCGATGCTGTGGCATCGTCGCGGGCTTGGGGGGCTGGTGTCGCAGCGGGCGAAGAGGATTCTGCTGCCGCTGGCGATTGGCTGCGTGACCATCCTGCCTCTGACGTGGTGGGCGACGAACTGGGCGGTTTCGACGCAGGCCGCGGCGAGTGCGGCGGCCCCGGCCGGCGCGGCCGAGAAGGCGACGGACCTTTGGAATGCGGCGGGCGTCGGCGACATCGAGGGGGTGCGGACTTTCGGTGCCGACGCCGCGAAGCTGAACGAGCCCGATCCGAAGCTGGGCGTCACGGCGCTGGGCTGGGCGGCGATCTCGGGCCAGATCGAATCGACGATCGTGCTGCTTGAGCTGGGCGCCGATCCGAACGCGCGGTACCGGGACGGGAACACGGCGCTGCACACGGCGTGCTTCTTCGGGCACAGCGAGATGGCGGAGCGGCTGCTCAAGGCGGGGGCCGACGTGACCGTGCGGGGTGCCGCGGGTGAACTGCCCGCCGATGCGCTGCGTCACGACAAGCAGACGACCGAGTTCATCGCGAACTTCTTGAAGGTGCCGGTGGACTTCGCGGCGGTGAGCGCCGGGCGGGAGCGCATCCGGGCGATGATCGACGCCGGCGCGTTGGCGGGGGGCGGCGCGAACCAGAAGCCAGCGGCGGCGGATGAGCCGCGATCGCCCGGGCTGCTGGCGCGCCTGCAATCCGGCGAGTTTTTCCTGCACCTGTGGTTCTTGTGGTTCTTGTGCTGGCTGAACGCAGGGTTTGTGGTGGTGGCGTGGCTTGAGCCGCTGCTGCCGAGTGTGCGGCTGCCCAAGATGCTGTTCTCGATGCCGATGTGCCTGGTGTGGCTGGTGCCGTTGACGATGCTGCCGCAATACTACATGCACAACCGCGGCACGGCGTTGGGCTTTGGCCCGGATACTTCGACGGGGATTGTGCCGGTGCCGCATGTTGTGCTGTACTACGCGGTGTTTTTCGGGTTCGGGGCGCTGGCGCTGCGGGTGCGTGGGCTGGCCGCGAAGCTGGGGCGGTTCTGGTGGGCCGCGCTGCCGCTGGCGCTGGTGATCCTGCCGTTTGCGCTGTTGTTTGCGTATCAGCCGGGGCGTGCGGCCACGCTCATCAGCGACGACGGCGCACGCCGCTTGGTGTCGAACACGCTGCAGGTGCTGTACGTCTGGCTGGCGACGTTCGGCGTGCTCGGTCTGTGCGAGGCGTTGTTTGCGAAGCCGTGGCGCTGGGTGCGGTACGTCTCTGACTCGGCGTACTGGCAGTATCTCGTGCACCTGCCGCTGGTGATCGCGGGGCAGGTGCTGCTGTTTGATGTGGAGATGCCGACGCTGGCCAAACTCGCGGTGCTGCTGGTGGGGTGCGTGGGGGCGCTGCTGGCGTGCTACCACTTGTTAGTGCGGCGGACGATTATGGGGAGGATGCTCAACGGTCGAGTGGCCCAGACGGCGGGAAACGATGGGGTTGAGCGTCGGGCTGATTGATTGAGCGTTGTGATTGATGCGCATCGATGGCGCGGTCACCCCCGCAGCCCCAGCATCCGCAAGACCATTCCCGCTCGCGCCGCGAGCGAGTAGCGGGGCACGTCCGCCGCGTTGTGGTGCAGCAGCAGGGCGGTCACGTCGTCATCGGAATCGGCGGCGGCGCGGAAGTGCTTGACCCGTTCGAGCAGCGCTTCGATGAATCCTTCGGGTCTCGTGGCGTCGAGTTCGGCGCAGAGGTTGAGCAGGCCGGTTTCGCCCAGCATTTCGCCCGTTGGCGCGGTGGCTTCGGTCAATGAATCGGTGTAGATGAGGACCAGGTCGCCCTTGGCGAGCGGGAAGGCGCTCTGGGTATAGTCGGTTGGATCGAGGATGCCAAGCGGGAGGTTGCGGATGCCGATGTCGTCGCTCCACCCCCCGGCGTGGTCGGCACGCAGGCCGGATTCCTCGGTCATCAGGGTCCAGCGCCTTTCGCTGGCGCGGTACCACAGCGGGCGCGGGTGTCCAGCGTTGCAGATGATGAGGTGATCGGTGGGGGCCCAGTAGGTCGCGAGTAACGCGGTGGCGAAGCGGCCCCCCCCGGCCTGGCTCTCACCGCCGAACGCGGCGTTGAGTTCCGAGGCGAAGCGTGCCTGGTCGGGGGTGTTGATGTAGCGGCGCATCATGCCGCGGAGGCGAATCGCGAGTTCCGAGACTTCCGCGCCGTGGCCGGCGACGTCGGCGACGGCGAAGCGGGCGATCTTGCCCGCCGAGCACAGCGAGACGTAGTGGATGTCGCCCCCGCCTTCGCTGCCGGCGTAGGGCTTGCTGTAGACGTAGGCGTCGATGCCCGGGGTGCTGACGGCCTGCTCGGTGGCGACGTTGCCGCCCCAGATTTCCATGCACGCCATGCCGTGGGCGGCTTCTGTTCCGAGTTCGGCGTCGGATGCGTGGGGCTGTTCGGCGGCGGGGAGCATGGGGCGTGGTTTCTTCGGTCCTGTTGAGTGTCTGGCGAATGGCGGGGTTCGGCCACCGGCGTGTTCGATTCCTGTCAACGTTTCGCTCGGCGCTGGCGGAACGCCGAATGTGAGGTAGGCTTATGTCAGCGGGGCGTCCGTGCCTCAGCCTCGCGGCGTGCATCGGGCTTCGGGCCTCGGGCCGGCTCTGACAGGGAGAACAACGATGGACCGTTACTTCGTTCGCCGCGCGTTCCGCATGGGTTGGATGCTGTTCGCTCTCTCGGGGTTGCACGCGGCGGCGGGCCCCGGCGGGGGAGAGAGTCCCGGGAGCCCGGGCGGTCCGCCGATCGTGATCGAGCCAGACCTGAACCTCGGCTGCCTGCCGGGTGATCTCAATCGAGACAACGTTGTCAACACCGCCGACCTCGTGAGGTTCCTCGGGAACTTCGGGAAGCAGGGGTTCATCACGTCGCTCGACGGCGACCTGAACCGCGACCGGGCCATCAACACGGCGGACCTGGTGACATTCCTCGCGAACTTCGGGAAGACGTACACGCCCGAGCCGCCGATCCCCGGGGTGTCGTTTGCGTGCTCGATGGACCCCGTGACCAAGATGATCACGGTGGTGGACGAACTGGCGGGCAACGCGGTGGTGATGTCGCCGAGCGGCTGCCCGGCGTGGAAGCCTTACCTCGAAGGGGCACCTCCGACGGTGCCGCTGGCGCCGGAGCTTGAACTGGTCGATAAGCCCGACGGGTACGACCTGGTGGTGAACTACCTCAACACGGACGTGGTGAACCGCTCGCTGGGGATGCTGAAGGTGCCGGGGATCCGGTTTGGTGAGGACGTGCAGGTGCGTGATTTTCGGTTCGGTGGCGCGCCGTACACGGCGCACGCGGACTTTGCGCCGCCGCCGGACCAGCCGCCGTGGGCGTGCTTTGCGCCGCAGTCGTACGTGTGCTGCGGGTACGAGTGGCCGGGTGACTATTACTCGCCGGTGGCGGTGATCTCAAACGGGGTGTACACGATCGGTGCGTCGATCCAGTACCCGTTGCTGGAGTACAAGCACGCCGTACGGATCAAGTACGAGTCGTTCTGCTGGCAGCACACGACGGGGGGTCGGAACTGGGAGCTGTCGTTCCAGCTCAACATCGCGGGCACCTACGGGCGGTACAACCCCGAGGGCGACCTGAAGCCGGGCGAGAAGCGGACGTACATCATCAGCGTGCGGATCATGAAGGGCGATTCCGCGACAAACAACGAGTGGTTGCGGACACTCGTGCCCTATCGCGAGGACTATCGGTGCCGCTACGGCGGGGTGCGGTACCAGCGCGATGCACGCCCGGTGACGGGCTCGATCGTGGCGATCGGTGAGCAACTGAACTTCAACCACTACGGCTGGACGTACGGGGCGACGCGCCGGCCGGACACGTTTGGCTGGGGGCCGTGGAGCTCGGTTTGGAACGGGTTGTACGGCGTGGGCTGGGAGCGTCAGATGGTCTGGGCGGCGGCGGGCCTCTACCAAGTGAACCGTCACAACAACTATCCGTTCCAGTTCACCAGCAACTGGTACAACATCCCGGCGCAGTCTGGGAGCACGGCGATCCTGGACACGCTGCCCGTGCTGGCGGGGATGTCGCAGAACCGGACGCGCGAGTTCGGGCTGTGGTGGGGCCACGCGGCGGACTGGTCGCCCACATGGGACGAGCCGGCGCTGCTGCCGATCGTGCCCTATGACAACGATCCGACGGACCTCGAGGCGGCGTTCACCGAAATCGACGGGGCGCTGGACGTCAACACGACGATGATCGGTCTGGACGCGCTGGCGCAGATGCCGCACTGGGACAGCTATTGGTGGGTGCAGGACATGCAGGCGCACTGCGCGCAGCGGGGCAAAGCGCAGCGACTCATCACCGAGGGTCGGCACAGCGATCTGCTTCATACGCTGGCGCCGACCTACGACGTGGCCTTGAATGATGCGCTGAACGGTCCGCTGTACAGGCATCCGATCGGGGTTGCGCTGATGGACTTCCTTAACCCCGGCCATGAAATCTGGGGCCAGATGGACCAGCACCGAATCCAGTCGGTCTGGGGTCGGCCCCCGACCAACGACGAGATGCAGGACGTCATGCAAGGCGTGGCGGGACGCGGGATTGTGCCGCTGAACTTCATGGGGGTGACGATCACCCGCCCGTGGTCGAACTTCAAGGCGGCACCGACGTGGACGACGAGTGTGCCGGCGGACTTGAGGCCGTAGGGCCTGGATTGTTGCGTGCGATCGTCCACCGAGAGGCGCGGCCAACGAGCCCGGAGCGTGAGCGACGGGTTGTTGAAGGCGTTGTGGTGGCGAGCGAATCTGACCAGTTCGCTGACGCTCGGGGCTGGTGTGTCGGGCGTCTCGCGTGAGGCGCGGCGAGTTCGGTGCCCGCTGGATGTGGGTACCCTGCGCCGATGCCCACGCCGCCGATCCCGTCGCCTGAACTGCTCGCCGTGTGCCGGGGTGATGCTCCCGCCGATGCGGTGTTCGTGAACGCTCGGATCGTTGATGTGTTCGGCGGGGAAGTGATTCCGGGTGCGTTTTCGGTGTCGCGGGGGCGGTTTGCGAACGTGTTCACGCTGCCGCCGGGTGCCAGCGCGGTGAAGACCATCGACCTGAAGGGCGCGTTCGTGTGCCCCGGGCTGATCGATGCGCACATGCACGTCGAGAGCACGATGATGCCGCCGAGCACGTTTGCGGGGCTGGCGTCGGCTCACGGCACGGCGAGCGTGGTCGCCGACCCGCACGAGATTGCCAATGTGCTGGGCGCGCCGGGCATCCGGTGGATGATGGAGAACGGGCGCGGGGCACCCGTGCGGTTCTTGTGGGCTGTGTCGTCGTGCGTGCCGTCGTGCCATTTGGAGACGAGCGGGGCCCGGCTCGAGGTGGACGACCTGCGAACTCTGTTTGACAACGCCGACGCGGACGGCACCGAGGTGGTCGCGCTCGCTGAGATGATGAACTTCCCCGGCGTGGTCAACGGCGACGCTTCGGTGCTCGCGAAGGTCGGGCTGGGGCTGGCGCGGCGCATCGTCGACGGGCACGCGCCGCGGCTGTCGGGCCCTCGCTTGCAAGCCTACGTCTCGGCGGGGATTTCGTCGGATCACGAGTGCACCAGCGCCGACGAGGCCCGCGAGAAACTGCGGCTGGGGATGCGGGTGTTCATCCGCCAGGGCTCGGCGGCGCGAAACCTTGAGGCGATGCTGCCGCTGGTGACGCCCGCCACCAAGTCGAGGTTCTGCTTCTGCACCGACGACCGGCACCCCGCCGACCTGCTGCGCGAGGGGCACATCGATCATGTCGTGCGGCTGGCGATCGAGGGCGGGCTCGACCCGGTGACGGCGATCACGCTGGGCACGCTCAACACCGCCGAGCACTATCGGCGTGCCGATCTTGGCGCGATCGCGCCGGGGCGGCATGCGGACTTTGTCGTGTTTGATGATCTCGGTTCTTTCGTTCCGCGGCAGACGTATAGCGCCGGGGTTCTGGTGGCGGAGGACGGCGCGAGTCTGAGTTCGCCGCGGGCTGTCACACGCCCGTGCGGTGGGGGGGTCACGTTGCCGGGCTCGCTCTCGGCGTCGAGTTTCCGCGTGCCCGCTCCGGCGGGCGCGTCCACGCAAGGATGCCGCATCCGCGTCATCGGCATGGACCCGCGGCAGATCGTCACCGAGCATCTCGTCGAAGCCGCCCGCGTCGAGGGCGGCGTGATCGTGGCCGACCCGGTTTCGGGCGATGGGCGGGGGCGCGACATCCTGAAACTCGCCGTCATCGAGCGCCACCGCGGCAGCGGGAACATCGGCCTGGGGTTTGTGAAGGGCTTCGGATTCTCGAACGGGGCGATCGCCAGCACCGTCGGGCACGATGCGCACAACCTCGCCGTGGTGGGCGACAACGATGAGGACATGCTCGTCGCCGCCCGCGCGCTGGCGGACTGCGGCGGGGGCCAGTGCGCGGTCCGAGGGGGCCGCGCGCTGGCGGTGCTGCCGTTGCCCATCGCCGGATTGATGAGCGACTGGCCCGCGCCCGAGCTGATCGCGCGGCAGCACGCGCTGCACGAGGCGACGCGAGGGCTGGGATGCCCGCATGCGGACCCGTTCATGCCGCTGAGTTTTCTGCCGCTGCCGGTGATTCCGAGGTTGAAGCTGAGCGATCTTGGGCTGGTGGATGTGGAGCGGTTTGAGGTGGTGGCGGTGGTGGTGGGGTGAGGGGGGCGGGGGACGTGGTCAAGTGGTCAAGTGCCGGAATGCCACACGAGCACTTGACCACTCGACCACTCGACCACTTGACCACTTTCCCCCGACGGCCCCTCCCTGACGGTCGGGGTTCTGTTGATGTGTGCATCCCCGGTCCTGTCATGCCGATAGGATTGCCCATGAACCGCACCCTGTTGGCCACTGTCGTCGTGGGGATTTCCGGGTCGGCGTTGGTTGCGCCGCCGGCGCTGGCGCAGAATGCGCTGGGCTCGGGCAACGCGCTGGACGCCAACCTGCAGGTGGGCAACCGGCGGAATGCCGCGGGGCGTGACATCAAGAAGGAGCTCGCGTTCCGCAACGCGATCGTGACCGGCAACGCCGGCGCGGGGCTGTCGTTCCGCGGCGACATCGGCTATCGCGCCGCCGATGATTTCCGCTCGACCACCGGCACCGACCAGTTCTTCAACTTCCGGCGCGATTCGGACTACTCCGGGCTCGCCACCCTCAACATCCGCGGCATCTCGTCGGTGCAGGATCAGTTCAACTTCGCCACCGGCGGGCAGACTCGGTCGCTCGGGTCGAACGACCTCATCGTGCAGCGCTCCAGTGCCGGCATCACGGCCAACCAGCTCAGCACCGACCAGCTCGCCAACCGCAACCGCATCGATCCGATGACGCGGCTGGGTTCGGGCTCGCTCCGTTCGACGAGCAACGGCCTGCTGCGCGACTCGGGCCGTCCCACCGTGCTGGCGTATGAATCGCGCCCCGAGAGCGCGTCAGAGAACGATCAGAAGTTCCTCATCGCTTCGCCGCTGCAGGGCGTGCGGTCGATTCCGCAGCGGAACGCGGTGTTCGGCTTCACCCCTCGGCCGGTGACGGGGTTCCAGACTCCGGACCAGATTGCCGCGGCGGAGAGCAAGGCGCTCACCGAGGCGGCGGGTGAGAAGACGGGGGCTTCACTGCCGGAGTTTGTTTCGCCCTTCGATTCGTTCCGCAAGCAGCTCGAGACACGCGTGAACGGGCAGGTGAACGCCAACCCGCTCGACACCAGCGTCAACACGCTGGGCACGCCGACGGAGCTGACGGCGGAGCAGCGCGAAAAGGCCGGGCTGCCGGGCATCGAGGTGCCCAAGGCGCTCGATGGTGCGGAGGCGAGCGCGGAGAAG
Source organism: Phycisphaerales bacterium (assembly GCA_046154665.1). Taxonomy (GTDB): domain Bacteria; phylum Planctomycetota; class Phycisphaerae; order Phycisphaerales; family UBA1924; genus JAFLCM01. The sequence goes on along the minus strand of JBJXFG010000086.1, from coordinate 10,611 downwards.
AAGGACCCGGACTCGTTCGATGCGCGGCTTGATCGCCTCCGCGAGGTGCTTTCCGGCAGCGACCTTGAGGGCGACCGCGTGACGGACAACCGTGACAGGCTCACGAAAGAGCCCGCCCAGTTGATCCCCGGCATCGACGAAAAGCCCACGGAAACAACGCGAAAGGCCGTCGATCCCGAAGAGATGGTCGCGGGAAGCAAGGCGCAGCGCGACGCGCGAATCCGACAGGCCATCGACGACGCCAAGCGGCTCGTCGGCACGCCGGAGACCATCGCCAGCCTCAAGCCCAAGATGAGCACCGACGAGTTCTTCGCGGCCCACATGACCAAGGGCGAGCAGCACTTGGCCGACGGTCGCTGGTTCGACGCCGAGGAGCGATTCGCGCTGGCCTTGTCGCTGCACGAGGGCGACCCCATGGCGGCGGCGGGGCGCGTGCACGCGCAGATCGCCGCGGGCATGTACATCTCCGCGGCGCTGAATCTGCGGAACCTGTTCCGCGCGTACCCCGAGCTGATCGCGGCGAAATATGACCAGAAGCTGCTGCCGCGGGGCGCGCGGTTGGAGACGGTGCGGGCGCAGCTGCGGGCCCGCTCGACGCGCGACACGCTGCTGGCGCGGGACGCCGGGTTGCTGCTGACGTACCTGGGGTGGCAGACGGGCTCAGAGCAGGATGTGCGCGACGGCATGGCGATTGTGGACCGTGTGAATGAGAAGATGGGGATTGAGGCTGATCCTTTGGATGCGGCGCTGCGGGCGATTTGGGTGAAGTAGGGTCGCGCGCGGCGGTCATTCTTGTGCCACGATGCTGTTGTCCGCAACAGCGTCGCGCTGGGGGTGGGGGTCGGGATCGAAGGCGGGGAGCACGACGCTCCGAGGCGGAGCATCGTGGCACCAAGTAAGTCAATGAGGCGGGCTCTTATTGATTTTGACATTCTCGCTGTGACGGATCGGCCACGACCGGCCATCCAAGGTGATCGCCCGATTCTCAGTCAATACAGATATAGCATCACCATATCCAGTAAAGCGAGCCTGCGGATAATACGAACCGAATGGGCCAATTCTAAACACTTCAGTTAGAGTTTCAATATCCAGCAGCCGCATTGAGCCATCTAGACCGAATGCAATCAGACGGGTCTCGTCAGGTGATGCGCATGCAAATCGTCCCGTGAACGTTCGTGGTTGCCCGTCAGCAATACGAATGCACAAGGATTTCGTCATGCTGTTCGTGTAACCATACTCATCATGTACGAAGCAATACGTTCCTAGCGGGCTGTAGCTGATACGAATGCTCGGGAATGAATCGATAATGTTTAGACTGGCTAGATCGACAGTATATGCAAGCACGCCGTCGGCGGTTCGATGAAAGCGCAGTTCGTGAGCAACCATGTTCGGCACCGCCATGAGTCGGCCATCCGGGCTAAGGGAAACCAACAACGATGCGCGCGGATTGAGTTCCGGGTGTACCGCAGCATGCACTCCGCTCAGCAATCTCCCGGTCGACGCATCCCACAAGCACATGAGCCCATCGCGTGATACGCTGACCATCTTGCTACCATCTTCGCAAAATGCCACTCCTTCGACGGGTAGAGTGTGGGCGCAGAACGTGTCGATCTCTCGGCCGGAGTCGTATTCCCAGAGACGCACCGACCCATCAGCTAGGCCAAAAGCCGACTGGTTGTAGCCTGGTCGCATCGCCATTGATTGCACGCCAGTTGGAGCGATGTAGCCTTCGTCTCCATCTGCTTCCAGATCAAATGGGCGAGTCCGGGTTGATCCGAAGGCGTCTATCAGTGAGCCGTTCAGGGTATTCCACACACGAGCATTGACTGCGTTGAAAGCAGTAAGTAATATCTTGCCATCAGAACTAAAGCACGAAGCGGAGTAATTATAGTCACCGCCATTCTCTTTATCAAGCAACGGATTGATCAGCCTACTCCAGTCCGCCAGCGAGCTTCGGATGTGAAGTGGATTGAACGAGACAATGAAACCAGAATACTGTATCGAAGAAAGCTGCTCGACCCGTAGCGATGCTTGCTGTGGCCGGTCTTCCGGTGACCTAGAAGTCTGGCCAGATGCGAAGGCGGCTGACCCATCCGCAGACATCACGCCCGGCATAAGCTCACTATGAAGGGGCATTGTAAGTGCCTGGATATTATGCAATGAAGTGGTGTTCCACAAGGACATGTGTTCATCAGATCCTAGCGCCAATAGATATTGACCATCTGAACTAAAAAACAGCTTATCAATATCACCAACAGGACCGAACAATGTTGACAATAGTTGTCCATTGCAGGCGTCGCGGATGTGGATGACCTCGCCCGCTGCAGCGGCAACGAAGGTGCCGCTCGAATCGATTGCGACAGCACTGACTTCGTGATACCCATTGTTCAAAAGTGTCAATGCTCCGAATCGGGTGCCTCGTGCGATGTCAATGACTTCGGCGATTGTCCCTGATCGCACAAATACCGCGAACCGACCGTTGTCACTGAAGGCAGAGACACCGGAGCACTCGGCGTCATAATCTATCGGAATCACTAGTATTGGACGAGCGAGACTGTCGGCGATGATGGCGACATACCTGTGATTCACTGTACTGTATTCGTTACCGAATAGGTCTTCCCCAGCACGAAAGTATGAATGAGAATAGCGAATGCCACGTCTTCCGAAATCGATAGCCGTGCGAGTGGTGCGATCGCCTTGCCAAACGCGAAGGGATAGTGAGTGAATTGACGGTCTAAACATGGCTATGTGGCCATGTTGTGCACATGATATCTGATGTATCGTCTTGGAATGTGCGAATATAGACGTATCGAGAATCGCTCCGCAAGTGGTACATACAGCTACTGGAGTGGAGTGCGCGTTAACTAGTTGGCCATAAAATGCGCGAGAGTGCTGATGGGAGTATTCCGCAATCCGATTGTCACATAAAGCAGAAAGGAATCTCCATTCCCAGTTGCGAAGGTGGGTCGGACATGCATCTAACGAAACGTGCGCATCAGAGAGGCGATTCTGTTCGATGGCGGCGTTTGCGGATGCGATCAGCACGCGGTAGGATTCGCGATTTGCATTCTCTTCGGCCTTCTGTGTTTCCAGCTTCGCGGTGTCAGCAACTGCCAGTGCAGCTTGTGCTTCCAGACGTGATGCCCGCTCTTGATGTGCCAGTTGTTCTTGTTGCTTCTCGGCCGAACGCGCCTTTTCTGCCTCGCGATTTGCTTGAGTTGCTTGCCACGCGGTTGTCGCCATTCCTAGCAGGAGACTCATGGTCACCGCCGCGCTCGCTACGACAAGAGTTCGGTTGCGACGAAGTGTCTTTCTGAATCTGTAGATTAGACTTGGGGGCGCTGCAATGACGGCATTTCCCCCAAGGTGCCTCTCCACGTCAGATGCGAAATCACTCGCGGTTTCATAGCGGCGTTTGCGGTCCTTCTCCAGCGCCTTCATCACGATCCAATCCAGATCGCCCTTGAGCAGTTTGGTGAGGGATTTTGGCTCGGTTTGGCGGGACTTGGCGAGGGTTTCAAGAGACGCCGACAACGAGCCCCGAGCGTGAGCGAGTGGGTCTTGGGGTTGATGTTCCGATGCTGGACTCGGGTCGGTGGGTGATTGGGAGGCACCCGTCGCTGACGCTCTGGGCTCGTTATCTGCGTTGGCCGTGCTGACTCTGGTGCTTGGTTTGACCGGCTCCACCTCGCGGATGATCCGCGCCATCTCGGCGTACGCCGCCGATCTCAGCAGCCGTCCGTCGAACGGCGTCACGCCGCAGAGCAGTTCGTAGAGGAGGACGCCGAGGGAGTAGATGTCGGTGCGGGTGTCGATGTCGAGTGAGCCCTCGGCCTGTTCTGGGCTCATGTATTCGGGGGTGCCGATGAGCTGGGCGAACTCGGTGAAGAGGGTTTTGTCGGTGAGGCGCTGGTCGGTGGCCTTGGCGATGCCGAAGTCGATGACTTTGGCGAATGGTTTGCCGTCGTGGGTGGAGACCAGGACGTTGCTGGGCTTGAGGTCGCGGTGCATGACGCCCTTGGTGTGGGCGTGCTGCACGGCGTGGCAGACCTGCTGAAACAGGTCGAGGCGCTGCGGGATGGTGAGTCGCTCGCGGTCGGCGTACTTGGTGATCGGGGCGCCCTTGACGAGTTCCATGACGAAGTAGGGGCGGCCCGATTCGGTCGCGCCGGCGTCGAGCACGCGCGCGATGTTGGGATGGTCCATCATGGCGAGCGCCTGGCGCTCGGCCTCGAAGCGTGCGATGACGCGTCTGGTGTCCATGCCCAGCTTGATGACCTTGAGGGCCACACGGCGATGGACGGGGGTGCTCTGCTCGGCCATGAAGACGGAGCCGAAGCCGCCTTCGCCGATGAGTTGGAGGAGCTTGTAGGGCCCGACGTGCTGGCCTTCGGCGATGCCCATGTCGGCGGCGCTGCTGGCGGGGGCGGGATGCGCCGCCGAACCGTGGGCATGGTGGCCGATTTGCGGGCCTCCCCCGCGGACGAAGCGCTCCGAGACGCCCTCGGTGGGCTGGCCGGTCGGGGGCGGACGCGGGGTTGGAGGGACGGACGGCGTTGGCATGGTGGAGCCGAGGTGGTGCTTGAGGCCGAGGGGGTCGGGAGGCCGAACGCGATGGTCGCATAGCGCTCGGCTGCTTTCAAGAGAGAGACTCGGGATCGCTCGGCGCGCGCGGCGGCGTCTTCCTACAATTACACAATGGCAACCGAGATCATCTTTGTCGTCGAAAACGACCCCGAAGGCGGGTTTACCGCCCAGGCGGTGGGTTCGTCGATCTTCACGCAGGGGGATACGTTGGACCTCCTTCGCGAGAATGTGCGCGACGCGGTGCGGTGTCACTTCGCGGAAGACGCCACGCCGCCTTGCGCGATCCGATTGGTCACGAGCGTGACGTGACAACGATGGGATGCGGGGCCGGCGTCGGCGTGGATCAGACTCAACCACATTTCCTGCCTCCGCGCTCTCCGCGTCTCCGCGGTGAACTGTCTTCATGAACACCGCCCGTGATGGCCTCTACCATCCCCCGTGCAGCACTGGCAACCGACGCTCCCCGAGACCTATACCAAAGCGAGCCCCGAGCAGCTCGCCGAGATCATCTCTTTGCGGCGCCGTGAGCTCGGGAGCAAGCTGGTCATCCTCGGGCACCATTACCAGGCCGATGAGGTGATCCGGCACGCGGATTTCACGGGGGATTCGCTGAAGCTCTCGCAGCTCGCCGCCGAGCGGGTGAAGTCGCAGGGGGCCCAGTACGTCATTTTCTGCGGCGTTCATTTCATGGCCGAATCCGCCGACCTGCTGGCACCGGCGGGCACGAGCGTGATCCTGCCCGATCTCTCCGCGGGTTGCTCGATGGCCGACATGGCGCAGTATGACGACGCGCTGCAGGCGTGGGACGCGATCCACGAATCGCTCAAAGAACAGGGGTTCAAGGGCCGCGTCATCCCCATCACCTACATCAACTCGTCGGCGGCGATCAAGGCGTTCGTCGGCAAGAACGGCGGCATCTGCTGCACGTCTTCGAACGCGGCGGAGGTGTTTACCTGGGCGATGGCGGGTGGGACCGCGACCAAGAAGAAGGGCGAGCGAATCAAGCTGCTGTTCCTGCCCGACCAGCACCTCGGGCGCAACACCGCCGTGAAGCACGGACTGGACTCCGAGAAGGACACCACGCTGTACGACCCGCGTCTGGCGCGGCGTGGCGAAGCGCTGGGCGGATCGACGCCCGAGGCGTTGCTGCGTTCGAGCGTGATTCTGTGGGCCGGGCACTGCTCGGTGCACAAGCTGTTCAGACCGGAGCACTGCCGCGAGGTGCGCGAGATTCACCCCGGGGCGACGATCCTCGTGCACCCCGAGTGCTGCAAGGAAGTGGTCGACCTGGCCGACACGAACGGCTCGACCGAGTTCATCATCCGAACCATCAACGAGGCCCGACCGGGGTCGACGTGGTTCGTCGGCACCGAGATTCACCTTGTCAACCGGCTCGCCAGAGCGGCGGCGGCCCGCGGGGTGTCGGTCCACATCCTCTCGGATTGCCAGTGCCTCTGCACCACCATGTACCGAATCGACCAGCCGCACCTGGCGTGGGCGCTCGACAACCTCGTGAAGGGCAAGGTGGTGAACCGCGTGACGGTGCACGACGAGGCACGCGGTCCGGCACTCGATGCGCTGAACCGGATGCTGCACCTCTCGAACCGCCCGGCCGAAGAGGCGGCGTGATCACGCGTGCGTCGCCCCCCACTCCCGACTGCCCACTGCCCACTGCCCTCAATACACAAAGTGCTTGATGTGCTCGCCTTTGACACCGATGTCGGTCATCGCTTCGATGCCGATGTCAAGATGCGTGTCGGTCCACTTCTGCGTCACCATCGCGTCCATTTGCTCGGTCTTGATGCCCTCGGGGGTGTGCGGCGTATCGCTGACCAGCAGCAGGGCGCCGCGGGCGATCTGGTTGGCGTGGCCGACGATGAAGATCGTCGCCGTTTCCATGTCGATGGCGATGCAGGTGAGTTCCCCCAGGTGCTTGAGGAACTTCTGGTCGTGCTCCCAGACGCGCCGGTTGGTCGTGTAGACGACGCCGGTGCGGTATTCGAGGTGCCGGGCGACGATCTTCTCGGAAACGAACTTGTGCAGCTTGAACGACGGCAGCGCCGGCACCTGCCTGTCGAGATAGTCGTCGCTGGTGCCCTCGCCGCGCACCGCGGCGATGGGGAGGATGAAGTGCCCGAGCTCGGTGCTCTTCTTGAGCCCGCCGCACTTGCCCAGGAACAGCACGCCCTTGGGGTGGGCGACTGAGAGCAGGTCCATGATGGTGGCGGCGTTTGGCGAGCCGATGCCGAAGTTGATGATGGTCAGCCCGGCGTTGTTGGTGGCGGCCTGCATGGGGCGGTTCTCGCCCTCGATGTCGCAGCTGAAGCGCCGCGCGAACTGCTCGACGTAGTACCGGAAGTTCGTCAGCAGGATGTACTGCCCCATCTTGGCGACGGGCATGCCGGTGTACCGCGGGAGCCAGTTCCGGGCGATCTCCTCTTTCGTCTGCATCGGCGTCAGTGTAGGTCCGAGGGGACACGCTCCGTCACTTGTGGAGACTCCCACCCCCCTTTACGATCGCCGCGCTCAATGGGCACTTTTTCTCCGATGCCGACCGCCGCATTCCGCCGACACGCCGCCCGCGTGCCGATGGCCCTCGGCGCGGCGGCCCTCGTCTCGCTGTGCGGCGCGCCCGCGAGCGTGCTGATCGCCCAGCCCGAAATCGCTGGCAACACCGACACCGACGCGGCCTTCACCGGGCGTGACTTTGGCGGAATCGAACTGCCCGCCACGCCGCAGCGCCTTGCGCTCTCCTTCTCCGGCATGCGCGGGTGGTCGTGGCGCGAAGGCAACGGCGGCGTGTGCAGTCGGCTCTTCTTTGAGAAAGACGTCCGCATCAACGTCGGGCCGTACCGCTTCGTCGCTGATCGCGCCTCGGTATGGCTCGAACCGGTCACCATCAACGGCGTCGCGGGCGAGCAGCTCGCGCTCTATCTCGAAAACGCGCGCGACCCCGCCGGCCCGGGCGAACTCGAAGTTGACGGCACGCCGTCGCCCTCCGGCCCGTGGCTCAGCCAGCAGGCGGCGCGGTTGCTGGTCACGGCGCTGGTGGTCACCGATGCGAACGCGCCGACCACCGTCGCCGTCGACGTCCCGATGCGCGACGCGCGGCCGTCGGACCCGTTCGTCACCGAGGGCGAGATTCGGCTGGCTCGCTATCTCGCGGATGTCACCGCGAGGCAGGACGAGCGGGCCCGCGCCGCCGCCGATCCTTCCCGCGCTGTGTGGAGCGGCCCGACCATCCGGGGCGCGGATCGCGCCACGCAGAGCGACGCCGGCCCGCTGCCCGAAGCGGTGGGGGCCCCGCCCACCGGCCCCGGCGGGCGCGATCTCAGCGTGGACACGCGGAGCGCCCGCGGCGGCTCGCCGATCGCCGTTCGCACCGCGCCGATCATCGCCCGAGAGGGCGTGATCGAGTTCTATTCGCCGAACCCCAAGCTCGTCGAGATCGACCCCGCGTCCGACGCCGCCAAGACCGGCGCGACCCGCGCACTCATGCTCAACGGCGGGGTCACGGTGCAGTACGAAACCCTCGGCCGTCGTCAGAGCGTGCTGCTCGAAGCGGCGCGGGCCGTGGTGTTTCTTGCAAGAGCACCCGGCGGGGGGGAGGGGGCCGACGCCGGGATGAAGTTCTCGCAGGGTGACGTGCTGGGCATCTATCTCGAAGGCGACGCGCAGGTCTCGGTGCGGACGCGCCCCGACGCCGCCGCCGCGGGGTTCCAGCCCGATCAATATGTGCTGCGCGGCAGCCGGATGTACTACGACGTGTCGCGCAACAGCGCCGTGGTGCTCGACGCCGTCTTTTGGACCTACGACCAGGAGCGCGGCATGCCGCTCTATCTGCGTGCCGACGTGCTGCGGCAGCGCTCGCTGCAGGAGTTCACGGCGGAGAAGGCCACACTCGCCAACGTGAGCTTCGCCGAGCCGCACTTCGCCATCGGTGCTTCAAGCGTAACGGTGACGCGCGACACCTCGGGCGAGGGCCGCGCGTTCAACACCTACGAGGCGCGTGATCTGGTGTTCACCGCCGGCGGCGTGCCGCTCGCGTATGTGCCGAAAGTCTCGGGCGAGTTCAAGCCCAGTCCGCTGCGCCGCATCGAGTTCGAGAGCGTGTCGAGCACCAGCGTCGTCCGCACCGTGTGGGATATGTACACGCTGCTGGGCCTCAACGCCCCCGAAGGCAGCCGCTGGGACTTGCTCCTCGATTGGTACATCTCGCGCGGCGTCGGCATCGGCACCGACCTGCGTTGGACCCGGCCCGACATGGACGGCTCGCTGCTGGCCTACTACCTCAACGACCAGGGCAAGGACCATCTCTCGAGCGGTGCCGACCGCGACCCGCCGCAGGAAAACCGCGGCATTTTCGCCGCCGACAACATCTGGAAGCTCGACGAGCACTGGACGCTGTTCGCCGAGGGGACGTACATCTCTGACGAGGCGTTTGTCGATTCGTTCTTCCGGCGCGAGGCGCAGACGCGGCGCGAGTTCACCAACTCGCTCTACCTGAGAAGGCTCGAGGACAACGAGGCCATCACCGCCGAGATCCGCGGCACGTTCAACGACTTCATCTCGAACCAGTACCTGCTCACTTCGCAGGGTTACCAGGTTCAGAAGCTGCCGGACTTCGCCTACCACCGCGTCGGTGAGGATCTCTTCGGCGGGCTGCTGAGCTACACCGCCGATGCGCGATTCAGCGCCACGAGCCTGGTGTTCGATTCGCCCACGCTGGCGGACCACGGATACGACACGCGGGAGCGATCGCTCGCGGGCTTCGGGCTGCTGCCCACCGACCGGCTCTCGCGCGTGCTCGAATCGTCGGGCCTTGACGAGGACACGGTCACACGCTTCGACACGCGCCACGACATCGAAGCGCCGCTGAGCGTGGGCCCGGTGAACGTCACGCCGTTCGCGGTGGGCCGGTTCACGGCGTACGACACGAGCTTCGACCGCTTCAACGACGCGGGCGGCGCCGGAAACGAAGAGGGCGTTGAGCGCGAACGGTTGTGGGGTGCCGCGGGCGTCCGTGCCGCCACCAGCCTGAACCGCGTGGATTCCAGCGTTGAGTCTGACGTGCTCGATCTCCACGGCATACGCCACATCATCACCCCCAGCCTCACCGCGTGGAGCAGCGGCACCAATGTCGAGCAGTCGGACCTGCCGGTGTACGACGAGGGCGTCGAATCACTCGCCGACGGGACCACGGTCCGCGCCGGCATCGAGAATGTGTGGCAGACCCACCGCCCCGGCACCGCGCCGGGCGCGCAGGGCACCCTCCGATCCGTCGACTGGCTCCGCCTCAACACCGATTATGTGTGGTCCAGCGGCGACGTCGACCGCGAAACACCCTTCGGACGCTTCATCGAGGCACGCCCCGAGCGATCGAGCCTGGGCGAGTTCATCACCGCCGACGCCATCATGCAGCTCACCGACGCCGTCGCCCTCACCGGCGATGTGCTCTTTGACGTGGAAGAAGGCAGCACCTCGCGCACGGCGGCGGGCACGATCATCGACCACGGCGACGGCTTCTCGACCTTCGTCGAGTACCGCTCGCTCGACCAGCTCTCATCGAAGAACATCGACTTTGGTGCCCGCTACGAGCTGACGCGGAAGTACGCCGCCACCATCCAGAGCGTGTACGACCTGGATGCCGAAGAGTTCCAGAGCGTCGGCGGGCGATTGACGCGTCGCTTCCCGCAGTGGACCGTCGAGGTGGGGTTCCACATCAGCACCATCACCGATGAATCAAGTATCGGCTTTGTGCTCTCGCCGGTCGGTGCCAGCGGCGAGACCCGGCGACGCATCTTCACCCGCGAGTTTGACGACGTAGCGCCGACCAACAAGCAGCGCGACGCGGTGCGCGACCGCCTCGACGCCGGTCCGTTCGCCGACTGAGCGAAACTGGAGCCGTCATTCATAGGATTCCGGGTGTGCCACTGCTGGCTCCGTCCACGGAGACAGCAGTGCTGATTCTCCTCGCTTGCTTGAAGTGGGCCACTGATGGCGGGCCGCGGCCGGCCCGCCCTC
>JBJXFG010000081.1:0-15067 GCA_046154665.1 Phycisphaerales bacterium | reverse complement strand
TCCACCACTTGTTGATCTTCGGGTTGGCGCGGGGCTTGATGCGGTAGACGCGGCCCTCGTTGTGGTGGATGAAGATGTTGTCGCCGCTGGCGGTGATGGGGTCGATCGCGGGCGTTTCCTTCAGGAACCAGACGCGCTGGGCGAAGAGGAAATCCTTATCGAGGAGCGCGCCCACCGGGCAGAGGTCGATGACGTTGGCCGAGAGTTCGTTGTCGAGCGGGATGCCGGGGAAGATGTCGATCTCTTCTTTGTTGCCGCGGCCTTGCACGAGTAGTTCGGAGGTGCCGGTGACTTCGCGCGTGAAGCGGACGCAGCGGGTACACATGATGCAGCGGTCGGAGTAGAGGTAGACGTGGGGGCCGAGGTCCTTCTTGGGCTGCTTGACCTTGGTCTCCTCGAAGCGGGAGACGCCGCGACCGTACTCGTAGGAGTAATCCTGCAAGAAGCACTCGCCGGCCTGGTCGCAGACCGGGCAATCGAGCGGGTGATTGATGAGCAGATACTCCATCACCGCCTTCTGGTTCTGGATGGCCTTGGGCGAGTCGGTATAGACCACCATGCCCTCGGCACAGGCGGTCTGGCAGGTGGGCAGCAGCTTGCCCATCGATTCAAGCTTGTTGTTGTTCCGCGGGTTGGGTGCCCAGACTTCGGCCAAGCAGATGCGGCACGAGGCGACGATCGAGAGGCCGGGGTGATAGCAGTACTGGGGCACGGCGACGCCGTGGGCGTTGGCGGCGTCCAGGATCATCTGACCCGGCTTGAAGTCGAGGGGTTTGCCGTTGAGGGTGATGGTGGGCATGGTGCGACGTGGTTGATGGTCGTGCGATCGCGGAGGATGGGCCTCATGATAGTGAGGCGTGGGCCCTCCAACCTGTGAGGACGAGTCGTGTGCTACCCCAGCGGGTCCGGCTTGAACAACTTGGTGTTATCCAGGGCCCACTGCTTCTCGGTGAAGTTGCCGCCCAGATCCATGCCGGCGGGGCGGTCGGGCCGTGCCGCGGCCAGTGCGATCGTTGTCTTGGCGTCGAGGTTGTCGAGCATCGACACCAGCAGCGCCTCGGGTGTCGCGGGGATCTTCGCGGCACCGAACTCGGGTTCGCCGTGGTGGCTGATGATGATGTGCTGCAGCACCGTGGCGGCGTGCTTGGGGAACCGCACGCCCTGGTTGCGGCGCAGGGACTCGACCTTGTCGTGCAGCATGATGGCGCCTTCGACGATGTGGCCGACGAGTTCGCCGCGGTCGGTGTAGGTGAAGACGCCTTCCCAGTTGAGCTCGCGGGTCTTGCCCAGATCGTGCAGGAACAGGCCGACGAGCACGATGTCGCGGCTGATCTTCGGGTAGAGCGGGCACACCACGTCGGCGAGCTTGAGCAGGCCCAAGGTGTGCTCGAGCAGGCCGCCGAGGAACGCGTGGTGCAGCACCTTGGCGGCGGGGGCCTGCTTGAAGTTGGTCATCAGCATCTCGTCGGCGAGATACGCGTCGATGAGCGCCTTCATGGCCGGGTGCTTGAGGGTGTCGAGAATCTGCTTGAGTTCGGCGAACATCTCCTCGGGGTCGCGGGCGCTGCTGGGGATGAGGTCCCGCAGCATGTCGGGGCTGGGCTCGACCTTCTCGATGTTGTCGATGATGAACTGAATCTCGCCCTTGAAGGGCTGCGTGCGCCCCTCGGCCCAGACGAAGCCCTCACTGGGGAGGCTCTTGAAGACTTCGGGCGGCATGTTCCAACGCCGCGCGGGGGTCTGGCCGGTTTTGTCGGAGAGCAGGCATGCGAGGTAGGGGTCGCCGTTCTTGGTGACGGCGAGTTGCGCGTTGGCGATGCAGAACACACCCTCGAATCGTTCGTTGGGGGCGATCTCTTTGATGAACTTGCGGGGGCGTACGGGGGCGGTGGTCATCGTCTCTCCGGGGGGCGGGGGGCGGGGGGCGGGGGGCGGGGTCTGGGGGATGGCGGGGCGAACGCGAAAACCGTTGACGTGCCACTGATGCCGATCCGTCCTCGGATCGGCATCAGTGCCGTGCTTCGGCGGCGCTGGGGCGGTCCGCACTGCTGTCTCCGAAGACGGAGCCAGCAGTGGCACGACGCGGATCGTGCGGTCGCCCGCAGGGGAACGGTGATGGTAGCGTCCGCCCCGCCCCTACGATGCCCCGATGAGCGATCTGTGGTCCGGGCAACGCGCGGCGGGCCTCAAGGCGGTCGAGCCGCTGGCGGTGCGGATGCGCCCGCGCACGCTCGGCGAGATCGCGGGGCAAGCACACATCTTGGGCGAAGGCGGGGACGAAGGCACGGAGGCACGAAGGCACATAGGCACGAAGGGAGCGGCGAGACCGCTGCTGCGGCGGATGCTGGAGGCCGGGTCGCTGACGTCGATCATCTTGCACGGGCCGCCGGGGACGGGGAAGACGACGCTGGCCGAGGTGATCGCGGCGCACTTGAAGCGTCACTTTGTGCGTGAGAACGCGGCGAATGTGAGCGTGAAGCGGATTCGGGAGGTGGTGGAGGATGCGGCTCGCAGGCTCGAGAACTCCGGCGGCAAGGACCGCACGATTCTCTTTCTTGATGAGATCCACCGCTTCAGCAAGTCGCAGCAGGACGTGCTCCTTGAGGACGTTGAGCGCGGTCGGGTGACGCTGATCGGGGCGACGACGGAGAACCCGATGTTCGCCGTCAACAGTGCGCTGGTGAGCCGGAGCACGGTTTTCAGGCTGGAGCCGTTGAGCGAGGAAGACATTGAGAAGGTGGTGCGCGGGGCGCTGGCGGACGCGGAGCGTGGCTACGGCGGGCTGGCGTTGACGGTGACGGATGAAGCGATCGCGCACTGGGCAAGGCTGAGCGAGGGCGACGCGCGGCGGGCGCTCACAGCACTGGAGGTGGCGGTGCTGAGTGGTTCGGGCGGCTCGGCTCCTGGTGGCACGGGTCTCCGACCCGTGTCGGGATCGACTCCGGATCATGCGGGAGCGCATGGCGACACCGACGCAAGCGTCAGCACCGGTCGGAGACCGGTGCCACCTCAAGGCATCGTGATCGACCTCGCCGCGGCGGAGCAATCGATCCAGCACAAGGCCCTTGTCTACGCCGGCGATGGGGACGAGCACTTCGACACCATCAGCGCGATGATCAAGAGCGTGCGCGGGAGCGACCCCGACGCCGCGGTGTATTGGATCGCCAAGATGCTTGAAGCGGGGGAGGACCCGAGGTACATCGCGCGGCGTCTGGCGGTTTTGGCGAGCGAGGACATCGGCAACGCCGACCCGCGCGGGATCATGGTGGCCGAAGCGGCGTGGAGCCTGACGGAGCGTCTGGGCATGCCCGAGTGCCGCATCACGCTGGCGCAGTGCGCGATCTATCTGGCGCTGGCGCCCAAGAGCAACGCGAGCTATAAGGCGATCGACGCGGCGCTGGAGGACGTGCGCGAAGGGCGGACGATCCCGGTGCCGCGGTTCTTGCGGGATGGGCACAAGGTGGAATCGGTGGGGACTCCCCGAGACGCGTATGGGTACCAGTACTCGCACGACGCTTCGTCAAAGACGAGTATTGGTGGGGTGACTTCGCAGGATTATCTTGGGGTTGAGAAGCGGTATTACCTGCCGGACGGGATCGGAGCGGAGAAGGTGATGAAGGAGAGGCTCGAGGAGGTGCGCGGGGCGCGGGAGGGCACGCGATGAACCGATTGACGGCGACCCTGGGGCTGATCGGGCTCGCGCTGGCACCGCCGTTCGTCAGCGCGATAGGCGATCCCACGACGGCAGCGATCGGGCTGTTGGCCCTGCTGGTTCTCGGGATGGTCACCGCTTGGAATGTGCGATCCGAGATGCGGCGTCAGAGGCGAGCGCGGATGACGCGGCCGTGCGGTGCGTGCTGGTACGAACTGGACGGGTTGCCGCCGGGGCGGTGCCCGGAATGTGGGGAGCAGTACCTTTGAGCCTGTGGCAATGGCTCGCGCTCATCGGGGCGGCGTTCACGCTGGTACGGCCGTTCGCGGTCGGCATGTACGACGCGAATCGGCACGGTCTGGGTGTCTTGTTGGGGCTTCGGATCGGGTACCGACTACTCCGTCATGAGGCGCAGGTCACAACGCTCATGTTTCTGATTCCCGGTGCGTGTGTGGTGTTCTTCATGGCGTGCGCCGCCGTACCGGCGTATGTCGTCCACCTTGCGACCGGGCAGGCCGGGGCGACGTTTCTCGCGGCGCTTGCCGGCGGCGTCCCCGGAGCCATCATCGCGGTGCGTTCGGCCAACCGTGTGGGGGAGTTTGTCATTCGGTTCATCCCTTTCAATGACCACGTGCCGTGCGCCGTGTGCCGTCGCCTCCGCGCGAAGAGCGAGATCGGCCCTTGCCCCGAATGCGGCGAGCCCGCCCCCGCCGCGAGCCAACAAAACGAGGATTCCGAGCAACAGGCGTAGAATCAACCGACGAAAGCGGCGCGGCCCACTCGGCCCGCAGCACGCTTCGCCCGGAGGTCCGACGTGGCTCGACCGCGTTCCATCCGCCGACGATTCGGGCTGCCGCTCGCGGCGGCGCTGTTGATCGGCGGGGTCGTGAGTGTCACGGCGTGGGTGGTCGCGATGGCCTTGCAGCGGCCGATGACACTCGACCTCTCGACGATCAACGCCGCGCTGGCCTGGCTGAGTCTGTTCGGCGTCGTTGGGTGGCTTGTTTGCTGCATGCTTCAGGACGGGCCAGACGCGTGGCGATGCAAACGGTGCGACTACGACATCCGCGGCGTTCGCTCGGGGCGGTGCCCCGAATGCGGCGCGCCCATCGAGGGTGAACCGTGAGCCGCTCACCGACTTCCCCGCGCCCGCCGCTGTCGGCAACGGTGCTCTGGATCACCTGCGGCCTGACCGTGCTGCTGGCGGCGCTCGGCCTCGCCGCGGCTCTCGCACCGAGCCTGTTCGGACGCACCGCTCGGGCCGAGTGGCTGCAGGCGGCGGCGGTGTTCGGGGCGATGACGGTCGGCGTGCTGGGCGTCGCGGGCGCGATGGTGTGGCTCGCCGTGCGCACCATGACCGAACCCGAGCCCGATTCGTGGCGTTGTGCTTCGTGTCAGTATGATCTTCGCGGGACGGCGGCGGGGCGTTGCCCGGAGTGCGGGCGCGAAGTGGCCGCGAGGCGTGGTGCGGAAGGAGCCGCCGCGAACGTAGGAACGGAAGATCGATTCTGAAGCTCGCTCATGTTCGGATTGCTCTTGTTCATCCTCGGCCTGGCGTGCTGGACACTGGCGATCGTGCTGATCCCGGCGGCGCTGACGGCGTGGGCGATGGGACGATTCGGGGGGATCGACAGCTCCGTGATTGCGCTGGTATCGACGGCGGTTGGCGTGGGCGTCGGATGGGTGATCGGGCGAGCGACGTATCACCCGGTGGTGCGGTGGCTGGACCCGACGCCGCGGTGCAAGTGCGGGTATGACATCCGGGGGCTTGAGTCGGGGTTGTGCCCGGAGTGCGGGGAGGCGCTGCCATGAGGAGCCGCGTTCGCGCGGACCGTCGGCAGGCGTGGCGGTGGGTCGTGATCGGGGCGTACGCGGTGGTATTTGTGCCGCTGGCGCTGTGGGCGTTTCAGCGTGTACCGGTGGGGCTGCCTTGCCTTGCGTGGCCGGTGATGTCGTTCTTGGTGGTGTACATCGTGGGCTGGACGTGCAACTGGGCGGAGGATCGGTACCCGGACCGGGCGTGCCAGAACTGCGGGTATGACCTGCGCGGACTCACGGCGGGACTCTCTGGGCTGAAAGGACCGAGGCCCTGCCCGGAGTGCGGAGCCCAAGTGGGGGACGACTACGATCTTCCTCGAAACATCCAGTGACGGCATGCCGAACAAGTCGAGCCATGACACCCTTTCGCTGGTTCATGTTGGTTTTTTCGCTGGTGGTGGCCGCGGTGACGACCGCGGTCATTGTGATTCGCTGGCAGCGCTGGTGGTTCTTGGATGAGTTCAGCAGCAAGCCGCACCCGATGAACCTGTTTTGCAGCGCGATCGCGATGTGCTTCACAGCGTGGATGGTCCGGGTGGTCGTGCTGCGGCTGGGGGCACGGCGCCGCGCCGGCGTCTGCCACGCTTGCGGATATGACTTGCGGGGGCTGCCCGCCGCGGAGTCGGTGGGGCGATGTCCCGAATGCGGAGAGGAACCTGGAGCGGCGCGATGATTCGGTATCGCGTCGGCGAAAGTCTCATCGGTTGCCTGCTCTATGTGGTGGTTCCGGTTCTTTCGCTGACCAGCGGGTGCGTCGTGGCGCTGGCAGGGGCGTGGTGCCTCGACCAACTCGGTTTCAGTGGGGTGGGTTGGGGTTGGCTGTTGGTGCTCCTGTTCATCCTCGGTTTCGCTCTTCCGATGACCGTCCTCTCGCTCGTTCATCCGCGCCTGGGGCGACGATATCGCCCGCTCAGCCACTGCCAGGCGTGCGGGTACGATCTGGCCGATATTCGCAGCGGCGTGTGCCCCGAGTGCGGCAAGCCGTTTCATGCCGCGCTGGCACGCTCTGTGTCGCGGTTGATGCGTTCGCAAGCGTCGAAGCGGAAACGGTCGAAGTAGGCCCGGGGCGGCGTTGCTGCCTGCCGGTTGCCGAACTGGACGCTGCGTCGGCTCTCGAAGCACTCCATCAGGAGCGATACCCGTGAGCACATTCTCACTGTTCAGCGACCCCCACGCCCGGCACGCGATCATCACGCACTGGCCGATTGTGATGTGCGCGGTCCTGCCGCTGCTGGTGCTGCTGGTGGCGTTCACGAAGGGGAAGAACAAGACGCTGATCTATGTGGCGCTGGGGGCGTCGATCGTGGCGTGCGCGAGCGCGTTCATGGCCGAGCAGTCCGGCGAAGCGGCCGAGTTCTCGCTCAACGCGCGCTACCAGCCGATCAGCGCCGCCGAGGCCGCGGCGCTGCACGAGCACGAGGAACTCGGCGAGGGCGGATGGCTGTGGCCGCTGATCCCGATGGCGTTCCTGGGCGTGCTGACGGTGCCGACCAAGCGATCGATGACGCGGTGGGTGCTGATCGCGATGGCGCTGCTGGGTTCGGTCGCGGGGGTGGTGTGGGTGAGCATGACGGCCCACGCCGGGGGGAAGCTGGTGTATGTCCATGGGCTGGGGGTGCCGGAGCGGGTGAAGTGACTCGGCGCATCCGTGAAAGTCGGGCGTGAGCGCGACGATTCGCTCCGCGGACTCCGCTCATCGTCGGCGTGGCACGCTCGAAGACGGGCGAAGAGCAGAGCGGACCTACTGGCCCGCGGGGCGAACCAAAGAAAGCTCGCCCAGCGCCGGCGCCATCCCCGCCTCAGCGGCGCGGCGCAGCAGCAGCGCGATCGCCCGCTCGCCGCGATCCCCGGGGGGGCCCAGGTCGAGCGTCAGGTCGTTCACGTAGAGCCCGATGAAGCGGTCGGCGAGTGGTCGCGGCGTGTCGCCGGCGTAGCGCATCGCGTAATCCAGGCCCTGCTCGCGGTTGGACAGCGCGTGCTCGATCGAGCGCTTGAGGACGGCGGTGAGGCGCGTCATCGTGCCGGGGCCGTGACGATCGTCGAGGTCGCGCCGGATCGCGTTGGCGCCCAGCGGTATCGGGGTGCCGGTCGATTCGGTCCACCACTTGCCCAGATCCGCGACCAGGTGCAGCCCCGCGCTTTGGTACGTCACCTGGGCCTCGTGGATCACCAGCCCGGCATCGACTTCGCCGCGGAGCAGCGAAGGGATGATCTCGCGGAAGTGCATGGCGCGGACCCGCACGTCCGCGCCGAGCATGAGGCGCATCACGAGGTAGGCGCTGGTGCGTTCGCCGGGGATGGCGACGATCCTGTCGGGACTGCGCAGCCATTCGAGCGAGCGCGGCGCGGTCGCGAGCACCTTGGGCCCGTAGCCGTCGCCCATGCTGCTGCCGCAACTGGTCAACACATAGTTCGCGGCGGCGTGGGCGTAGGCGAACATGCTGATGGCGGTGACGTCGATATCGGCGCGCTCGATGGCGCGGGTGTTGAGGTCGTGGATGTCGGCGGCGATGGGTGTGAAGTCGAAGCCCCGGGTGTCGATCGCGGGGGGCATGTTCAGCGCGGGTACGCCCAGCGGCCACCACATGAAGGCGTCGTCGGGGTCGGGGGAATGGGCGAGGGTGATGGGGATCACGGGGAACGCTATGCGCGATGCGGTGTGCGCTGTGAGTTGTGCGTTGTGCGCTGTGCGCTCTGCGCCGTGCGCCAAGCTCTTTGCTCTGAGAGAGGACAGACGCGTCGCGCTTGCGTTCTGACCCGATGCCCGGCACGCCTGGAACTGGGGCCTCGGACCTTTGCGTTCAGATTTCGAGTGTCTTCACGCGCTGTTCGAGGAAATCGAGTCGCTCGGTGAGCCGGCGGAGTTGGTCGAGCACGTCAGCCATCGCCGCCGCGTCGGCGTGCGTCGGTTGGCCGGCGCGGGGATGGTCGGTCGCGTGCACCGCCACCGGGCCGTCGAGGCGGTGGAGGTTCGGGCACAGCAGTTGCACATAGCGTTCGGACCGTTCGCCCGGGCGTCGTTCGAGTCTGCGAACCATCGGCTCGTCGCGCTGCATCAGGCCCGCGAGCACTTCGAGCACGGCCTCGGGCGACCCGACGCCGGGGGTGGTGCCGGAGGGGACCAGCCGCTCGCAGCGCGTCTTGAGTTCGCCCGCGCTCTGCGGCCCGCGGAGCAGCAGCTCGGTGAGAACGGCCATCTCGACGAGGTTGATCGAGAGCGCGTCGCGCATCACGTGCTTGAACTTGTTGACGCGGCTGCCGGACATGATCGCCTCGCGGGCCAGGCCCTTGGCCTTGAGCGAATCGATCACGTCGAGGACTTCCTCCTCGCTGACCTCGAGCACCGGGTCGCGGTTGTTCTTCTGGTTGCAGCCGGCGGTGAGCGCGTTCAGCGTCAGCGGGTAGAGGTTGGGCGTCGTCTGCGCCTTCTCAACAAGCGTGCCCAGCACGCGGCATTCCAACGGGGCGAGCTGGATCATGGCGTGAGTGTAAACGCTGGGATAGACCGCGGAGACGCGGAGTTCGCGGAGGAAGACAGAGGAGAGAGAGGCACGAAGGCACGGAGGCACGAAGTGGACAAGGCACGCTGTGATCCGGAGCCCGAACTCTGACACCCGGACCATTTCTCACTCTCCTGTGTCTTCCTCCGCGATCTCTGCGATCTCCGCGTTGCAAAGAGACTTCCGTTCGGGAACTGGTCGCCGCCGCGAAACCGCCGTCGTCCGCTTCGGAATAACGTTCACCATGGAACTCCTGGTCTCGATCTGCATGGGCATCGGTCTGGCCGCGGCGTGTGGCCTGCGGGTGTTTCTGCCCTTGGTGGCCCTCAGTGTCGGCACCAAGCTCGGCATCGTGACGCCGGGCGAGGGGTGGGAGTGGATCGGGTCGACCGCGGCGGTGGCTGGCCTTTCGGTGGCGGCTGTTGTTGAGATCGGCGGGTACTACATCCCGTGGGTCGATCATGCGCTCGACGCGCTGGCGACGCCTCTGGCGGTCGTCGCCGGTGCCTTCGCGGCCCTGGCCACGATGGGCATGGTGAGCGACCTGCCCCCGATCGTCTCGCACGGCGCGGCCCTGCTCACCGGGGGTGCGGCGGCGGGTGCGGTGCAGGTGACCAGCGTCGCGGCTCGCTCGGTTTCCGCCGTCACCACCGGCGGGCTGTTGAATCCTGTGGTCTCGACCATCGAGAATGCCGTGAGCGCCGTGCTGAGCTTCCTCGCGCTGGTGCTGCCAATCATCGCGGGCGTGGTACTGCTGGTGATCGCGCTGCTGCTGGTGCGGCGGTGGACACGCCAGTCGCGCGTCAAGCCGGTCGCGGCACCCGCCTGAAGTCATCCGAACCGTCTTTCGCATCGACCCGCCAAGCGGCTCGATGATGGTTGCCAGACGCGGAGCGTCTGGTTCGCGCGGTCAAGACCATGCAGCCCGTGGAACGGGCGTGCGAATCAGAGCATTGCTTCGACGCTCGCCCGTTCCACGGGCGAGGCACTCCTCATCGCCAGCACCAGCAGCTGCGCTGCTGGCAACCATCGCCAGCCCGCTTCGCGGGCACTGAGTCACGCCGCCCGCTCCTTCTTCTCCGCTTCCTTCTCCGGCACCACGAGCGACAGCGTCACGCCGATGCCCAGGATGCCCGCCACCACGGCGAGGCTGACGGTGTTGTCGATCTTCACCCAGTGGTGGATGCACATCTTGACGCCCACGAACAGCAGCACAAACACCAGCGCCTTGGAGAGGAACCGGAACTTCGAGAGCAGCCCTGACAGCCCGAAGTACATCGTCCGCAGCCCCAGGATCGCGAACATGTTGCTGGTGAACACGATGAACGGGTCGCGGGTGATGCCGAAGATGGCGGGGATCGAATCGAACGCGAACACCAGGTCGGTCGTCTCGATGAGGATCAGGCACAGGAACAGCGGCGTGACCATCCACTTGCCCGCCACGCGCGTGGTGAAGTGGTGCCCGTCGAACCGGTCGCTCACCGGCAGGATGCGCCGGGCCAGCTTGAGCACCGGGTTCTTTTCGGGGTGCATTTCCTCGACGTTCATGAAAAGCATCTTGAACGCGGTGAGGATGAGGAACCCGCCGAGGATGTAGATCACCCAGTTGTACCGCATGATGAGCTCGGTCCCGATGAGGATCATCACGCCGCGGAGGACGATCGCGCCGATGATGCCCCAGAACAGCACGCGGTGCTGGAACTCGGCGGGGACTCGGAAGAACTGGAAGATGATGGCGATGACGAAGATATTGTCGACGCTGAGGGAGAGTTCGACGAGGTAGCCGGTGAGGAACTCCATGGCGGCGTCTTTCGCCGTTAGTGCCGAACCCTCGCCCGTGCCGATGCCCCACCACTGCCCGGCGTAGGCGTAATAGAGGAACACGTTGAACACCGCGGCGAGCCCCACCCACACGCACAGCCAGCCCATCGCCTCTTTGAAATGGATGACGCGGGCCTCTCGGTTGAACACGCCGAGGTCGATGGCCAGCATCAGCAGGATGAAGGCGATGAACACAATCCAGACAATCGGTGACATGGTGGCGACTGTAACACGGCGCTAACGCAGCGCCTTTTCAGGGTCGGCGTAGACGCTCGGACGCGCCCCGAGGTTCTCGGCGCGCACCTCCTCCACCGGGTTGCCGCCGCCAAGCCCGCGCGGGAAGGCTCGCCCGCCGACAGGCTCGACGTGCCCGTCGGCGAACGCGGCGTTCGCCGATCCTTCACCTCCTCCCCCTCCCCCCGGATGGCGATAGCCGATCCGCGAGTTGGTGGTGCCGATCCGCGTATCACGCTGCCGCCCGGCGTAGAGGCCATCGGCGAGCGCGATGAGATACGAAGGGCGCTTGATCAGCGACGAGCGCATCGCCTTCATCGTCAGCCCGTTGCTGCCGGGGCCGTAGCCCACACTGCACGTGTAGAAGAGATCAGGCGTGACCGAGGCGGTCGCCCCGATGGGATTGTCGGCGTTGATCCAGTACGACACGCGGATGATCTTCTCGAACCCGCGCTGCGGGATGGTCTTGGTGACGTTCGCCGAGCCGGTTCGCTCAAAGGGCCAGTCGAGCCAGCCCTTGGGGTTGCGCGGGTCGGTTCCGGTCTGCCCGGTGGCGACGCCCGCGACATCCTCGGTCTCGGGGCAATACAGCGGGTTGTCGGAGGTGAACTGGCCGGTGCTCAGGTAGCCGTCGCGATCGAGGATCGGCCCCCAGCCGTCGAGCGGCACGCCTGCGCCGGTGACGCCGGTCATGTTGTACGACGGCACGATCAGCCCGGCGTGGTCGGATTCGTACATCACCAGCGCCTGGCCGATGCCGCGAAGGTTCGCCATGCACGAAGCGGCGCGAGCCCCCTTGCGGGCCATCGAGAGCGCCGGCAGCAGCAGCGCGATCAGCAGCGCGATCACCGCGACCACCACCAGCACCTCGACCAGCGTGAAGCCGCCCCGACGCACGCACTTGATCATCACCGAAACCTCCTTGCCGGACCCGGCGGCATGGTGCGCCGGTGCCGATTACAAGTCAACCACTTCGTGGTACTCGGGCATGCGCGCGGCCAGCCCGAGTTCTGATTTCAGCCGCGCCGCCAGAGCCTGCCGAGGCATGCGCTCGCCGTGGGTGAGGAACACGCGGGCGCTTGTCCCCTTCAGCCCGCTGGCCCATCGCATCAGTTCCGGCTGCCCGGCGTGGGCCGAGAAGCCGCCCAGCGTGTGCACCTTGGCGCGCACCACCACCGGCTCGCCCATGATCATCACGCGGTGGGCACGATCCACGAGCTGCCGCCCCACGCTGCCCTGCGACTGATAGCCCGCGATGACCACGTGCGTCGTCACCTTCCACAGGTGGTGCTTGAGGTGGTGCATGATGCGCCCGCCGGTACACATCCCGCTGGCGGCGACGATCACCGCGCTGCCTTCGAGATCGTTGAGCGAGCGCGATTCATCGCCGGTGCGGAGGTAGCGCAGGCCCGGGAACTTCAGCGGCGAATCCCCGCGGTCGATCATCGCCCATGTCTCGTCGTCAAAGAGAGCACGGTGCCGCGCATAGAGCTCCGTCGCGTCCACAGCCATCGGGCTGTCGACGAACACCGGGACGGGCGAGCCGCCGAAGTTCTGCCCGCCGGCGTTGCTTCCACCCCCCCCGCCGCCGCCGTTGAGCCGCCTCGCACGGACCATGTTCCCGAGGTGGTAGACGAGCGTCTGCGTGCGCCCCACGGCGAACGAAGGCACAAGAATCTTCCCGCGTGAGCTCTGGGCCGCTTCGATGATCGACTCGAACTCCGCCGCACTCTCGGATTGCGGGCGGTGCCCGCGGTCGCCGTAGGTCGATTCCATGATGACGACATCGGGCTCGATCGGCGGCGTCGGCGCGCCCGGCACACGCCCCGGGGGCACAAAGTCACGCAGCAGGGGCGTACCGGTCTGCCCGATGTCACCAGAAAAGAACAGCGTCAGCGCCGAACGGCCCGGCGTCTCGACGCGCATCTCGACGCTCGCCGACCCGAGGATGTGGCCAGCGTCGACGAGACGGATGGTCACGCCCGGCGCGATCTCGCGCTTTTCGAGATAGCCCAACGGCGCGAACATGGGCATGACGCGTTCGCACTCGTCGCGCGAGTAGAGCGCCGGCAGCGCCGTCTCGCCGCGGCGGTTGGCCCGGACCGCCTCGCGAGCGGCGTCGGCTTCCTGCAGCTGCGCCGAATCACGCAGCAGGATGGCGGCGAGGTCCGCGGTAGCCGCGGTGCAGTGGATCTCGCCGCGAAACCCCTGCGTCACCAGCAAGGGCAGCCGCCCGCAGTGGTCGATGTGCGCGTGGGTGAGCACCACCGCGTCGAGCCGACGCGCATCGATGGGCGGGTGCTGGTGGTTCCGCAGCTCGGTCTCGCGCCCGCCCTGGTGCAGCCCGAAGTCGATGAGCACGCGGGCCCGGGCCGTTTCGACGAGATAGCACGAGCCCGTGACCTCGCCCGCCGCCCCGAAGAAGCTGAGTCGGATGCTCGCGTTCATAGGGAGATGGTAACAGGCGCGTGAATGGCAGTGGGATATCGTCCCCGCGATGACGCCGCCCTCCGCGCCCTCCGTGACCCCCGGCTCTCACCGCCTGTCCATCCTGGTGCCGGTGTTCAACGAGCGCCCGCTGGTGGGCGCGGCGTTGGCGCGTCTCGACGCCGCCGCACCGGCACTCGCGGACCTCGGGCTCTCGCGCGAGATCATCATCGTTGACGACGGCTCGACCGACGGCACCGCCGACGAGCTCTCGCGCCTCGCGCAGGGCCGCGACGACGTGCGCGTGCTCAAGCACCCTGTCAACCTCGGCAAGGGGGCGGCCCTGCGCACCGCGATGCGGGCGGCCACGGGCGACGTCGTCATCATCCACGACGCCGACGCGGAGTATGACCCGCGCGACCATCCGACCGTGCTGGCCCCAATCCTCGACGGGCGTGCCGACGCCGTCATCGGCTCGCGCTTCATCGGGTCGACGCACCGCGTGCTCTATTTTTGGCACTCGGTGGTCAACCGCGGCGTCACACTGCTGAGCAACATCACCACCAACCTGAACCTCACCGACATCGAGTGCTGCACCAAGGCGTTCAGGCGCCAGGTCGCCGAGCGGATCGAGATTGAAGAGAACCGCTTCGGCGTCGAGCCCGAGTTGGTGGCCAAGATCGCCCGTTTGCGGATCGACGGCCGCGCGGCGAGGGTGTATGAAGTGGGCGTCAACTACGACGGCAGGACGTACGCCGAGGGAAAAAAGATCGGCTGGAAAGACGGCGTGGCGGCGCTGTGGTGCGTGTTGAAGTACGGGGCTTTGAGAAGAGGCACGGAGAAGGCAGGCACGGAGGCACGAAGGCACGAAGGCACGGAGTGATGCGGATCATCCTTCGTGATGGACCGCCGCGAAGAGGCGATGGAAGTCGCCGGGGGCGAGACAGCGCGTTGGCCGATCCGAGCCGTGTGCGCAAGCACAGGGCCAATGAACCACTTTGAGCGCACGTTCGCTCGAACAGCGTTTACGTCGCATCGCGCCGACTCAACATCCGGCGCTCTGAAGCGCGTGAACGAACCGAGGCACGTTCACGCCGTGGCCCCGTGCTCGCGCACGAGGCTCGGTTGACCCACGGCTCAACCGGGCGAGCCGCCGCCGGGCGAGCCCGGCTGAATCGGCCCGCCACCGCCGCCAGGGCTCTCAGGCCCAATGGGTGGCGGAGGCGGTGGTGGCGGTGGTGGCGGAGGAGGTGGTGGAGGCGGAGGAGGCGGTGGTGGCGGAGGTGGTGGAGGTGGTGGAGGTGGCAGTGGTGGTGGTGGCGACAGTGGTAGTGGTGGAGGTGGTGACAGTGGAGGAAACGGAGGTGGTGGAGGTGGCGGAGATGACAGTGGAAAAGCAGCTGGAGGCGGATCCAGCGATACAACAGCGAAAGCTTCTGATACCGGAAGCTCTGAGGCTACTGATCACACCTCGACTGCTGCTGATACTTCTGGTGGAAGCAGCGACGATAGCAGTAGCGGAAGTGGTAAAGCTGCGGCGACTCCTGACAGTGGCTACGCCGCCAAGACTTATCCTGCAGCAGATGATGGATCCTACAAAGCTGATATCTACAAC
>JBJXFG010000074.1:0-2748 GCA_046154665.1 Phycisphaerales bacterium | reverse complement strand
GCAGCTCGTGTTCGTCCCGGGCACTTCTCCGCTTGGCGGTGCGTACTCGACCGCTCTTACGCTGCGCGTGCAGCAGCTCCTGGTCCTGACGAAAGCGGGCGTCCTCGTTGCGCTTCCACTCATTCGTTCGCTCCTCGCGATCAATCAGTCGCTGAAACGAAACGACTTGCCCGGCGAACTTGTCGTCATTGACCGGCGTCGAGCTGTGCACGAGTACCTCGTTGTCCGGCCATTTCGGCCTGAACGGCCTCGCCGGCCGCCGCTTCGGCTTGCCCGCTCCAGCCTTGCCCTTCGCGCGTGGCCGCTTCGTCGCCACGGGTCACCTCCATGCCCTCGGTGCCATGCGATGCGTTGAACGCCCATCGCGGCGGGCCCGGCATGGTTCGGGCGGTTCGGGAGCGACCCTAGCCGCGCTGGGCGACGGTGTGCAGCCACCAACCCATTGGAGACATCGACCGTCGGGTGGGACGTTACGCGGCGGGCGCGGGGGAGTACACCGGCTCGGCGGGCCCCAATGACCCTACGTGCATGGGGCCTTTAGTCGTGAGGTGCTTTAGCGACGCTCTGGCTTAGCCAACGGTATAGCTTACGCAACGCTCTTTTTTCCCTGACCTAGGCGGCACCTGGGACGCGGTGCTAGGGTCGGGGGGCATGCGTCTATACAGTCGTCACCCCTGTGACGCTATAGTCGTACGGGCACGGCTGTTGGAGCATTGAAATCGGCCATTTCTGGGTCCAGTGTGCGTTCAGCACGGAGGGAGATACTTCGATGGTTGCGAAGCCGAAGCCGAACCCAAAGCAGCAACTCCAGCGGAACGTGAAGAAGTGGACCAAGCCCCTCATGGATGCCGGCTGGACCTGCATCCCGAACGTCATCATTCAGCGGCAGCATGCCCTCGGTCTCGATTCGGTCGACCTGAACATCATCGCATATCTGGCGTCGCTCTGGTGGACCGATGACAATCCGCCCTATCCGTCCGTCAAGGCGATGGCGACGATCCTTCAGATCAAGCCGCGCAGCGTGCAGCGACGGATCGCCGCTCTCGAAGCAAACGGCTTCATTCGACGTGAGGCGCGCTTTGACGCCGTGAAGGGCCGTACGACGAACGTCTATCGGCTCGATAAGCTGATCGAACTAGCGACGCCCTATGCCCAAGAGGAGCTTGAGCGAAGAGCAAAGCGCAAGGCGGAGAACGCTGAGACCGCAAGGCTCAAGAAGCCTCGGCTGCACGCGGTCAAATGAACGAACCGCCTGGATGGACGCGTACCACGCGCTCAATCACAGGCCCCCGGAGTCCGGGGTGCGACCACCGCGCAACCAGCGCGGCCAGGCCCGCACCCCGGCCCCGGCCCATCGAAGAATGTAGGCGGGCGGGGTGGGAGCGTCAAACTATTCGGCAGGTTGGAGGAGCCCAATGGAGAGAGAGAAACTGATTGAGTGGGACAGATTCATCAAGGCGATCGACGCCGCGACCAGCGGCGACCAGACGATGTGCAATCCGGTTCGGCTCGGTGCGTCGATTGGGTGGGATGAGCCGAGGACAAAGCGCGAGGTCAAACTACTACGAGGTATGGAGGTTCTGCGGGTCAGCGAACTTGGCGGCGGCGCGCAGATGATGGTCGCGTTAACGGATCTAGGCCTTCGATGCGTCGAACAGCCCTGGCTGCTTGCGCGTCTCGGGGACTCGACGATCGGGACCGGCAACATCACGGTGAACGGGCCGAACACCCGGGTCAACATTCACTCGGTCGATAATTCGACGAACACCAACACCATCGTCTCCAGCCAGGTATTCGCCGACCTGCGCGCCGCCCTCACGCGCGTTGACGCTCCCGCCGAGGACATCGAGCGCCTACGTGCCAAGGTCGACGCCCTCGAGGCGGCCGCCGGGCAGCCTGGATTTCTCGACCGCTACAATGACTTCATCGCGTCTGCCGCCAACCACATGACCGTGATCAGTCCGTTCCTCCCGGCGCTCGGGCAGGTTCTCAAGACTGCGATGGGTAGTTGATTACCCGCCAACCCTGGTTGCCAGGAGGGTGCACGGAGGGTCGCGCAAGGTCACGCAGGATCATCCGTCGGCTTTCCCTAACCGGCGCAAATCGTTGCGGCACAAGGGTTTTCCGGGGGTGCGATTGCGACCTCCCAGTTCTGCGCGTTCGACCCGGTCGGGGCCTTCAGCGCCAGCTCGATGAGCTTGAGCACCAGCGCGTCGTCGACCGGGTCGGGCTTCAATCGGCGGATGGCGCGTTGCGTTAACATCGCGTCTTCCAACGACATGTCGAGCTTGATCGGTTCGGGCATGGCGCGTAACAGAGCATAGTCTGCGGGTACGAGGCGAGCGGCGAGGCGCCTCGGTGCGCGGTGTCGGCGACGCAGGCGCGCAGCTCGGCCAGCGCGGTCGCGGCGGCGATGCCAAGCTGTTAATGTCCCGGCACTGCGCCGTCGCCGCCGAGGTGGGGGATCGATTGCCGAGAGGGACATGCCGAGTCTAGCCATCGCCTGCGACCCCTGTGAGTCCGCGGCGGCGGCCAGCGGAGGCGCTGTCGCTGTGCGCGGCGCGGTGACGGTGTTCGTGACGACGGTCGGGGCGCCGAGCTCCGCGGCCTGCCGCGACCGTCTCGCCGCCCAGGACTGCCCCTTCGCCCTGCAGGTGAGCGACCACGTAACGCCCGTGCACGGCGCCGCCCTGCGGCGAGGCTCGGCGCCAGTCGGCCCGCCGGGCGCGCGGCGCCGCCGCCCGCGTC
>JBJXFG010000064.1:0-19500 GCA_046154665.1 Phycisphaerales bacterium | reverse complement strand
CTCTTCTGAGATCATCGAAGAGAGAGTCGGCTCGGAGAGCCGACGTACCAATGAGAGCCGAGGTATCTATGTCCTCACCAACCGCCCGCTGGCGGGCACGCGCCGCCGTGGCGAAACGCCCGACGAGGACGCGGCCCTTGAGCGCGAGTTGCTCGCCGACGAGAAGGAACGGGCCGAGCACATCATGCTCGTCGATCTTGGTCGGAACGACGTGGGGGTGGTGGCGCGGGCGGGGAGCGTGCGGATCCCGCACGTGATGGAAGTCGAACGGTACAGCCACGTGATGCACATCTCGTCGACGGTGACGGGCGAGCTGCGCGATGGCGTCGGCTGTTGGGAAGCGCTGCGGGCCTGCCTGCCGGTGGGCACGATCTCGGGCGCTCCGAAGATCCGCGCCATGCAGATCATCGATGAACTCGAACCGGTGCGGCGCGGGCCCTACGGCGGCGGGCTGGGGTACGCCGGGCTCGACGGCGAGATGGACATCGCGCTGGCACTGCGCACGATGGTGATCCCCACGGCGCTGCACGACGGGCAGACCTGGACGTACCACCTGCAGGCCTCGGGCGGCATCGTGGCCGATTCGCAGGACGACCCCGAGTACATGGAAACGGTGAACAAGGCGGCGGCGCTGGTGCGGGCGATTGATGTGGCGGAGCGGGCGTTCAACGCGTGAGAGGGCTGGCAAGGGCCCCGCGTCTACAGTTCATCATGCCACGAGTGAAGTCCGCCAAACGCCTCAAGAAGGTCGGCAAGGCCGCGACCGCTGGCAAGCGTGCCGCACGCCGCGCGGCGGTGAACTATGACCTGCCGGTGCTCGTGGAGTTGGACGAGGACGGCGTGTTCATCGTCTCGGTGCCTTCGCTGGTGGGGTGCCGCTCGTACGGGCGGACGATTGAGGAGGCGATGCGGAACATCCAGGAAGCCGCCGCGATGTGCATCGAGGCAGGGGACGTGCCCGAACCATCCCAGTCGATGTTCATCGGCGTGCGTCACCTGCGGCTCGCCGGATGAGCACCGACCCAGTCATCGCCGCGCGAACACTGATCCGCGTGCTTGAGCGCCTCGGCTTTGTTCAGGTGCGCAGCAAGGGGTCACACCAGCGCTTCGTCCATCCGGATGGTCGCCGGACCACCGTGCCCGTGCACAAGGGTCGCGATATCCCTCGCGGCCTGCTCCGGAGCATCGTGACGCAGGACGTCGGCATCACCATGCGCGAGTTCTTTGATCTGCTGTGACCGCGCCGTTCAATGCCTGAAATGCCGCACCGCCGTGGTTACGCACGAGACGCCTCTGCGTTCGCACAGGTCGAACGTCTCGTGGTCGCGCTTCGAGCCGCCGGGGTGGACCAGCATCGTGGCGCCGGCGTCGATCAGGATCTGCGGGCCGTCGCTGAAGGGAAAGAACGCGTCGCTGGCGGCGATCGGGTCCGGGTCGCCGCCGTGGCCGAGATGACCGGCGGCCTTCTCGCACGCCAGGCGGCACGACGTGACGCGGTCCATCTGGCCCGCGCCGGCGCCGTACATCATCACCGTTTCGAGGCGCGAGGCGGGCGATCCGCCCAGCACCACCGCGTTGCTCGAGAGGTGCTTGACGATGGTCCACAGCACGGCGGCACGGGCGAGGCGCTCGCGTGTTGGCTCGGGGCCGGCGCGGTGCTGCCAGGATTCGATGTCGGGGGCGGCGGCGTCGCGGTCTTGCACCAGCACCCCACCGACGATGGACTTGAACGCGAGGTCGCGGGGGCGCTGCGTCGCCGTTGACGCCGCGCGGCCGTTGCCGTTGCCCGTGGCGAGAAGCCGCACGTTGGCCCAGCGGTCCCGCAGGGTGCTGAGCGCCTCGGGCGTGAACGACGGTGCGATCACGACTTCGAGGAAGGCACCGTCGTGGCTCAGCCGCTCGGCGGCGCGGGCGTCGATCGGCGCGCTGCACGCCAGAATCCCGCCGTACGCCGCCACGGGGTCGCCCAAGAGGGCGGCGTCGACGACACCAAAGGCGTCGGGCGCGGTCGCCGCGCCGCAGGGGTTGGCGTGCTTGATGACGCACGCCGCGGGACGCGCGGGGTCGAGCGCGGCGAGATCATCCACCAGCGCCAGTGCGGCGGCGGCGTCGTTGAGGTTGTTGAAGCTCAGTTCCTTGCCGTGCATCTGCATCGCGCCCACGACGCTGGAGCGGCCGGGCGCGGGCTTGAAGGCGGGGTCGCGGTAGAGGGCGGCGCGCTGGTGCGGGTTCTCGCCGTAGCGGAGTTCCTGGTGCTTGGGGCACCCGAGCCTGAAAACCTCGGGAAAATCGGGGTGCTGCTGGGCCTCGCGTCCCCCGAACCAGGCGGCGATGGCGGTGTCGTACGCGGCGGTGCGCGCGTACGCCGCGCCGGCGAACTGGCGGCGCAGCGCGAAGGTGGTCGCGCCGTCGTGGTGGTCGAGCTCGCTCAGCATCCGACCGTACTGGTGTGAATCCGTGACGACGGTGACATAGGTGTGGTTCTTGGCGGCCGAGCGGATCATGGCGGGGCCGCCGATGTCGATCTGCTCGACGCATTCTTCATCATGCACGCCGGGCTTGGCGACGGTCTGCTCGAAGGGGTAGAGGCTGATGCAGATGAGATCGATGGTGCTGATGGCGTGTTCGGCGAGGGCGCGGGCGTGGGCGGGGTTGTCGCGGACGGCCAGCAGCCCGCCGTGGACTTTGGGGTGGAGCGTCTTGACGCGTCCGTCCATCATCTCGGGAAAGCCGGTGAGTTTCTCGACCGGGACGACGGGGATGCCGAGCGACTCGATGAACTTGGCGGTGCCGCCGGTGGAGACGATCTCGACGCGCCGTGCGGCGAGCGCGCGGACGAGCGGCTCGAGGCCGGACTTGTCAAAGACCGAGATGAGTGCGCGGCGGATGGGGACGAGGTCGGGCATGGGGGCGGGGGCGGGAGTCGGGAGTCGGGAATCGGCAGTCGGGGGTGGTGAGTTGGACGCGGTTTCGAGAGGTGAGAATGACCTCAGGCCCATCACCCGCAAGGGGTGAAGAGGCGGCGTTCCGTGCCGGGTTCTTCCGTGATGGCCTTGGGTTCGCGGTCGCTGCGAGGGCGCGCGAGTTAGGGCTTGGGCGGCGGCGCGCCGGCACCCGCCGGAGGGGCGGGAGGCTGAGCCGCTGGCTCGCCCGCCGGGGGCTTCTGGTCCTCGGGCTTCTTCTCGTCGGTCGTGGCACCGGGGGCGTCGGCGGGCGCTTCGATGCCGCCGTCGGGCAGCGTCGGCTGCTCCTCGCGCGGCGCGGGCGGCGACCTGAGCGCGCCGGGCTTGGGCTCGGGCACCGACTGCGTCAGCGCTTTGGTCAGATCATTGACCATGTAGCCGGCGGCGAAGCACACCACGCCGGCGACGATCAACGCGATGGGTCCGAAGCCGCCTTTGGAACTGTTGCTGGAGGTCATGGCTGTGCAATGGTATCGACGATCGGGCGAGTCCGCCGGGAGTTGGCGTGGCTCAATCGCGCCATCTTTCTTCACAAAACCCTTGCGCGGACGGCGCGATGTCGGCTCCCAACAAAACACCCGTCGGCGTGGGCGGAACATCCGACTCCACGCCGACGGGCCCCTGAGAGAAACGCAATCCGAATGGGCCCGGCTCAAACGCCCGACGGCCCGTGAGTTCAGCACGCGATCAGACGTGCCGTCTGAGGAACCCCAGTGAGGGCCTCGAGAACACGCCGAACCGTGTCCCCCACGCCGACAACCGACTGCTCGCTCTCCTCCAGCGGGGCAGTTTCGGTTTGTTCAGTGACCACGGCGTTGTCGAAGGCCAGCACGCCCTCTTCCACGGCTCGGTCGATCCGCCCGTCGATCCGCCGACCCGCGTCCGACCCTTCCAGGTCGTCCGTGGCGTCGAACAGATCGCCCAGCGCAACGGTGGCCCCGAGGCTCTCGAGGCGGCTCCGCAGCGATGCTTCGAAGCGGGCCAGCCCGGCGGGGTCGCCGCCGGTGAGCAGCGGGACGATCACCTTGCCCGCGAGCGCACCCTCGGGCATGCGGTCGAGGAAGGCGGGCAGCAGGCCGCTGAATGCGGTGCCCGCCATCGGGGCGACCAAGACGATGAGATCAACGCTCTCGGCGGCGGCGAGGGCGGCGTCGAGTTTGTCGCTGGGGACTCCCTCATACAGCGCCGCCGGTGAAATCCGTGCAAGTTCAACACGCTGCACCGGCATATGACGATCGCCCAGCGAAACGATGGCGCACCCGGCAAGCACCGACGCGCGGGAAACGCACGAGGGCGAGGCGGAAAGCACCAGGGCGGCGGGGTTCGAACGATCAGTCAGACGCAGCATGAGACACACTCCTGAAAAGACCCGCGGCATTGCGGGTCGGAAGTTGGCTTGGGTGGAAGCGGGGGTCGGGAGTCGGCAATCGGGAGTCGGGGGGGGGAGACGGGGAAGAACCGGGGGGGAAGACGAGAGAGAGCGGGAAAACAACAAGGGCCGCGTCGCTGGCGTGCGGCGCGGCCCGTCTGGACCTTTGGGCTGGTTGTGGGTTGGACTTTCCTAGCGGATCGTCCGTCCCATGCACCTGCCCCGCGCGCCGCACGCCGCAGCAACAAGCTGCTGGTGCTGACACTGGTGGGTGAGATGCATGGCGACTTTGCTGGCGTTCACAAGCGCGGCCACGACCTCACCCACCCGCGTTTTCGCGGTTCGGATGGTGGTCGAGATGGCGGCAATGAACGACATGGCTCGGAGAAACGATACGCAGGAATCGGGGGCTGTCAAGGGCGGACTGAGAAATCGTCCGACTCAATCCTGCCCCGAGATCGGGCCCAGTTCAAATGGTATCGGCGAAAGCCCGTTTCGGTTTCATCGGCGGTCGTCGGTTTCAGGCAGGTGACCCGTCGCTCCGACCTCACCCTTCCGTGAATCACTTTTTTCGGATCTTCGGCTTCGACGTGGGCAGCGGGACAAACTGCTCCGGCGAAACGCTGAACCGCTCCGAATCCGCGAACACCCGTTGCACCGGCCCCTCCTCGGCTTCAACCAGGATCATCTTCGTCGATCGGTCGACGAGGCGGATGTCCGGGGCGTCCTCGGCCCGTTGCACCAAGTCCGGCGGGGCCGCCCCCGGACCGCGGTATCGCACGATGAATCGCGGCATGATCAATGATAGGTCGCGCGGTGGTTAGGGCACCACGGGAATGCCCGAGCCCTCGAACGTCAGCCCCAGGCCCAGCGACCGGGCCGATTGCAGCAGCAGGCCCGCGATGGCGTCGCGGCGCTGCGCGTTGCGACCCAACTGCATGATGCCCGGATTGGCGGCGAGCAGGGCCGCGGCGGCGCCCGCCACGGCGGGGCAGGCCATCGAAGTCCCGCTCATCACGCCCCAGCCCTCGGGAACCGTCGAGACGACGCCGACGCCCGGCCCGGCCAGTTTGATCTCGGGGCCGATGTTGGAGAATCGCGCGACAAAGTCCTTGCGGTCTGTGCCAAAGGGCGACGCGACGTCGAACGTTTCGCATGAATCGTTCGGGAAGGCGCCCTTGCGCCCGATGGCCGAGACCGCGATGGAGTAGCCGTACGAGGCCGGGAAACTGACCGGGGCGCGGCCCTTGTTGCCCGCGGCGCAGACGCACAGGACGCCGGCCTCGCGTGCGTCGTCGATGGCGCCGCGGGTGGCGTCGTCGGACGGGCCGCCCCCGAGGCTGAGGTTGATGATGTCGCAGCCGGCGATGACGGCGCGGTCGATGGCCTTGGCGATGCTGAAGTTGCTGGCCTCCTGTTTGGCGGGCATCTTCGGGAAGACGCGGTACGAGAACAGTTCGACACCGGGCGCGACGCCCGGAAAGCCGTTCGGGGCCGAGGCTCGGGCACCGACGATGCCGGCGCAGTGCGTTCCGTGCCGCCCGCCGAAGTCGCCGAAGTCGGCGGGGTCTTCATCGACGACGGTGCATTCGCCGCCCGCCACGGGCAAGTCCGCGCGGCCCATAGCGATGCCCGTGTCGACAATCCCGACTTTGACGCCACGCCCTGGCGCCCGGTTTGAGGCGGGGTAGAAGTGGCGAACGGCGTCCGGTGCGGAGAAGTCGATCGGTTCGACGGCGATGCGGTCGCCGTCGCTCAGTTTGGTATCGATCTGATAGAGGCCCCAGTAGGTGTGATCGCAATAGACGAGCAGCAGTTTGGCGGTGGTGCCACTCTTGAGGGCGAGTTTGGCCTTGCCGCCGGCTTTGGTTCGGGCTTTTTCGCCGATGAGGTTCAAGACGTCGGTGAACGCGTAGACGGTGGCATCGGCGACGGGCTTGCCGTCGGTGCGGCAGACGACGGTCACGGTGAGGGAGGCCTTGGCGCGCGGCGTTCGTGACGCCGCCCGCGCGGTCCTGCGGGTGATGCTCGGGCTCGAGATCTCGGGCATGAATCGCGCGGTGGTGTAAAACACCTCCGGGACCACCTTCAGCCCCGGCTGGCTGCGACGGAGCAACTCAAGCCCCTCGTCGTCGATCTCCACGAGTTTGGCCTTGTCTTCGTGGATGGAGTCGATGACCCGCATGGGGATCTGTGCCGCGCCGACCTTTGGGGCTGCCCCGCTCGCTTCAGCCGCCGCGATCCCCCGAGCCGCCCCGCGGCTTCCGAGCGCCCTGAAGGCGCTCTCGGGCTGAACCGAGCGCATCGACTTGAACGCTTCATAGAGAAACCCGGAACTCTCGGGCGTGGCGTGACGCGAGAGCAGGACAACGCGGTGCATCGGCTTGGCGGGCATGGCGATGGAACTCCTCTCAACTCAACATCGGCGAGCGGAACTCGATGAACACGGAACGTGAGAACCGTCGCAAGGCGTTTGACGCGTGTCAAACCTGATTGCGAGTTTCCACCGTTCATGCACGGAGCGGAGAAAGAAAACAGCCCCGACCGGTCGGGGCTGAAGCCGAGCGAGATGGACTGTGGCGCGAGGTGTTAGCGCCGGCGGCGCAGGGCCGCCAGCCCTGCCGCGCCCAGCAGCGTCACCGCGCCGGGAGTCGGAACGAATCCGGTGTAGCCGGGCAGGTGGACTTCGCCGCGCTGGAAGAAGGACTTCACGAAGGTCGAACCCTCGATGACGGTGTTGTTGCGGACGTGGGCGAGCGGGGCCAGCACGGCGCCGTTCATGGCGCGATCGAAGAGGATGTCGGTCGCTTCAAAGAAGTTCCACACCACGTTGGCGCGGGCGAACAGCGTGTTCCACGCGCCCACCATGTTGCCCTGGTTGAAGTTGATGTTGGTGCCCGAGACGTTGATGACCACGGCGTTGCTGCCGTTGAGGTTCAAGTCGATTTGCTGAACGAGGTTGTTGGAGAACACCTGCGATCCCGAGAGGTTGAAGACGGCGACGCCGTCGCCCCCCGGGGTGCAGTTGAAAACCAGCGGGCCGGGCTGAGGGCCCGGGAGGCTGGCGGTGCTATCGGCGGTGAGGGCCAGCATGGCGCTCGAAGCGCCAGTCATCGCGCCCGCGACGCCCGCGAGCATGGAGCCGACGCCGGGATCGTTGACGAGGTTGCCGCCGACGCCGTTGAAGTTGATGATGCGGGAAAGGGCGCCGCCGAGGCGCAGGTCGCCGACCTGGAGTTGGAGGGGGTTGCCGCTGGAGATGTTCCCGACGACGGTGAGGACGTCGACATTCGAGAAGGCGGCGGCGGGGGCGAGCATGGTGCCGTAGTTCGAGGAGTCGCCCCCGACGATGTTGCCGCCGACGAACGCGCGGCCCTCGACTTCGGAGTTCGAGTCGAGATTCTGGAGGACGATCAGGTTGTAGTCATTCAGGACGCCGGCGGAGGCCGACAACGAGCAGGCGCACAGGCCCGCGAGCACAAACAGACGATTCACCATGGTTTTTCTTCCCTTCCTGGTCCGGTCCGAGGCCCTGAAAGCGAGGCCGCCCGGCTCTGGAAAGCGAATATCAAGACGACGTGTGACGCCGGTTTCTGGCCGACTTCAGCCATACCCTATCGCTCGATTTCAGCCAGTCAACCCTGTTTGGGGGACATGCGACGAATCTTCACGCGGGCCGTATCGAACGGGCCCGGATGCGAGAGGATGCTGAATCTGCTGATGAGCCAAGTCGCTGTGCCAACCGAGGTCGAGGTGTCGCCGGACGATGGAACTGGCGGGGTCGTGGTGCCGGCACGGCGTCTGATGTGCGAGTGCCCGCGCTGCGGCTATGACCTCTCCGGGCTACCGCCGACTTGGGAGGAGCTTTGTCCGACAACCGGCACCTGCAGCGAATGCGGGCTGGAGGTGGAGTGGAGCGAGCTGCTGGGGCGTCACACCCCGCCGCCGGAGTGGTTCGCGGAGAGGCACAAGAGCAAGTATCCGCCGGAGCCGCTGATGTCGGCGCGGACGTGGTGGCGGGTGATGCGGCCTTCGGTGTTCTGGTCGAGCGTGAAACTCGGGCACCGCGTCGACGACCAAGCGTTGTTCGGTTTTTCGGTCATCGCGCTGCTGATGATCTGGGGGTGCGGGGCGGCGTGGGTGCTGATGTTTGCTTCGGGCGTACGGGGCGGGACGCCATGGCCCGCCGGCCTGACGGGGATCAGTCTGGTTTGGCCGTTCTCGTTTGCGACGAGCCCGTTTTTCTGG
The DNA here is from genome assembly GCA_046154665.1 of Phycisphaerales bacterium. Taxonomy (GTDB): domain Bacteria; phylum Planctomycetota; class Phycisphaerae; order Phycisphaerales; family UBA1924; genus JAFLCM01. The sequence continues at coordinate 10,920 of JBJXFG010000064.1, read as the reverse complement.
ATCGTGCCGGCGTCGTCGGTGCTGGCCCCGCTGGTGTTCTTCGTGCTGCGGTCCACGCTTGAGAAGGCTCGGGTGCGGCAGCAGCATGTGTGGCGCGCGGGGGTTTATGGCGTTCTGGGCGTCGCGACGATCATGCTCGGGTTCCGCCTGGCGCGGGTGCTGATTCTGATCGCCGCCCCGCGCGGCAACGTCGGCATCCCGACCGACCCTTTGGAGTTCCTCGTCAAGTGCGGGTTCCGTGCCAGTTGGGCGATGCTCGCGGCGGCGGTGTGGCTGGGCATCTTCTGGTGGTACGCGATCTCGAAATACATGAAGCTCGACAGCCCCCGAGCCGTCACCGCGGCGATCATGGTCATCGCGCTGCTCGGCGGACTCGCCGTGGTGCAGTGGTGGCCGGGGAACCAGTGGGACTGGTGGCGGACGGATCTGTTCCGGGTGTTTTTCTGGTGAGACACCCGAACAAATTCCATACACACTGTTCGATCTCGACAGCAGAGGGCAACCCGGCTATCCTCTCAACCCCGTTTTCCGGGTCGGCTTTTCCCTATTCCCCCGTCGCCCCGGCGTTGTCCGGGGCCTCAGGCCACGACGAGGAGTTTTTGATGTCGCAGATGAACCGTTCGAGCTTTACTCCGTCCGCTCCCGCGGCTCCTGCCCCGAATGGTGCCCCCGCCGGGGCTCCGATGGGGATGGGCATGGGCCAGGGCCCGCGTCCGCGCCCGACCAAAATGTCCAGCGCTGGCGAGGCGTATGTGGATTGGAAGGATGTCGACAACCTGCGCCGCATGATGTCGCCCAACGGCAAGATCCTCAGCCGCAAGCGACTCAGCGCCAGCGCCCGCGAGCAGCGGATGATCTCCCAGGCCATCAAGCGGGCCCGCTATATGGCCCTGCTGCCCTACACCTCGGCGACGCTGTAAGGCGCCCTGGCCCCCCCCCAGTTCTCCCGAGAGAATCGCCGGATCGGGCTTGGACAACCCGGCAATCAGTGGTACACCTCAAGCCCGGTCCGATCACGGATCGGGCTTTGTTGTTGTTCGCTTTTCACCGCGGAGAGCGCGGAGAGCGCGGAGGAAGACAGAGAGTGAAGGAGGAAGGCACGAAGGCACGAAGGCACGAAGGCATCGAGGCACGGAGGCACGAAGTGATCACGTCTTGAGCCTCGCCGAACCCTGAACCCTGACACCCGAACCCAGACCGCCTCTCTCCCTTTCTCTCTGCCTTCCTCCGCGATCTCCGCGTGCTCCGCGGTGAAACTGCCTTTCAGTTGCTCGAAAAGCGTCGATGAACCCCACCGCCCACCTCATCGAGCCGGAAGTGCGCGAACTCATCGAGGACGCGCGGTATTCCGAGCTGCGCGAGGTGCTCAACAGCATCCCCGCCGCCGACGTCGCGGAGATTCTGTCGAACCTCGATCCAGACCAGGCGGCGGTGGCGTTCCGGTTCCTGCTGCGCGACGACGCCGCCGAGTGTTTCTCGTACCTCGCCGTCGAAATGCAGGAAGAGATCATCGCGCGGCTGGGCGACAAGGGCTCGGTGCGCATCTTCGAGGCGATGGACCCCGACGACCGCGTGCGCCTGCTCGACGAGCTGCCGGCGGAAGTGGCCCAGCGCCTGATCGCCAGCCTCAACCCCGAGGACCGCAAAGAGACGCAGGCGATCCTGGGCTACAAGCCCGGCAGCGTCGGGCGATTGATGACGCCGGACTATGTTCGCGTCAAGGCCGAGTGGACCAACGGGCACGCGATCGACCACATCCGCAAGCACGGGCGTGACGCCGAGACCATCAACGTGGTCTACGTCGTGAACGATCAGGGCGTGTTGATCGACGACCTGCGGCTGCGGCAGCTGCTGCTGGCCAACCCGGACGAGACCGTCGAAAACCTGATGAACCGCAGCTTCGTCACGCTCCGCGCCGAGCAAGATCAGGAAGAGGCGGTGCGGATGCTGCAGCGCTACGACCGCGTCGCGCTGCCGGTGGTGGACTCGCGCGGCGTTCTGCTGGGGATCGTGACGCACGATGACCTGGCCGACGTCGCCGAGCAAGAAGCGACGGAGGACATTCACAAGATCGGCGGCGTCGAGGCGCTCGACGAGCCGTACATGCAGTCGGGCTACCGCGAGATGCTCCGCAAGCGCGCCCCGTGGCTGGTGATCCTGTTCGCCGGTCAGTTGCTCACGGCGACGGTGATGCAGGGGTTTGAGGCGCAGCTCGAAGCGGCGGTGTTCCTGATGCTGCTGGTGCCGCTGGTGATCTCATCGGGCGGCAACTCGGGCTCGCAGGCGGCCAGCCTGGTCATCCGCGCCATCACGCTGCACGAGGTGACGCTGAAGGACTGGTTCAAGGTGGTGAAGAAGGAGCTGGTCATCGGCCTCTCGCTGGGCGCGATCCTGGGCGGGCTCGGCGCGGTGCGGGTGCTGATGTGGCACCACCTGGGCTGGTACGACTACGGCGAACACCACAACCGCGTGGCGATCATGGTCGGGCTGTCTCTCCTGGCGATCGTGTGCTGGGCGACGATTGTGGGTTCACTGATGCCGCTGGGGCTGAAGGCGCTGAAGCTGGACCCGGCGACGAGTTCGACGCCGTTCATCGCCACGCTGATGGATGTGTCGGGGTTGGTGATCTACTTCGGCGTGGCGGTGCTGCTGCTGCGGGGGTTTGTGCTGTAGGGGGTTTGGGTGGCACCGGTCTCCGACCGGTGTTGGCACCGGCACCGGTTCTTCAAGTGCATGCCGCAGCAACGCCTTCTCCGAGCACCGGTCGGAGACCGGTGCCACCTCGTTGCTCCACTACACTCTCGTGGTGGACCCGCTGTCGGTCATCTTGCTGATCGTTCTGGCGCTCGCGGTGGTTCTCGCGGGCTGGCTGTGGGCCTCGCGGTCGGCGTTGGGCGCGTCGCTCGAAGGCGAGCGCGGGGCCCGCGTTTCAACGGAGAAGCAGCTCGAAGAGGAGCGTGAATCGTCGCGTCGGCTGTCGGCGAGTCTCGACGCCGCCGAGCGCGCCCTAGGGGAGGCGGTGGCGGAGCAGCGGGTGTACGCCGAGCGGATCACGCAGATGAGCGAGCGTCACCGGGGCGATCTCGAGAGCGCGGTGCGCGAGGCCGAGGCGAGGTCCGAGGCCGAGCGCCGATCTCTGAACGAGGCCCGTGAGGAGTTCGAGCGCCGCTCGAAGCAGCGCGACGAGGAGTTCCGTCGCGCCATCCAGGCGGCGGCGGGCGAGGCGCTCAAGCAGTCCGCCGAGCACCTGCTGAAGATCACCGAATCGAAGGTGAAGGATGTGTCGGATAAGGCCGGCGCCGAGCTCGACGCCCGCAAGGCGGCGGTCGAGCACCTCGTCAAGCCCATCGCCGAGACGCTGCGAAAGACTGAGGAAAAGCTCGTCGAGTTCGACAAGAGCCGTGCCTCGGGCGTCGCGGAACTGAAGGAACAGACCGGCCAGCTCGCCCGCGCGCACGAGGCCTTGCGCAAAGAAACCGCCAACCTCTCGCAGGCACTCCGCAAGCCGAGCGTGCGGGGCGTCTACGGCGAGGTGCAGCTGCGGCGCGTCGTCGAACTCGCCGGCATGCGCGACTACTGCGACTTCACCGAGCAGCACACCAGCAGCGACGACGAGGGCAACCGGCTACGCCCCGACATGGTGGTGCGGATGCCGGGCAACCGCTACGTGGTGATCGACGCCAAGACGAACATCGAGCCGTACCTGGAGGCGGTGGAAGCGACGGACGACGCGGCGCGGGAGGCGGCACTCGAGAAGTTTGCGCTGGGGATGTCGTCGCAGGTGTCGGCGTTGTCGAAGAAGTCGTACGCCGAGCGGATGGGCGGGTTCGCGTCTTCGGCGGGGGGAGGAAGCGGAGCCGCCGGCGTGGGCCCGGAGTTCGTGGTGATGTTCGTGCCCGGGGACCAGTTCGTGGACGCCGCGATGTCGCGCGACCCGGGCCTGATCGAACGCGCGGCGGAGCAGCGGGTCATCATCGCCAGCCCGTCGACGCTGATCGGGCTTTTACGGGCTGTTTTCGTGGGCTGGCGCGAGGAGCGCGTGGCGGAGCGGGCCGAGGAACTCATCAAGCTCGGGCGCGAGCTCCACGAGCGCGTGGCGGTGGTGATGGGCCACGCCGACGGGCTGGCCGACGCGCTGAACCGAGCGGTCGAGAAGTACAACCAGTTCCAACGTTCGATGGACACGCGGATCATGCCGACGCTGCGACGGTTCGAGGAACTCGACGCGCGGAGCACCAAGGAGGTGCCCGACCCGCCGGCGATCGTGACGGTGGCGCGGGTGAACGCGGCGGTGGCGGCGGGGCGGTTGTTGCCTGAATAGCTGCGATTGAGGCGCGGGGGGCACGGATGTTGATGCGAGGACGCATCGGCATCAGTGGCACGGCGTCAGGTTGCCTGAGATCAAGCTGACAGCGACAGCGACGGGCGAGCCTCACCCGGCGCGGGCTGCGCGAAGTTCGGCGTGAACGGTGCCGGCGCGGCGCCCGAGGGCGCGTTCGGAACCGGGCGGCCCAGCGCGGCGGCGGCCTCGGCCACCGGGTCACGCCCCGCGGCCCGCTCGCTCGCCAGCTTTTCCATCAGCAGCACCCACGTCTCGCGCTCGTACTCCATCAGGCCGATCACCTCGTCGACTTTGGCGAGGTCTTTCTCGAGCGAGCCCTCGGTCAGCCGCGTGAACATGTAGGTGTAGAGCCCGGCGAGCTTGGCGCACAGCTCGGGGTTCACCGAGTGGTCCAGGGTGTTCATCAACTCCATGATGATCGCCTTGGCGTTGGTGAAGCCCTCGAACACCTGCTCGAAGTTCTTCTTGGCGAGCCCCTCGCGCCCGGAGCGCATGAACCGGAGGCTCCCCTCGATCAGCATGAGGCGGAGCTCCTCTTTGCTGGCGGTGAGCACCTTGGTGCGGAAGTACGGGTTGTTGACGTCGAACTGCATCGAGGGGTTGCTATCGGACGGCCCCCGGCTGGGCTTGATGGATAACCGGAAGGGGACGGCGGAAGGCGCTGTGCGCGGTGCGCTTTGCGCCTTGCGCCAAGCCAGAATCTCCGGATCCGCTTGCGGATCACGGTTCTGGATCGGCATGCCGTACAGAATAGGAACAAAGTGAAGGCCCGCCGACGGAACCGAGGGGTGCCGCTATACTCGTCCCCCCATCTCCCCCGCCCCGAGCGACCTGCTCCGGCTCCAGTCCCTTTCTTCAGGCACTCCCCTCCCCCCATGGCCAAAGCACGCGAAATCAAGAAGCGGATGAAGGCGGTCGGCAATATCCGCCGCATCACCAAGACCATGCAGATGATCGCGACCAGCAAGTTCGCCAAGGCGCAGCAGCGTGCCACGGCGAGCAAGCCGTACGTCGAGGGCATCTTTGAGTTGGTCACCGAGCTCGCGAGCAAGGCCGGGAACATCACGCACCCGCTCATCGCCGGCCCGGAGGGGGGCAAGACCAAGCCCGGTGCCAAGCCGGTGCTGCTGCTGATCACGTCGGATCGCGGCCTGTGCGGGCCTTACAACGCGTCGATCCTCCGCGCGTTCTTCCGGACGCTGAAGGAAGAGGGCGGCGGGGGGGGCAGTGTGGCCGAAAAGTTCAACGTCGAGATCGTCGGTCGCAAGGGCGTCGGCACGCTCACGTACAACAAGATCGCGACGACGCGCACGCACCAGTTCGGGGATACACCTCGATACGAAGAGATCGAGCGCCTGGCCCAGCAGTACATGGACCAGTTCACCCGCGGCGAGATCACGTCGGTGAAGATCGTCTCGATGCGGTTCATCTCGACGGCCCGCCAGCGCCCCGAAGTCATGCAGCTGTTGCCGCTGAAGGCCCCGGCGTCGACCGGCGCGGGCGCGGCAGAGGCGAAGAAGGGTCCGACGGTGCAGTACGACTTCACGCCGCCGCCCGAGCAACTGCTGGCGGACCTGTTGCCGGCGACGGTGAAGGCGACGCTGTACCAGGTGTTCAATGATGCGATCGTGAGCGAGCACGTGGCGCGGATGATCGCGATGAAGAGCGCGACGGATGCCGCGGGCAAGATGGGCAAGCTGCTCAACCGGCGTTACAACCGGGCGCGTCAGAGCCAGATCACCACCGAGCTGACCGAGATCATCTCGGGCGCCGCGGCGCTGGAGTAGAGTTCGCCGCTTTGATCAAACGAGGCGTCAACGTGCCACGACTTTGCTGCCTCAGCAAAGTCGTGCATTTCGCAGACGCATGCCCTGAGCACGGCTCTCCGTCAGAGCCCGGAAAGTCGTGGCACCTGGCCACCCGTTTCACCTTGGAGGATTAGTTTCGGCAGGAGTAGATTCCTTGAATTGCTGCCTGGCCTCTTGAGCTATCTCCTTCGTCACGGCGTCGATGTCCTGCCCGACGCGACTGAGCTGATCAGCGACCCAGCCAGAACTCCGATCGATTTGCTTTTTCGTCTCAGTGCCCTCGTAGTATGTATTTGTGAGATGCGCCGCTTCAGATTGCAATCGGCCGCGCACGGTCTTCTCAAGACACTCGCCAGCCACTGACACAGCATTGCGATATGAGACGAGCACAAACACCACCGCCACAGTCGGGATGCCGATGTCGTACACAAGCTTCACCGCACCAACTACAACGGCGAGCGGAGACCGGAGCGAGACAAGGCTTACACTCTCAGTCCTTCGACGACCCAAGTTTAAGATATCGCTGAAAAGGTTGTAGGCATATCCCAATGCAAAATAGTACGCTACAATTGCGAACAAGCCCGTGGTCGCTTCTTTGGGTAGTCTTCCATCTGTTGCGGCGTCTCTAGGCATTCCAGGTAGTTCCGTAATATCAAACCCTGTAAGTTCAGAGAGCAGCAGTGCGGCAACGCTCCAAAGTAGTCGATCGCGAAATCGGAGTGTTTGGTGTCGCATCTCTACTTGCGAGTATCGCCACAGAAACATAGCAACAGCGGTTGCTGCGATTACAAAACCAATCGCCACATAGTATCTAGTTGGTATGCTGAAGAGCGTAGCTCCGACCAAAAAAAGTGCGAAGACTGGCAGTGATAAGATAAATGACACTGCCGCAACAAAAAGGATGGCGACCGCAAGAGCAGGCAGGATGATTCGGGCCGCCGACGATAGCGCTTGGCCAATTGACTGTAGTGCATGCCATGCGCGACGATGGTTAGCCTTAGACGAAGCGACGATGGTCTCTTGTGGTCTGCTCATTGTATTCTACTTCATATTGGTTGAATGTGTTATCGCTGATGCAGGAAACAAAATCTCGGCACAACGCATTGAATGCTAGCAACAAATACTGATCGCATCAGTTGGCCACGCCACCTCCCTCCTGTTTCCATGGCTCGGCCACCCGCCGATCCCCGATCCCCGATCCCCGATCCCCGATCCCCGATCCCCGATCCCCGATCCCCGATCCCCGATCTCCGATCCCCGATCCCCGATCCCCGAACCCCGACCCCGAACCCCGACCCCGACCCCGAACCCCGAACCCCGAACCCCGAACCCCGAACCCCGCTGAGGCCCCTCCCTGACGGGCGGGGTTCTGTTACGAAAGCGCAAAGTCCGCGCAACGATTGCGCAAAGTCGCCTCCCCACCTCTTGGCGAGCCGGTTTTCGCCGCTACCTTCGCTTCCCCCTGTGCGAGCGGCGTCCCCCCTCCTCCCGGAGCGGGGCGCGCGTGGTGGTCCACCTGTGTCGGGCCCGGCGCGATTTCTTGTGTCGTCGCCGCGCGGGGTGTGGGAGAGATGATGATGAAGAACTCGATCCGTGTTGTGGGCGTGGCCGCCGGTCTGGCGCTCGCCGCTGGTTCCGCCTTTGGTGGCGCGTTCAGCCTGCAGTTCACCAGCCGCTACGGCGCCGGGCTGTTTGACCAGGGTGCCGCGGAGATCCCTGCGTTCGACCCGGTGAGCAACCGCACCTTTGTGGTCAACGGCGGTCAGGCCCGCATCGACGTGCTCGACGTCAACAACGCGGGCGTGCTCTCGTTCAACTCGAGCCTGAACATCGCCGGCATCACGGCGACGGGCAAGATCAACAGCGTGGCGGTGAAGAACGGCGTGCTCGCGGTCGCGGTGGCGGATAACGCCTCGAACCAGAACGCCGGCAGCGTTCACTTCTTCAACACCTCGACGGGCCTCTCGCTCGGCTCGACCCAGGTCGGCGCCCTGCCCGACATGCTCACCTTCACCCCCGACGGCACCAAGCTGCTGGTCGCCAACGAGGGCGAGCCCAACTCGTACGGCCAGGCCAACTCGGTGGACCCCGAGGGCTCGGTCAGCATCGTCAACGTGTCGTTCCCCATGCAGGGCCAGATCAGCATCGGCTCGACCGCCACGGCGGGTTTCGGCGGGTTCAACGGACAGGCCAACGCGCTGCGGGCCTCGGGCGTGCGCATCTTCGGGCCCGGCGCCAGCGTGGCCCAGGACTTCGAGCCTGAGTACATCGCGATCAGCCCCGACGGCAGCAGGGCGTATGTGACGCTGCAGGAGAACAACGCGGTCGCCGTGCTGGATATCGCCACTTCCACCGTGACCGATATCAAGCCGCTGGGCCTGAAGAACCACAACCTCGCGGGCAACGGGCTGGATCCGTCGGACCGTGACGGGCCCGGCAACACGCCGCTGCTGAACATCCGCAACGAGCCGGTGTTCGGGATGTATCAGCCCGACGCGATCGCGTCGTACAGCGTCGCCGGTCAGACGTACTACATCACCGCCAACGAGGGCGATGCGCGGGACTACACGGGTTTCTCTGAAGAAATCCGCGCCGGCGCCGCCGGATACGTCCTCGACCCCACCGTGTTCCCCAACGCGCTGGCGCTCAAGGGCAACGCCCGCCTGGGCCGCCTGAACGTGTCGAACGCCACCGGCAACACCGACGGCGACACCGACTTCGACCAGATCCACACCTTCGGGGCCCGCTCGTTCAGCATCTGGGACTCGAACATGACCCAGGTGTTCGACTCGGGCGACGACATCGAGGTCATCACCTCCAACGCCTCGCCCGCCAACTTCAACGCCGGTCACACTACCAACGCTCTTGATGACCGCTCCGACAACAAGGGCCCCGAGCCCGAGGGCGTGGTCATCGGCGAAGCCTTCGGCATGACCATCGCGTTCATCGGCCTCGAGCGCGTCGGCGGCATCATGATGTACGACGTCACCAACCCCGCTTCTCCCGTCTTCCTTGACTACATCAACACGCGGAACTTCGGGGTGACCCCGAACCAGGCCAACCTCGGTACCGTCGGCGACCTCGGTGCCGAAGGCATCGTCTTCGTCCCCGCGTCCGAGTCTCCCAGCGGCCTGCCGCTGCTGATCGTGTCGTACGAAGTCAGCGGCACCACGAGCGTTTACACGCTCGTCCCCGCCCCCGGCGCGGGCGCACTGATGATCGGTGCTGGCGCTCTGCTGGCTCGTCGTCGTCGCTGAGTGAGTGTTCGCAGTTGAGGGCGGGCTCGCAGCCTGCCTGACCATCCCAGGATTCAAAGAAAGCCCTGGCGTTCAACGCCGGGGCTTTTTCGTTGGTGCAAGACCATCCTAGGATTCCGCGATGTCTCACGTTTCCACAGCCAACGTGCTCGCCGCAGGTGCGGGGCTTTCCAGCCACGTGGATGCGGTCATGGCCGCGGAGCAGGTGTGCGAGGCTTCGTTGGCTCAGCTGCGGGCGTCGAGCGATGAGGCGGGCGGCGGGGCGGCTGCTTCCGCCGCCGCGCCTGATTTGGCGCTGTTGTTTGTCTCGGGCTCGCATGTGGCGAAGTTCGCCGAGGTTGCCGCGGAAGTTCGCCGCGCTCTCTGGGGCGGGGGGGGCGGCGGGGGCGGGGGCGGCGGGGCTGCGGGCGTTCTGTTGGGCGTCTCGGCCCAGGGCGTCGTCGGGCCCGATACCGAGCTCGAAGACGAAGCCGGGGTCGCGCTGCTCACCCTCACGCTCCCCGGCACGCGCATCCACCCGTTCCTCTACGCCGATCTTCCCTTCGTCGGCGCGGACGATCCCGAGTCACTCGCACGCATGGCCGCGGCCCTGGGCGCGGGCCCGGACCTCCGCGGGGTGATCTTCTTTGGTGATCCCTTCTCCGTTCCCGTCAATCCGCTGGTCGAGGCGATGTCGCGCTGCCGAACCGCCGTCGACGGACTGAAGCGCGTGCCGGTCATCGGGGGGATGGCGTCGGCGGCGCGGGTGCAGGGTGCCAACGTGATCGCCGTCAATGACCGCCTGCTCCGCGCCCAGGGTGCCGGCGTCAGCATCTCGGGCGATGTTTCGATTGACACACTGGTCAGCCAGGGGTGCCGCCCGATCGGCAAGCCGCTGGTCATCACCGAGGGCGGACGCAACGCCATTCGCAAGCTCGGCGGGCGGCCCGCCGTCGAGGTGCTGCACGAACTGGTCCACGAACTGCCCGACCGCGACCGGCCTCTGCTGAACAACGGCGTGTTCGTCGGGCGCGTCATCAACGAATACAAAGACCGCTTCGGCCGCGGCGATTTCCTCATCCGAGGGATCGTCGGCGTCGATCGCACGTCCGGGGCGCTAGGTGTGAACGATTCGGTGAAAGTCGGCCAAACGGTGCAGTTTCACCTCCGCGACGCCGCCACCGCGCGCGAAGACCTGAGTCTGCTGCTGGATGCGCAGCGCCTGCAATCACCCCCGGCGGGCACGCTTCTGGTCACGTGCAACGGACGCGGGAGCCAGTTCTTCGGCGAGCGCCATCATGACGCGCGAGCGGTGAGCGCGGCGCTCTCGCCCAAGCCAGACGAGCCGACCCCGATGGCGGGCTTCTTCGCCGCCGGAGAGATCGGCCCGGTGGGGGACGGGAGCTTTGTACACGGCTTCTCGGCGGCGGCGGCGATGTTCCGGGCGGGGCGGCGGAAGTGACGGGCCGGGTCAGGCCTGTGCCGCCGCGCGCCGACCGAGCATCGCAACGAACACTCCGGCGAACACCAGCGC
>JBJXFG010000060.1:0-71224 GCA_046154665.1 Phycisphaerales bacterium | reverse complement strand
GGGGGAGTGGGCGGGGTTGTATGGGGGGAGGCACGAAGGCACGGAGGCACGGAGGCACAAAGTGGGAACGGACTAACGGTGCCGCTAGAGTTTTCCTTTCTGCTTTGCTGATCTGCTGTTTTGCTGATTTGCTGACTTGTTTGCTGCTTTGCTGACTTCTCTTGACCCCCTTCTGGTCCCAAGCTCGACTGATGCTTCGCAGCCGCGGGCTGGCGGCGGCGGCGTTGTTGATGGCGTTTGTCTCGGCGGGTGGGCTGGGCGTGGGCATCCTCGGGCTGGCACCGGTGCTGCGGATCATCTTCGGCGAGCACAAGGACCTGCCGACGCTGGCGGCACAGTGGAACGCGCGGCACGCCGAGGCGGGCGCGTGGTACACCCCGATGGTGCCGCAGGGGCTGATCGACGTGCTGCCGACGGGTGAGTTCAACGCGGTGCTGGTGATCGTGCTGGGGCTGGGGGTGCTGACGCTGATCGGCGCGACGGCGAACTTCTTGCATGAATACCTGTCGATCACCATCTCCACGCGGGCTGCGGCGGACCTGCGCCGGCGTGCGTTCCACCGCGTGCTGCACATGCCGCTGGGCGAGGTGGTGCGCGGGGCGTCGAGCGATCTGATCAGCCGGATCATCTCGGACTCGGGGGTGGTGCAGCGCGGGTTCGAGCAGCTCACCAGCAAGGCGGTGGCGCATGTCACCAAGGGCGCGGCGGCGCTGGTGACGGCGTTCGTGCTCAACTGGCGTCTGACGCTGGTCAGCGTGGTGGTCGCGCCGCTGCTGGGGGTCATCCTGCGGAAGCTGGGCAAGCGGATCACGCGGGCCAGCCGTCGGCAGATGCAGAGCCAGGCGCGGCTGCTCGAGGCGGCGGGCGAGGCGACGCGCGGGTTCCGCGTGGTGAAGGTTCACCGGGCCGAGCGGTACGAGATCGCGCGGTTCACGCGGGCCAACGAGGACGTGCTGCGCGAGAGCATGAAGGTGCGGACGGCACGGGCCGTCGCCGGACCCCTGATGGAAGTGATCGCGATCTTCGTGGCGGGGGTGCTGGCGCTGATCGCGGCCAAACAGATCATCACGGGGCACCTCGACGCCACGTCGTTCATCATGGTGCTGGGGGCGTTGGCGGTGTGCGGCGGAAGCCTCAAGCCGCTGACGGGCGTTTTGCAGCACCTGCAGACGGCGCGGGCCGCGAGCGACCGCTTGGCGCAGCTGCTCGAAGGGCCTTTGGAAGAAGTGCGCGAGACGCGCCGGCCGAAGCTGGCGCGCCACGCCGAGAGCATCGTCTTTGAGGATATTACGTTCACATATCCCGGCGCGGACGCTCCCGCGCTCGACGGCGTTTCGCTCACCATCCCTCACGGCGAGCGCGTGGCGGTCGTCGGGCCCAACGGCTGCGGCAAGACCACGTTGCTGAGCCTGGTGCCACGGCTCTATGAGCCCGGCTCGGGGCGCGTGCTCGTGGACGGGAACGACATTTCGAAGGTGACGCTCGCCAGCCTGCGCGAGCAGATCGGCGTGGTCACGCAGGAAACCGTGCTGTTCCGCGGGACCATCGCCTCGAACATCGCCTACGGCCTGCCGCCTGAGAAGGCCACGCGCGGGGCGATCGAACAAGCCGCTCGGCGGGCGCACGCGCACGAGTTCATCGAGAAACTGCCGCAGGGATACGACATGGCGGTGGGCGAGGCGGGGCTGACGCTGTCGGGCGGGCAGCGGCAGCGGCTGGCGATCGCGCGGGCGATCCTGCGCGATCCGGCGATCCTGATCATGGACGAGGCGACGAGCATGGTGGACACCGAGAGCGAATCACAGATCGCGGCGGCGGTGGCGGAGTTCGGTCGGGCCCGGACGTGCCTGATCGTGGCCCACCGGCTGAGCACGGTGATCAACGCCGACCGGATCGTGGTGATGGAAAAGGGACGCGTGCTGGACCAGGGGACGCACACGGAGCTGCTGGGGCGTTGCGGGGTGTATCGGGGGTTGGCGGGGGCGTTGGAACACTCGGGGGCGTGAGACACAGGCGCTGCGTGGATTCGGCGCGGAACGGGCCGATACAGTTGGCCATGATCCGCCGACTTCTCGCCGCTGTGGTTTCGATTCCGGTTGCGCTGGCCCTCGGGCCGTCCAGTTTCGGGCAGGGCTCGGTGCCGCCTTCGCGGCCGGGTGGGGGGCCGGGTGGAGGGCCCGGCGGCGGCGGGCAAGGCGGTGCTCCGGGCAGCGGCGCGCCCGAGGTGACGTCGGACCCGGGTGATACCCCGGCGCCCGTCAAGATGGGCCAGCGGGTCCGAGCGCTCAAGCAGAAGCTGCGGGCGCGGCCCGTGGTCGTGCTCGTGAAGAACCAGGCCGAGTATGTCGACGCGATCGCGGCGTGGAAGCTGCCGCTGGAATGCTGGCCGGTGCTGATCGACGACGGCGGCGACCTGACGCGCGAGAACATCGCGCGGTTTGTCCGCGCGTACAAGCCGCAGGAAGTGGTGCGGTGGAACGCGCCCGTCGAGGCGTGGCCCACGGACGGGACCGCGGCGACGGAGCGGATCAACCAGGCTTGGTACGGGGCGTGGGACGCCGTGGACCAGACCGAGATGATGAACAAGTGGAAGGAGCTCGGTCACGGCGCGATGGGGCTGGTGGTGACGAACATTGCCGACCCGGCGTGGGCCGCGGCGTTGCCCTTGGCGGCGGCCAAGGGGCAGATGCTGTCGTTCATCGAGACGCACTCGGGCCAGCCGGGCGACATGCTGCCCCCGTCGCAGATGGCGGCGCTGCTGCTGGCCACCGAAGAAGCGGCGAAGGCCACGGGGCTGACATGGGAAGCCACGGGCGACGACATCGACGCGCTGACGCTGTGCGCCGGCACGCCCTCGAAGATCACGACGGTCGCGGGCGGCGGGATCGAGCAGGTGATGGCGCTGACGGACCGGCTGTGCCGCAAGCCGGACCAGAAGCGCTGGGGCTGGGCGGGGCAGATTTTCGGCGACGCGGCGACGGCGGCGTATCGGGGGATGTGCTCGGTGTTCATGCCGCTGGAGGAAGCGTGGGCGTTTGACGGTTACACAGCCGAGACTGCGCCGGGGCCGTACCTACTCAAGCCGATCAACGAGATTTTGATGGGCACGCAGTTCACCGTCGCGTTCGACCCGACGCGGAACACGGCGGAGCAGTTCCGGCGTGCGACATCGGCGGGGATTTCCGGTGGGCTGGTGTTCGTCAACTCGAAGGGGACGATGTGGAACTTCGAGATGACGCCGGGGCGGCTGTATTCGTTTGATGTGCCGATGCTGAACAAGCCGGCGCTGGTCCACTTCACGCACTCGTTTTCGGCGCAGGTGGTGCATCACCGCTCGTCGGTGGCGGGGCGGTGGCTGGAGAACGGGGCGTACGCGTTTTTCGGATCGGTGGACGAGCCGTTCCTCAGCGCGTTCATGGCGGGGACGGACCTTTTCGGCCGGTTCTTCCGCTTCGGCGCGACGTTTATCTCGGCGGCGCGGTACGAGGGGCGCACGCTGTCGAAGCTGAACTACTACGGCTGCCCGCTGCTGATCGCCGGCGGGCCGATGGTGCGGACCGACGGCGGGACGCTCCCGAGCGAGGGGCCGCTGGCGGGCCTGATCGGGCTCGAAGCGAAGGTGAAAGAAGACCTGAAGGCGAGCAACCTCGAGGCGGCCGCGGCGGGGCTGGTGATGCTCGGGCGCGACAAGGACGCGGCGCGGCTGTGCCTCGCCGCCGTCCGCACCGGGCCGGGCGATGACCACCAGGTGCGCCAGGTGTCGGATCGTGCGGGCGCGATCGGCGCGCCGGCGGCGTTCCGCGAGCGGAACCCTCTGGGCGTCGTCACGCTGATCCGTTCGATGCCGCCGAACCTGCAGGCGGACCCGTTCTATGTGTCGCTGCTGTGGCAGGCGGGTCGGCCGCTGCTGGTGAAAGGTGTGACGCGCGAGACGCTGGAGGTGCTGAAGGCGAACATCCGCGAGCTGTGCGTGAAGGAGGATTTGCTGATCCTGACGCCGTGGGTGCTGGAGGTGGAGGGTCGCGCGGCGGCGGAAATGATGTGGAAGCAGGTGATCAAGCGGACGACGGACAAGGGGACGCGCGATGAACTCGAGTCGGAGATGAGGATCGCGATCAAGGGGTGAACGTCCCCCGGGGGATTCAGCGCGGAGAACGCGGAGAAAGGCACTTTCAACGCGGAGATCGCGGAGGGCGCGGAGAAAGGCATGGAGAGAGAGAGAGAGAGAGAGAGAGAGAGAGAGTGTGTGAGCAAGAGAGACGGGGGAGCGCGCTTCGTTTGCGTCATCCGAGCTCTGTGCGCGCGCACAGGGCCGAGTTCCCACGGCGCATCTCCGAGAGTTTGTGCGTCAAGGCTCAACACGGTTCGCTGCACACGCGCAGCTTGATCTTGCCTTCCGTGCGTGTGTTGCCCGTGGCTCATGCGAGGTTTGCCCGCGTCACGCCCGGAGGGCGCCTCGATCTTTGCCAGGGGCGCGGCTCGCGCAGCGAGCAAGCCCCGGATGCCGAGCCAATGAACCACTCGCCCGGAGGGCGAACGAAGTCGCCTTTCGCCACACGCCGATCGTCGCTTCAAGACTGCAGCGACTCACCTCGTCCGCCCTCCGGGCGGCACTCGATACAAACCGTTCTCCAGGGGCTTGCTCGAAGACTCGCCGCGCCCCTGGCAAAGATCGATGCGCCCTCCGGGCGATGAGCGCCTCGCGCGTTGTGCGTTGTATCACTCGGCGGGACGCGAAACGGCACAAGCCGGCAAATCGACCCGGAGCCGGAGCATTGCGACTCCCCATTGCGCTTGCAGGGTCCGAGCGTGGCCCTGTGCTCGCGCACAGGGCTCGGATGGAGAAAGCCAAGGCGATTCTCGCGCCGCGCTCTCGCTCCAACTCTCTTTTTGCCTTCCTCCGCGCCCTCCGCGATCTCCGCGTTGAAAGCGACTTTCAGCGTGAGGCCATCTGCACCGTGTGGGTAACGACCTTGACGCTGGGGTCGATGCACCCGGCGGCCATCGAGGCCACGCAGCCGGGGGAGCCGTCGCAGTAGCGCGGGGCGTCGCCGACGCAGTCGGCCAGGGCTTCGGCCTGGGCGGCGGTGTGCGGCAGGAGATAGCCGGGGCCCTCCATCGCCATCAGAAACAGCGAATCGCCGGTGGACGTGCACGAGCCTTTCAGGCGGATGGCGGCGATCTCGTCGGGCGTCAGCTCTTCGACGGAGCGGCCGTCGGCGATGGTGTGCGGCTGGATGTGGATGCAGGGGCAGCCGCCGGTGGAATCGCGGAAGACCGCGACGACCACGCAACCGACCTGATCGTCATCGGGATCGGCGCTGGGGCCGAACGAAACCAGCGAGATGGTGGGCTCTGCGTTGCGAGAGCGGAGCAGATCGAGCGTGGGGCGGAAGCGGGTGGGCGTGTTGGCGGCGGGGGTGTTGGCGGCGGGGGTGTTGGCGGCGGGGGTGTGGGAGCTGTCAGCCGAGGCGAGAGGAGCGGAGGGCGTGCTCGTCGGCGCGGGCGGCTGGGTGATGGACGACGACAGGAACCAGCCGAAGGTGAGGCACGCCGCGGCGGCGAGGCCGGCGCGCCACCCCACCCCCCGGATGTTGAACCGGAACTTTGAAGGCTCGACGGCGGGCTGCATCGAGCGGAGCAGGGCCTCGCGCTCTTCCGGGCCGGCATCGGTCAGCCGCAGCCCCGGCGTGCGACGGCCCGACTGCGCGACGCCGGAGAGCACGTCGGCCTCGAAGGCCTCGGCCTCGCGGGCGGCTCGGAGAAGTTGTTCCAGACGCGGGTCGTTCATGGGGAGGCCCTCCGGAAAGGGGGCTTGGGGAAAGGCAGCGGGAGTCGGGAGTGGGAAGTCGGGAGTCGGGGAAGACCTCATGTTGTTCGCTGGCTGGGGCGACGCGCTCGGGCCCAAGCAGTCTTTGCTTGAAGCCTGGGTCCGGGAAAAGGGGACAACTGCGGCGTTGGGCGCGGCACGTCCTCTGAGTATGTGTGATCGAAAAACGAGCCCTGAGCGTGAGCGAACGGGTCCATCGAAACGACGGGAATCGCCGGCTCTTCGACCCGCTCAATCACGCTCGGGGCTCGTGGCTTGGGGCTCGCTGGCTTGGGGCTCGCTGGCCCGAATCACTCGCTGCCGCGATGCCCGCGCGAGGCGAGAAATCTGCGGATTTTCTCGAACGCACCGCGCTTTTTGACGTTCACTGTTGACGGGGCGAGGCCCATCTGCGTCGCCACGGCGCGGTCAGACATCCCCGCCGCCATCATGCGGACGATGGAGCGTTCTTCTTCGTTGAGGCCCGCGTGGGACGGAGCGTCGGAGGGCTCGGGTGCCGGCCCCTTCGCCCCGGTCAACCCCCCCACCGCGTCGCGCACGGCCTGGAGGAGTTCAGCGTTGGCGCTGTCGTCCGCCGACGGGCCCGAGAAATCCGGGCTCTCGGTGATCGGTGCCGAAACCTCGATGGAGCGCCCGCTCTTGCGCAGGTGCTGCAGCCACACGTTGCTCGCCACGGCGTAGACAAACGTCGAGACCGAAGCACGGTCAGGGTCGTACTTGCCCCTGCGGATGGCGTCCCAGGCAAGCGTCCAGCAGCGCTGGGCGAGATCGTCGGCGAGGTCTTCGCGCCCGCGGGTGCGCTTGAGGAACAGCCGCAGAAGGCCCGGTGCGAAGCGGGCGTGCAGGGTGGCCACGGCCTGGTGATCGCCCGCGGCGGCAGCGCGGGAGAGCTCAACCAGCTTCGCCGGGGTCAGTTCGGCGGCCGCGCTGGGCGCGCCCGAAGGCAGAGAAGGGGCCGGTTTGTTCGGATCAAGTTCGGACATTCGGTCGGGGCGAACGGCGAGCATGGTCGCGTGAGGGTCCGGGTCAAAGGGGATTCGCGGTCGATTCTCGGGAAGTCTTGGGCGCGCGGGGCCCGAAGCGGAACAATCGGAGGATCGCCCGCGCGGGGCGGACTTTTCCGGGTCAGCGTACGGCCGGGCCGATGGCGATCGTTCGCGTCTCGGCCTTGTGCACACCACGACTCTTCACCTCCGAGCGGCTGGCGCTCCAGGTCCCTTTCAAGGAACACTCATGAAGACGGCTCGTTTGGTCTTTGGTCTGTCCACGATGATCGCCCTCGCCGGCAGCGCCGTTGGGCAGACCGGCACCCCCGAAACCACCCCGACCCCCGCGCCGGTTCCCACCACCGAGACGGCGATCACGGGGCCGCAGATCGTGTTCGAGAACGAGCGTGCGACCTTCGGCAAGTGCCTCGACACCGATTTCCAGACCGTCACGTTCAAGTTCCGCAACGTGGGCAGCGCCGAGCTGCGCGTCGGCGAGGCGACCACGCTGGCCGAGACCGTGGTCGTCATGCCGATGGCCCAGCGGACGTTCGGGCCGGGCGAGTCGGGCGAGATGGTGGTCAAGATTGACCCGCAGTTGTGGCGCGGCCCGATCACGACTTCGGTGAAGGTTCCTTCCAATAGCCCGGGCGAGGCGGTGCGGCTGCTCATCGACGGGTTCGTCGAGAAGACGGTGAACATCGAGCCGACCATGGCGCGGCTGGGGTGGATCAAGCCCGGGCAGCCCGGCAAGGCGCGGCTGGTCGTGACCGGGCGGACCGCGGACTTCAAGGTGACCGGCGTCAAGACGCAGGCGATGACCGGCCCCAAGTGGAACATCCAGATCGGCGAGCCCGAGACGATGATGGTCAACGAGCAGCCGCTGCGCCGTGTGACCATCGAGATCGCATCCGACGGCCCGCTGCCCGAGGGCAAGATCGAGGACACGCTGGAGATCACGACGAACGACCCTCGGCGTGCGCTGATGACGACGCTGATGCGCGGGTGGGTGGGGAACGACCCGCCGCCGAAGGTGGACGTGGTCCCGGTGATGAGCAACCGCGGGAAATACTCGACGGGGACTCCGGTCAAGATGCCGGTGCGTGACCCGAACAATCCCGGGCAGACGCTGCCGGGGCGCGGGGCCGAACCGGCACCTGCTCCCGCTCCGGCTCCAGCTCCTGATGGTGGGGAGCCTGAGCAGCCCAAGAATCCTTGAGGCATTGGCGCGTCCGTTCGGATCCGTCCCTTCGTCGCGGACTCCTCAGGGACGGCTTCGCGGTGACAGGTTGATGAGCGCTTGAAGCGTGGGCTGCGAGCCCGGTGCGTGAGCATCGCTGTTTTTCGCGCGCGGATCACGTGCTGTTCTCAGACCCACTCAAGGGCGCTCGGGGCTTGCTCTTGGGGTGTTCTGGGGCTCAATCGCTGCGGGTTGTCCGCTTTGTGATGAGGGGGGCGGACGGGGCGGGGTGGCTCGGCGAGCGCGCGGCGGAATGAGGTGCATGAGAGGTTTGGGGCGGTCGATGCGGGGGGGCCGAGTGGGCGCGGGGTGTGTTTTTCCCCCGCGCAGCCTCGGCTTCTTGAGGAGGCCGCCAGATGCGCAGTTCCGGGACCTTGATTGGTGCGTCGGTGATGATCTCGCTCTTGGCCTCGATGAGCGGCTGCGCATCGGGGGGACGATCGGCGTCCGCCGGGCCGGCGCGATCGATGGAAGTGGAGGCGGTGGCGCTGCGCGTGGTCGGCGGGAAGATCGCGCAGGACAAGCTCGCGGCGCTGGGCGCTTCGCCCGTGCGTGGCGCGGTGGGCGTTGAGCGCGGGTCGACGGACTCGGTGCTCGCCGAGCTGCGGACGGTGGCGGATGTTGAGGTGCTGGGGCGTCCGAGCGTGATGGTGACGCCGACGCGGGCGGGCACGCTGCGGATGGGCGGGACGAGCGGGGCGGAATCGGCGGAGATGGGCTTCTTGTCCGGGGTTCACACCGATGTTCGGCTGTGCCTTGAGTCTTCGCCTGCGCGGGAGCGCGGGTCGTACGGGCTGAAGGTGTCGGGCTCGGTGCTGCAGTTCACGCCGGACAAGACGGGCGCGGGCTCGGCCAACGCGGCGTATACGCGGCTGCGCGACTTCGAGTCGGACCTCTCGCTGCGGCCCGGCCAGCCGGCGCTGGTGGCGGGGCCGGCGCTGGTGGAACAGGCCGACGGGGTTTGGACGGGTGTGGTGATCTTGCTCACGCCCAGGGCGAGTTCGGGCACTGGGGCTGGGTCGTCGCTCGCGAGTGTGGAAGCGGAGGAGTAGCGTCGCGAAGGCGCTCGAACCAGGAGCTCGGAGCGTGAGCGACGGGTGCGTCGGAACATCGGGAGTCAGAGGTCTTTCGACCCACTCGCTCACGCTCGGGGCTCGTGTGTTCGGGCGCGAAACGAAAACCGCCCCGACGGTGAGGTCGGGGCGGTCGGATCGGTTCACGGTGATCCTGAGTCTTTCAGAGCGATCCGACGGGCTCGGGCTTAGCCGAGAAGCTGGAGGGCGCTCTGGGGCTGCTGGTTGGCCAGCCCGAGGATCTGCGTCGCCGAGGAGACCAGAATCTGCGAGCGGGTGAGGCCCGCGGTCTCGTTGGCGAAGTCGGCGTCACGGACCACGCTCTCGGCGGCGGTGGTGTTTTCGAGGCCGACGTTGAGGCTGCGGATGGTGGCGCCGACGGTGTTCTGCTGGAAGGCGCCCAGGCGTCCGCGGAGGGCGGCGAGTTCGACGATCGCCGAGCCCACGGCCTTCTGCGCGGTGGTGAGGTCGCCCGTCACGAGGTTGAGCGACTTTCCGGCGGCGAGGTCGGAGAGGAAGTAGGTGGAGCCGGATTCGGAGGTTCGTCCGATGTCACGAGCGGCGACGTTTGAGATGCCGATGGAGACCTTGCCGGCGATGTTGACGCGGGAGGCGAGCTGGAAGTCGGCCCCGCCGCCGGTGATGGTGAAGGCGGTGAGGGCGCCGAGCTTGGCGGCCGAGCCGGCCGGGGAGGTGCGGTTGTAGTTGAGATCGACTTCGGTATCGAGGAAGTCGGTGTTGATGCGGAGCTTGGTGCCGCGGGTGGTGGCGTTGATGCCGTTGACGGTGGCGCGGACGTCCTGCCCGGCGTCCTTGACGGCGTTGGAGGCGACGCCGAAGGTGCTGAGGCGGGTGGTGTTGATGGCGTCGGCGTCGCCCGCGTTGAGGCTGTAGATGCCGAGGTTGCCGGTGTCGATGCCGCCGGTGTTGTTGACCTTGACAGAGACGAACTGGTCGGAGCCGTATTCGTCGGAGAAGAGCCTGACGCCGGTGGTGCCCGAGACGCGGGCCTCGACGCCGGTGATGTCGGTGTAGGAGTTGATGGCGGCGGCGACGTTCTGGAGGCTGGTGCCCGAAGCGAAGGAGAGTTCGCGGGAGCCCTTGGCGCCGGCGATCTCGACGACGAAGCGGGCGCTGGGGGCGCTGAGGTTGACGTTGTTGGCGCCGAAGGAGAGGAAGAAGCCGCCGACCTGGGCCGAGCCGGTGACGACGACGTCGACGTTGAGGGTGCCGCCGAAGGTGAGCTTGGCGCCGTTGACCTTGAAGGAGGCGACCTGGGCGCTGACGCTGGTGGCGGTGAAGGCGAGGTTGCCGTTGAGGAGCTTGTTGCCCTGGAAGTTGGTTGCTCCGGCGACGCGGTCGATGGTCTGAAGGATGCTGTCGAGCTTGAGCTGGTTGGCGTTGCGTTCCTCGGACGAGAGGCCGGCGGTGTTGGCGGTCTCGGTAACGAGAGCCTGGACCTCGTTGAGGAGGTTGCCGATCTCGTCGAGGCCGCCCTCGGCGATGTTGACGACCTGGTCGGCGCGCTCGGCGTTCGAGATGGCCTTGGTCAGCGCGGCCTTCTCGGCGCGGAGATTCTCCGACGCGATGAGGCCGGCGGGGTCGTCCTTGCCGCGGTTGATCCGCAGGCCGGTGCTGAGGCGTTCGAGGCTGGTGTTGAGCGAGTTCTTGTTGCTGGTCAGCACCCGCTGCGCGATCTGCGATGCCACGTTCGTGTTGATGCGACTCATGGTGAACCTCCGTGAACCTGTTCTCTCTCACTCGCCTCTGGGCATCCGTGCCTCAGGGGCGTTCCCCAGCGGGGGTCGACCCGGGTTCCTCCGTTGGGAGGAGCTGGGTCGCTGGTGGGGGGCCGGGGCGACTCCGCGCCCGTGGCTGGTGCGGCCTGTTGAGGCCGAATCAGCCGACCGGAAGCGGGACCGGGCCACGCTGGCCCTTTCTGCCCGCTTATTTCCGGCTGTGGCCGGGAAAATCGACGGGGACGGGGCACGGCTGAAGCGCGAGTGGAAGATGTGCGGGCGATAACCTGTGTTGGTCCTGAAATTGAGGGTTCTGGGGGGTTCTGGCGGGGGTGAAATCCCCTGACTGGGTGGTCGAGTCGGGATTGAAAGTGGATTCTGGAGGGATGTGAGGGGTCCGGGAAATCCCCGCGAGTCGTTAGGCGATTGGACGCCTCAGACTTTGTTTCGTAGGACACGAAAGACTATTGACTTCGTGGATTCGTCCGGTATCTTGGTAAAGCGGTTTAGCAAAGAGGCGCACGGCAGCGCCGTTTCCCTTCAGGACCCTTCAGCATCATGCACCACACCCACTCCACCGTCTGTCGTTCCAGCCCGGCGCGGATCGCGCTGATGCTCGCGTGCCTGGGCACGCTCTCTTCGAGTGCCGTGGCTGATCCGGCGCTGGTGAGCCACGCGCCCGGCACGTCGGTGTTTGGCGAGCCCGCGACCGTCACCGGGCGCGAGCCGGAGCTGCCTCGCGAAGACGAGACTGTGGACCTGTGGGTCAAGGTTGGTCCTTCGTTCACGTACAACTTTGTGAACATCTACTACACGCTGGATGGGTCCGACCCGGTCGGGTCGAACGGCGTGGCGGGCAACCCCTCGACAGCGGTGTTGAGCAACGGCGGCGGCGGTCTCGCGTTTGTGCGCAACCAGCCCAACGGGTTCGGCGGCAACGACGACTGGTGGCGCGCGGACTTCCCGGTGTCGGCGCTGAGCCTTGACACGACGGTGTATGGGCGCGTCATCAAGTACCGCGTCGCGGCACGCGACAACGACGGGCCGGAAGTGTTTGCGGGCGGGGGCGCGGGGACGGTGTTCACGTGGACGAACAAGCTGGCGTGGCCGGGGCAGGGCAGCGCGTTTGTGAACCACACCGCGGGCTATCCGCCGGTGTGGACGTGGAAGGAGGAGGCGGTTGTCGGCAACAACAACATCAACGTGCAGATCGACCAGAACGGGTCGGTGTACGACATCTACTACCCGTCGGCGGGTTGCGTGCAGGGCATCTCGACGAAGAACGAGGGGTATGTGGACGGGCCGGACACGTTCCCCCCGGGGCTGCCGCTGGGCTTCCGCGGGCAGATGCACCTGAACCAGGCGTTCGCGGGCATCCGTGTTGATGACAAGACGTACTGGCTGACGAACCAGACGGGGACGGACTTTGTTGATGTGGCGCAGTCGTATGTGGGGACCACCCAGACGGTGCAGACCACGCAGCGCCTGGTCGCCGCGGGCAACAACATCACGGTGCAGCAGTTCGATTTCTCGCCCAAGGGGATCACGTTCCCGACGACCGACGGCGGGCAGCCGAACAAAGGGCTGTACGTCAAGCGGATGATCCTGACGAACAACGGGGCGACCGCCGAGGACGTCAACGTCTATTACTACATGGACCCTGCGATGAACGGCGGGGACCAGTTTGACGGGATGTTCTTCGACGCGGCGCGCGGGACGATGGTGGCGTTTGACACCACCCAGCGCCTGGCGGGCGCGGTGGGCGAATACAACCCGACCACGTTCCCGAACTACGACAAGAACGTGTCGGTCTACCTCAGCGCGACCATGAAGGTGTGCGCGGCGGTGGGCTCGGCGTCGGGCTCCGCCGTGGTTGATTCGTGGCGCGATACGTCGCCCGACAACGGGCAGGGGTGGATCGGCGCGAAGGTGTCGCTCAACCCCGGCGAGACGCGCGAGGTGAACTTTGTGATCGTGGGCGGGTTTGACAACTTCGCCGGTGCCGTCGGGACGTACGCGTTCCAGATGGACGGGCCGATCGATCAGGTGCTCGCCACAAGCATGGCGGGGTGGCAATCAACCACCGACACGCACTGGACGAACTGGCTGAACTCGGGGGTGACGGTGGACCTGCCCGATTCGTCGTGGGAGACGCTGTTCAACCGCGGGCTGCTGGCGACGGCGCTGCACCTTGACGAGAAGAACGGCGGCCTGATCGCGGGGTATCACAACGGCGCGTACCCCTTTGTGTGGCCGCGTGACGCGGTGTACGGAGCGGTGACGCTGACGCGCACCGGCCACACCGCCGAGGCGCGCGAGGTGTACCGGTTCCTGCGTGACGTGTGCTTCCGTGCGAGCCAGACGTTTGATACGGGGTACACGGGTCGGGCATTCTGGTTCCAGAAGTACACCACCGA
The DNA here is from genome assembly GCA_046154665.1 of Phycisphaerales bacterium. Lineage (GTDB taxonomy): Bacteria > Planctomycetota > Phycisphaerae > Phycisphaerales > UBA1924 > JAFLCM01. Next base: position 57,939 of record JBJXFG010000060.1, on the reverse strand, counting down.
CGGCTATCAGGTGTGGACGGCGCCGCAGGTCGACGAGACGGCGGTGTTCCCGTGGGGCATCAAGTGGCTCTACAACGTCGAGGGCGACACGGCCCTGCTGAACGACTACTACCTGACGGTGTACGAGGCGGGTCTGGCGATGTCGGAGGATTCAGACATCGATTCGCGGCTGCGGTATGAAGACGGCGTGGATCTGATGTATTCGAACAACATCTGGGAAGACCAGTTCGACGTGTTCATTTATTCGAACGCGAACGTGGTGCGCGGGCTGAAGGACGCCGCGGACATCGCGCAGATCCTCGGGAACAACGCGGACGTGGCGACGTTCACGTTCCGTCGGAACGCGATCCAGGGCGGGCTCGACGCTCGCTTGGACTGGAACGGCGAGAACACCGACATCTCGCAGCTGGGCATCGTGTACCCCTTCGAGACGCACGCGCCCACGAGCCCCCGCGCCAAGCTGGTGATGGACCGGATCAACGGCGTGGCCAACGACCGCTTCGGCAACAACAAGCCGCTGGTGAACTTCAGCGGGCAGTTCCAGGGCCTCATCGACCGCTACTGGTGCGACACCTACTGGCTGGGCAATCCCTCGTGCAACCTCGGCCAGCCCACCGGGAACCCGTGGTTCCTGAGCACGGCGTGGTACGGGTTGTTCTATGCGGAACGTGCCAATCTGACGCCCGGCAAGGGCGATATCGATAACTTCAAGTCTCGGATGGACCTGTGCATCCAGAACCTCGGGCCGGTGGGGCTGGGCGCTGAGCAGATCGCGCCGAACTCGAGCCTGCTCTACCCCGGCCAGACCGACTTCCGCCTGCAGACGGCGTGGCCCAACGCGTGGGAATCGATGTCGACGTTTGTCGATGCGGTGATGGCGCTGCTGGACTTCAACCCCAGCGCCGCTTCCGATCGGTTCTTCGTGGCCCCCAAGCTGCCCACCGGGTGGCCGAGCATGACGTTCAACAACCTGAAGATCGGCGCCGACCGCGTGAGCGTGACGGCGAGCGAGGACAGCCGCGGGGCGGCGATCGCGTACACGAATCTGACCGGTCAGCCGGTGACCGCCTCGTGCGAGATCCGCGTGCCGGCGAACTCGCCGATCTGCTCGGTGACCGTGAACGGCGTGACGGTGACGTACACCTATGTCGCGCCCTTGGGCGTCGTGCAGATCGAGTCGGCACTGGCGACGGGCACCAACGCGGTCACGACGTTCCGCGTGGACACCAAGCGTCCGGCGGACTTGAACGCCGACAACGCGGTGAACGTGCAGGACCTCACGATCTTCCTGGGCGCGTTCGGCACGATCGTGCCGGCCAACACCGGCGGCGACCTGAACGGCGACGGCGCGGTGAACGTGCTCGACCTGACTTTGTTCCTGGGTTCCTTCGGCGCCGGGCCGTGCTGAGCTGCTTCGGCAGCTTGACCGGACCGCACGTCTGAGGACGAAAATGAAACGACCGGCCTGTGAGGGTCGGTCGTTTTTTTTCCTATGCAAACGAGCACACGAGCCCCGAGCGTGAGCGAGTGGGTTCTTCGGAGCAATGGGCGAACACGACACTTCGACCCACTCGCTGACGCTCGGGGCTCGTGTGCTCGGGCGCTCTTGCGACAGCGGTCGCTACGCATCCCTGAATCGGCGCAGGAACTCGCGCTCGTCGTCGGTGAGGCTGGCGAGGCCCTTGTCTTTCACCTTGTCGAGGAGTTCGTCGATGCGGCGCTGTTCGTTGAGCGTCGGGCCGCTGGAGCGGGGCCGGGCGCTCGGGGCGGCGCGGCCGATGGTTCCGGTCATCCCACCTGCAATTCGCCCGCGCGAGTTCGCCCCGGCGGCGTTTTCGCGGCGGAGCTTGGTCCGGCCGGGGCCGAAGAAGTCGAAGAACTCGCGGAGGAGGTAGGGTCGGCGGATGAAGAACCATCCGGCGATGGCGCCGCCGATGTGGGCCGCGTCGCCGCCGGCGTTCTGCCCGCCCCAGAGGAGGTTCGCGGCGGCGAGCGCGAGCATGATGTACGCGCCGGTGCGGACCTTCATCGGGATGATGCCGAAGAAGAGCATTTCTTCATCGCCGGCGATGTAGGCGGCGGCGATGAGGACGCCGAAGCACCCGGCTGAGGCGCCGATGAGGGGCGTGTAGGTATCGCCGACGAGTACACCGGGGAGTTTGAGGCCGAAGCCCGCGCCGAGGAGGTTGAGGAGGAGGTAGAAGAGGGCCCCGCAGATGCCGCACATGAGGTAGAAGGCGAGGTAGCGTCGCCCGCCGCCGAGGTAGCGCTCGACGAGGGGGCCGAAGAAGAACAGGCCGAGCATGTTGAGGACGAGGTGGTTGAGATCGGCGTGGAGGAACTGGAAGAGGACCAGTCGCCAGACCTGCAGCTCGGTGAATCCCTTGCCGGTGGAGAAGTGCCCGATGCTTTTGAGCGGGGGCATCTGCAGGAATCGTTCGAGGCCGATCTGCTGGGGGGTGCCGTCGGGCGCGCGGGCGATGTTGCCGTTGGCGTCGGCGCGGAACTTGGGGTGGCCGAGGAAGCCGTCGGGGAGTTGCTGGGTCTGGTCGCGGGCGGTGACAAAGGTCTTGCGCTCGGCGAGGGTGGGCGGCCGGTTCTCTGTCCAGAAAGGGCCGCCGTAGACCTCTCCGGCGGTGGTCTCGACCTGCCACTTGGGGCCCGCGAAGGCGTCAAAGGCGAAGACGACGGCGCAGATGATGATGATCCAGGTGGTGATGGTGATTCGCCACGGGCCACCTGGGCCGATGGATCGGCGCAGGGAGAAGCCCTGGGGCTTTTGGCCTGAGTTCGGTCGTGCGTAGTCGCGGTCGTGGATGCCCATGCGCTTGGTCGCCGGAAAGAAGTAGGGTATCGGTCCGAGCGCGCGGGGGCGATGAAACGGGGCGGTGAACGAGAAAAGGCCCGCGCCGTGTTGGCGCGGGCCTTGGTTGAAGTGCGGTGGGGTGAAAAGTCACCCGCTCGCTTGCGCTCGGGGCTCGTCGGCTCGGTGCCTGAAGGTCAGTTCGAGCGGCGGCGGCGCAGGGTCATGGCGGCGGCGCCGAGAACGAGGGTGGCGGCGCCGGGGGTGGGGACGAGGGTCGCGGTGAAGAGCCAGTCGCTGGCGGCGACGTGCTGCCCGCCGTTGTAGTTGAGCCAGCCCCAGCCGGAGATGCCGGCGTGGCCGCGGTGGCCGAGGTCGTTGTCTTCGTCGCCGAGGCGGAAGGTGTTGGGGAAGCTGCCGGCGTAGTCGACCATGGGGATGAGGTCGCCGGTGGGGCTGAGGATGGTGCCGGAGTTGAGGCCGGCGGCGCTGGCGGCGACTTCGATGTCATCGTCGCCGGCGACGGGGCCGACGCCGATGTTGTAAAGGAAGTCAACGGTGTAGAGGCCGGTGGTGGGCTCGACTTCGTAGCCGGCGCCGGTATCACGGCCGCCCCAGGTGACGCCGAAGATGCGGACGGTGTTCCCGCTGATGATCATCTGCATGTTCGAGCGGGTGTCTTCGAAGTCAAAGGTGAACTGGTCGTGGCCGGGGGTGGCGTTGTAGAGTTCGTCGAGGCGCAGGCCGTAGCGCGGGGGCTGGGCGGAGCCGTCGGGGTGGTTGGCGAGGTCGTAGAGGCCGTCGACGATCATGGCACCGGAAGCGGAGCCGGCGACCGTGGTGAGGCCGAGCAGCGCGCCGGCGGCGCAGAACGAAAGCATCGAGCGCATGGGTTTCCCTCCTAAGTTAATCACGAATACGTGATGAGTGAAAAATGAGCCGACGCGCTTCCCGGCGCGCGGCAACGTGTTCCTGACACGGCCGGATTATGCGCTGAAATCCGCCAACTGCAATGGGATAGGTGGGGAGAATCCCGTATTTTCGGCCCATTTGACACAGGCTGAACACAACCACGTCCGATAACCGTGGCTTATTTCACCCATACCCCCCAATCTTCCTAGTTTAACTCGACGCAATACCAGCCTGCTTTTCCTTCGACTTCAACGCCCGCGAGCAAGTGGACGCGGATGCGCGAGTCGAGCAGCGGACGGAGCCGCTTCGGGGACGAGGTAAACAGGTGGAGGGCGGCGGCATCGGCGTCCAGGCCAGGCGCGACGAGGCGGAGCAGCTCGGCGTTCTTGGCGGCCCAAGCGTGGGCCGAGGTGATCGCGTGAAGCGCTTCGGGGCCTTCACTCGAGAGCAAGAGGTGGAGGGTGGCGTGCTCGTCTCGCGCGAACTCGACGGTGGGCGCATCGGGGCAGCGGAACGGGAGCGAAGTGAGGTTGGGGAGGCGGTGGGCGAGACTGCCTTTGGATGTCGAGACGCCGTGGCTCGGACCCGGGTTCGGGTCGGTGCTGATGTTGCGAAGCGGTTCGGCTGTGACGGGAGCCGGGAGTCTTTCACACTGACCTGCGGTCAGGTCAGTAGCACGGGGCAAGGGGTCTTGGCGTGCGGCCGGTGGGATCGTCTCGCGTTCTGGGAACTTCGGGGTCGGCGCTCTGGCGGCGAGGTCGAGGAGTTCGGAGGCGCTGTGGGATGTGGGGCCGCGGAAGACGGCGGCGCCGCCGGTGGGGCCCATCTTGCCGACGCTTGGGGCGGGGTCGACGCGGCGCTTCAAGAACAGGTCGGCGGACTGGCGGAGCCTTGCGGCGATGGATGTTGCTTCGGCGGGCTCGGCACCCATGACGCCGACTTGGAGGAGCGTGCGGGGGCGCTTCTCGAGCGCGCCAGCGAGAGATTTCAGGCTCTGGAAGGCGGCCAGGACGGCGGCTTCGTTGCCAGCGCAGAGCAGGGTGACGAGGTCGGCGCGGTCGAGCGGCATTGGGGCCACCGGGTCGGCTTCGTCACACTGGATGATCCAGTGGTTGGTGAAACCGCGGGCGCGTTGCAGGGCGGATTCGAGTGTAAGTTCGTGGTGGTGTTCGCGCTGTTCGGGGCGGACGCCGAAGAGATCGAGCATCGCTTCACCGGCGCTGACGCGGAGGAGGGCGACGGGGGTGCCTCGGTCGGCGACGGCGCGGGCGTACTGGGCGGCCCAAGGGTTGGCTCGGACAGGGAGGTGGCCCATGACGAGCATCTCGACCGTCAACGCTTCGGCGGAGCGCGCGGGCGCGGCGGGCGCGACGGCGGTCACGGGGACGCTCGGGGTGCGCGGGGAAACCGGTCCCGGCGCGGCGCGGGTGGGCTCGGCGGCGCTGGTCGGCGCGCCGAGGAACAGGTCGGCGAGCGCGTCGTACGACGCGGCGTCGGGCGGTTCGAGGAACGGGGATGTGGTGCCGCTACGCGTGTGCATGGGCGGGGCTCGGCAGGGTGGTTGGGTGAGCAGGGTTCGTGTTGATGGCTTCGCTGAGGGCGACGGGGACAGGGGCGGGCGCGGCTCGCGGCGCGGCGGCCTCGCTGAGCGCTTCGGGATCGGGCACTTCGAGGACGCTGTCCATGTCGCCGAAGGGGTTGGGCTCGGAGATGGGGTTGAAGGGGTCGGCGAACCAACGGCCGGCGACAACGAGGCGGTAGCGGAACTTGCCGGGCGTGACGCGGAGACAGCACTCGTGCAGGGCGGTGTGCGGGTTGAAGCGCAGGACGGTGGCGTCGCCGGACCAGGCGTTGTGATCGCCGGCGATGGAGACGCGGGGGCCCAGCGCGAGCGGGTAGACGAAGAGGACGCCCTGCGGAGTGAGGCGTGGGCCGAAGGTGACCGGGAGCGCGGGGGTGCTGACGGCGGCGGGGAGAGGCGCGGGCTCGATGTAGACGCCGACGGGGGCGGGGGAGGCGTGCGCAGGTGAGGCGTGCGCGGGGTCCGGGGAGTGCGTGGGGGCCTCTGAGCGCAAACCGTCCTGGTGGTGCGGGGGCAGGTCGTGGGCGAGGCGATGGGTGAGCTCTTCGCTGCGCTGCAGGATGCGCCGGGCGCGGGCGGCGAGTTCGGCGGCGCGGCTCACCGGCGGGGCGGGAGCGGTCGCGAGTTGGGCCGCGTGCGCCGGGGCGGGCGCGGCGGAGTGCGGAGCGGTCAGGTCGAGCGTCGGACGGAAGAAGGCGGCACCGCCGTTTCGGCTGTCGTGGCCAGCGGCGGCGGCGGCGTGCGGGCCGGGCGCGCCGTCACGGGCGGCTTCGTCGTGGTTGAACAGATCGATGGCGACGAGGCCGCGGGTGCGCCGGGTGTTGGCGTCGGGCATTTCCGTCGTGCCGTCAGCCGCGGCCTCGGGGTCGAGTCGGAGCGGGACAGGATGGTTCTCGGCGAGGTACGAAGCGAGGGCGGCGTAGTCGGCGCTGCCACTGGAACGCGGCGCGTAATCGGTGACCGAGGAGCCCATCGAGGCGGCTTCCTTCAGCCGCTGGTCGAAGCGGATCGTGACGGGGATCACGCAGTCGGCGAACTTGCGCTGCAGTTCGGCGAGCACATCGCACGAGACCGGCGAGTTCTCGTCGTGCATCGTGGGGAGCACGCGGTAGGGCGGGGCCTGGCCGAAGCGTCGGCACAGGGCGCGGATGGTCTGGACCTGCTTGGCGGCACCGCGGAGCGCGAAGTAGCCGGTCTCGACGGGGATGAGGATCTCGGTTGACGCACGCAGGGCGTTGAAGGTGAGCAGGCCGATCGAGGGCGGGCAGTCGATAACGACCCACTCGTACGTTGCTTCGAATCGGCGCAGCACGGCGGCGAGGCGCAGGTCGCGGTCTTCGCGGTCGGCGAGGCCGCCTCTCGCGGCCTCGAGGCCCGCCAGGCGCGTGGTGCTGGGCATCAGGTCGAGCGTCTTGTTGACGTTCCAGAGGAGGCGCTTGGTATCGAGCGGTCGATCGTCGGCGGCGAGCATGGCCTCGGCGACGGTGAGCTCGATCTGCGATTCCGGGACCGCAAGGCCCAGCGCACAGTGCGATTGCGGGTCGACATCGACGAGCAGGGTGCGCTGCCCGCGGTGCGCGAAGACGGCGGCGAGGTTGATCGCCGAAGTGGTCTTGCCACTCCCACCCTTCTGATTAATGACGGCGATGGTCCGCATCCGGCCTGTCATGTGGGCTCCTCGTCGCGGAGGTGCAACTTCACGGCGGCCTCCGGGTCGTTGGGATTCGGGTGAGTTATCGGGTGGGGTGTCCGTTCGGCTGGAGAAAGCAGAAGCGAGCGGGCGGCGGCGTTGGTACCCTGCGGGTTTCCACTGCCATGACATCAACCGCGAGCCAACTTGCTTCCCACCCTGTACGGGTGGTCATTGTCGGGGGCGGGTTTGGCGGCCTGTACGCCGCCCGCGCGCTGGGGAAGTCGCGGGCCCAGGTCACGCTGCTGGACCGGAACAACCACCATCTGTTCCAGCCGCTGCTTTATCAGGTGGCGACGGCGTCGCTCAGCCCGGCGGAGATCGCGGCGCCGATCCGGCAGGTGCTCAAACGCCAGAAGAACACGAGGGTTTTGCTGGCCGAGGCGACGGGGATCGACATGGCGCGGCGCGTGGTCACGCTCCGCGATGGGGAGATCGGGTACGACTATCTCGTGCTTGCGGCGGGGATGACCAACTCGTACTTCGGGCGCGATGAGTGGGCGGCGCACGCGCCGGGGCTGAAGGACGCCAACGATGCGTTGGAAATCCGAGAGAAGTTTCTCCTAAGTTTTGAAGCAGCGGAGCGCGAGGCGGATCTTTCTTCGCGGCGTTCGATCCTCACGTTCGTAGTGATCGGGGGCGGGCCGACGGGGGTGGAACTCGCGGGGGCGATGGCGGAGGTGGCGAGGCGGGCGCTGCCGCGGGAGTTTCGGAACATCGATACGACGACGGCGCGGATCATCCTGCTGGAGGGCGGGCCGGGGATTCTGCCGACGTTCCCGGAGAAACTGCGGGCGCGGGCGAAGCGTGATCTCGAGTCGATGGGGGTTGAGGTGTGGGTGAATGCGCGCGTGACGGGGATCGATGAACGCCGCGTGACGATCGGAGAGGAACGGATCGCCACGCGGAATGTGTTCTGGGCGGCGGGAGTCAAGGCCTCGTCGCTTGGGGCAAGTCTGGGCGCAGAGATGGATCGCTCGGGGCGGGTGATCGTGAAGCCGGATTTGTCGGTGCCGGGGCGGCCCGAGGTGTTTGTCGTCGGCGATCTGGCGAGTGTGGCGGATGAGCGGATGGGAGGCTCGGTGCCGGGCGTGGCGCCGGCGGCGATGCAGATGGGGCGGTTTGTGGGGCGGGTGATTGCTGGGGAGATCGCGGGAAAGAGCGGAGAAGAGTTGGCTCGGAGCGCCGACGTACCACGAGCCGACGTACCGAGGGCGGACGTGTTCCGATATGTCGACAAGGGGAACCTGGCGACGATCGGGCGGGCGCGGGCGGTGGGGGTGATCAAGGGACAGTCCTTCGCCGGGTTCGCGGCGTGGGCGTTGTGGATGGGGATCCACATTTTCTTTTTGATCGGGTTCCGCAGCCGCGTGATCGTGATGGTGCAGTGGGCGTGGGCGTACTTCCGTTGGGAACGCGGGGCGCGGTTGGTCACTCGGCCTTCGGGGGAGCGGTTGGCGGAGTTGCGGGCCGCCGCGCCGGTCGCGTCGCGCTCATGAATAAAGGCATTCACCGCGGAGACGCGGCGGGGGCGGAGGGCGCGGAGAGATCGTTGAGGAGTTGCGTGATCGTGCGGCCCAGCACGGGGTGGCGCGCTGTTGGCGCGATCTGCGCGAGTGGTTCGAGGACGAATCTTCGTTCGTGCATTCTTGGGTGCGGCAGGGTCAGGCCCGGGGCCTCGATGATTTGGTCGGCGAAAAGCAACAGATCAAGGTCGATGCGGCGCGGGCCCCAGCGGGTGTCGTCGTCGCGGCGTCGGCCCAGGTCGCGCTCGATGGCGAGCAGGCCGGCGATGAGCTCGGCGGGGCTCAGCGAGGTACGGAGGTGGGCGGCGGCGTTGAGGTATGGCCCCTGGCCTGAAGGTCCGACCGGGTCGGTTTCGATGAGTGTTGAGGTGCGCGCCATGTGGACGCCGGGCAGCTCGGCGAGGGCGCGGAGGGCGGACTGGATGAGGGCCTGGCGGTCGCCAAGGTTGGAGCCGAGCGCGATGTAGGCGTCGAGCGGTTCGGCACCCGGGGGTGGGATGGTCGGGTTGCGCGCTCTGTCGGGCATGCGAACGCCCTCGGTCGGGCGGAGCGCGACGATTCGCTGCGAGGACTTCGCTCATCGTCGGCGTGGGTTATGGGTGACGGCGACGTCGCGACGGTTACTTCCCGATGACGGGCTCAAACTCTTTCTCGCGGTGCTGCATGTGGGCCTTGAGGCGGGCGAGGATGGAGCTGTGCATCTGGCTGACGCGGCTCTCGGAGAGGTCGAGGGTGGCACCGATCTCTTTCATCGTCATTTCCTCATAATAATAGAGGACGATGATGAGGCGTTCGGCGCGGCTGAGGCCCTTGCCCAGGAGTTCCTTGAGGTCGCGGCGCTGGATCTCGCTTAAGGGGTTGGCGGTGGTCTCGTCCTGGATGACGTCGATCTCGCGGACCTCGCGGCTGCCGTCGGATTGGTAGCGCTGGCGGTTGAGGCTGGTGATGCTGACGGCGGAGCCGTCTTTGAGGATTTTCTTGACCTCCTCGGCGTCGACGCCCAGGCGCTTGGAGATTTCCTCTTCGGTCGCCGTCACGCCGGTCTGCATCTCGATTTCCTGTCGAGTGCGTTCGACCTTGCCGGTGCGGTGGCGGACGAGGCGCGGGACCCAGTCCATGGAGCGGAGTTCGTCGAGGATGGCGCCGCGGATGCGGGGGGCGCAGTAGGTCTCGAACTTGACGCCGCGGTCGAGGTCGAAGGCGTCGATGGCGTCCATGAGGCCGAAGATGCCGGCGGACATGAGGTCTTCGATGTCGACCTCGTCGGGGAGGCGGGTGTAGATGCGCTCGGCGTTGTAGCGGACCAGGTGGAGGAACTTCTCCATGAAGAAGTTGCGGAGCGGCTCGGAGGGGTCGGACTTATAGAGGAGCCACAGGTCGCGGGTGTCGGAGCGCTCGAAGTCGGCGCGGGTGGTGGGCTTGGCCGGCTGGGCCTTGCCTCGGCCTTTGGGCGCGCCGGCCTTCGCATCGGCGCGGTCGGGCTCCGGGGCCGGGGGCTCGGCGACGGCGGTCGCCGCCCCGGCGCGCGAGGGGGCGAACTCGACCGCAATGGGCGCGACGGGTGCGTGGGCACCCGACGACTTGCGCGCGGGCTGGTCATCAGACGTGAGTTTGAGTTTGGGGGAAGACTTCACCGTCGGCATGGTCGGCTCCTTGACCTTGCTCACGAGCGAGAAATGGGTTGTCCGAGCGCGGACGGGATGAATGAGATCGGGTCCGGGTGCTCGGCGGCATGGGGGGCGGCGTGGGGTGCGGCTGGAGGTTCAATCGTGAACCCACGCTTCGGGAAAGAAACTGTCGCGTGGGCGCTCGTCCGTGAGCGGCGCGACGATGAAACATACACCGGCGCTTCGGCATGTGGCAAGCAATGCGCGAAGTTCCGAGAACATTTTTTCAACTCTTCACTCCGGTTCTGACGGAGGCCTTGCCCATGCTTGTGCTTGCCCCCCCGGCATCGGTGGCGGCGCTCATCGGCGGCGTCGTGGGCACGGGGTGGTTGCGCTGGTAGCTCTCGAAGCCTTCGCGGATGCAGCGCTCTCCCACCGCGCCGACCACCGCGCCGACGACGAAGCACAGGAGCAATGCGACGATGGCACGCAGCAGAATGGTCTCGGCGGAGGCCGACGCGCCCAGCGACGCGAAGAGCGCCGTGGAGAACCCGCAGAGCGCGAAGCAGCCGGCGATGATGCGTCCGGGTGATCGTCGGTCCATGCCTCGCTCGTCCTCCTGCGGGCCCTTCTGGGGTGGCCCGGATGGTGTGGTCGATTCGCGGCGTTGGCGCAGCGACATCCGACGGGCATGAGGATCGTCGCGCGGTGCCGTTGACTTCAGCGCGGGGAGTGAAAACCGAGAAAAGGGCGCGATCGCGGCTCAGTGCCTCGTCACAGACCGCAAAAGCCGCGCCACCAGACCGGGGCGCGCGGCGATGGGTGTCGGCGCAGGACGATCGAGGGCGCAGAGCGAGGCGATGAACCCGGACAGATCTCGAATATCGCGCGCCGCTTCGGACGTTGGCGCGGAGTCGAGGAGCGGGCGACGGGCACGAACGGCGTCGGGGGCGGCGCGGTCGCGGCGCACCGAGCCGGCGCACGCCGGGGTGAACCCGAGGAAGCGCGCGCACACGGATTCGATGCGTTGGTGCACCTGTGCGGCGGAGAGCGCGTCGTCGGCCTGGTTTACGACGAGCGCAACGGCTGGATCGGAGCGGTCGTCTTGCGGTCCTGAAGGCGCGAGGCGGAGACACTTGATGAGCGCGTACGCATCGGTGATCGCGGTGGGCTCCGGGGTGGTGACGATGAGCGCGGCGTCGGCGGCGCGGAGGAAAGAGAGGACCGAGGCACCGATGCCGGCGCCGCAGTCGATGATGAGGAGGTCGGCGCGGGTCTCGAGGACGCGCAGGGCTTGCGCGAGACGTGCTCGGCGTGGTGGGTCGAGGTCGGCGAGATCGGCGAGGCCGCTGCCGCCGGGGAGAAGGGTAAAGCTTGTCGATGCCGTGCCGGGAGCTGAGGGGATGTGGAGGAGGATGTCGTCGAGTGGGGCCGAGCCGTTGATGAAATGGGCGAGGTTGAGCTTTGGGTTGAGGCCGAGGAGGACGTCGGCGTTGCCGAGGCCGAGGTCGCCGTCGATGAGGGTGACGCGGATGTTCTTGCGGGCGAGCGCGGCGGCGAGGTTAACGGCGATGGTGGTCTTGCCGACGCCGCCTTTTCCCGAGGCGATGGCGAGGGTGGTGGCCCGGGGGGTGGCGCGGGGGGTGGCGCGGGGGGTGGTGTCGGGGGAGCTGGTGAGCGATGCTGGGGCGAGCGGGGAGGCTGGGGAAACCCCTCCCTGACGGTCGGGGTTCTGTTGTGTGGGGGGGTTGCCTTCGACGATTTCGCGGACGAGTGCGCGGAGGCGTTCGGCTTGATCGGGGGGCGCGGGAGATGAGGTCAGTGTGGTCACCGCACGGCTCCCCCTTCGAGGATGAGGCCGGCGAGCCGCGGCGCGCTGGCGTGCTCGATGTGGTCGGGGACTTCCTGCCCGGTGGTGACAAAGGAGAGTTTGGCGTTGACGTGGCGGACGATGTTGATGAGGACGCCGAAGGACACGGCTTCGTCGAGCTTGGTGAAGATGAGGTGCGTGGGGCCGACGTTGGCGAAGGCCTGGGCTGCCTGGCGCATGCACGCCTCGCTGGCGGCAGAGGAGAGGACCAGGTGGGTCTGGTGCGGGACGGCGGCGTCGAGGAAGGAACTGAGTTCGCTCAGGCGGCCCGCGTCGGAGGGCGCGCGGCCGGCGGTGTCGAGCAGGATGATGTCGCAATCACGGAGCGAATCACACGCGGAGCGCATCTCGCCGGGGGTGAGGACGACCTTGAGCGGCAGGCCGATGATGCCGGCGTAGGTGCGGAGCTGGTCGACGGCGGCGATGCGGTAGGTGTCGGCGGTGATGAGTCCGACGCGCTGGCCCAGGCGGAGTTTGTAGGTGGCGGCGAGCTTGGCGATGGTGGTGGTTTTGCCGACGCCGGTGGGGCCGATGAGGGCGATGGTGAGGGGTCGGCCGTCGCGGGGGCGCGGGGGCGGTGTGTTCGCGGCGGGGGAAGCCGGGGTTTCGGCGGCGGGGATGTAGCGGGCGAGTCGTGCGAGGGCGGCGCGGCGGACGTGCTCAGGGTCGGCGAGGTGGGCGGGGCTGAGCTGCTCGCGGAGTGAGGCGACGACTTCGTCGGCGATCTCGGAGGCGACCTCGGACTCGATGAGGCGGAGGTAGCAGGTGGCGAGGGCGTCGGGCATGGCTCCCGGAGTTACCGGCGCGGCGGGCGCGCTGGAGACGGCCATGCGGGCGACGAGCTTGCGGAGCATCGCCATCTCGTCGCGGATCTGGGTGGTGAGGGATTGGTCGGGGACGTGGGGGCGGAGGTAGTGGTCTTGGTTGGTGCGCGGGGCGGGTGAGGCGGGAGCTTGCGCGGCGAGGACGGTGGTGGCGAGCCGCGGCGCGTTGGTGAGTGGGGGTTGCGCGGGGAGTTGTTGCTCGGAGGGGGCTTGGAGCGCGGCGGGCTTGCGCGTGGCCGCGGGCTTGGGACCGACGGCTTGCGCCGTCGGCTCTGCTTTGGGTCGGGCGAGGGTGGCCGCGCTGCGCGGGGCGGGGCGTGGCGCGAGGTGCATGTCGGTGGTGGCGGTGATCTCAGTGATGGTTCGGGCGCCGACGCCCAGGACGCCGCCGACTTTGTAGGTTCGGGTGTGGAGGATGACCGCGCCGCTGCCGAGGTCTTTTTTGACCTGGGCCAGAGCTTCGCCGACGGTGGGCGCGCGGAATGTTCGGATGGTCACGAGGCCCTCCGTGGCAACGACCTTGCGGCGTCCTGCCGCTGAATCACGTCGAGCGGGGTTCGCGTCCTGCGAGTGGCTCGGCGTTGGAGGGATTGTGAGGGGGGTGGGGTGGGGGCGTCAAGTCGGGGGGGAAGGTGTTGCGCGCGAGGGGCACTGATGTCGACCCGGGGACGGGTCGCCATCAGTGGCACGGATGGATGCGCTTCGTCCCTCATGCCGCCACCTGGACTTCTTGCGGGAGGGTGACGAGGCCCAGCGATTCGACTTCGACTTCGGGGACGATCTCGTTGTAGCCGAGGATGACCACGCCGGGGAGGTGGGGCTCGACGATCTGGCGGACCTGGGCTCGGACCTGCGGCGAGGCGATGACGACCGGTGTCGCGCCGGACTGGACGACGGGGCGGAGGGCGTCGATGACGCGGCGCGCGACGCCCGAGGCGATGCCCGCGGGCATGCTGAGGGTGGTGCCGGCGGGGGAGCGGTCGATGTAGCCGTTGATGATGTCTTCGAGGGCGGGGTCGAGGGTGACGCACTGGAGACGGAGCCGGCGCGCGGGACGAGAAGCGTTTGCCGAGAGCCCGCCGGTGGCCGATCCGGCGTCGACGATGCTGGCGTGCTGCATGCAGATCGAGCGGCGCAGGGCGTTGCGGACGTACTCGGTGAGGACGTCGAGGTCTTTGGTGCGGCCGCCCCAATCCGAGAGGGTTTCGAGGATGGTCTCGAGGTCGCGGATCGGGACGCGCTCGCGGAGCAGGGACTGCAGGACTTTTTGGAGTTCGCCGGGCTTGACGACGCTGGGGATGGTCTCTTCGACGAGCTTGGGGGCGTGCTGCTTGAGCTGGGTGATGAGGTTGTTGACCTCTTCGCGGGTGAGGAGTTCGTCGCCGTGGGACTTGACGAGCTCGCCCAGGTGTGTGGTGAGGACGCTGGTGGGATCAACGACGGTGTAGTTCATGGCCTCGGCGCGGGCCTTGAGCGAGGGCGCGATCCACCAGGCGTTGAGTCCGAAGGCGGGCTCGCGCGTAGGGTCGCCCTGGATGGGCCCGGTGGTGATGCCCGAGTCCATCGCCAGCAGCATGCCGGGGCGTGCTTCGCCCTCGGCGACGACGCTGCCGCGGATCTTGACTCGGTACTGCGTGGGCTGGAGGGTGATGTTGTCGCGGATGCGGACGGGGGGCATGACCAGGCCGATGTCGGCGGCGAGCTGTCGGCGGATGGCGGAGATGCGGTCGAGGAGGTCGCCGCCCTGGTTGGTATCGACGAGGGCGACCAGGGCGTAGCCGACTTCGAGCTCGAGGACGTCGACCTTGAGAAGGTCTTCGACCTTCGGGGCTGGGGCGGCGGCTTTGGCTTCGCCCTCGGCCTTGGCCTGGGCGTCTTCCTGATCGATCTTGGTGCCGCGCATCTGGAAGAAGGCGATGAGTCCGAGGCCGGTACCCAGGGCGAGCAGGGGGAGCTTGGGGAGCGGGGTGAGGGCGAGAGCGAAGCAGAAACCGGCGGCGATGGCGAGGGCGATCGGCTTGCCGGTGAGCTGTCCGGTGAGTTCTTCGCCGAGGTTTTGCTTGGAGCCGGCGCGGGTGACGACGAGGGCAGAGGCGATGGCGATGAGGAAGGCGGGGATCTGGCTGGCGAGGCCGTCGCCGATGGTGAGGAGGGTGAAGACTCGTGCGGTCTCGGCGGCGTCCCAGCCCTTCATGAGCATGCCGATGGCGAAGCCGCCGACGACGTTGACGATGGTGATGATGATGCCGGCGATGGCGTCGCCTCGGACGAACTTGGAGGCGCCGTCCATGGCACCGAAGAAATCGGCCTCTTGTCCGACGCGCTGGCGGCGGCGGCGGGCTTCTTTTTCATCGATGACGCCGGCGTTCAGGTCGGCGTCGATGGCCATCTGCTTGCCGGGCATGGCGTCGAGGGTGAACCTGGCGGCGACTTCGCTGATACGCGTGGCACCCTTGGTGATGACGATGAACTGAACGACGACCAAGATGATGAAGACGATGATGCCGACGATGAGGTTGCCGCCGGCGACGAAGCCGGCGAAGGCGGAGATCACCTTGCCGGCCATCTCCTGGGCCTGCTGCGGCGAGCTGGCATCGGCGGTGAGGATGAGGCGCGTGGTGGCGACGTTGAGGACGAGCCGGAACAGCGTCGCGCCCAGCAAGAGCGACGGGAACACACTGAAATCCAGCGGCTCCTCGACGTACATCACCGTCATCAGCACGATGATGCTGAGGGTGATGTTGGCGGCGAGCAGGACGTCGAGGATTAGCGGCGGGAGCGGGACGAGGATGACCGCCGTGAGCGCGATGAAGGCGAGCGGGACGAGCAGGCCCTTGTGACGCTGGATGAGCTTGACCCAGGCGGGGAGGGGGGTGGTGCGGAGGGGGAGGGTCGTCGGCACTAGACGGTCCTCCGCGATTTGTCAGAACAGCAGAGCAGCAAAGCAGCAGAGCAGCAAAGAAGACCCGGCGCATCGGTGCGTGCGGTTCTATTTGCTGCTTCGCTGGTCTGCTGGTTTGCTGGTTTGCCGCCGCTCATCCCGCCGCCCTCCCCTCGAGTCGATACACATAGGCGAGGACTTCGGCGATGGCTTCGTAGTGCTCGGGGTTCACCTCGCGGCCGATCTCGACGTGGTTGTAAAGGGCTCGGGCGAGTGGGGGGCGTTCGACGATGGGCACGCCGTGGGCCGTGGCGATGTAGCGGATGCGGAGTGCGACGTAGTCGGCGCCCTTGGCGACGACCTTCGGGGCCTTCATGGTCTTGGCGTCGTAGGCGATGGCGACGGAGAAGTGGGTGGGGTTGGTGACGACGACGTCGGCCTTAGGGACGTCGGACTGGAGACGCTGGTTCATGAGGCCGCGCATGAACTTGAGGCGTTGGCCTTTGACCTGCATGTCGCCCTCTTGCGAGCGGAGCTCGTCCTTGACCTCCTGCTTGGTCATTTTGAGGTCTTCGTGGAGCTGCCAGCTCTGGTAGACGCGGTCGATGACGCCGAGGATGAGCAGCACGAGCAGCACCCAGAAGGCGACTCGGACGGTGATGCGGACGGACTCCATGACGCCGCCGGCCATGTCGAGGGCGGCGAGCGAGACGATGGCGTCGATCTCGGAGGAGATGACGAGTCCGGCGACGACGGCGATGATGAGCAGCTTGGAGACGTCGATCGCGCCCTTGATGAAGGCGCGCATCGAGACGAGCTTGCCGAGGCCGGCGACGATATTCAGGCGTTCGAGCTTGGGTTCGAGGGCCTTGGACGACAGCATGAAGCCCACCTGCCACACCTGGCTGGCGTACGCGAGCAGGGCCATGAAGAGCATCAGCGGCACGAGGACCTTGATCGATGCCACGGCGGAGGCCGCGAGGTCGCCCTTGACGTCTTGCAGGCGCAGCGAGCTGCCGAGGGCTTCGGGGCCGAGGTGACGGCGGATTTCTCCCGCGCCGAACTCGAAGATGCCTGGGGCGAACCAGTAGACCATCACGCACGCGCCCAGCAGCGAGATCGCCGAGGCGATGTCGACGCTCTTGCCGGTCTGGCCGCGCTGGGCGGCCTCGGAGAGGCGTCGCGGCGTCGGCATCTCGGTCTTCTCACCCATCTCTTCAGCCACCGGAGGCTCCTTCCGGTTTCGCCGCGCTCGCGGGGCCGAGCGATTGGACCCAGTCTTGCACGAGGTCGATGGTGGCGCGGGTGTCTGCGTGGATGGCGGCGTGGATGCCGGCCATGGACGCCGCCATGATGAGAATGCCGAGCATCATGCGGAGGGGGAATCCCACGCTCATGAAGTTGAGCGCGGGGATGGTCTTGGTGATGAATCCGACGGCGACGGTCTCGACGAGCACGATGGCCAGGACGGGCATCGAGACGCGCATGGCGAGGTGGAACGCCGACCCGACGAGGCCCGCGAGCGTGGTGACGAGGGTGTCGTCGACGCGGAGCTGGCCCGGGCCGAGCAGCATGAACGATCCGGCGAGGCCGGCGAAGAGGGCCTCGATGCCGCCCAGGACGATGAAGATCGCCAGCGCGAGGATGAACAGGAGCTGGCCGACCGAGTCGCTGTCGATGTCGGTGGCGGGGTTGTAGAGCGGCGCCAGCGCGAGGCCCATCTGCTGGCCCATCAGAGTGCCGGCGAGCTGCACGGCCCAGAGCGGGGTGAGCATCATGATGCCCATGGCGGCACCGAGGGCGAGCTCCATGGCCATGATGGGGCCCAGGGCGGTGATGCTGAGCGGGATCGGGCCGAAGGCGGCGTGATCGATGGTGGGGTATACGCAGAAGGCAAGCGAGAGGGTGAGGATGATCTTGACGCGGCGCGGGATCATGGCGCTGGCGAGGACGGGCGAGAAGATGAAGAGCCCGGTGAACCGCGCCAGCACCACGAGGAACGCCGGGACGTGGGCCAGGATGGGTTCGAGGGAGGTCATCGCCGGAAGCGAGCGCGGGAGCGAGGCGGTGCGATCATGTGAGTCGGAACATCTCGACGGTGAACTCAACGAGACGCATGACGATCCACGGCAGCAGCAGCAGGGCGACGATCACCATCACGAAGATCTTGGGCACCAGCGTGAGGGTCTGTTCCTGGATCTGCGTGACGGCCTGCACCACGCTGATGATGAGGCCGATGAGCACGCCGGCGAGGAGGATCGGGGCGGACACCTTGAGGGTGATGACGAGGCAGGCGCGGACAAGGTCAAGGGTGTTTTCGTCGTAGGTCATGGGGGGCGCGGGGGGAGGGCGGGAGTCGGGAGTCGGGGCTGCGATCGGTGTTGATCACACAAGTGCGGCGGCGGAGTGGGCCGCGGGGAGCAACGGGGGCAGCAGGGGCGCGAGCCACGCGGTGACGGCGGGGCCGTCGACCTTTGCGACGCTCTCCATCAAGCCGCCGACGATGAGCTGCCAGCCGTCCACCAGCACGAACAGCAGGATCTTGAACGGCAACGAGATGAGCACCGGCGGCAGCATCATCATGCTCATGCTGATCAGCAGGCACGAGATCACCAGATCGATGACCAGGAACGGCAGGTAGATGCGGAACCCCAGAAGGAACGCCGTTTTGAGCTCGCTGATCATGAAGGCGGGGATGAGCGTGAGCATGTCGACATCCGCGCGGGTGAGCTTCTCAGGCTCGCTGGTGTCCTGCCCGCGGTAGTTCATCACCATGTAGACGCTCGACCAGTTGTCGGCGGCGTCGATCTGCGCGAACATGAAGTCACGCATCGGCTGCTTGGCCTTCTCCCACACCTGCCCCGCGTCGGCGAGCTGGCCGCTCTGGTAGGGCACGATGGCCTCGGCGTGGACGCGCTCGAATGTCGGGGCCATCACCAGGAAGGTCATGAAGAGCGCCAGCGCCAGCGTCACCTGCGCGGGCGGGAGGCTCTGCGTGCCCAGGGCCTGCTTCAGCAGCGCCAGCACGATGAGGAAGCGCACGAAGCAGGTACACATCATCATGATCGCCGGTGCCAGGCTGAGCACCGTGAGCACGATCATGATGTTGAGCGCCCCGGTGAGGCCGCCCTCGAACCCGGGCACGCTGTTGGCGGCGGTTTCGAGAACGCTGACGGGGTTCATCGATTGCAGCGACGCGGGGATCGAGCCAGCAGCGGCGGCGGGCGGGCCGACGAGCGCCTGCGCCGACGCGAAACTGGGGAAGCACTGCAGTGAGAGCAAGGCGACCAGGGCGACGAACCACGGGCGAAACTCGCGTGGCACTCTGTCGAATGGCGCGCGAAGAGCGAGCCCGGAGCGTGAGCGACGGGTTCCCGGACTTTCGGAAGCGCCGGGCACGGCCAGACCCGCTCGCTGACGCTCGGGGCTCGTGTCGCGCGCGTGCTCAGGACTCAACCTCACGTTCCACCTCCCCCACTGCCCGCGCCGGCCAGCCGCATCGCGAGCCTGGGCGTCACCGGCGCGGCGCTCGCGTCGTCTTCGGTCGTCGATGGATCGCGCTCCATCCCGCGCAGCAGCTCCGAGAAGCGTCGCGACATCGAAGCGCCGTCGGCGTCGGCGGCCTTCGTCAGCACCGACGCCACGTCCTCGGGGTCGGTCAGCTCGCTCAGCGCCGTGAACCCCGCGGGGCTCTGGCCCAGCAGCAGCACGCGGCGATCGAGCTTGAGCAGCACCAACGAGTGCCCGCGTGAAACGGGGTAACGCCCCAGCACTTCGAGTAACCCTTGCGGGGCACGGCCCGAGGGGCCGAGCTGAGCCGCCAGCCCGAGGCCGCCGCCAAAGCGCGTCGCGGCCCACTTCAGGCCCAGTAACATGGCGACGAGCAAGGCGAGTCCCAGGGCGGTGCGGATGGTCCAGTGGGAGATCCACGAGCCGGTGTCTGGTTCGGCGGCGTCTTTGCTGCCTTGCTTGCGCGTGGTCGAAGGTGAGCTCGGAGCGGTGACGCCGGGCTTTGGTGAGCCGAGCGCCAAGCCCTCCGTCTTCGCGGGGGCGACGGGGTCGGCGTTCTCGCGCTGTTTCGGCTCGGCCCGGGTGTGCGCGAGGCGGGCATTGGCGGCGTCGCCCGGCTGCGCGGGCATGGGGACTTCGATCACGCGGCCCGAGGCCATGTTGACGATGGGCGCGGACTCGCCGTCCGGCACGGCGTCGCTGACGGCGGTGGGCGCAGGGTCGGCATCGGCGCCGAGCGCGGGGGCGGCGGCTTGCGCGAGCATGAACACCGAGATGATGATCGCCCGCCTGTGCATTCGTGCCGTCCTGGCTTCTCTCGCCCGCGCTCCGCGCGGGGTGGGGTGGAAGGGCAATGCGTGCCGCGAGCCGGTGCGCGGCTAGGCGGCCTCTTCGTGCCCGATGGGGGAAATGATCTCGTTGACACGGACGCAGAAGTTGTCGTTGAGCACCAGCACCTCGCCGCGGGCGACATGGCGTTCGTTCACGTAGATGTCGACGGGGTCGCCGGCGAGCTTGTCGAGCTCGACGACCGAACCTTCGTTGAGCCGCAGCACATCCTCGACGTACATGCGGGTGCGGCCGAGTTCGATCTTGACGTTGAGGTTGACGTCGGCGAGCAGGTCGAGGTTGGCGGGCTTGTCGCTGGACTTCGCTTCGGTAAAGCTGGGCAGCGTAAAGGCCTCGGCGCCGTCGTCGCCGATGGGCGTGGAGCCGGCGCTGGATTCGGACGCGGGCTTGCTGGCCTCGGCGAGGGCGGCCTGGACGGCGGCGAGCGCGTCCGCCGTCGCGGAATCCGGCGCGCTGGCGCGGGCCTCGCTGTTGATCTGGTTCACGGCGTCCTGCGCGGCCTTGAGGGCGTCGCCCGCCATCGAGGCGGGGTCGCCGGCGCTGGGAGTCGCTGAACTGGGTGTTGAGGGATCGTTGTCGGCCATCCTGGCCTCCGCGCGGCGTTACGAAAATCGATGGGCGCGCTCCGCGCGCCTTGCAACACCTTCGTATCGGTTGAGGGGCGCAGGTGTCGCCAGAAACGCGCGGGGACGGCGCTGGGGCGCAAGTTGTGCGCTGGGGGTGAGGGCCTCTCCGTCACTTCGCTCAAAGCCGCTCAGTGACGGCTTCGTCGGATCGTCGATCGGTGCTTTACGCCTCGCCGGTCGCCATGCCCAGACAGCGCGGGATGAGCACGTCCTGGATGCGTTCCTCGCCCTGCGGGTCTTGCTTGAAGACTTCGCGGAGGTATTCGAGGATCTGGCGCGTGAGCGTTTCGCGGCCGGGCTCGGTGAAGTAGGGGTGCTGGGCGCTGGCGACGATGCGGGCGATGCCGGTGCGGATTTCGGCCTGGCGCGCCTTCAGTTCCTCGGCGACGCCGGTGGTCGGCTCGTGGTGCGCGTCGCCCGCGGCGGCGCCGTGGTCGTCCTTCTTCGGCGGGGCGGCCTTGGCGTCCTTGGCGAGGATGGTGACATCGCCGGCGTGCTTGGTCTTGGCCTTGACGAGGATCTCGACGTTCCAGACGTAGAGCCGTCCCGAGGAAGTGTTGGTGAACTGCTCGCTGAGCACGGGAAGCTCGACGAGCTTCTCGCCCTCGGCGTCGTGGTCGTCGTGCAGCTCGGTGGCCTTCACCTCGGCGGGCTTGCCGAGCATCTTCATCAGCATCACCACCGCGGCGCCCTCGATGACGAGCAGGCCCAGGATAAGGCCGATGGTCTTGACAGGGAGCCCGCCCTTCTTAGGCGCGGCCTTGGCGTCGGTCCCTGCCGCCGGCGGCGCGGCTTCGGATTTCTTGTCGGGTGCCTTGTCACTCATGGCTTGCTGTCGCTCCGGATGGGTCGTTGCTCTTCGTCAAGGAAGTTCGATCAGGCGGCGCGCTGCGGGTGCAGGGGCTTGGGTTCGATGAGGGCCGCGGTGGAGATCGTCGTCGCCGCGCGGGCGGGCGTGCGCACGCCGACGCTACGCCGCACGGCCCGGGCCTTGTGCAGCTTCAGGGCGCGGGCGATGATGAGCGCCAGCAGCGCCGAGGTGGCGCAGGCACCGACGATCGAGAACAGCATCCCCGCGTTGATCGGGGGGTGCGCTCCCCCGGCCGCGGCGTTCGTCGGGGTGGCCTGTGAGATGATCGTCAGCGCGTCCATGGCATCGCTCCGGCGCGGGCGGAGCCACCCGGAGGGGGCGCACCGCTTCCGCACCGGTGCTATCGGGCGGGTCGCGGACGGACTGAAGGGCCGGCGATCGCCAGCCCACACGCGGAAAGAGCATTGACGAGCCACGACGAGTTATCGGGATGCTCGAAGAGAGGTGCGCCTCCGATTGATCGACCCGGACCTTCGCAGAGCCGAAGGTCCGTCGTCTGAAGGCACGCGGGCTCAATCTGAATGCGCGTTACCGGGCGGTCGCGATGAGCTGCTGCAGCAACTGGTCGGCGGTCGAGATGATGCGGCTCGACGCGGCGTACCCCGTCGAACTCTGGATCATCTCGATGAACTCTTTCGAGAGGTCGACGTTGGACTGTTCGAGCGCGCCACCGATGAGGCGGCCGGTGCCGAACTGCGTCGGCGTCGTGAGCACGGGGTCGCCCGAGTTGGGTCCGGCTCTGAACTGGAGGTTGCCGATGTCGATGAGGCCTTCGGGGTTGGTGAAGGCCGAGAGGGCGAGCTGCCCGATGTTGCGGGTGAGGCCGTTGGAGAACCCGCCGGTGACGACCCCGTTGTCGCTGATGGAGAAGTTGGTGAGCGAGCCGATTGGCGAGCCGTCCTGATACTTGGCGGCGATCTGCGACGAACCGCCGGTGTTGGCGAAAGCGGTGACGCGGTCGGCCCCGGAGTCGAAGGCGATGTCGAACTTCAGCGGATCGGCGGACCCGATGTTGAGGCGGTCGAACTCGACGTTGACCTTGGGGCCGTTGGCCAGCCGGCCGAAGTTGTCGAACTTCATGAGCGCAACCTCGGTGCTGAACGCGCCGGGGGTGGCGCGGTCGCCGGACTCCAGGTGAAGGGCGGCGTCGGTGTCCTCGGCGGAGTGCATGAACGCGCGCCAGTAGGTGCCGGTGCTGTCGGTGCGGGCCAGCACCATCGTGAGGTCGACGTTGAGCGCGGTGCCCAGCGAGTCGTAGACCACGAAGCCGGTGCGCACGCTCTCGCCGTTGGCCGGCGTGGTCGAGGCGACCGTGAACGGGTTGGCCTTCGTGGCGCCGGCGGCGTCCCTGAGGACGAAGTTGGTGTCGCGCAGGCCGATCTCGTTGGCGGTGCCCCAGTTGCCGGTGAGGGTGACGGCGCCGGCGGCGTCGATGGTGAAACCGCCGGGCTCGGGGCCGGGATCGGTGGTGGTGTTGAAGCCGCCGTCGGGCACGATGCCGGTGGAGTCCATGATGAAGTTCAGAAAATCGCCCAGGGTGGCGGTGCCGACGGTGAAGGTGGCATCGGGGACGGTCTTGCTGCCGCGGGTGGCGCCGGCGAGGGTGAAGGTGTCGGTGGCGAGGATGCCGGCGGCGGGGTCGAGCGCGGTGAGCGCGGTGGCGAGCGTGGCCGGCGCGCCGCCGGTGGTGAGCACGCCGAAGCGCACCTGCGTGCCGGTGGTGGCGATGACACCGTCGGCCTTGAGGTTGCCGGCGAGGCTCACGTTCTCGGTGGCCTTGGCGATGGTTTTCGCGCCCAGCGGAATCTCGACGTCGGTGAGACGGCCGCTGACGATGTTGAAGTTCTCATCGATGCCGTAGCCCTGCACGCGCTTGCCGTCGGCGGAGACGAGCTGGTTCGCGGCGTTGATCTGGAAGTTGCCGGCGCGGGTGTAGGTGGTGTCGCCGCCGCCCTTGACGACGAAGAACCCGTTGCCCTCAATGCCGATGTCGGTGGGCACGCCAGTGGGCACGACCGGGGCGTTGGTCATGTTGCGCTGGGTCCCCGCGACGGTGGCGCCCAGGCCGATCTGGCCGGGGTTCGTGCCGCCGGACTCGGCGCTGGGCGTGCTGCCCAGGCTGAAGTTGCGGCTGAAGGAGTTGAAGAGGTTGAGCCTGCTGGACTTGAATCCGGCGACGTTGACGTTGGCGATGTTGTTGCCGATGACTTCGAGCCGGCGTGCATTGACGGTCAGACCGGAAAGGCCGGAGAGCAGCGTGGAGGTGGAGGCCATGGTGTTCCTGCTTGGAAGGCTTGGGGCGTGGGGCTTGGGGCGTGGGGCTTGGGGCTTGAGGCTTGAGGATTGAGGATTGAGGATTGAAGCACAGACGGCGCTAGGCGAATGCGCCGGTGTTGTCGGGGCGCAACGCAGCGAGTAGCTTGGAAAGATCAGCGTTGCGAATCGACTCGGTCGAAGGCAGCGGCAGCGCGATGGACGGCTGAGCCGACGCGGACGCCGCGTTCGCACCGTCAGCGGCGGCGAGGTCGGCGGAGCTCAAAGGAAGGCGCGGCGCGTCGGGGATCACCGCCACCGCATCGACGCCCGACACCACCCCCTGCCCAGGCTTGGCGACGCCGGACACCGTGCGCGAGGCGACATCGACCAGCACGCCCTTCCCGTCGATGAACGCCAGCAACGTGTGCGATCCCTGAGCCTCGGCGGCATCAACGGCGGGGCCGAGGCGACGCAGTTGCTCCGCCGCGAGTTCGATCTTTGAACCCTTGGAGAGGCGAACCGGCTCGGAGCGGAATCCGGCACCGATCCCCTCCGTGCCGCTGCCGCCCTTCGCGGCGGCGAGGAGTTCCTCGAAGCGCTGGGCATCGGCGGCGGCGTGCGGCGAGGCCGGCGCGCTCAACCCCGGGCGAACGCCCGAACCCAGCTTGCGGAGCATGTCGGCGGAAGGTGTCATGGCGCGACAGCTCCTTCAACGGTCAACGCCGCGGCTCGCGCGGGCTCGGCGGCATCGGCCCCACCGCGTGCCGGGGGGGCGTCTTCGAGCATGAACCCCAGGATTTCCTGCAGGTTCTTCATCTCGATGCTCTTGCCGCTGACGAGGTTGAGGGTCGTGCCTTCGCGGCTGATGCGGACGCTGCGGACGACGCCTTCGAGCGGCTCGCCGTTGGCGTCGACGCCGCGGACCATCTGGCCGACAAGGTTGCCCGCGCCCGAGGCCTCGTTCTGCTTGACCATCTGCTTGAGGTTGTCGGTGAGGCTGAGGTTGCTCTCGATCGAGCGGATGGTCGAGATCTGCGCCAGCAGGTCCTTGGTCTCGCTGGGCTGGAGCGGGTCCTGGCGGTTGAGCTCGGCGAACATGACCTTGAGGAAGTCGCCGCTGGTCATCTCGCTGTACTTGTCGCCCAGTCCGCTGCCGCTGGCGGCGGACGTTGACGCGGAGGATGAACTGATAGCCGACACGGAGAACCTCCCTCGCCGAGGCGAGCGCGTGACCGCTCACCCGCGAGATATCGCGCGGGGGCGTCGAGAAGATCAGGCACCTTCTGAGTTCACCCGCGTGTGTCGACGCCCAGTCTCAGGCGTTGCCACAGGCTGCCGAAGGCGTTGCCGTCGGCGTCGGTGCGATCATCGGTGCGCGGCCCCGCTCCGCCGGGCCTCTCGTTTCCGCGCTGGTCTCCGCCCAGCCACGATCGTGAGCGTCCATCGCCCGCGTCGTGATTCAGGTTGGCGCCGCCGGCGTCCTGCCGTTGTGCGCCCGTGTCGCCGGTCCCCGGCGACGAGTTCCCCCCTTGGCCGCCCGCGCTTCCGTTCGCGGACGAGTTCGCCGCGGCGAGGGCCGACACGTGGGTGGGCGCCAGGCTCACCCCGAGTCTCTCAACGAGCAGGCCCCTGGCTTCCAGCGAGGTGCGCAGCCCGTCGAGTGACTGAGTCAGCAATCGGTGTGCCTCGGCGTTGGCGACTTCCATGTCGACCCGCACGGTGCCCTGCTGCAGTTCCATCTGGATGCGCATCGCGCCCAGCGAATCAGGCATCAGACGCAGCGTGAGCGTGCCGCCTCGCTGCGCCAGCGAGGCGCTGAGGCCGCGCGAGACGAGGGACTCGAGCTGGGTCATCTCGGCGCTGCGCGCGATGCCTGTCGCCCCATGACCGGCGGAAGCTGCGCCTTCGCCGGGGCCCGCAGCGCGGTCCGCGCCCGAGGTGCCCATGAGGCGTGCGACCGCGCCGTTGTCCGCCGCGCCGGTTGGCGAGGCGCTGACCGGCGTTGCGGCGCTCGCGCCTTGCGCAGGGGCCGGAGCGCCGAGGGCCGGCTTCGCCGGCTCTTGAGGCGGCTGAACGGCGGCGGTTGCCTCCGCGCCAGCCCGTACCTCGAGGGAATTGCCGCTCGTGTCGCGGCGGCGCGGCTCACCCGTCGCGTCGCCGGGTGCTGGCGTCGTCGCGCCGGGCGCAGCTCCCTGCGCCGCGTGAGACGGTGCGGTGGCAACGGGTGCGTCGGGGCTCAGGGCCGTGCCCTGCGCGGGCTTGAGTTCGACAAGTGAAGAGTCACTCGCACCGGAATCACTCGCGCCGAGGCCGCCCAACGCCGATGAACTCTGCCGCGGCGTGGCTGCGGTCGTGCGACCCTTGCCGACGGCAACAGGCTCGGCTGCGGTCGAGGTCTTCGCCGCGCTGCCGCCCGACTTCGCGGCACTGACGCTGACGGACACCGCGGGGGTATCGCCTTCGGTGCCGGTATCGCCGGCAGCAGTCTTCTTGGCCTCATCCGTCGATGCCGGCTTCGGCTCGTGGGTCGGCGCTTCGCCCTGGCCTGAAGGGGAATCGGCGTTGCCCGATTGCTTGCCGTTTAGCCTGTCCACCGCGCTCTCGGGCGGCGCGTCGCTCGCGCTACTCGCATCCGCGTTTGGCTTCTCGACGCCGGCACCCTCGCGTTCAGCGCCGTCACCGGCCTTGCGCCGGGGCTCGGGGTGCTGTTCCCGGGTCGCGGCGCGTTCTTCGCGCTTGGGCGCGAGATCGGCCTTTTCCGACTGCTCAAACTTGCGCGAGAGGCTCGACGCAAAGTCCCCGTCACCCTCGCCCTTGCTGGATCGCGCCTTCGCCGGGGCGCTGACGCCGCCGATTGCCCCCCGATCCGCCTCAGGACGCTGGGCGCGGTGGTTCTGCGGCGTTTGGAGCAGGGCGTTGAGTGGGGTCTGGATTGGCATCGTTGTCGCTCGCGCGCGTGTCGGCGGACGAATCCGTCCCCGTCGAGCCGCGCCCGCCCCCGCTGCCCGCGCTCGTCTCAAGGCCGTAGGTCCGCAACCTCTCTAGCAAATCCGCGGCCAGTGAGGGGTCTTTCTTGCGGAACTCGCCGACGATCTTCGCGCTGGTGCGCGGCTGCATCTGATTCAAATAGGCGACGACCTGCTCACGCCCCGTGTCACCCGCCGCGAGTAGTGACTCCATCATCGCGGCGGCGTCGGCGGCCTTGACGGTCTCGTAGACCTTCAGCGTCTTGGCAAACTGTTCGCTGCCCGTGTTGCGGGCAAGCTCTTCGCGCATCTGCTGGAACGCCTCATACTTCGCGACAAACTCGGCCTTCTGCTTCTCGAACTCGGCGCGCCGGATGTCGAGTTGGTTCAGCAGGTCCCGCGTCTCGCGCTGCAGACGCTCGTTCTTCTGGCGCTGCGTCTCTTCATACTCGCGGATGATCGCCAGACGCTGCTCGGCGCTGATGGGCGGGCGCTTCTCGCGGGCCGTTTCCTCGGCCTTCTTCGCGTCGGCTTCCACGGCGGCCTTCTCGGCGGCCTGCTTGGACTGCTCCTGCGCCACCGTGACGCCGAACACTTCCCGCACCTTCTCGATGCGGTCGCGGCTCAATCGGCCCGAGGCGTTGAGCCACAGCGCGAACGCGCCCAGGGCCATGAGGTTGGCCAACGCGAGCGTCGAAACGGCGATCCACAGGCTGCGCATCATGGCTGGTTCCTTTGCGACTCGGTCCCCGAACTCACTTGCACGCGGCGTGCCGCACCCATCGTGCCGATCTCATCCAGCATCGCGCCCTCGCGCTTAGACTCGTCCTCACGCCACGAATCGAAGCGGTGTTCTTTGAGCTTCTCCATGCCGCGCCGCGCCGTGGCGGCCTTGGCGAGGTCGGCCCGCGCATCGCCCAGCCGCTTCAGCACGCCCGCGAGGCCCAGCGCCGCGCGCTGCGCCTTGAGTTGAAGATGCAGCGACGCCGCCGCCTGCAGCCGGGCCGAGACGGGGTTGATCGGCGCTGAGTGACCCTGTGCATCCGAGGCCGGCGCGAGCGCCTTGCGAAGATCGTCCTTGCCGCTGCGGATCATCGACTGGTAATCCGAGATCACGCGCTCGCCCGCGCGGCGTTCGACCTCCAGCCGCGCCACCGTCAGCATCTTCTGACGCTCGATGTGCTCGCGGTACCGCAGCACGCCCTGGAGTTGGAACTTGAACTTGGCCACGGGTTACTTCTTCCTGATCTTCTCCGCGGCGGCACCGAACGCCGTGGCTTCGTTGGAAAGCGCCACCATGCGAGCCCTCGCGACGTCGAACGGTTCGGCCTCGTCGACGCGCTGCTGCAGCATCGCGTCGATGCGCGGCTTGAACTGGATGGCGGCGTCAGTCGTCGGGTTCGAGCCCGGCGCATAGGCACCGATCTGGATGAGGTCCTCGGCCTCGCGGTGCGCCGCCAGCAGCGAGACGAGCCGCCTTCGCGCGGTGTTGTGTTCGGCATCGGCCACCTCGCTCATGAGTCGGCTCACCGAATCGAGCGGGTCAACCGCGGGAAAGTGCCCCTTGTGCGCTAAGCGGCGCGAGAGCACCAGGTGACCATCGAGGATGCCTCGGGCGGCGTCGGCGATCGGTTCGGTCATGTCGTCGCCTTCGACGAGGATGGTGTAGAAGCCGGTGATCGAGCCTGCCCGACCGCCGTTGACGCCGACTTCGATCGCGCCGGCACGCTCGAGCAGCAGCGGCAGCATCGCAAACACACTGGGCGTATAGCCCTTGGTCGCGGGCGGCTCGCCCACCGCCAGACCCACCTGGCGCTGCGCGTGCGCGAAGCGTGTGACGCTGTCGAGCATGAGCATCACGTCAAGTCCCCGGTCACGGAAGTGCTCAGCCGCCGCGCACGCCGCCATCGCGGCGCGGACACGCATCAGCGGCGACTCATCGCCCGTGGCGACGACGACGACCGAGCGCCGCATCCCCTCGACGCCCAGCGCGTGCTCGATGAAATCCTTGACTTCCCGGCCGCGCTCGCCGATGAGCCCGATCACGTTGACATCGGCGGCGGAACGACGCGCGATCATGCCCATCAGCGTGCTCTTGCCGACGCCCGGGCCTGCAAACACGCCCAATCGCTGCCCGCGCCCGACGGTGTTGAAGAGATCGATCGCGCGCACGCCGGTGCGCAACGGCTCGGTGATGCGCCGGCGCTTCATCGCTGTCACGGGGTCGGGCGAGAGCGGCCTCCCCGAGAGATCGCGCAGCGCCGGGCCGTCGTCGATCGGCCTGCCCAGCGCGTCGACGACGCGCCCGAGCATCGACGCGCCGACGCGCACCTGCGGGCTGGCGCCGACAAGGCGAACGCGGTCGCCGGCACGGACGCCCGCGGTCTGACCGAGCAGCATGACGACGGCACGCCCGCCGTCAAACCCGACGACCTCGCCGGTGCGCGGCCCGGAACTTGAATCGACGACGACCAGCGCGCCGGTGACCACGGGCAGATCATCGACGAGCACGGTGAGCCCGCGCAGCGCCGCCACGGCACCGCGGATGCCGATCGTCTCACACGACGCAACGCGCGACATCGCTTCGCCCAGGCAGATCATGCGTCACCTCGCGTCGTGGGCGGCGCGCCGGGAGCGGCGCCGAGTGGCGAGGCCGAAGAAGCGGATGAGGCCGCGTCGGCGTCGGGCTCTTCGCCCATGAGCGCCGCGACCGCGCGAGAGACCTGCGTGGCGATCGAAGCGTCGATCTCGCCTCGATCGGTTCGGACGATGACCGAGCCCTTGCCGAGGCCCTCGCGCGGGCGGACCTCGGCGTTGTCGGTTCCGCCCAGACGTTCCATCAGCGCCGGCAGGGCCTTCTGCGTGCGCTCACGCTCGGAAGGATCAACCTCGATCACCAGCTTCGTCGGCGCGAGCACCAGCCGCAAAGCCGCCTCAAGCTGCGCGGCGAGCACGTGCTCATCGGCCTCAACGTGACGTTTGGTCACTCGCTCCGCCAGAGCCGCCGCCAGTTGCAGCAGCGACGACCGCGCTTCGGACAGCAGGTCCGATCGCTCGGCCTCGAACGCGGCGAGCGCCTCGGTCCACCGCTGCTGAATCGCCTTCAGTGCCGCGGCCTCGGCTGCGAGTGCCTCGGCGCGCCCCGCCGCGCGGCCCTCCTCAAGGCCCTCACGCAGCCCGGCCTCGCGCCCGTCGCGCCGGCCCTGCTCTTCCGCACCGCTGAGGATGCGCGACCGCTCTTCGCGCGCGGTGCGCACGATCCGCTCCGCCGCGGCGGAGGCCTCGCGCTTGATCACGTCGGCCTGCGAGGTCAGGTCCCCCAAGTCGAGCACCACCGCCTCGCGCGCCATCAGCTTCGAGTTGGAGTTTTTGATCAACATGGGAAGGCACGCAGGCACGGAGGCACGAAGGCACGGAGTCTGAAAGGCATGATGGACCGCCGCGCGACATGGAAGCGGCAGGAGTCTGCTGCCTTGTCCGCTTCGTGCCTCCGTGCCTTCGTGCCTCCGTGCCTCTTCAAACGATCAACTCCTCCTGCCCGCCGCGGCCCGCGATGATGATCTCGCCCGATTCCTCCAGCCTGCGGACGATGTCGACGATGCGTTGCTGCGAGCTCTCGACGTCGCTGACGCGTACCGGGCCCATGAACTGCATGTCCTCCTTGATGAGCTGGGCGGCCCGCTCGGACATGTTCTTGAAGATCTTCTCCTGCAGTTCCGGGCTTGCTGTCTTGAGCGCCAGAGCCAGCTCGTCGTTGTCCACTTCGCGGAGCACGGCCTGGATGCCCTTGTCGTCGACCTTCTTGATGTCCTCGAAGACGAACATCAGTCGCCGGATTTCCTCGACCAGGTCGGGGTCCTCGGCTTCGAGGCCCTCCATGATTGCCTTCTCGGTCGCGCGGTCGGCGAGGTTGAGAATCTCCGCCACCGTCGGCACGCCGCCGGCCTTCTCCATGCTCTGATTGAGCATGCTCGAGAGGCGACCCTCGAGCCCGCGCTCGACCTCGCGGATCACCTCGGGGTTGGTCTGCTCCATGTTGGCGATGCGCTTGATGACCTCGATCTGCTTCTGCACCGGCAGGCCCACGAGAATCTCCGACGCCTTGTGGTGCGGCAGGTGGCACACGATCAGCGCGATCGTCTGCGGGTGTTCGTCCTGGATGAACGTCAGCAGGTTCTCCGCCTCGGCCTTCTGCAGGAAACTGAACGGGGCCCGCGTCACCTGCGTCTGGATCTGCGCCAGCACGCGGTCGGCCTGCTTGGGGTCCATCGCGTTCTTCAGCAGTTCACGGGCATATTCGAGCCCGCCCTCCGCCGCGGCGCTGTACGCCAGCGAGGTGCTGTAGAACTCCTCGATCACCTGGCGGCGCAGCTTCTCCGGCACACGCCCCAGCCCGGCGAGCTCGCGCGTCACCTCTTCTACTTGCTCGGCCTGCATGCTCTTGAGCACCGTGCTGCCCGACACCGAATCGATCGACAGCAGCAGCACCGCGGCCTTGGTCACACCACCCAGTTGCGAGATGTCATCGGGCAGCGGTTCGCCCGGCTTCCTCGGCATGGTCACGCCCTCACGTCACTTTCCGGTTCTTCAACTGTCCGTCATCCAGCGGCCCAGGATCGACGCGGCGTCCCGCGGCCTCTCCTTCGCCACCGCCTCAACCTGTTCCATCACCTTGCGGTCCTTCATCTCGTCTTCGCTCAGTTCGATGCCCGAGAGCACGCTGTCGGCCTCGGTGGCCTCGCCCACGATGTCGGCATCACCCGGCAGCGTGGGCGGCACGCCCACGAGTTCCTCCGCCGTCGGCAGCTTCTCTTGCTTGCTGGCGCGGAAAGCGGTCATCACGACAAGCCCGAGAGCGAGCACGGCGAGCCCGCCGAGGCCGATCGTCTTCACCAAGTCGTTGATCGCCAGAGTGCCCGCGCCGCCCAGATCAATGAACCCCGACTTCGGCACGCCCGCGCTCTCAACCTCGGCGAGCGAGTGGATCATCGACACCGCGACCTCTCCGGGGAGCGTCTTGTCCGCCGCCGAAGTGTCGATCTGCAGCGCGACCTCCTTCTTGATGCGCTCGGTCTCGCTGTCGATGATCGGCTTGAGATCGGCGTCTTTCGGGCCCGCCGCCGCGGCCGCCTCGCCGCCCGCCGGTGCTTCCCCACCCGCCGGCGCGGCCGCGCCCTGCTGGCTCTTCCAGATCTCGACGAAGTACGCGCGGGGGATGTTGACGACGGCGTTGATTTTGGTCGCGAAGCCGCGCGGGTCGTCCACATTTTCGAGTTTCTCGCCCCAGCGCACCTCGGACTTGGTCGTCGAATCAGCGTCGTTGGTGGTTGGGCCGCTGCCGCCCGACGGCGCGGTGGCGATGTCGGCACCGATGTTCGAGCGGACCCCGGCCTCGGCACCCTGCTCGCGCCCGCCTTCGCTGCTGCGACGCTCGGTGGTCGTCTCGCTGGTCACCATCGATTCCGAGCCCTTGCCCGAGGGCAGCACACTCTTGGTCGTCGTCGTGCGCCGCGTGACATCCACCTGCGCGTGCACCGTCACCACCACGCCGCGGATGTACGACGCCAGCATGTCGTACACCTGGCGCTGCTTGCGGTCTTCGATGCTCGTCTGGAACTCGGAGTAGTTCGCCGCCGCCGCCGCGCGCTCGTCGCGGGCGCGGTACTGGCGCTTGCTGGTGCCGTCGATCACCCGCACGTGCTCGATCGACAGGCCCGAGCGCGAGCTCGCCACCAGATGCGCGATCGCGTCCACGGCGTTCTGATCGAGCCCCTTGCTCGTGAACACCGTCACCGCGGCCGTAGGGATGGTCCGCGGCTGGCCCAGCCCCCGGTTCCGCGGCACATCAAGGATGACACTGGCCCCGCTCACGCCGTCCATCTGGCCGATGATGCGCCCGAGTTCGTTCTGAACCGCGACCGTCTCCATCAGCACGTTCTGCTGGTACGTCTGCGTCCACGACTGCTTGCTGATGAGCGAATCAAAGAGCAGGTGGTTGTCGTCGGGCAGCTTGCCCTGCTGGCTCATCTGCGCGAGCACGGCGTACTGCCGCCCCGGCGGGACCATCACCCCACCGGCCTCGTTCACGCTGTGCGGAACAAAGTTGGCACGAACGAACTGCAGCGCCTGCGACTGACGCTCGGCGGAAGCATTGGGCTCCAGCAGCGCCACGTTCTCGGGCGACGAGGCGTACTGACGCACCACAAACAGCGTCATGACAAGGATGATCGCCAGGCTGCCGATGAGCAGCCGCTGACTCACGGTCAGCTGGCCAAGATAGGTCTGGATGGTGGCGAGCGCTCGCCTGAACGCGCCCATACCGCGGCCTCCGCCTGCGTTTCACCAGGCACCATCCTGGCGCCCCCTCGACCGGTGAAGCCGCGCACGCGCGCGGCCACGCCGTCGAGGAGTCTGACCATCGACCACCAACCAACCGAACATGCAAAACCCGCGCCCCGCACCGATGCCGCGCACAACCTGCGCCAAGCCAACCCAGAATCGCGCAACAAACAACAGCGCTGGTGTTTCTGCTCTTCCCCACTCCCCACTCCCGATTCCCGACTCCCGCCCCCTCACACCCGCATCTGCTTGATCTCCTCGTACGCTTCCATCATCTTGTTGCGCACGGCCTGGAGCATCTTGAACGCCGCGTCGGCCTGTTGCGTCGCCATCAGCACGGTCTCGACGTCGTCGCGCTGGTTCGTCACCAGGTCCTCGACCGATTTCGCCGCGTCCTGCTGCATCTGGTTCACCCGCTGCAGGTTCTGCATCAGCACGTCCTTGAACGACGCGCCGCCCTCTTCCTGCGGCAGCGAAGCCCCACCCCCCGCACCAACGCGCGGCGTCAACCCCGCGCCGCCAATCCCGCGCATCGCTCCGCCCGCGCCCCCCACACCCGAGTTGATCAATCCAAGCGGATCAGCCATGACAATCCTCCACCCCGCAAATCACGTTCCCCATCTCGATGCCTCGATGCCTTGATGCCTCGATGCCTCCTCACCCCAACAACCGCAACGCCTGAGCCATCATCGTCTTGGTCACCTCCGCGGCTGTCGCATTGGCCTCATAGGCTCGCACCGCCTCGACCGCGCTGATCTGCTCGATCACCGGGTCAACATTCGGATAGTACACATAGCCAGCATCAGGATCGCCGTCCGGGCGCGCGTGCGGGCTGGTGGGTTCCCACACCTTGCGGAACGGCGCCGAGTCTTCGCCGATGCCGCCGAGATGAACACCCAACTCGCGTCCCGCGGCGTTCTTCGACGACGGATCGCCCGGCATGAACGCCGCGATCTTCCGCCGGAACGGGTTCGGGTTCCCGTCGGCGTCGAGGATCGTGTCGCGGTTCGCGAGATTCGCCGAGATGACGTCGAGGCGCATCCTTTGCGCCACCATGCCGCTGACCGCGATATCGAGGCTGCCGTACATGCGCGAAACGCTCCTTCTTGCGTCGGTGGCACAGGCCTCCGGCCTGTGATCTCACGCCAGCGACCTCACGGCCGCTCGCGGATCGCCGATTCGATCAGAGACATCCGGTTCCTCAGCAAGTCCGTTGCCA
Source organism: Phycisphaerales bacterium (assembly GCA_046154665.1). Taxonomy (GTDB): domain Bacteria; phylum Planctomycetota; class Phycisphaerae; order Phycisphaerales; family UBA1924; genus JAFLCM01. Next base: position 23,608 of record JBJXFG010000060.1, on the reverse strand, counting down.
ACCTGAACGCGGCGGCGTTTTCCGTCAGGTCCTGCATCGCCCGCTCAAGGTCGCGGTTGTTGCGGTCGTGGTACAGCAGCCTCCCAGACACCGACCGCGGCGAAAGGCTGAGGCTCAGCGGAGCACCCGCCGCCGTCTGCACTTCGTCCGTTGAGCGGATGCTCAACTCGCCGCGCGGCCCGCCGAACTCCTCGCGCCGCCGCTCGACCGCCTCGCGCAGCTGTTCCTGGAACGACGTGACCGAGACATCCTTCGCCAGATACCCGGGCGTGGTGAGGTTGGCGATGTTGCCCGCCAGCACCGAATGCCGACGCGCGGCGAACCGCGCCGCCGCCTGCAGCACCGGCACCGCGTCCGCATTCACCAGTGAATCCAAGAACATGCCAGAACCACCCTCAGCAACCTCGATGCCTCGATGCCTCGATGCCTTCCGCTACAACCCTTCCTCCACCAGCCGCAACTGCTTCCACTTCTTGAGCTTGAGCCCCAGCGTCCGCACGCCGATGCCCAGCTCGCGGGCCGTCTTCACCCGGTGCCCGTTGTGCCGATGCAGCGTCTCGACGATCACCTCGCGCTCGATGTCTTCGAGCGAGCGACCCACCAGCGCCTTCACCGCCGGCACCGAGGTCGTCTCAACCACCGATCCCAGCGGCGTGGGAGAAGACGACATCGCCGCCATCGGCAACGCCGTCATCGTCGGTGCCATCGCCCCCGACATCGACACCGAGGGCATCCCCACCATCGTCCCCGGCGTCGCCAGCCACCCGCGCACGAGGTCCGCTGAGATCGACCCACCCCGGCACAGCACCACCGCCCGCTCGCACAGGTTCTGCAGCTCGCGCACGTTGCCGGGCCATGCATACGCCGTCATCAGCTCGACCGCCCCGTTCTCGATCGCGACCTCGGCCCGCCCCTCGCGCCGGCAGACCTCTCGCACGAAGTGCGGTGCCAGCAGGGCCACGTCCTCGATCCGCTCACGCAGCGCCGGCAGGTGCAGGGGCAGCACATTCAACCGGTAGTACAGGTCCGAACGGAACCCACCTCGCTCGACCTCGCGCGACAAGTCGCGGTTGGTGGTCGCGATGACGCGGACATCAACGCTCATCGAAAGGCTCGCGCCCACGCGCTCGAACGATCGTTCCTGCAGCACCCGCAGCAGCTTGGCCTGCACCTGCGGCCGCACCTCGCTGATCTCATCCAGCAGCAGGGTGCCGCGGTGGGCGAGCTCGAAGCGGCCCTTTCTCAACCGCTCCGCGCCCGTGAACGCGCCCTTCTCGTGCCCGAACAGCTCAGACTCCAAAAGCCCCTCGCTCATCGCCGCGCAGTTGACCCCCAGGAACGGCTCGGCGCAGCGCGGGCTGAGCTCGTGGATCGCCCGCGACACAACCTCTTTGCCGACGCCTGATTCGCCGGAGATCAGCACCGTGCCGTGCGACGACGCCACAGCCAGCAAACGGTCCTTCAGCGCCCGCACGCTCGGCGAGTTGCCGATGATCCGATCCAGCCCGAACAGTTCGGAACCGCCCGAGGCAAGGCTCGCCGCGCCGCTGGGCGTCGAGCCCGCTCCGCTCGCGCCATCCGAGTCGCGCGTCAGCACCGGCGAGCCCGGGCTGGCGCTGGCCCGCAGCACCGCGTTCTCACGCCTCAACCTGGCGTGCTCAAGCGCCCGCTTCACCGCGATCACCAGCTCGTCACCCTCGAACGGCTTGGTGATGTAGTCACTCGCACCGAGTTTCATCGCCCGCACGGCGGTGTCCACCGTGCCGTACGCCGTCATCAACACCACCGGCAGGTCGTCATCAAACTCGCGCACCTTTTCCACCAGCTCGACGCCCGTCATGCCGGGCATCTTCAGGTCCGTCACCACGGCGTCCGGCCGCCGCGACGTGATGAGATCGAGCGCCTGCGTCCCGCCGGAGGCCGCGAGGATGGTAAACCCCGCCCGCTGCAGCGTGACGCCCACGCTGTCCCGGAGCATCTCTTTATCGTCAACAACGAGCACGGTGGTCATGAGTGTGTTCTTTCCTGAGAGACCGATCCAAACGAACCCGAAGCGCCGGCGAGGGCCGCGCGTGAACCGTCACGAACTGCTTTTCTTCCCGCGTCCAAGCCGAGAACGAGCGCCGCCCGCCGGCGCGTCATCGTCCCGTGCCTCTGAGGTCGCCGTCCGCGGCGGCATCAGTGCCTCTTCATCAACACCTTCGCCCTCCCCGCTGTCCGGCACCACGAGTTCCACCACCGCCCCACCCTGCTCCCCATTGGAGATCGACACCGCCCCGCCGTGCGCATCGACGATGCGGTGCACGATCGCGAGCCCGAGCCCCGTGCCCGCGTTGCGTGTGGTGAAAAAAGGATTGAACACGCGACCCATCGCTTCTTCGGGCACACCAGGCCCGGTGTCGCGCACCACGATGACCGCCGCCTCGGCACGACGCCCGTTCCCGCCCGGCAACGCCACCCTTCGCCGCTCGGCGACCACCGTCACGCGGCGCTCTTCCGTTCCGACGCCACCCTCAGCCGCACCCTCGAACGCCTCGCACCCGTTCCGTACCACGTTCGTCAGCGCCTGCGCCAGCAGCGGCAGGTCCCCGTTCAGGCGCACGCTCCGCAGCTCCGCCTCATCCCCATCGAGCCTCACACCCAACCGCAGAGCGACATCGCGCGACGCCTCCAGCGCCGGTTCGATCACATGCCACGCCGTCGCCTCCACCGCCCGCGGCGTGATCTCCCGCGAAAACGTCAGCACATCCCCCACCACCGCGTTCAGCCGATCCACAGCGCCCACGATCTTCCGCGCCGTGAGCGCCTGATCCGCCGCATCCCCTCGCGCTGTCAAATCCTCAACCAACACGCGCGCGTACAGCTTGATCGACCCGAGCGGATTGCGAACCTCGTGGGCGATCCCCGCGGCCATCTCGCCCAGCGCCGCGAGCTGCCGCGCCCGGCGCAGCTGCTTGTTGGCGCCGCGGAGTTCCGATTGCAGCCGCGCGACTTCCGCCGTCAGCGTCTCGTGCGCCGTCTGCAGGCGCGTCGTGACTTCATTGAACGTGCGCAGCAGGTCGCCCAGGTCCGTCGGGGAGATCCGCGCGTTGGTGGTCGCGCCTCGGGTGCTCCCCGAAACGCCGTCCACGCCGCCCCCCACCGTTGAAGGCCCCACGGGTTGTCCTCCAAGTCGGCGCACCCTCATCCCCTCCGGTCCTGGTACATCGCGCCGCCGGTCAAACCCCCGCCGCCGCCCCCGCCGCCACCGCGCGGCAGCACGCTTGTTCCGGCCCCGCCGCCATACGCCCGCGCCGCCCCGCGCGCCCGGGCCATCCCCGCCAGGTCGTCCGCGATCACCCGGCTGCTCGCCTCGAGCGACGCGCGGTCCGCCTCGTCCCGGGTCTTCACCCGCCCCGCCAAAGCCTCGATTTCATCGGTCCGTGAGCGCAGAAGCACCCGCGACCGCTCCGGCAGCCCCGCCACCCGCGCCCCCCAGTCGGCCATGAACGGCTGCAGCGACGCGTTCACCGCCTGCACACGCTCCACCACCGTCTGCTTCTGCGCCAGCACCGACAGCAGACGCTCGGTCTCGCCGGTGCTCACCCACTTGGACTGCAACTCGCTGAGCCCGTCGAGTTCACGAAAAAGCCCGCGCTGCGCGTCCAGCAGCTCGATCACCTCGCGCAGCCAATCTTCGACCGCGCCCCGACCTCCCGGAACGGGCGCACCATGGGACTCGGAATGGGAAGGAGGAGTGGTCATCCTGACCGTCTCAAAACTCCGCACACCAGCACACACCCGAGCGGCCCGGCACCAACGCCGATCCGACACAGGCTCACATCCGTCGGCGGCGCTCCGCGCCGCTCCGACCCCCAATCTCGACCCAACCGCGCAACTTTCGTCACTTTTCCGAACTTGTTCTTCCCCCCCCGCCTTCCCGACTCCCCACTCCCGACTCCCGACTCCCGCCCGTTACCCAGCCGTCCGTGTCACCACCGCATCACCACCCAGACGAGTCCGATCCGCCTGAGCCCGGGCCAGTTCCCGATACGTCCCGATCTGCACCGCGAACACCGACCGACCGTCCGGCAGCGACTTGGTCACCACCCGCGGCGGCGGCAACCCCGCCGCCCGCGCCCGACCGGCCGCCGAGCCCGCCGCCTGACGCGCTTTGCCGGCGTCGCGGAAACTCGCCACCTGGATCGTGAACGCATTCAGATTCAACCGCTCGTCGGCCAGGCGCTTGAGCTTCCGATCCGTCGCCACACCCGACGCCTGCCGGTACGCGCTGGTCGCCTCGGCCGACGCCCCGGTGGCGCTGTAGCTTTCACCGAGATAGAACCACGCCTTGGCGGCCTCATCGCCGCTCAGCTTCGCCGCCGCCGCCTTCAAGTTCGGCACCGCCGATGAGTGCCGACCCTCCTCGGCATCAATCAGCCCCACCCCAGCCGACGCCCGACCGGCGATCTCTTCATCCGCACTCCCCGTCAGCGGCCGCAGATACAGCAGCGCGTCAGTGTTCCGATCCAGCGCCGCCGCGGACAAGCCAGCCACCAGCTGCATTCGTTCCTTCTCCGCCCCCTGGCTGCGCCCGACGCGAGCCTTCGCCGCTTCAAACGCCGACGCGTACCGGCCCGCGCGGTACAACGAAGCAGGATCATCCGACGCGACAGCCCCGGAAGCCGCCGGTGCGCGCGACGGCACCGGCGTCGCGGCGGTCGCGCCCTTCTTCTTTGAACCAGAGCAACCACCCAGCCCGCCCGCCACCCCCCCAGCCAGCGCTAGGCCAACTCCCGCGGCGAGCACCGCCACAACGCACCTCCGGGTCAACCCGGACACGACACCGCCCCGAACCCGACTCTTCCCAACAAGTTCAAGCTTCATCCGAAATCTATCGGCCCGCCCCACCACCCCCACTTCACACACGCCGCCCTCGCGTCACCCCCGACTCCCGACTTCCGACTCCCCACTCCCGCTCCCTCCCGTTACCTTCCCCCCATGCCCTCGATCCACTGGCCCATCCTCAAGTCTCTGGCCGCAGGTCTCACGCGCATCCGCGCCCAGGACGACCAGCGGAAATGGCGCGCCCTCGAGTTGCTCGTCGCGTCGCAGCACATCGCCGCCGAGGTCGCGCGCGTCTCGCAGACCCGCACCGTCGCCGTCATGCTCCCCAGCACCGGATCGTTCCCCGCATCCGCCCTCGGCGTCTGGACCCTCGGCCGCGTCTGCGTCCCGCTCAACTTCCTGCTCCGCAAGGAGGAACTCCAGTACGTCATCGACGACTGCGGCACCGACACCATCATCACCGCCACACCCATGCTCGAACACCTGGGCTATGTCCCCGAGCGGGCCCGGCTGATCCTGCTCGACAAGCTCAACTTCAAGTCAATGCCCGAGCCGCGCTGGCCCGCCCGCGCCACCTCAGACGACCTCGCCGTCCTTATCTATACCTCAGGCACCAGCGGCAAGCCCAAAGGGGTCATGCTCAGCCACGGCAACATCACCGCCAACATCGACCAGTACCGACGCGCCGTCAGCATCACCGCCGACGACGTCATGCTGGGCGTCCTGCCCGCGTTCCATTCGTTCGGCTTCACCGTGCTCACGATGGCCCCGCTGACCATCGGCTGCAACGTGGTTTATTCCGCCCGCTTCGTGCCCCAGCGCATCATCAAGCTCATCCGCGAGCACCGCGCCACCATCTTCGTCGCCATCCCTTCGATGTACAACGCCCTGCTGGGCGTCAAGGACGCGCGGCGCGAGGACCTCGCCTCGCTCCGACTCGCCGTCTCCGGCGGCGAGCCGCTCCCCCTCGACGTCGCCGAACGCTTCTACGAAAAGTTCGGCGTCCGCATCAACGAGGGCTACGGCCTCACCGAAACCGCCCCCGCCACCAACGTCTGCCTGCCCGAGAACCACCGCCCCCATTCCGTCGGCCGCCCGCTCCCCGGCGTTCAGCAGCGCATCGTCGAACCAGAGTCCGGCCGCACCCTGGGACCGAACCAGGACGGCGAAGTCCGCATGAAGGGGCCGAACATCATGCAGGGCTATTACAAGCTCCCCGCCGAGACCGCCGCCGCCTTCGACAAAGACGGCTGGTTCCGCACCGGCGACATCGGCCGATTCGATTCCGACGGGCACCTCTCCATCACCGGACGCATCAAAGAAATGATGATCGTCGGCGGCGAGAACGTCTTCCCGCGCGAGATCGAAGAGGTCCTCAACAAGCACCCCGAAGTCCACGCCTCCGCCGTCATCGGGCTGAACGATCCGATGCGCGGCGAGGTGCCCATCGCGTTCATCGAAGTCCGCGAAGGCGGCCATTTCGACGAGCCCAACCTGCGCTCGTGGTGCCGCGAACGGCTCGCCAACTACAAAGTCCCCCGCGACATCCGCCACGTCGAGGCCCTGCCGAGAAACCCAACGGGCAAGATCATGCGGCGGGAACTGAAGAAGTTGTTGTAGCGGAAGAAGTGGCGAAGTGGCGAAGTGGTCAAGTGGTCAAGTGGTCAAGTGGTCAAGTGGTCGAGTGGCCGAGTGGCCGAGTGGTTCAGCGATTTTGCACGCCGAAGGCGTGATCGTCAGTAGCCGGGCTTCTTTTTGTCTCCAGCCTGAAGGGCTGGTCCATCGGAGGGTTCGAGGGAGCAGCCCTTCAGGCTGCTGTCAAAAAGGGCAGCGTTCCTGGGGTGGCGTCGCGCCACGACTTCACCCCCGGCTACCAAAGCCCACGCCTTCGGCGTGAAAGGCACGCGGACGATCGCATCTCTCGACCACTCGACCACTCGACCACTTCTTCCCCCCCCCCGTCCAAATAACCAAGCGCCCCGGTGAAGTCTGCCGCTTATGCCGCCGATGCACGTCACGAGCGCGTCCGCCACGCCCCCCGGCATCGCGGCCGCGCTCGCACCATGGCGCCCTCACCCTCACCAAAGCCGCGCAGCACCAACGCCGAGGCGACCCCGGACGCCCAGGCCCTCAGCGCCCACTTCGCGCACAAGAAGGTCTTCACCACCGGCGAAGCCGCGGAAGTCTGCAAAGTCTCGCAGCAGACCATCATCCGCTGCTTCGACGCCGGGCGTCTCACCGGATTCCGCGTCCCCGGCTCGAAGTTCCGCCGCATCCCGCGCGAGGAACTGCTCCGCTTCATGCGCGAAAACCACATCCCCACCGCCGCCCTCGAGGGCGACCGGCGCCGCGTCCTGATCGTCGACGACGACCAGGCCATCGTCGAGATGCTCACCGAAGCGCTGCAGCGCGACGGCCGCTTCGAAGCCGCCAGCGCCATGTCCGGCTACGACGCGGGACTGATGACCAGCACCTTCAAGCCCCACGCCGTGCTGCTCGACTACATGCTGCCGGACATCAACGGCAACATCGTGTGCCGACGCCTCCGCGACAACCCCGAGATGCGCCACGTCAAGATCATCCTCATCTCCGGCGTGGTGCGCCGCGAAGAGATCGACATGCTGCTCGCCGCCGGAGCGGACGAGTTTGTCCAGAAGCCCTTCGACATCCTCCGCCTGATCAACCGGCTCGCCGAGCTGACCGAGACGGGCGCCGACGCCGCCGCCTGATCCGATCAGCCCCGGCGACCCCTCCCCCATGGCCGCGATCACCCCCCAAGACCGCGCCCGCCACGTCGAGATCATTCTCGGGCGCATCGACGCGCTCCCCACGCTCAGCCCCGTCGCCGTCCGCGTCCTCCAGCTCTCGTCCGACTCCCGCGCCGGCCTCGACGAACTCACCCGCCTCATCGGCTCCGATCCCGCCCTCACCGCCAAGGTCCTCGCCCTCACGCGCCGCTCCGACCTCGGCATCGCCCGCGGCATCACCAGCATCGACCGCGTCGTCATCCTGCTCGGTCTCGACACACTCCGCGCCGCCCTGCTCTCGGCCGAACTCTACGAGATGTTCAAGCCCGGCGGGACGGGCGACGCCGCCCACGCCGCCGACAGCCACGACAACCCCAGCGCCGAAGACCGCGACGCCTGCTTCGACGCCTCAGGATTCTGGCGCCACTCCATCGCCGTCGCCTGCGCCGCCGAGCTCATCGCCGAGAAGTTCCGCGGCGCGCTCCCCGGCGTCCAGCCCGGCGAGGCGTACCTCTGCGGCCTGCTCCACGACCTCGGAAAGCCCGCCCTCGAACGCACCCTCCCGCGCACCTACGCCCGCGTCGTGGCCCTCTCGCAAGACGGACGCGCCGCCCTCGCCGAGGTCGAGAAGCGCGTCATGGGCGTCGACCACCTCACCGCCGGAAAACGCCTCGCCGAACGCTGGGGCCTGCCCCACGCCGTCGTTGACACGATGTGGCTCCACGCCAAACCGTTCGACGCGCTGCCCGACCTGCCCCACCGCACGATGATCGCGCTCGTCGGCGTCGCCGACGCCTTCTGCCGCTCGCGCCACATCGGCTTTTCGGGCAACCTCGCCGCCCTCGATCAGCTGCCGCGCTTGTGCGCCGAGCTCGGCCTCGATGAGGAGCGCGTCCGCGAGATCGAGCAGCCGCTCATCGCCCGAGTCGCCGAGCGTTGCGCCGCCCTGGGGCTTGAAGAAGTCACCGACAAGGAAGTGCTGCTCGAAGCGCTCTCGCAGGCCAACCGCCGGCTGGCGGCGTTCACCGCCCGCGCCGCCGCCGCGCCCCAACTCACCGCCGCCGGCACCGCGTCCGAGCGCCTCACCGTCGCGCTGGCAGGCTTCCTCGCCGAACAGCGCCGCCGACCCGCGCCCGGCGGCACCGGCGCCGTCGACGCCGTCGCCGAACTCATCGCCCACTCCGCCATGCAGTGGCTCGGCTCGGAGTGTGTCGCCCTCATCTGGCAGCCCCGCGCCAACGCCGCCTGCGAGGGCTACGAGTTCTGCGCCCAGCACGGCTGGGCCACTGTCCGCCAGCGCACCCGCTTCGAGGCCATCCCGCCGACGCACCCACAGACCACCTGGACCATCGCCGACCCCACCGGCGCCGGCACGCTGGTCATTCTCCACGACCGCACCGAAGGCACCCCGCCGCCGCTCCCCCCCACCCTCAGCGATTTGTGGCTGCTCACCATCCAGAGCGCGGCGAAGCACGAAGGGGCCACCCGAGTCGCCGAGCAACTCGTCGAGTCCCTCGACCGCGTCGCCAAGGCCGAAGAGACCGCGTCCCGCGCGCAGGTGATGGCCAGCCTGGGCGAGCTCGCCGCCGGCGCGGCCCACGAGATGAACAACCCCCTCGCGGTAATCAGCGGCAACGCGCAGCTACTCGCCAAGTCGCTCAAGAACCCCAACGACTACCGGGCCATGGCCGCGATCGTCAAGGCCTCGGGCCGCCTTGCCGACCTCGTGCAGTCGCTCCACCTTTTCGCCTCGCCAAGTCAGCCCAACCGCGTCGAGACCGACATGAACGAACTCGTCGCCCGCGCCTGCCGCGACGCACGCGAACGCTGCGGCATGCCCAACGCCCACGGCAGCCGGCACGCCTCGCCCGCCCTCTCCATCCGCGCCAACGTCGACCCACAGACCCGATTCGCCCGCGTCGACCCCGGCCAGGTGTCCCAGGCCCTGGTCGAACTCATCACCAACGCCATCGAGTCCGAACCGCGCAGCGTCATCGAACTCAAGATCGCCGTCGACGGCAACTTCGACCACCTGCTGGTCGCCGTGCGCGACGACGGCAAGGGCATCTCGCCCGACGACCTCCCGCACATCGCAGACCCGTTCTTCTCGGCCCGTCCCGCCGGGCGCTCCGCAGGCCTGGGCCTCGCGAAGGTAAAGCAGTTCGCGCGGCTCCACGGCGGCGACCTCTCGATCGTCTCCGAACCCGGCCACGGAACGACGGCAACGATTGCCCTGCCCGATTGGCGCAGCGTCTCGGCACGGCGCTCAAGGGCCGCCGCCTAACGCCCGATTCTTCCGCTGCGATGGCCAAGCGGAAGCCCAAGCACGACGCGTCCGATACCCCCGCCCTCCCAACCGGGGGCAGGGCGAGCCCGCCCACCGGCGAGCCGGCCCCGACGCGCCCCCCCTCCCGCCCCCGCACCAAGCGCAAGCCCGGCGCCACCCTGCCTGACGCGACCCATCCCTCGGCCCAGCGCCAACCCATCAACGTGCTGGTCGTCGAATCCGACGCACGCCGCGCCACCGAGAGCACCGCCGCGCTCGCCGCGGGCATCGGCGCACGCTGCACCATCGCCATCGGCACCGACGACGCCCAGCGCCTCCTCAGCGACGAACCCTTCGACGCCGTCCTCATCGACGCCGACATCCCCAACAGCCGCGGCGTCGAACTCGCCCTCAGCATCCTCGGGGCGAAGGGTGAGCCGCGCACCGAGCCCGCCGCCAACGAAGCCCCGCGCGTCATCCTCCTGGCCAGCGACCCCGGCTTCGACCTCAGCCTCCGCGCCATGCGCGCCGGCGTGTGCGACCTTCTCAAGAAGCCCGTGCAGCCCGCCGCCCTCAACGAGAGCGTCCGCCGCGCTGCCGAACAGGCCCGATCCGCCCGCGCCCAGGAGCGCCGCGTCCAGCGCCTCAAGCGCCTGTGCCGACGACTCAACACCGCACGCGAAGAAGTCACCCAGCAGGTCGGCGGCCTGTGCGAAGAACTGTTCAACGCCTACGAAGACCTCGCCGGTCAGATGGAGCAGGTCACCATGGCAACTGAGTTCTCCAGCCTCATCCGCCAGGAACTCGACGTCGAGAGCCTGCTCCGCACCACCCTCGAGTTCCTGCTCACCAAGACCGGCCCAACGAACGCGGCGGTCTTCCTGCCCACCGGCCCGCGCGAGTACAGCCTGGGCGCCTACGTCAACTACGACATCCCCCGCGAGACCGCCGACGTCCTGCTCGACCACCTCGCCGACACACTGCCACAGCGCTTCGAAGACGAGTCCACCGTCCTGCTCTCGACCACCAGCCGCGAACTCGCCGAGTGGACGCAAGAGGGCGCCGCGTGGATCGCCGACTCACACTCGCTCGTCTTCGCATGCCGAAGCCACGACGAATGCCTCGCCGTGGCCACGTTGTTCCGCGACCCCTCGCGCCCCTTCACGCCCGAGGTCATCGCCCAGATCGAGATCATGCGCGACCTGTTCACCCAGCAGCTCTCGCGCGTGATCAACCTCCACAACCGCCACAAGCCCAAGCACGCCTGGCCAGGATTCGCCGACCCGGCCGACGAAGACCAGGACTACGGCCTGGCGGCTTGATTCGTCATACGTCGGGTTGACCTGTTGCGTATGCCACGCACGCGTGGATGTCTTCCTCGTGCAGGTACGGAAAATCCGCGAGGATTTGCGGCACGCTCATCCCTGATGCCAAATACTCAAGCACGCCCTGCACGGTCAAACGCAGCCCGCGGACACACGGCTTCCCGCCTCGCTGACCGGGTTCGATCGTGATGATCTTTGAGTAATCCATCACGAGGACTTTAGACGCTTCGTTCATGTTGCGACGCTCGCCCTCCATCCGAACCCTGTGCGCAAGCACAGGGCCACCGCCCATCTCACCGCACGCTCAAGACAAGGCCCTGTGGTCGCGCACAGGACTCTGTCGTCTCAACGCGCCTCGTCGCCCTCATCCCCTTCATCTCCATCTTCATCCACTTCAACCACATCCTCATCATCAAACCCCTCGAGCAAGTCCTCCGCCAGAAGCTCATCCTCCACCACCTCATCATCCGCGATCGGCCCCGCACCCTCGGTGCCAACACCAGCCCCCGCCCCCCGCGCCGCCCGCTGCTGTTGGTGACGACCGCTCAGCAGGTCGTCCAACTCCGCCCGCTTCCGCTCACGCACAATCAACCGGATCGGCACTTCCTTGAACGGCGTCTCCTCACGCAGCCTGTTCAGCATGTACCGCTCGTACTCGCCAACAAACAGCTCCGGGTGGTTCACCACCAGCACGATCGTCGGCGGCCCGATCTCCACCTGCGACACATACAGCACCTTCACCCGCGAACCCAGCCGCGAACTCGGCCCGCGCTGCTTCAGAATGTCCCGCACGATGTCGTTCAGCTTGTGCGTGGTGATCCGCTCCCGCGCCTGCGCATTGAGCTCAAACGCCAGCCCGATCGTCTCGCGCACGCCGCTGCCTTCATGCGCCGACGTGAACACCACCGGGCAGTGGCTCATCCCCTTCAGTTCTTTCGAGATGTATTCAAGGTAGTCCTCGACCGAGACCACCGTCCCCTTCCGCCCCACCTGACCCTCCACCAGGTCCCACTTGTTCACCACGATGATGCACGGCTTGAACTCTTCGAGCACCGTCTGACCCAGCCGCTTGTCGATGCCGCTGATCTCCTCCGTCGCGTCCAGCACCAGCAGGCACACGTCAGACCGTCGCACGCTCATCATCGCCCGGTCGTGCGCCCAGTGCTCCACGCGCTCGCGCATCTTGGTCTTCCGCCGCACCCCGGCGGTGTCGATCGCCACGCACACCTTCCCGTCAAGATCAAACCGCACGTCCACCGCGTCACGCGTCGTCCCCGCGATCTCCGACACGATGCACCGCTCTTCGCCCGCCAGCGCGTTCACAAAGCTGCTCTTCCCGGCGTTGCGACGCCCAACAATCGCCACCTTCATGTCCGCCACCGTCTGCGCCCGGTCCGCCCGCGACTGGTCCGGCAGCGCCTCGTACAACCGCTCAAAGAAGTCGCGCCGACGGAAGTTGTTCCTCGCCCCCACCATCCACGGCTCGCCAAACCCCAGTCGCGCCGCCTCCACCGCGTATGCCTCCCACTTGTCGGCGTCCACCTTGTTCGCGACCACCTGCACCGGGATCTTCTCACGACCCTTCCCGCCCAGGGCCCGCTCGCGCAGCATCTTGGCGATCTGCTCGTCCGCCGCCGTCACCCCCGCCTGCGCATCGAACACAAACAGGATCAAGTCCGCGCGGTCCACCGCCGCCGCGATCTGGCCCTCGATCTGCCTCGTGAGCTTCGTGAGATCCGCCCCGGCGTCATCGAACCGACCGCCCTCGGCCACATACACGCCGTAACCGCCGGTATCGGTGATCTCGACCAGCTTGGTCGAGCCGTCCTCGCCCTCGACCTCGCACACATGCGAAACCCGATCGCGCGTCACGCCCGGGACGGGGTCCACAATCGATACCTTGGCCCGCGCCACCATATTCAGCAGCGAAGACTTCCCGACATTCGGTCGGCCGACAATGGCAACACGCGGGATAGGCATAGGGGGACATCGTAGGTGGCGCGCTCTCAGCGTTCCCCGATCCAACCCTGCTCCGCCGCACGCCCCAACCCGCACCACCGCCGCCAAACCTCCACCAATCGCGGTTCTTTGGACCGTCCAACGCCGCCCCCTCGGCGTGCCTACCATCCCCCGTCTTCTGTTCTGGCCTGACCGCGTCGGTCGAGTCCGCTCAGTTCTCCCGACGCTTTCTCGGCCCGAGCCAAGCACCGGAAAATCCAATGTCCTCAGGGCACCAAGGTCTTCATCCAATGAAGCTCTATGTCGGAAATCTGTCGTTCAACACCTCCGAGTCCCGCCTCCACGAACTCTTCTCCGAGTTCGGCGACGTCTCCTCGGCCTCACTCGTCATGGACCGCGAAACCGGACGCCCCCGCGGCTTCGGCTTCGTCGAGTTCGCCAACGATGAGCACGCCCGCGCTGCCATGACCGGCATGAGCGGCAAGAACGTTGACGGCCGCGACCTCACCGTCAACGAAGCCAAGCCCCGCGAAGGCGGCGGCGGCGGTGGCGGCGGCCGCGGTGGCTACGGCGGCGGCGGTGGTGGCGGCGGCGGCGGCGGTGGCCGCGGCGGCCGCGGCGGCCGCAGCTGGTAAGCCACGCCCCTCTTTCATGTCGCATTCACACCGAAGCCCGGACATCTCGTCCGGGCTTTTTTCATCGCACCCTCGCCTCCCTACGATTCCACCGATGAAAACCTTCGTCTCACTCATCACGGTCCTCGTGATCGCCACCGCGGCGGTGTGGCTGCTCAACCAAGGCGCGCCGAGCCGCGCCCAACGCGCCAAAACCGAAGCGATGGAGCAAGCGACGCAAGCCATAAAGGGCGCCGAGTCCATCGCCGCGAGCCGTGACGGCGGCGGCATGCAGGGCACGAAGTCGCCCGGCACCGGCGCTCCGAGCGCGAGTTCCGAACCCGCCGGCGGCATCGAAGGACAACCGTCCCCCAGCGGGCTGGCGCAAGGCCTCGCGGACGCCTTGAAACCACCCGCCGACGGCGCTTCGACCGCGCCCTCGGGCCACAACGCCTACCACACCGCCGCTTCGGCGCTGCCGACGACCAAACCGATCCTCCCGCCCTCTTCGACCGGCACGACGCCGACCAACGCCGCGCCACCCAGCAGCGCCGAACACTCCACCCCCGCGACGGCGGAAAAGCCGGCGAACGCCGCCGGCTCGGATACCGGCCCCAAGTTCACCCTCGGGCCTGAAACCGAAGTGAAGAAGGAAGACGACGGCTGGACACGCCTCGACGGCCGCTTCCTCGTCCGCGGCAGCGGCAGCAAAACCGACCCGCTCATCGTCCCGTGGGAACTGCTCGTCTCCGCCAGCGAGACCTACCGCCCGCGCACCGGCCTCAAAGAGATGCCGCGCCGTGTCGCAGACCTCAAAGGCAAGCACGTCAAGGTCACCGGCTACGCGCTCTTCCCGCTCATGTCGCTCGAAACCACCGAACTGCTGCTGATGCGCAACCAGTGGGACGGCTGCTGCATCGGCGTGCCCCCGACGCCGTACGACGCCGTCGAGATCACCCTCTCGAAGCCCGCGGACCGCAAAGACACATTCGTCACCTTCGTGACCCTCGAAGGCGTCCTCGACGTCGACCCATATGTGAACCGGGACTTCCTGCTGGGGCTGTACACGCTCAAGGACGCGACGATCTCTCAGCCCGCCAAGGGCAAGGACGCCGAGAAGGGGCTGTGAAGCCGGTCGCCGTGCTCGTCGTGATTCGCGGCGTCATTGCGGCGCAGGTCGCGGTAGCGCCGAGCGAGACGACGCAAGTCCGCCAGCCGGGCGCACACATGGGCCGGGCCGATCATCTTCGGCTCGGGGAACACGCGCGCGACCACCTGGGCGTCGTCGATCCACGCCACCCGGCGCAGCGCGAGAGCCGCGGCGTTTCGTGAGGGGCTCGGGATGAAGGTGAGTGTCTGATCCATGGCGTTCCACGCTCCTTGCTGTGCGCTGGCCGGGGCTGTGCGCGCCTTCGACCACGAGACGTCCTGTCTCTGACGCTTTCGCAAAGCATACAAAAACCCGGCGCGGCGCGCCCGCGATGTGAAGATTCCTCGCAAAGTTTCCGTTCTCGGTCGTGGGTGAACGGTGGGTTATTGCGCCTTTGAGCCCTTTCGCACGCCCGAGAAGCGCAACCGTCAACCCCGACCCTCCCCGCAATCGGTATCAGCGCCGTTCCCGTCCCTCGTCCGAACGGCTCTGCCACCGCCGCTCGCCCGCACGAACCGCGCGCCACGACAGCACCCCCGCCCCGGCGGCGAGCGCGACGATGATCGACGCGAGCAGCACGCCAGACGCGCCGCTCTCCGTCCCGCTCTGCGACGCCGCCGCCCCGGCCGCCCCCGACGCCGCCAAAAGCGCCGCCACCGGCCCGATGCTGTACCCACACCCAATCAGCGCCTCGTGCTTCCCACCGGCATCGACCCCGCCCGATCCGACTTCGAGCGCGTAATAAATCGCCGCCGTGTACACCGCCCCGTGACCGATCCCGAACAGCACCAGCGCCACCGCCATGCTCCACCGATCCGGGGCCACCAGCATCCCCGTGATGCCCAGCAGCAGCAGCGCCGGCGACCAAATCAGCGTGCGCCGCCGGCCCTGCCACCCGTGCCACCGCCCCATGAACGTGAACGACGCCACCCGCGCCAGCATCCAGATCGACGTGAACGCAGTCGCCCACTGCGACGAGATTCCCAGTGAATCGATGCGCTGCGGCAGCAGCGGGTTCGTCGCCGAGAAGCCAACATACGCCATGATGAGCATCCACCGGTGGGCTGTGAGCAGCCGCCGGTACCGCTCGCGCTGCTCGGGCGAAAGCGAATCATCACCCGCCTCGGCATGATGCCCCGGCTCACGCGGCATCTTCCACAGAAACACCAGCGCGACCACATGCGACAGCCCCAGCAGCGGCATCGACCACAACGCCGTCGTGATCTGCGCCGCCGTCGCGACCTCGTCCGACTTGAGGTCCGGCATGAACGCGGGGAGCACCCAGAACGTGATGAACTGGCAACTCGACCACGAGAAGTTGAACGTCCCGATGCCGTGCCGCAGCTCGGCCCCGGTCCGCCCCGAAGCAAGAAAGCTCTCGATCAGCGGCCACAGCCACCCGCTCAGCGCCGAATACACCCCGACCATGATCCAGATCGACCACTCCGACCGCCACGCCACCGGCAGCCAGCACATCAACCCCATCGCCACCATCACCAGCCCCGTCAGCGCCCGCGTGCTGAAAGCCCGGTTCGGCCCGGCGAGCATCCGCCCCACCGGACCCGCCGTCAGTGCCCCGCCGATGTACGTCGCCCCCTGCAACAGCCCCAGCAACAGCCGCTGCGTGTCGGTGAACTGGTACGCCGTGAACGCGATGAAATACACCCCCATCAACGCCACCGACGCGCCCACATTGTTCACCCACGTCAGACCGGACGTCGCCCACAACGGTGCCCGCGGCTCGATCGCCACGGCGGAAAACGGAACTCGTTCGGGCGGTGTGTGGTTCACGCGGGCTTTGACTCAAACACAGTGGGACAGGCTTCCAGCCCGCCTGCATCAGTACACGGCAGGCTGGAAGCCTGCCCCACCGTTCAAAGACTCAACTCGCCGGGAGACGCCCGGAAGCATCGCGTTGAACTGCGGGGGCGGGCATCGTACCATCCGCTCACCGGACGAAACGCCCTCGCGTCCGTCCCGATGCGGCAAACCGGCCCCACATGCGGGCCCCACCCGTGTCCGCGTAGCTCAACTGGATAGAGCGTCGGCCTCCGAAGCCGAAGGTTGAAGGTTCGACTCCTTCCGCGGACGCTTTCCGCGCCGCCGGGCAAGCAGCGACGGGAGGCATGAACGTGGCGCGGCCACCCGCCGCGTTCCTCCACCCTGCAAACACCCTCGGGTACGCTCCGACACATGGAACCCCCCGCCGCGACCAAAGACCCGGTGCTCCGTGTCGCCGCCTTCAACCCGCTCTACAGGCACTACCTCGTCGTCACCATCGGGCTCACGATGGTGGTCACGATCATCGGAATCCCGCTGGCCCTCATCTGGTTCCTCGGCGTCGGCCACTGGTGGGCAGGGCACTACTTCCATAAGCTCTCGTGCACGCTCAGCCGCACCAACCTGCGCTTCCGCAAGGGCATCCTCTTCCAGGTCGAAAAGACCATCCCGCTGGAAAACATCCAGGACGTGACCTTCATCGAGGGACCGATCCTCAAGCGGTTCAACCTCGCGACCCTCAAGTTCGAGACCGCCGGCCACAGCGCCGGGCAAGCCCACGACATGCACCTGACGGGGATCATCGACGCCCACGAGTTCCGCAACCAGATCATCGAGGCCCGCGAAGCCCTCCGCGATCGCTCCCGCAACGCACCCTCCGCACCGTTGCCCGGCGCGGCAGAAGGCGCATCGCAGCCGGGGCGTGCCGACACGCTGACGCCGCTGCTGACGCGCATCGCGGCTCAGTTGGATGAAATCACCGAGCTGCTGCGCCGCGAACGCCCATGACCCGTCGCGCCTGTGCCACCCACTTCCGTTTTCGGAAGTCGGTGCTCCGGTGTCGGAAGATCCATCAGCCCCACCCGGTGCGACCCGCTGCCTTGAGGACGCCGGAGCATCGATGGCTTTGCATCGATGCTCAGGGTTGAACGTGCGGGGACTTCCGAATCACCTCATTCGTGGAACCGCACGCCCCGCAGCGCGACCAAGTGGCTCAGCACCGCCCCAGCGCCAGCCGCAAGAGGACACCAGCATGGACACAAGCCAGCAAACTTCCGAGCCCGGACGCCGAACCGCACTGAAGGCCGGTGCGGGCCTTATCGCCGGTGTTCTCGCCGCGCGGCTGGCCAGCGCTCAGTCCGCCCCAACACAAGCCGCCCCCGCCAACACCGAGTCACCCAACCCCAAAGCCCCCATGCCCACCGACACCCCCCCGGCCCCCCCGCCCCCCGGCAAACCCGGCGATTTCGACTTCCTCGCCGGCGAATGGAGAATCAAACACCGCCGACTCAAGACACCGCGAGGCAACGACTGGGAGGACTTTGAAGGCGAAGCCACCTGCTGGAACATCCTCGGCGGCGTCGGCAGCGTCGAAGAACTCCGCATCCCCGCACGCAACTTCGCGGGCATGGGCCTCCGCCTCCTCGACGTCCAAAAACAACTCTGGTCCGACTTCTGGGTCAACGCCAAGTCCGGCGTCCTCACCACCCCGGGCCAAACCGGCCACTTCTCTGACGGCGTCGGCACCTTCACCGCCGACGACACCGACAACGAAGGCAAACCCATCAAGGTGAAGGGCGTGTGGGACAACATCACCGGGAAGTCGTGCCGCTGGTGGCAGGCCGCCTCATGGGACGGCGGCGCCACCTGGGAAAAAAACTGGGTGATGGAGTGGACAAAGGTGTGAAGCGGCAGCATCGGGACCGGGTGCGACATCCCGTGCCACTGACGTCGGGCTTCCAAGGACGACGTCAGTGCCAGACCGCAGGAGACCCAGATATCCTCATCGCGATGCCCAGCCACCAACATCCGCCGACCCCCGACCTCACCCCGACCCCCGAATCCGCCGCGGCATTCGCCCAGCGCTGGTACGCCGCCTGAAACGCTCGCGACATCGACGCCATCATGGCCTGCGATCACCCCGCCATCGAGCACTCCTCCCCTTTCATCAAACGCTACAACGCTACCAACGACCTCTCACTGAAAAGCCTCGACGCCGTACGCGACGACTTCGCCCACGCCTTGGCACGAAAACCGACGCGGCACTTCGAGCCCCGGCATGTCGCCGTCGGGCTGAAAAGCGTGATCCTCGTCTACCAAAGAATGTCCGGCGACCTCGCGGCGGAGCTCTTCCAGCTTGACTCTGGGGGAAAGATCATCCGGTCGATTTCGCATTGTGGGTGAGGGGGAGAGGGTCGTGCCACAAGGCTACAACGAGTGGCATGGTCAAACTTGTTTGGCCATGCTCCGGGGGGCAGGGTGGTCGGAGCATGGCCAAGAGGACTTGACCATGCCACCCATCGAAGTCCACCTTTGGCAAGGCCACCCGCCGCTGCTCACGCGGATTTCTTCGCAGTTGGATGAGATCGCGGAGTTGCTGCGGCGGGGGCGCGAGTAGACCGGCTTGCGTTTGTGTGCCGCCGACTTCCTTCTGGCAGGAATCGGCGCTTCTCTCGGCGAGTCAGGATGAGACAGGAAACACCGACTTGCCCAGAGCGACGGGTGGCATGGTCAAACTTGTTTGGCCATGCTCGGAGAGTCAGGGTGACCGGAGCATGGCCAAGAGGACTTGACCATGCCACCCATCAAAGTCCACCTTTGGCAAGGCCACCCGCCGCCTTAGTCTTCATTCCACGCAAGTGAACCCAACCGATGCTTCACGACTTCGGCCTGTTCTCGGCCCAGACCCTCTCGCCCCGGGAACAGTCGACTGGCACGCACATTCATTGCGTAGAGATATGTCAATAACTCTCGTTTGAGATTCGGCAGGATCTCGATCTTGGCAAACGACTTCTGATCTTTCGATAAAATTTGTCCAAGTAGCTGCATGTGATCCGCACCAATCAATGTTGCCATACTAAACACACCGAGTTGGGCAAGTGTTCGGTCAAAATGCAATAGTGGTTCAACAAAGAACACAGCTGGACTGCTGCTTAACGAATAATCCTGCAAATGGCGGCCCCAGTCCACAATCGTCACATCTCTACATTTTTTTCTGCAAATGTCCGCAAGCTTGGGCATCGCTTTTTCGGTGGCAGCTCGGCTCACCGCAAAAACCTCTCCTGCGAGTGAAGGCTCTTCTCGACAGGCGAAGTAGGACGCGATCCAAATTGACTCCGTCCAGTCTAGGAATCTAGTCGGAGCGCCATAATGCTGCATGATTGACATGATGCCCAGCGCTGTGTGCAGCTTGGGCAACTCGTGTGGCAGCGCCGTGGGTTCGTAGATCTGCTGGAATCGCCTTAAGAGAGCGGCTTCCAGCACTTCCGGCGCGATTGGCTCGCCATCGGTTGTCTTGTAGTTGGCCCAGTCAAAAGTGCGGTCGAGCGCAGCCGTGACTGGGCGATACTGCCTGGGAGAGCCTCGATACACAGCCGTATCTGCCGTACTCAATTGCGTCAGTGTAGAAAGTAGCTCCGGAACGCTCTCGGGTCGAAAGGTGCGCCATCCAGCATCGTTAGTCTCAGGTGCGGGCGCCATCGACCTCTCCACCGCCACCGACGAGTGACCCAAACCCGTGCCACGACTTTCCGGGCTTTGACGGAAAGTCGTGCTTCCGCGAACGACGTTGTTCCAAGAGCACGACTTTGCTGAAGCAGCAAAGTCGTGGCACGCTACCTCTCCACCACCACCGCCACCGAGTTCCCCCCGCCCAAACAAAGCGCCGCAACCCCGCGCTTCCCCCCAGTCCGGATCAACTGGTGCAGCAAAGTCACCAGCACCCGAGCCCCCGACGCCCCGATGGGGTGGCCCAGAGCGATCCCGCCGCCACACACGTTCAACTTGGATTCCGGGATCCCCAGCACCTTGATGTTGCACAGCACCTGCGCGGCGAAGGCCTCGTTGATCTCGAACAGGTCAATGTCGTTGACCGTCAACTTCGCCTTCTCCAGCGCCCCCTTGATGCCCTCGATCGGGGCGGCGAAGATGTCCTTGGGGGCCACGCCGCTGGTGTGGTAACTGAGGATCTTCGCAATGGGCTTCAGGCCCAGTTTCTCGGCGGTCTTCATGCAACTGACGGCGATGGCGGCGGCGCCGTCGGAGATCTGGGAGGCGTTGGCCGCCGTGATGGTCTCGTGGCCGGGGAGGGCGCGGAGTTTGGAGAGGCCGTCGGCGGTGGATTCGGCGCGGATGCCTTCGTCGGCCGTCACGCCCGGCGACTTCTTGTCCAGGCACTGCTCGCCCGTCAACCCCACGATCTCGTTCTTGAACCATCCGTCCTTGGTGGCGGCCGCCGCGCGCTGGTGCGATTGCGCACTGAAGCGGTCCTGCTCGGCCCGCGAAATCTCGTACTTCTTGGCGATGTGGTCGGCGGCGCTCGTCATCGCCCACCCCTCGAAGGCGCAGCGCAGGCCGTCATAGGCCATGTGATCTTCCATCTGGGCCGGGCCATACTTCACGCCTTCGCGGACGCGGGCGAAGTGCGGGGCACCGGTCATGTTCTCAAACCCGCCCGCAATCACCAGTCCGTTGTCATTCGCGCGGATCGATTGCGCCGCGAGCATGACGGCCTGCAGCCCGCTGCCGCAAACCTTGTTGATGGTGCTGCACGACATCGTGTCGGGCAGCCCGGCCTTGAGCGCCGCCTGCCGAGCCGGGTTCTGACCCAGCCCAGCCTGCAGCACGTTGCCCATGATGACTTCATCCACGGCACCCTTCAGCGCGGGCACATCGGCGAGCAATGCGCCAATGGCGTACGAGCCGAGCACGGGCGCGGGGACCTTCGAGAGGCCGCCGAAGAACTTGCCGATGGGCGTGCGTTTGGCGGCGAGGATGACGGGGTTCTGGCACATGGGCTTTGCTCGGGAGTGGGGGGGGGCGGGAGTGGGGAGTCGGGGGTCGAGAGTGGGGAAGAGCACTGAAGTCCGAGGACGGACTTCCGTGGCACAGCGTCATAGTGTAAGCCCCCGCGATGCCCGACTCCGACCAACTTTCCCCGGTGAAACGCTTCACCCCCATGATCCCGACCGGCCTCCTGGCCCGCGGCCTGCGCGCCCGCCTTGCCTTCGAGTTCGTCTTTCTTTTCGCCGGCGCGCCGGTGGCGGTCTATCTGTGGATCGACGCCATCGTCGCCTCGGGCCGGCGCCCCGCCGGCGTCGTGTTCATCAGCCTGCTCAGTGCCGTCGCGCTCAGCCTGGCACTGCTGCTCGTCGATCGATCCTTCAACCGGCGCGAACTGTGGAACTGGGCGGGGTGGCGGGTCCATCGGCGAACGATCTTCGCGCGCTTCATCGTGCTCATGGGCGCGCTGGGTCTGCTGTTCGCGCTCGCCGAGCCCGACAAGCTCTTCGAGTTGGTGCGTGAGCGCCCGGCGCTGTGGGCGATGATCATGGTCTTCTACCCGCTCTGGAGCGTGTACCCGCAGGAACTCGTCTATCGCACGTTCATCTTCCACCGCTACCGCGCCCTGTTTGTTTCAGAACGCTCAATGGTGTGGGCCAGCGCGCTCGCGTTCGCGTGGGCCCACGTCATCCTGCACAACTGGCTGGCGGTGGCGCTGTGCACCATCGGCGGCTGGCTCTTCGCGCAGACCTACGCGCGGACACGCTCGCTGGCGGGGGCATGGTTCGAGCACGCGCTCTACGGCTGCGCGGTGTTCACGCTGGGCATGGGCACGTATTTTTACGCCGGGGCGGTGGGGCGGTGATGCGAAGCCCTTTCCAGCGGAGGGCGCGGTGAAGTGCCATTCTCCGTGTTCTCCGCGGTGAAACGCCTCTTTCTTGGGCCTACGCTTGATGCCAATGCTGATCCTGTTCGACATCGACGCCACCCTCATCAAAACCTCCGGCCTGGGGATCAAGGCCATGGGCATGGCGGGCCGCGAGCTCTTCGGCGAGTCGTTCAACGAGCGCACTGTCGAGTACGCCGGGCGGCTTGATCCGCTCATCATCGCCGACCTGCTGCGCCACCACGACATCCCCGACATCGGCACCAACGTCACACGCTTCCGCGCCGGCTACCGCCGACACCTCGAACACCTCCTCAGCGAACCCGGCACCGGCAAGGCGTGCCCCGGCGTTCCCGCTCTGCTGCAACGACTCGCGACCGCGGCATCCGAAGGCCGTACTACCATCGGCCTGCTCACCGGAAACTTCCCCGAAACCGGACGCGTCAAGCTCCACGCCTGCGGCATCGACCCGGACCAGTTCAAAGTCTGCGCCTGGGGCGATGAATCGCCCCACCCCACTCCCGCGCGCGATCACCTGCCCCCCGTCGCCATCGCCCGGCACGCACGCCACACCGGGCGCGATATCGACCCGCGCACCGTCACCATCATCGGCGACACCCCACACGACATCGGCTGCGCCAGAGCCCACGGCTGCCGATCGCTGGGCGTCGCCACCGGCATGTTCGCAACCGGCGCGCTCCGCGACGCGGGTGCGGACCTCGCGCTCGACGATCTCTCCAACACCGACGAAGTCGCCAGTTGGCTGCTGCAATAATCTGTCAAGCAGAACAGCCGCCGCGCCAAGCCGACGAGAGCGTCACCGTCCCAAGATCGCTCTTTCCCCGCGATTCCCCCGACTCCCCACTCCCCACTCCCCACTCCCCACTCCCCACTTCATGGATCGACTCGGGCGACTTCTCGACCACATCGCCGACAGTGCCCATCAGGGCTATCGGTCCGGCACGTCCCAGTGTTCGGAGGGAGTCGCCCTCGCCGCGCTCGCGCTGTGCGCGCATGGTCGACACAAGCAAGCGCTCGAACCGCTTGTGTGGCT